>JANPFD010000170.1:0-30485 GCA_031423255.1 Myxococcales bacterium | reverse complement strand
TCGAGTACATCGAAGTCTTCTACAACCGCCGGCGCCGCCATTCGACGGTCGGATTCGTCAGCCCAGTTCACTACGAAACCGCTGCCACCTTGAAAGAGCTGGCAGCATAATCAACCCGTCCACGAAACCGGGGCAAGTTCACCGCGTCGACAAGAGGGCTGTGGGGAGGGGGCATGTAGGGAGGCGTGTAGGGAGTGCCATTCCACGACGGCGGTTTCCATTTCAGCAAATCGGGGACGCCGGACGAATCCAACGCCGATGGCAGATCAGCAGACGGGCCAGACGGAGCGTCAGATCCGCGGGTCGAGGCATCGCTCACATCCCGCGCACGCCCGGTGTCTGCTCCGGGGGCCTCGTCGCGACCATCAGTCGGCGGCGCGACGGTGGCCGAATCCGCGGGACCATCGGCCGTCGGTCGAAGACCATTCTCGCCTGGAGGTACCTCAATGGCCGGGCGCAGATCGAAGACCGCTGAGTCCTCCGCTGAGTCCCCATCAGGGGCTGTTTCGGTCACCCGCTGAGAAGAGTCCGGAGCAATGGGGGCGGCCACCGCGGTGTCGGACGCAACCGCCGCGTCACCGCCGTCGAATCGGTCATGTCCGGCCGTAGCGGAGGCATCCGGCACCGCCGGGCTACCCGCGCAGCCCACCTGCCCCAGGGCCGCCATGACGAGGACGGCACCCAAAGCCGCACCCCGAGCGTGCCCGAAAGGCCCGAGATGGACAAGCGTTGACTTACGAGCCATTAACCCTTCCAAAGCCGAAGCAGGGAAACACAGCGAAGCCCAGCCGGGCTTGGACGTTCTTGCGGCGGGGCCAGCTCCCCGAGCGGACTTGCTGGCGATTGCGAACTCTCGTGGTGGTAGACAACGTAAGAGCGAATAGACCTCCCCACCTTCAAACGTTACGGCGACCTCATCGGAGTCGGTAGATCGAGCGCAAGGTGCCCCGCTGGCCGACCCAGATCCGCCTCGATGCCCCGTGCCCACGTGGTCGGGTGTTGCTCACGCGTGTGTCGGTCCATCCGCGCGAGGGTGCCCATCGGCTCGCCTCACGCACAGGCCCCACCACACGCTCGTCGTCGCGCCCGATCCGAAGCGTCCGGGCCGCTGCCCAGGTGCTCCGGAATATGCGCCCACGTTACGCCGGAATCAGCGCCCAGGTGCCGCCGGAATATGCGCCCACGTTAGACCGGAATCCCTGCCCAGGTGTTTCCGGAATCGGCGCCCAGGTGCCGCCGGAATACGCAACCGCGCCTGCACCCCGTGCCTTACGCCGCCGCCACCCAGGAACTTCGCCGAGTGACGCCATCACACAGCCGGCGCGCGAACCCATCAACCAACCTGCGCGGCAACAGCAAGAGCATCGGCCTGCTGTCACGTGATCTTGGGCTGACGGAATCGGCGGTGCGGAACTGGGTGGAGCGGGCGAAGGTAGACGCGGGGGAAGGTCCCCCTGGCTTTCTGACCACCCTAGAGCGGCAGGAACTGGCGAATCTCCGTCGGGAAAATAAGCAGCTACGAATGGAGCGAGAAATTTTGAAAAAAAGCGACCGCCTTCTTCGCGAGGGAGAACCCGTGAGGTTTGAACTACTGCGACCTGGACGCAGGACCTGTCGCGGCGTCTCGGCTACGCCATCGACGCCAAGCTGATGGGGAAGGATCTGGTGAGAGAACTGAAGGCCCGCCTCCCGAAGATGAAGAAGGCAGACGTCGATCGGGTCATCCGCGGGTACCTGCAGATGGACAACTCTCTCCGTCGCTATCGTGGCGACAAGGCTCAAGAGCTGCGCACCCACTTGCTCGAGCGCTGGCCGACGCTCATCACCTACGACACCAAGGACACGCCGCCCGAGATCGTGGCCGAGGACAAGAAGATCGAGCGGGAGCCACTGTCGCTGACCGCCGATTCGATCCGCATCGTCCCCGCCGAGCAGATGTTCGAGCGCTCAGCCGCTACGCGAGCGACCTCAGCGTCGTTCGGGTTCGGGACCCGCGCGGTCAGGGTGCGATGCGGAAAAGGCCGCTGTGCGCGGTCGCCATCCACACGGCGCCGCGGTCGCCACCCTCGGTCAACACCTCCACGGCGGGCTCCAGCCGCCGACGACCGATGCCGAAGGCGTCGTTGCTGACTGCGAAGATCTCCGAGCGGACCTGGATTCGTCCATCGCCCAGGTGGGCCGCGCGCACTTCCGTCCATTCGGACGACGGACACGGCGCTGTCGTCTGGGACCAGGCGAGCCCGGCCGAGCCCGTGGTCAGTAGCCGGTTTCCGAATTCCCCGCGCGCGCAAAACCCTCCGCGGTGCGCGCGGAGCCTGGTGATCTGCAGTCTATCGAGCGGCACCGACACGTTGGCCGGCGCCGGCCCAACCAAAAAGTCCGAACTTGCGTCGATCAAACCCAACCGAGATTCGCCGGCCGAAACCACCACCACGCCCGCGGCGGTGGCCACGCCAAGGCCCTTTCCGGTCGAGTCGAAAGCGATGGAACGGGCGACGTCGAAGGAAAATGCCAGACCGGAACGGCCCACGGTCGCCTCCACCAGCAGGGGGAACTCGGGCGGCTTCACCTCGAGAACCGGCTGCGCCTTGCCGCCACCCCGATAGCTCGGACCGTCGACCGTCAGGGTGAGGTCGGGGGCGTTAAATGTCGCCCGGCTGCCGGTACGGAACCGGTCCAACACCTCCGATCCGGCCGGTTCGCAGCAGGAGAACCGTCCCGAGGTCCACCCGCCGGTCCACGCAGTCCGCACGCCGTCGACGACGGTGGTGCCGGCAAACCCACCCCCATGGGGCAAGAGAGCGTCGAAGGCGGTCTCCGATCGATCGTAGTCCGTCGCCATGAGGCGTAGCCTCGGGCTCTTCCGCCGTTCGTCGCGCCCCACGCGATAGAGGGCCCGGAGGCCGGCATTCTGATCGCCGGCGGCAGGTGCGAACACGATCCAATCTCCACCGGCCGGCACCGCTGCCCCCGCGCGGTCGAAAAAGAACTGACCGTCGGAGAGCAGTCGCTGTTTGGGTATCGTCGTCAATTCAGATTCGAACGCGACGTCTCTACCCCGGGGGGCCGGGTCGGCCGCCCGCCAGCGCTGGAAGATCGTGAGCTCCCCGTCCGCGGACCCGGCCGGCGATGGTCCCAGGACCGCAACCGCTCGTTCGATCGACGTGCGATCGGGATCGGCGGGCGCCGCTTCGGGCCCCTGGGGGCCCGGCGTGATGCGGAAGCGACCGCGTTCGCCCCACGCTGCCGCCCCGTTGGGAATTCCCCCATCGCGCGTCACCACGATTCGTTCCAGCTTTGCCGCCGGGTAGAGCCGTTGATCCACGAACCCACCGGACGCTTGGGCGGCGGAAAAGACGATTCCCCCCGGCGTGGCGAGGAGGACGTGTTTGGCATCCAGGGCCACGGCACCAAGGGCCGCGTCCCAGACGAACCGATCCCGGTGCCACCAGCGAAGGAGGTTGTCCGTGCCGTGCCGCCGGCGCACCTGCACCCTGCCGTCCGGCATCCGCCACCACTCGACGGCTCCGGCGCTCTCGAGCTTCTCGGGCTTCCTCTCCGGAAGGCTCTGCCAGGCGGGGTCGTCCTTGTCCTTCTGAGACAGCCGCCAGCGGCGCCGTCCATCGCCGCGCGGCAAGAGCTCGACCTCGCCGTTCTCGCACGTCAGGTCGAACGTCGCGTGGACATCGGGTGGCAGAGGGATGCGCCGGCGGAGGCTTCCCAGCGCCGTGGGATCGCGAACGAAGATTCCGCGCTCGCCGGCCAGGACGTAGAGTGCGTCGCGCGTTCCGCAGAGCGAGGTGCTGGCGTCGAAATAGAATCGGCCGTCTTCGAAGATCGGCTGGTTCGGTCCGTCGGTGGGCGTCAGAGAGACCCGACCGTGCCGGTAACGGACCTGGATGGCCGCGTTGTCGATGTCGACCGGCCGGTCGTCCTGCCGGTTGCTGGGCGGTGACACCGAGCGACCGTCCTTCCGTGAGAAGCCGAACCGCCCGGCGTCGGTGGTGATCGTCAACTCGCCAACGTCGGATCTGCCAATCCACGTAGCGCGATCCCCCTGAAGGCGGTATCCGTCCCCCTCCTTCAACCATTCGAGCGTCGCTCCATCGGCATCTCGAACCGTGATGCGCTTCGCGGTCGTGGTGTTGGGAGCCAGGACCCACGCCCGGTTCCCGCCCTTCACCTCGATTGTCGGCTCGCGGTCCAACGCGATCCACGGCGTTCCGCCGCGCACAGCGCCGTCCGATCGCCACTCCAGCAGGGTTGCGTCGGGTGGTTGCAGGAGCAGACGCCGGGGACCGACGGTCCGGCGAAACGTCACGTGCTTCAAGGCCGGGTACACCGCCTTGACGCCGGAGCCGCCGGCTGGACGCACGATCAGGCCCGCTTCGGTGGCGAGCAGCATGTCGCCGTCCGACACCGCCACGTCTTCGATGCAATCCAGGGCCAGGGCGCCGCACTCGCCCCAGACGGGTTCGGCATCGCGCGTCCACCGTTCTGTGAGCTGGCCCTGTGCGTCGGTGGCGAACACCAGCTTTCGCGGGCCGACGGGCAGTTCGACGGACGATTGCAGCCCGAACGGGCCCGGCGCCACCGACCATTTTTCGTTGGTGCGCCGAGGCCACAGGTTCCCCTTGCCGTCGGGTACGAGGGTCCACGTTCCGTCCTGGCCGGTCGTGACCAGGTCCCCCGCTGTCGTGAAGGCGAGCTTCCCGGGGCGATCTTGCGCGAACCCCTGCGGCGTCAGAATCAATGGCTCTTCACCGGCCTTGGTGTGGATGAACCAGCGCGAGCGTTCGCCGACGCGGCGGATCGCCAGCGCGGGGCTGTCGAACGAGACCGCCGGGGCAAGTCGGTTCCACGCCGGCTTCGAGTCGCCGTCCTCCCGGACCAACGTAACGGTAGGAGCACCTGCCGATCCCTGTCTGCGGGGTATCTCGATCTTCCACACTTGTCGATCCTTGACGGCGACTAGCAGCGCCTCGCCGTCAAGCCGCCATCCTTCGATGCCGCTTTCCGTTGGCGCCACGGCGTCGATGTCGGTCGGTCGTTCGATCTGTTGAGGAGCCAGCCGCAGGGAGCGCCAATACCCGCGCGACGGCAGGTAGGCCGCCAATGTGCCGCGGTCGTCGCCGGCGACGATCCATTCGCCGAGCAGGTGGGCAAACCGCACCCGCTCGGCGTCGAATCCCACAGGCATGGACCCGTCGCCCCGACGGGTGCTGACGACCGTCCAGGCTGTCGTCGCCGTCGCCGTCTTGGCCGCCGGCGCGGTCAGGGGCGTCGCCGGGGGAACGAAGCGGTGGACCACGGTCTCGCCCTTGCTGGAGACCGCGAGTCGAATCTCCTTGCCATCGGCGGCGGCCACGACCTCGGCGTCCGGTGGGAAGGTCGCCAGCTGGGTCGTCTTCGGGCGCTCGGTCAGGCTCACGACGGCGGACGACGTCAGGACGAGAAGACCGCCGTCCACGCGGGCAAATCCTCGGGCGTTCGCGAGGTCGCCGGGCCAATGGCGGTCCCAGCTGGACGCCTGAGCGTCGTAGATTCCCACGGCACCGTCCGGATCGATGAACACCACCTGCTCGTTCCTGATGGCCCACGCGTACCGCGCCCGACGGACGAAGTCGTGCATGCCGACGTGCCCCGCGAAAGACGGACGCCTGGACCGGCCTGTCCCCACGTCGGCCACGCCATGTCCGATCACCGCCCAGGCCTGATCGCCACTGCCGTCGGCAAAGGCACTCCATTCCGGTCGGCTCTGCCACCCGTACTTGCCGCGCACCATCACCCGGTGGTCTGACAGGCGTGCCACCAGTCCAACGGAGGCGGCCTCCAACTCCGTGACGGTCGCGGACGCCGGTCCGATCGATGCCGAGACCCAGCTGCCGCGCGCGAAGTCGTAGCGGGATACCCTGCCGTTCGCGTCTCCCAGCCAGACGGTCCCCTCGGGATCGACGGCCAGGGCCTTCACAGACGATGGTGACGACCGCAACGTCTCGCCGCCGAAGATCGCCGTTCCGTTCAGATCTCGCAGCGTCCCCTTACGATCGCGCAGTACGGTGTCGTCGGCCGTCGCGGCCAGACGCACCTGCACCAGCGTGTGTTCGTCGAGGGTGTTGCCAATCGCGACTTGATCGAGGCCTCCCGTCGAGCTGTCGTACCCGACCAGCTTGTCGCCCACGAGGAAGGCCGCCCGCCAGGAATCGCCGGAGGCGCCAGTCAAGTCCCCCAGGAAGTCGCGCGTCGACACCGAACGTTGTGCGGCGGCGGCCTGCCGGCCGGCATGGATGGTGATCCTCCCGGCGGTCTTGTCGGCGTCGTATTGATCGATGGCCCCGGAGCTATCGACCGCGAACGTCCGCTCCTTGGCGATGGCCAAGCGGGTCGGGTGGGTCACGCCACCCGGATCCAATTGACGCCATCCCGGAGGTGCCGTTTCCCAGACGACCGGCTTCTTGTCGGCAAGGGTCAGCATTCCCTGGCGGTCATGGAGCGGCTCGAAGCGTCGTCCGACGATCGTGTTCGCTGCGCGTGTTTTCCCTCCCAGAGTGGACGCGTCGGTATAGGTGTGGAGCTCGGAATCGTACAGAAACGCGCCGGAGGAGGTCAGGAACAACGTTTCCGCCCCCAGCCGAAGCAGATCGACGAGCTCGAGGGTGTCACTCGGCACCTTCCAGCCGCCGTCTTTGTGCGGGCGAAGAACCTGAACCGAACCCGAGAAGTATGGGGCCGCTGCCGTGCGAACCTCGACGAGATCGTCCCAGCTCCGGGTGAACACGGCCAACGTCGTATCGGGGCTAACGCTCAGATCCCGTACCGGACCAGCGTCGATCATCCGCTCGCGGAACGGCTGGTTGAACTTCGGGCGTTCGATCATGCTCAGACCGGCGGCGGTGGCGAAGAGCGCGCGCGGAGCGGGAGCGTTTGCCGAGGATGTCACCGGCTCGATGGCGACCACGGCATTGCCGCCCCCACAACCTTCCAGGTTGCGATCGAGCGGGTCGTAGCAGAAGGCGCCCTCCGGCGTACCGAACCAACCGACACCGTCCTGGACGCGGGCGACGCGGATGTCATCAATCGACTTCAGCTGGCGTTCGGTCTTCTGGTGGCGAAAGAACGGACCCATCCAGGCGCCGTCGCCACCACCTTCGCGCCGAAACAGGTACGCCGATCCGTCACCTGCAATCGCCGACGCCCAATCGTCGCCGCCCTCGAGCCGCGTGATCGGGGTTTCGGCCGACAGCGCGCGCGCAGCGACGGGGGACAGATCGGCACGTCGCGAGAACGCCACCCTCCCCGCGCCGCCGCTCGCGTAGGTCAACCACGCGCCGTCTTTGGTGAAGAAGGCCCGATCGAGCGGAATCGCGCTGAGTGGCCCCACGAGCCATTCACGGGTCCACACGTCCGCCCGTCGCTGGTAGCGGGCCACTCCGCGATCACGGATCGCGAGGAGCAGGTTCCCCCCGGCTTCGATGTCCAACGCGAGGACGGCAGCGGGCGAGGGTGCTCCCCGCGCCCATGCCGGCGCCGGCCAGATCGGCTGTCGCGGCGCGGGGAGCCAGGTGGTCGCGCCGAGGGCAAGGTACGGGGGGGCGGCCTCGATCGCCACGATCGACTGGTCGGCCAGCAACGCCAGAAATCGGCGATCGTGGGCAGTGATGTCGATCGCGGCCGTGTGGGTCGCGAGGAAATGTGGTGCGCGGCTTTTCTTGTCGATGATCGACACTCCGCCACTGGTGGCGCCGCCGAGTGACCCGGCCGTCTGGGCCAGCGCGGAGAAGGTGGTCTTCGAGTAGTCACCCACCCAGCGCGTGTCGGATATGTGATCAACGATGTTCCAGCGCGCCTTCGGCGGCAGGAGCCAGGGATTCACCGCCAGAAGAATGGCCGCGCCATACGTTGCGAACAGGATCGCGCTGGCGACGCAGGCGCGCTGGAAGCCGTGAGACAGCCAGAGGTATGGGTGCGGCCATCCGAACACGCTGTCGTCGGGACTCGGCGCGTCAGCACCGGAATCCTCGGAGATGGGCAAGCTGTCGAGGTATAGACCGCGTCCGAAGTCCTCGGCGGAGTCCTGTCTCCTTTGCGCCCCGGTGGAAGCGCCGTGGCCGATGCCGAGCGCGATCATGGCCCGCCAGTTTTGTCCTAGGACGTCGCCGCCGATCGTTCCGCGGAGGCGCCTTCTCGCCGCGAACAAAAGAGCCTTGGCCCACGAGGTTGTCGCCTCGGCCTCGAGAATCGGCCAAGGTCCATCGGGATCCGACGGATCGGGGGTCCCGCAACGGAGAAGGACGTCGAGTCGGGCTTCCTGCGGTACGCCGGCCGGCGCCAGCGCTTGCCAGGCCACCAGCCGCAACCAGCGGGGCTGGCTTTCGAGATCGGTGGCGCCGCTGTTGAGCGGTCGTTCCACCGCAGCACACACCGCCAACAGATCGGGGATCTGATGGCTGTTCTCGATGAGCTGCGCCATCCAGTGGTCCTCCGAAGACGCACCCCCTCTGCCGAGTGCGGCGACCAGTTCGCGCAGTCCTGATTCATCCAGCAACTCGACGAGGATTGCGTGAGATCCTTGGGCGTGGGCGCCGCAGATCGCGGCGCGTTCGCGGAAGAGCGGCAGGGGATCAAAGGCGGGGCCGACGATGTCGCGAGGGCGATCGCGGCCAGCGTAGGCCCACAATGCGCGCGCCGCCAGTTCGAAGTCACGCACCAGTTTGCCGTCGTAGGGCGCCTGCGTTCGCAGGACGTGATCGCGGCGTGTGCGGTACAGGTGATCCAGAACGTGGAACAGATGCGGAGACCACCCGCGGCGCCGGAATCGGTCGAGCCGCTCGTTGTCCACGTCCCGCGCCACCCGTTCGGTGATCTCCTCAGTCCAGCGCTTCCAGCAGCCCGTCCCGGCGATGACCGCAACGGCCAGCACCGCGCCCAGGACCGAATCCGCCGCCACGGCGAACAGACTCTTCCCCAAGGACCAATCTGCCGCCCAGCGGGCGCTGAGGATGGCGACCTGCACGGCGACCATCGTCGCGCCCACGCCGGTGGTCCAAGGAACGTACAGGGATTGCCCCTCCTTGATGTAGCGCTTCCAGACGGTGGCCATCGCGATCCCGGTCGCCGTCAGAAGGAGCAGCGGCCAGGTGAAATGCAACGCGAGGCCCTCGAACGCCACCGCGACTTGTGAGCTGGCGTGCAACAGTAGGAGCCCGACTCCCAGGAGCACCACCACCTTTCTCACGTGCCCGGCGCTCTGCCACCGCTCCACCAATCTCATCGCGAGGTCCCGTCTCAGGCCGATCGACGAATCATTCTGCTGATTCGCCACCACAGGCCGCGTCGGACCGACAGCGGTGGCAAGATGTCGCGGCGGTCAGCGACCAAGCGCGCGGTCTCGGCTAGGATCCCGGGAACGTCCCGAATATCCTCGTCCAGGCGTATTCGTTGCTCCTCGAAGGCCCGCTCGGTCTGGTCGGCGTCCGTCTCGATCGAGGTGAGCTTCTCGTCGAGGTCGGCGGTCAGCTTCGCGGAGGTCGCCGCGAAGGTCATCGGTCACCCTTGGGAAAGTCTCGGACCTCGTTGCGCAGCAACTGGATGCGCTCGCGATCGTAAGGAGCCAGCTCCGCTGGGGGTTTGCCTCCGAAGATCCGGCGCGTTCGCGCCCGGATCACCCGTGAGCGGTGGCGAATCTGGTCAAGGATTCCGCGCAGCGCTGTCAGGCTGCCTTCAAACGAGAGACGATCCAGCCGGTTGATGAGCCGCCGCACGCTCTCGAGACGGACCCGGAGGCCCTTCAGGCGTTGCTCCGCCGCGGTCAGCTCGTCTTGCAATCCCGCTGCATCGATCTTCAGCCACGCGGCCATCGTGTCTTCCAACCCCGCGCGCCACACGCGCTCGACGTGGTCGAGCCAAGGCTGGAGCACGTCCGACGCCTCTTTGGCGGGCACCGCTTCAACGGCGAAGCGCCAGGTCAACGTGTCGGCGATGGGAGCGAACGCGCGCGCGCCCTCGCCGGGGCGGCCGATGGGAAAGTGAACGGCGCTGACCGGTCGATCGGACCTGCCCCCGAGGACGACCAGGTGGTGCTGTCGCTCGTCGGCGGGCACGTCGGGAAGCAGGGTCGCACCCAGCTTGTCTTCCAGGACCCCGCCCGGTCGAACCTCCGGATAGAAGCCGAGCCAGTCGCCGGCCGATGCGAACAGCCGCATCCTCGGTTGCCACTCGGGCATCAGCTCGAAGACGGCGCCGCGGCTGTCGGGCACGTAGCGCCGCAACCAGGCCGCCACGTCCTGGCCCTGTTCACCCGATGCGGCTCCGATGGCGGCGCCGGTGGTGACGACGTGATAGTCGCGGGCTGGCCCCTCCCCATAGGGCAGCACCGTGCGCAAGTGACGGTAGTAGACGGAGCCCAGCGCCTCCTTCTGATCAGACCACTCGACCAGCAAGCGGCGCAACGGCTCGGGAAGGCCCGGCTCGCTGGCGTCGAAGAAGAACAGTGGCTCGCGGATGAAAGGGGCACGCGTCTTCGTCCCCGTCACCTCGTTCATCGCTTCCAGGGTCTGCACCCGGACCTCGATCTCTTCCGCCAGTTGCAGCCGCTCGCAAGTGATGGAATCCCGCGGAGCGCGGCTCGACAGCCGGAGCTCCACCTCGAGATCCGGGGGGGTAGGGGAGTGGACGTGTGTCACCGAGAGCGCGGCGCCGGCGGTCCGCCGTGGCAGGGCGTCCGCGGTAGCGGCGATGGATGCTTTCCATCGCGCATCGTGGAAGATGCTGCGCCAGAGGACCTTCCCTCGTGCGCCGACAGTGACCGCGCGGCAGGCTTGGCGCCCCAGAAACACAGCACCGACTCTGGCGGGGAGCGGCAGGGCCCCGAGCACGCGCGCCGATAGGTCAGCGGAAAGCCCCGGCTGGTAAGGCCATTGGCAGTAGAACTCGGGCCCCTCCTTCGCGGCAGACGAGCGAAACGGTCCCCAGAAGACCAGGGGAGCATAGTCCTCCAGCATCCCCCACGGCGCATCGAGGAAGGCGAGGCGCAGGTAGACGGCCTTGCTGCCGTTGGTCAGGGTCCAGCACGCCTCCACATTGGGCACGCGCAGGTTCAGCGCCTGCCGGATCAGTTCGCCTTGCTCGGTCTCGGTCGGCGCCCACACGACGTACCAGAGCTGGTCGCCCGCCAGCAGTCCCGCGAGCGGCGCCTCCTGCGAGCGCGGATCGCGGCGTCGTGACCTTTCGTCAACCAGGCATTGCCCGAACGCGGCGTGAGAGGTGAATTTCACGGCCGTGGCGCCGCTGGCCGGGGCGGGGGGCTCCACGGACCACCCTTCGCTCGACTCGAAGACGTGTTCGGGAATGGGTTGGCCGTGCTTCAAGAGGTCCACAAACAAGGCCTCGACTGTTCGAGGCTTTCTAGGCGACGGCATGGGTCAGCTCCCGGGGAACCCCGAAGTGGGAGAGCACGTGACCCACGATGCGCGAGCGAAGCTCCGCCAACCAGACGTCGTCGGCCGCACCAGGCGTGGCGGCGGCCGCCGCCGGCGTGACGATCAGGTCCGAGGTCACTAGCTCAAGTCCCAGGCCACCCTTCGTGCCGGGCCGGAACCCGAGCCGAACCCTCGCCTCCGCAGGGAACGGCACCTGCCCACTCGACGGTTCGCCGTCGCCGGCAAGCAACTCCGCCGCAACCGCGAGACGCAGCTGCGGGACACGGGCCGGGCGCTTGCGCTGGTTCCGCAAGAGTACCGCCCGCCAGCGACGAGGCAGCTCGGAGTTGTCGCGCAGGTCGTGACCAGGCGCGGGCCCCCAGTCCAGCAGGGGGAGCGCCGTGGGACGGCTGAACAGCAGCTGTGTCGCGGCAGGCGTGGGCAGGTGGCGCCCAGTCCCCTTGTCGAGGGACTGAAATCCATGGTGGCGCCGGCCGGCGTGGGCCGAAACCAGTCCGTGACGATCGAGTCTTTGCAGTGAGAACGTGATCGGCAGGTTCCAGAGCACGAACCGCAGATCGTCGAGCAGAAGAGCCATGAACGCCTGCAGGCCGGAGCGAGATTCGGAGCCCCCGTCCGCCAGGGCACGCCAGGCGAGGGTGAGCTCGGCGGCTTGCAGGCCGGCAACGCTCCAGGGGTTGCCGATCTTCGGTCCTCCGCCCTCGACGATCCGCCGATCACCTTCCTCGTCCAGCAACAGGGTGGACAGGGCGATGGCGCCGAAATGGGGATCTTGTTCCTGGGTGGCGTCCCACACCGGGTTGCTGGCGCGAACGGCGATGTCGTGGCGCCTGACCATCCGGCCGTCGACGGGGTTCAGTCCCCGTCGGGGACCCGCCGTGACGAAGAGCCTCACGGCGCGCGGATCCAGCCGCTCGGCCGCCGTGGCGGCGAACGACGCTTGCGCTCCGGCGGAGAATCGACTGCGGACGGCCAGAACCTGTGCGGCCGCCCCGGCGCCGTCGGGCGCCAGCGCACGATTGAGGCGTTGCAACCAGGCGACGTCGCGCGCCAGAACGCCATCGCCGCGGGAGCGGGCCCCTCCCTTCCAAGCTCCGGCCGTTTCCACCAGCCGCGATTCAAGGCTGACGTACGCGCACGCGGCGTTCACGAAGTCAGGGGATGGGGCGGCCCCCGCTGGATCGCGATCGATTCCTGCCGCCACGAAGGGCAGTAGATCGCGCTCGAGATCATCGCCCTCGTCCGGCCGGCTGTTCTTCTCGTCGGCGTCGAGGGCCAGGGCCACGCGGACCGCTTCGACTGCCGTGGTCAACTCCGCCAGGTACGTGCGATGGTCGGGGGGCGTTCGGGACGAAAGGCACGCCGGCTTCTGAACCAACGCGACGAAGTCGAGCAGCAGGGGCAGGGACGGAACTCCCCCCAGCCGCGCTAGGCGACGCCCCAGCCGAAAGGCCTGGCGGGCAAGCAGCTTGCCGTCGCCGCGAGGGTCGGTCACGGTGCAGGCGGCACGCGCGGGTTCGAACTCGGCCGTCACGATCCCGCCCGCGACTGTTGACTCAGCTCGTTGCGCACGCCCGGCGAATCCCCGATCAACTCGAAGACGCGGAGGGACCGACCGCGCAAGCTCACCGGTCCGCCACTCGATGCGAGCTCCTCGGCCCCGGTCACCATGGCGTGGCAAAGCGCGATCTTGTACAGCGCCTTCAGCTTTCGGGGAGACAGCGTCCAGGTCGGCACGGCGCCCTGTTTGGTACCGGGGCCCCACAGGTTGTGGGCGCATCTCAGGAAACGGAGTCGGAAATTGGCGAGGTCCCGATCCGCGAACGGCGTCTCTCCGATGCCCCCCGCCTGCTGGAGGCAGGCCCAGCCGAGGATCAGCACGTCGTTGATGCAGGCCGGAGACGCCGGGCCGCTCTCTCGATGTCCCGCCAGCCGGTGCGCCTCGCGGGCCACGGCCCTGTCGAGAGCCTTGGCCACCAGCGTCTCCCCTGGTGACTCCGCCCCCAGCTCGAGGGACGGGATCTGGATGCGAATGGGAAAGCGGTCGAGGAAAGCGTGCAGCGACTGAAAGTCTTCCCCGCTGGTACCGATCCCGGCGTGCCCCGTGCCGAATCCCCCTGGCAGTTCATTGGAGGCGCCGATCAGGGTGACCAGATTCGCCTTGCGCATGCCGCCCCAGTTGAAGAACAGCCGTTCCTGCGACAGTGTCAAGAGCGCGTTCAGAATCGCGCTCGACGCCTTGAATATCTCGTCCAGGAACGCCGCGTACACGCCTGCCCCCGTGAGGAACCCGGCGTTCACGCGCACCAGCTTTCCGCGCCGGAGCAGGTTGATCTCGATGGGCCCCAGCAGTTCCTCGGGCTGCGTGAACCGCGTCAGCACGTAGTGAAAGTACTTGAAGAGCTCCCCTTGCTCTTTCTCGTCCGCGGCCATTCTGCGGGCGATGTCGCGGAGCGATTCCGTCCCGCTCTCGCGGGTCCCGGTGGTCCCGCTCTCGTCGCCTGCCAGCGCCGCGGCGCCGCCGGAGATCGGTTGGCTGAGGCCCAGGGCCTCGAACGTCCGCATGGCGATCTCGGTCTTCGCGACCCCCGGCGACCCCAGCAGCAGAACGTTCTCGCGCGCCAGGATACCGGCCAGGATCCAGTCGGTCAGCGGTCCCAGCTCCCTATCGTCGAGGCCCACCCACTGGTCGTGCAGGTACGTCACCAGCTGATGAAGATAGCCGGCGCAGGTTCGCACGTGATCCAGCGGCACCGCCTCGAACGTTTCGTGGTCGGACATCAACTCATGCGTCACCGCCGCCTTCGACCATCGGGCACGATCCTCCGGCGAGGGGAGTGACGCGAACAACCCGGCCATCAGCGCTCCCATCTTGGCTTGGGGCCGGGGACGTTCACGACTGATACCGTGACGCCGGTCTGGATCCGGTGGCCGGCCTCGACGAGGTTGGCACGCAGCTTCGCCTTCGAACACGGATCCGACGCCCTGTCGATCTCCCAGTCCCCGCCGATCTCCTCTAGCAGCGCGCGAATCTGGCCCGCCGTCTCATCGAGGACCTGATTGTGTCCTTCCATGCACTGCTCGTACTTCCCCTTGGCACTCTCGAACTGGACGTTGAAGGTCAGATCGCCGATCGCGTCGTCCCCAGGCAGGATGGCCACCGCCAGCCAGCCTTCGTCGTCGGGAAGCCGGCGCCGGAACTCGTCGCTTTCGATCTCCGTGTCGCGGACGTCGATCGGGAGTTTGCCGTCGGGGAGCACGGGGTTCATCTTGACGGTTACTTTGTGGGCCATGATTTTACCTCGCGAACGAAGGGACCCGGACGTGTGCCACCGTCCGAAACAACATCTGAGGCTGCGACTCCCGCTTGTTCCTCTCGGCGCGCACCACCACCGATTGAAGCTGTCGCGCCGAGGTCTCGGCCTTGACCCGGCGCTGGATCTTGCGGGCGGCGGTGAACGCCAGCGGCACGTTGATCGCGTGGTTGACGGTTCTCCGGATGGCGTCGCGAACCTGTTCCGCTTCGCTCTGGGCGATCTGACGGCCGCTCTGCTGGTAGCTAACGCGAAAGTCCGCGTTCAGCAGGGCGGCTCCCAGTGTCAGGCGGACGACGACCTCCTCGATTCCGGCCGAGCGGACCAGCTGCGGCAAGACGTTCCCCCGCAGAGTCAGCTCATAGGCCTGGTTCCCGTCGCTCTCGGTGCGCCGCCACCCCAGGTATTCGCGGGCGGCGTCGGCGGCCAACGCGGGCAACTTTCCCTCGCTGAGTTCGCCCAGCACTTCCCGGACGGCCTCGCAGGCCCCGGGCCCCAGCTTCTCCGTCAGGTCGACGACGGAGCCCTCCTGGATCGTCACCCGGCTGAGCGGGCGCATTCTCACGTAGGTGTTCGACGACATTCGGTTCTCCTTCCGACTATCTGTAGGGGCCGCCCTGGGCGGTTCGTGACAACCAGGCGTAGTGCTTGTTCATCCGTTCGACGTCTACCTGCGTTGGTTTGTAGATGGTCACCTGGCCCCGCGTTCCGGGCAGGAGAATGCGCATGGCGTCGCGGATTTCACGGGGGCTGAAGAGCCCGGCATCGAGCCCGTAGCGGTATTCCGCGGTCTTGATCGGTCCTCCGGGTTGCCCCGGTCGAACCGAATCGAAAAATCGCTCTGCCAGCGTGCCCCGGATCTCGCTCAATTCGAGGCCGAGCTCGGAGGCGACGACATCGACGATGGCCCCGACCTCGGTGTCGGTCAGCGGGTAGGGCACGCGCACGTGCGGCTTCATGCGGTCCTGGGCGGCCGGGTCCAGCTCGGTGAAGCGGTTGGTGGTCAGGACGATCAGGACTCCCTCCAGCCGCCCGGCCGTACCCTCGAGTTCCTGCAGGAAGGCGTTGACGATGCCCACCTCGGCTCCAGCGACCGCTCCCGTGACCTTGCGCCGATCGGGCAACAAATCGTCGGCGTCGTCCAGCACCAACACACACGGGGCGGCACGCCGGGCGGCGCGAAGGAGATCGCGCATGTTCCGTTCGGCGTCGCCGTAGCCGCTGGCCTTGATCTGGGCGGCCGAGGTCACCTGCACCGGCAAGTCGAGCTCGCCCACGAGCCAGCGTGCGATCGAGGTCTTTCCCGTCCCCGGTGGGCCATGCAGGATCAGCCCCGAAGGCAATCGGCGCCGCGCGAGATCGTTTGCCTGTTCGTCGGACGTGTGGCCGCTGGTGCCAAGCCAGGCCTTGAACGGCTCCAGAACCTCGGCCCGAATCTGGGTCAAGGCGAGGCTTTCGTCGGACCGCGCCGACGGGGCCGCCACCACCGACGGGGGTTCGAACTGCACCGGACAGACCCGGGCGCCGATCGCCGCCAGCACCTTGGCCAGGTCACCTTGGCCCGCGTCTCCGAGTTCGAGGTTGGTCGCCACGTCGTCCAGGATGCGGACGACGCGGAGGGGATCGGTCCAACGCAGGCGAAGCGCCAGGGTCTGGATGACCACTCCCGACAGGTAGCTCTCCCGCGCGAATGCCTTGCCCAGTCGCTGCGGAATCAGGTGGTGGAACGTTTCGGTGGGCAGCTCGTCGAGCGTGAACCGCGACTCCTCGTCGAAATAGCGGCTGACGGCTGTCGGCACCGCCGGGCCTGAGCGATCGGCCAGGCCCAGGACCCCACCCAGGCGCGTGCACTCCGCCAGCGCCCACAACGCGTTTTTCGCCGTGGGGCTCGTCTCCACTTCCTGTCGTTCGTTGGCGGTCAGGTCGAGGTTGGTGAACAGGAAGCCAGGCCGCCGCGCCGCCCCGGTGTCGGCGGTCTCGCGCCACTCGGCGATGTGCCCGAAAAGGTTGGTCCAGTCGTCCCATTCCTTGTTCAGCGTCGTCGCTTGGCTCGGCGGCCGCCCGACGACGTGCCACTTGGCCTGCGTTCGCTTCTGAACCTGTCCCCCGACCAGCTCTCCGAGCGCGTCGAGACAGGCACCGGGGGCCACCACGAGGACGTTGCCGCCGTCGACCAGCCGGTCGACGATCCGTCTGATCGACGAGACGTAGACCTTTTTCACCAGGTCTTCGACGAAGCGAGGAGAGCCCCACTTTCCCTGAAGGGCAGGATCGTTCCGGCCGGGCAGCAGGGTGTTGAGGGGTTGCTGCTGGGCGCGCAGACCATTCATCGGGCTCATTGGTCGCTCCAGTCCTGACCCTCGGTCGGGTCATAAGCGGGCTCTGCCTCGCCGTCAGGATCGACCTCTCGCGAAACCTCGACACGGACGGAGGACGTGGGTGGCGCTAGTTCGTGCCCCCAGTTCTCGAGGATCTCCGCCGCGGGCCTGGTGGCGTGAAGGCGGCCTCCGAGCGGAATCTCAAAACGCTCCGAGCGGCCCAGCCGCGCCCGGACCTCCTGGGCGAACGCGCTCCCTTCGGCGGGGGCGGGCAACTGCAGGATCTTGGCCACGGTGCGGGCATCGGCTTCATCGAGGTCGGCGCGCGCGGAGCCAGCGAGCATCCGGATGGCGGTGTCCGCCGCGGGCTGGTCGATCTCCATCAGCCTTCCCGGCTGAGGGAGCTCGCCGGCCCGATCCCATTCCTGCCAGCGGTCGTTCATCCGGGGGAGGGCCTGAGCGAGAACGAGGGCGTACCACCTCTCCAGGAACCCGAGGTGCAGGTCGGCGTCCGCTTCCAGCCCTTGCGATACGTGGGCGAGGCGGCTCCTCGAGCGCAAGCCGCGGGACTTGTCGAGTTCGGCCGTTCGCTGCCGGCAATCGATCTTCGTCCTCTCATTGCCGCTCGCTTCCCTGATGTTCAGCTCGGTGCGCTCCTCGAGGTCCGACGGTGCGCTGGCGACGGCGGCCACCAGGGAATCGGCCAGCCGGCCCGTCCAGCGCTCGACGGACCCCTGGGAAGAGGGTCTGGCGACCAGCGGGGACGGCATCATTTGATCGATTCCGGCGAGGTCCAGGTAGATGAGCTGGGTCAACGGGCTGGAGGCGACGAAGGCGTGGAGGACCGTCTTCCAGGCAGCGAGCTCGTCCGCCGGCTCCGACGGGCGTCCGAACGACAGCCGGGGCCACAGACCGAGGAACGCCGGCGTTCGGAGTCCTCCCAACCTGCGCGCCGTGGCTGGCGTGGCCGGTGTTCCCTCGGTCACGGCCCGCGCGAGGCGTTCAATCACGATGTGACGGACGACGACGTCGACGAATGGCCGCGGCTCTTGGCCCTGCCACCGGGTCATGCTGGTCAGGCGGGCGTGCTGCTTCGTCTCCCGCGACACCTCGTGGCGGGGCACCAGAGCGTCGAGGAAAGTCCTGGCGCCCTGCCGACGAATGATCTCACCGAGCAAGGGAATGAACGTAACGTCGTATCCGGGCGCCTCCAGGCCGGACGGCGACGCCGGGACCGGCCACAGGGCGGCGGTCATGAAGTTTCGGATGGCGTCGAACACCACCGCGGTCGCCTCGGCCCACGTTCGCGCGACCGTGTCGAAGCGGTCCGTCTTGGATCGCGCCGCCGCCCAGAACGCGGGCCCTCCTCCCGGAGGGGCACCCCCGTGCAACAACCACTCAGGTTCCGCGAGCCAGTTCTTTGCCACTCCATCGAGTTTGGGAAATAGCGACTCCAATGGGTCCGGGACGGTCTGGGCGACGACAGCCACGGTTTTCCCTCAGTCGGCCGGGGTGAAGGAGATGCCCGGGGGCGGCGTGGGCCGTCTCCCGCCACCGAACATCGCCGTGGCGGCGGCGTTCTTGACGCACTCGAGGATTCTTGCCGGCGTGAACGAGGAGGCCTGTTCCTGGCCGGCGTGTAGGTCCCTCGAGCGATTCTTGGAATGGTCGTCGTACGCCTCATACAGCGCGACCGTGATGGCCTGTTCGATCTCGGCGCCCGTCATGCCGTCCGACACCACACTGTCGGCCAAGAGAGAGGCGAACTGCTTGAGGGGCGAATCCCCGAGCGGGAGGTTCTTGCTCTGTGCCAATTCGAGGATCGCCTTGGTGTTGAGCTGCAGGTATCCGCTCTGGACATGTGGAGTCAAGTAGATTTCGAAGATGCCGGCCCGCGCGTCCTTGTCGGGCGGGCCGACCCAGAAGATCTCGTCGAACCGTCCCTTGCGGCCGAACTCCGGAAAGTGCCTGAGCAACGTGCCGATGTCGTTGGCGGTGGCGACGACGAAAATGTCCGAGCGCTGTTCGGAGAGCCAGGTGAGGAAATGGCCGAACACCCGCCTCGACACGCCGTTGTCGCCGCCATCCATCCCGCCGAAGGCCTTGTCGACCTCGTCCAACCACAGGACCACCGGTGACAGGAGCTCCGCCAGTTGCAGGGCGCGTCGGGTCCGCTCCTCGGACTCGCCCACGTACTGCCCGAACAGGGCGCCCACGTCCAACTGCAACAGCGCCAGACTGAATTGCTGGGCGATGTACTTGGCCAGTTGAGACTTGCCCCCGCCCGGCACGCCGCACAGGAGCACCCCTTTCGGGGGCGGCAGGTGAAAGTCGTCGCGCACTTTGATATCGACGGCCGCCACCTTGCGCTTTTGGACCCACGCCTTGATTGCCTTCAGGCCACCGAGGGAGATCTCCACGCGCGGCGTGTAGCGAAGAGCCTGCGTGTTGATGACCCGGGACTTGCGCTCGAGCATCTCGTCGACGTGCCGCTCCTCCAGGCGCTCTCCCCGCGCCGCGATCAGGCTGAGACCGCGCCGAAACTCTTCCAGGGTCAGACCTCGGCCGGCCGCGGCTAGAAGATTCTTCACTCGCTCGAGGAATTCCGGAGGCTTGTCCGCTTCCTCCTTCTGGGCGGACAGCACCAGAGCGCTGCTCTCCAGGGTCAGGCACAGCTCGGCTTGATCGGGAAGAGGGAAGTCGACGATCGCCACTTCCCGCACGAGCTCCTCGGCGAGGCCGGCCGCGGATGGAGCCACCACGATGATCGTCCGATACGGGAAGGCCAACGGGGCCGTGCCTTTGTCCTTCCCGTCTCCCTTCCTTTCCTTTTCCTTTGCCACTCGTTCCTTCTCGTGCTTCACCCGTTCCTGTTCATAGTCGCGGGCGATCTGCTCAGCAGCGTTGCGCAGCGGGCGGACCAGATCGCCGATCTGCTCCGTCGACGCGTTCCAGCGTAGCCGATGGTGAACGTCGAAGAAGATCGCCATGCAGTTCTCGTAGGCGAAGCTGCCCCCCTCCGCGATCGCGTTCACGGACCATTCTGCGGTTGCCTGGTTTCCGAAGGAATGTCCGACCCGATCCTCGGGCGACAATCGTCCTGTCTCGGAAGAAGCAGCGGCCAACCAGTCGATCCCGGTCCTGCCCGAGGGGTCGGTGGCACCCGCGTCGGCGCGAAGCAGCTTACTGGCATCCAGTCTGGCCATTGTCCGCGCGGCGTCCCAGCGAATCAGTTCCTTTGCCGGGTTTTCGCGCCTGATGATCCGGAACAACTGAAACAGGTAGTCGAAGACGCGCGTCTCTTCGTTGGAGACGATGTAGATGACGGGGTATCCGGCCCGAATCATAAGGAGCAACCGGTTCAGGGTGGTGGTCAGAAGGTCGTCGTTGGCCATCGGTCGTTCGCTTTCTCAGGCGGCCGCCAGCAGGCGGCGCCAGTAGTCGGGGGTGGTAATGGTGGCCTTGGCCTGGTCCGCTGCGGCGTCGAAGAGCCGATCGACCACCCAGGCATCGATGTCGGACGGCGAGGTGATTGGCACGCGCGCCTGGGGCGTTCCCGCCCCGGTTCGCGAGGGGAGGGAGAGCAGCTCGCCCGCGGCGCCGAGGACGGCCTCGTCGTTCCCGGGCCCGGGAAGGCCCCTGCGTTGCCAGGTCGCCTGCCAGATGGCGCGCCGGAACGCGCGTGCCTCCGGCCTGGTCTCATGGATGTCGACCGCGTCGAGCGCAACCGAGATGTTGAGGATCCGGCGCCACGGCTGGTCTCGGGGCGGGGGTGTTCGCGCGGTCACCAGCAAGATCACGCCGCGCGGCAGCGCCTCGGCGAACGCGCGGAGCTGGCCGGCGGCGCTGACGGCCAGGCGATCGGTCGGATTGACCAGCGGTTCCAGGCCGTCAACGGCGAACACCACTGGGGCGAGCATCGACGCCTCGGACAGCACCTGGTGCAGGCCGTCACCCATCCGAGTGGCGACCGTCGCGCCGTCGACCAGCAATAAGGGCAGGCCGAGCCGGCCCGCCAGCGCCTGGATCGCCAGAGATTTGCCGAAACCGCCGGCACCGAAGAAGGCGATCCGCGCCGCCACCAGGTCCGCCCGTCCGGGCGCACGCAACTGGCTCGCGAGGTCTTCCATGCGCAATCGATCGGTCACGCGGGGCCAGGCCATCTGCTGCCAGGGCGCGCAGCGCGCCGGCGAAAGGTATTCGACCCCCAGCTGTGCGAAGTAGCGGCCGAGATCGTCGGCGTGCATGCCCAACAATCGGTTGTCGAACGCGCCATACGACAGCGCGGCCTTGCGAAGAAGCCGACGAAGACCGCGGCGCGATGCCGGAAACAGCCCGCGGGCCAGGTCGAGCGTCGTGTCGTCGCTCGGCTTGTCCATCTCCTTGCACTCGCGTTCGGGAAAGTTCTTGATCTCGTCCAGCATCTCGGGCCCCGAAAGCGGCGGATAAGTCGCCAGATCGAAGTACGGCGCCACCGACTCCTCGATGCGGAGAAACGTGTCGGTGACGACCACCAGCGGCGCTCGCTCCGCGTCGGCTTGCAGCTCGCGCAGCACCCGTGAGTTTCGCATCCCCCCGTCGCGGGTTTCTTCCATCCACCAGCGAGCGCCGCGCACCAGGACGATGGGAGCGTCGCCCGGTTCTCCCTGCAGAAACTGGAGCAAGAACCCGCCCAGGCGATCGCCGGCGGCCAGGTCCTCGGTGTCGGGAAAGGCGTCTCGGGCCCCGACCTCGGTGACGCCGCTTTCGGTGATGTCGAGGATACCGGCCTCCGTCGCCACCACCAGCGAGACCTCGGTTCGGTGCGCGATCTCGCGCAGAGTGCCCTCGACGCTGGCCGGATCCTCGGCCACCACGTAGATGAGGCGCTCCCCAGCTTTGATCCGCAGCTCCAGTTGCTCCGCGAAAATTCCGGCGTAGCTGAGGGCCGCCGCCGGTGGCGCCACGCGTGCCGCCGGTCCGAGGCGCCTGGCCACCGTCGCGGGAGCGGGCCGCATACTTTCTTCGGCGACGAGACAGTCGCGAACCACCTCGTCGAGAATGCGCGGGACCCAGTCGCCCTGTAGCAGGCGCGGTGAGGTGATGATCTCGCGCCCCGGCACCTGACTGGCCACCACCGGTGGACCGCCGGTCAGGCTCTCGAAGAGGACGAAGCCGAGCGCCCAGGTGTCGCCCTTGCGCGTCGGCCGCGGCCCGTCGGTGGGTGTCTCGGGGGCGACGTGTCCCAGCGCCACGTAGCGTCCCGGATCGACCAGTCTCAACCAGGCGTCTCGCAGCACGATCGGCGCTCCTGGGGCCTGCTGTCGCAACAGAATTCGCGAGGCGTCGAGGTTGCCGTGCTCGAGACGCAGGGTCGCCAGATCGCTCATCGCCCGCGCCACCTTGGCGCCGATGCTGATCAGGGACGTCAGCGTTTCCTCGCCCAGCCGACCGTCGGCGTCGCGCTCCTGGACCTTCATCCAGGCGGCGAAGGAACGCCAATCGTCGGCACGCTCGCCCGGCGGGCGATCGTAGATCAGACACCGCAGGCGGAGCCCTTCTAGGCCGGCGCTGGGAAGGATTGCTTCGTCGTAGCGATTCGGAACCAGATGGCGTTCGGTGGGCAAGCGCGCCAACACCTCCAGGGCCCGCTCCATCCGGAGCTTCAACTCGGTGTCGCCCAGCCACTCGTCGCCGAGGACCTGAACGAGGTGCACCGACTTTTCCCTTTCGTGCTCGGCCCAGAAGGTTCGGGCGTAGCTGTCGCTCCAGATCTCGGCGCCCAGCCGGTAGTCGCCCACGAGGAAGCCGGGCGCCAGCCTGCCGACGACGGCTCCGCTGGTCCGCGGTCGCGCCGACGTTGTCGGCCCGGCCGTCGGGCGGTCGGCCACCGTCTCCGTCGCCGAAATGTAGATCTGGTACAGGTACGTCAACGGATGGCGAACGCGGACCGAATCCGGCTGGCCCTTCACCTTGCGGTCGACCTTCCGTTTCTCCTTCGCCTCGAACAGGTGGCGGACCGTGGCGTCGGGGGTCTGGCGCCAGCCCGCGAGGAACGCGGCCAGCAGATCCTCCATGGCGCCGCGATCTTCGTCGTGGCCGCTCCCGGCCCGGATGTAGATGTCCATCCAGCTGCCGACAAAGAAGCGCACCCCGTGCTTGAGAAAGATCTGCGGGTAGGGTTCGGCCCCCGTGGGATCGCGCCAGCTCCCCGAGCAGCAGTTGGCCACCACCAGTTCCGGCACCTTGGGGAGATGGCGCAGATTTCCCTCGATGTCATCGAACGAGACGTGAACTTGGTCGGTCAGCATCCAGCCGCCACGCCGCTTGTCACCGGCGCCGGCTGCCGACAGGTAGGAGTCACCGATGAAGAGGATGGCGCGCGACGTGGACAGGACCTGGTACAGGCCGTCCGTGACAGCCGAGCCGGCGACGAGGCGCACGTTGTCCAACACGGGCGCGAGACGCTGGAAAACGCGTTCGGCGATGTCTCGAAACAACTCTTGCTGTCCATCGGTGAAGACGATGGCCAGGGACATGTCGGCGTCCATCTGTTTGGGCGACCGGCTCGTGCAGCCGCTGATCGTCCGGTGAATCGGGTAAAGATCGTCGACCCTGATCGTTCCGGCCTCGTCGAGCGGAATCAGCTCGGGAAGGACGGAGATGCAGGTCCTCGGCGAGGCGATTCCGGAGGGGTTGGTGCTCTCGGCATCGGAGCAGACGATGTGGAGCCCGCCGGCTCCCGTCGCTCCCGAGGGATGCCAGCCAAGGGCGCTCGACAAGGTGGTGCTGGCGATGGTGTCTGGAAGTCCCCCTACCTGGAGCGCCTTCGTGAAGTCTCGCTCCAGATTCGCACGCACGGTGTTCATCGTCGCATGCGCCGTACGCACGACCGGTGGGAGAGGGGTGCCGGTGATGACCACCACGACCTCGTCGGCGACGCTGGCCAATGTCAGGACGGTTGTCACGCTCCGGTGTTCCCACCGTCCAGCCGGAATGTCAGAGGATCGACGTGCTTCAGCCACTCCGCACTCGGATTCGCTTTGACCCAAACGTGCAGGTACGTCGCCGCATCGCCCTGGCGATCGGCCGTCTTCACCAGCGTCTTCTCGGAGTTCGGCCCCAGCGTTTCCATGACGTCGACGCGATCCGATCGAGCACCAAGACCCACGGTGACGACGGCTTCCTGTTCGTCCAGCCGCCGAACCCGAAAGACCAGTTCTTCCTTGTCGAGGGTCCGATTCGGGTGCGAGGAGACCTCGACTCTCAATCTCGTCAGATCACGCGGAATTTCCGGCTCCCACGCCACGATTTGCTGCCGGGCTGCCCCGACCGAGGACGGCCGCGCTCCAAAGGCGATGGCGGCGATCGTCTCGGGTCGGGCGAAGTGCCCGCCGGGCCACGACAACCCCAGGGCGAGGTCGTTCTCCTCCAACGGGCGGACTACGGGACCTTGCAACAGCCACTCGCCGGTCCGGGCGAGGATCAAGGTCGGGGCGGCCGCAAGTCGGGGGGCATCGTCGTCCTCCGATGGAGGAAGGGGCGCCCCCCAAAGCCCCGGAAGAGACGCGTCCGAGCCGTCGTCCACCAGGGAATCGAGACGCCGCGCCAGTTCGTGCATGTCCACTGTGGGTACGGCCCGCGCCTCGCCTTCGGGCAGCACATGAACGCCATACTCTCCGGCCGCCAGACCGTTGAATCGAGCGTCGCCGCGGGCGTCGAAACGCGCGCGGCCCACTTCCTGACCCTCATTGGTCTTCAGGGATAGCGCGCAGTCAGTCAGCGGCGACACGTCCTGTTTCGGTGTCGCCGGCCTGACCTTGATCACGATGAACCAGGTGTCGTCGGCACGATTGAGAGAGATGGCATGAACGCGCCAGTTGGCGGTGGTCACGTATCCGCCGCTCTTTGTGGACACCCTGAGCCGGGAAAGAGCCTCCCGTAGTTCGGACAACATCATTGCCAGCCCCGCCTGCTGCGCATTCTGCTAACCAGAACGCGGAAGTTTGCGATGGTCAACTCTCGAAAGCGGTGTTCCAAGGTTCGGGCGCATTCCCCCACCACGCGATTGGTTTCCTTCACCATTCCGCGCACGTCCTCCAACTGACTCAGGTTCTGCAGGAGGACGCGAGACCAATGCGCCGGTCGCCCCAGCGTAATCAGGGGCTGCTCGGGGTGGCGCACGTCGCGGTCCGCAAGCTCGGGCCAGTCGGCCAGCAGAGACAGGATGACCAGCCGCTCGAACGCGGCGCAGGCGTCGTCAACAGCCTTGGCCTCGCGAAGGGCACCGCGATGGAGGGCGCGCTCATCGTCGAGAAAGGTCCACAACCGATCCTCCACCTCGGACGATAGAATTTCTGGCTCGGCGTTCGATGGCTCCGGGGCGGGCGCCGGCGGCAACAGGACCGGAATCGCGCCGTTTTCGATGCGCCAGGAAGAGAAGAGCCACCGTCCTTTGGCGAACCGAAGATGCATGGACGCGGCGATACAGGCCCCACAGCCACACTCGAACTTCATGCCGGTGAAACAGTAGTGCGAGTGATGGCAGGGAATCTGGCTCGTGCCCGTGCACTGGAATCGTCCCAGTTCGACGGTCACCAAACGCGCCAGGTTGCTGCGTCGCAAGATCATTGAGATTGGAGACGACACGAATCCTCCCGCCCTGAACGCGCCGCCGTCCTGCCCCATGGCGTACTTCTTCAGCGCCGTGCTCAGCCCATTTTTCACCGGGTCCCACCACACCGCGGCTGTCGGATCGACGGATCCTTCGTGCTCGGCGCGTTCGAGCCAGTCAGCGCCGATCGGATCGCCGCTGTCGTCGGACATCACTGGATCTTCGTCGGTCTTGGGGATCCGAGGAGCGCGGTCACTCGCGGCAGCCGCCGCCACCAGGGGCACGCGGTGGCCGAGCGCGATCGAGCTGATCAGCCACTCGGCGCCTTCCAACCAGGCCTCCTCATATTGGATCTCTCGAACCTGGAGGAACCGCATCCGGTTCCCCTCGTAGACGCGCGGTTCCCACACGGTCCGCATGACCAACTCGCGGAGAGCGGTTGTCGCCCTTGCCAAGGAGTTGACGATCGCCAGGCGATCGCCGTCCGACGCCAAGGCAAGGACCCGGGACGTCAGAAAGCGGCGCGACGCTGCCGTCCAGAAATCGGACCTCGGTCCGGGCGGATAGAGCCGCTGGTCGTCGAGGAAGGATCGCAGCTTCGCCCTGAGAGCCCCCAATCCAGCAGGGCAAGTGTCCTGGAACGAGCGGGAGGCAACCTGCTTGGTCAGAACCTCATCCGCTCCGGGATTTCTCATGGCCCGGCAAAAGAAGGGGGCCAGGTTTGCCAGGCTGGCCGCGGTCATCGCCGGCCCTCGCCGATCGGACTTGGGGCCGTTGATCGAGAGTGCGCGCTGCTCCTCGAAGGCGTCCTCCCACGTGGAGGCGAAGTCAGCGAAGTCGTCATCTGCCAACACGTCGAGCTTGGCCAACAATTCCTCTCGCGCCGCCCGCCGCTCGGCGGTGGATGCGCTCGACAGACGCGAGGAGAGCTTGGAGAAGAAGGGCTGAAACGGCATTCGGGCGGTCGCCTCTTCCCAGAGATCCTTATCACAAAGGTGGGAGTCGATTGCTTGTATGAAATTGCGGACGCTGCCCGACGCCCCCCCCCGACCTGGTCGCTGCGCTTCATGCCATCACCGAGGTCAGCCATCGCCTGTTTCGAAATCCGGTAGGTCAGAGCCGGGCCAGACGTTACAGGCAAAAAGCAGAGAGGTCCCAGCGGCGTCCTCGCCTGCCTGCCGAAGAGAACGCGACGCGTGCCGCGGCGAAGGCGTGAGGGCGCTGGACGTCCGTCCGAAGGGCAGCCAACAAATTTTTCTGTGAGCCTGAACTTCATTCGTCAGCGAAAAGGCTTGGGGTGCAGATCTTTTGCGCGACACAAATTCCCGAGGATTTCGCGCGATCGGGATTCGCGAACCGAGAGCTACAACCCACGTATGCCGCCGCGTCCGGCATAGGTCGGGACCCTGCTTCTGGCGCGGCTGGAAAACCTGGAAAAAATCAAACGGCCGCTTCGACCTGCGAGACGCAAGCCTGTGAAATCACTGTCGCCCAAAAGAGCCGCACCCAAAGGCTTGAGACGTTCGTTCAGCGTCTCGTGGATGGAGAGGCCTTGGGGACCTTCCAGGAGGAGGCGCACCAGGAACGCCCGACAATGCGGGCGCCCCTGGTGTTCCAGTTGAGGACGTAGGGCCGCAGCGCGTCCTGGCTACTTCGTCCGTCTGCCGGGATCGCAAGGGATCACGCGGCCCTTTGATAGTCGTGATGAAGGCCGCCGAGCACCGGAATGGCGATGATGTTGCCGGCGCGGTTGTCGTTCGCCGGGACGTCCGGAATCCGCTGCCCGATGCCTTGATGAGGCCGGGCCTTGTTGAAGTAGAGCACGTATTGCCGAGCGACGTCTTTCAGCTTCTGCTCACCGAGGACGAGCACGTGGTCGAGGGCCTCGCGCCTCAGGCTACCGACAAATCTTTCGCCGATGGGATTCATGTTCGGGGCCCGCACGGCCGTCTTGATCACTCGGGTGCCCGCGCCCTTGGCAACGCGGTCGAAGGTGGCGCCGAACTTCTCGTCGCGATCTCGAATCAGAAACCTTGGGGCCAGGCCGTCCATGGTGGCGTTGCGCAATTGCTGCGCCGTCCACTGCTGGGTCGGGTTCCTCGTGGCCGCGATGTGGACCACCTTGCGCGAGCCCTGGTTCATCAGGAAGAAGAGGAACAACGGCCGGAAGACCAGGTCGTAGGTCTGTACGAAGTCGCAGCACCAGATGTCGTCAGCGTGGTTCCTGACGAACGTCGCCCACGATTGGCCGCCACCGCGACGCTCGCGAACGGAGCGCATGTACTTCTGCACGGTCCGCTTGCTCGCCTTGATGCCGAGTTTCAAGAGCTCGCCCCGGATCCGTTCAGCCCGCCACAATCGGTTCTTGGTCGCCATCTCCCGGATCATGGTGATTGTCTCGGCGGCGACCCGACATTCCAGGTTCCCGGATCGAGATCGCCGACGCCAGAACATACGAAACCCCTCGCGGTGCCACCGCAGGAGCGTCTCCGGCTGCACAATGGCCAGGGCGCGTCGCCACGTCGGCAGCACCGCGGCTGCTACGAGAAGCCCAAGCCGGTCGAACGGCGTGAGTTTTGGGTGCGGAAACTTCCTCCGCAGGATCGCGATCTGGTGCGTCAGCATGGCGTTTTCGATGACGAGTTCACGACGGCTTCGAACGACGTCGGCCGCCGCTCCGCTCGCGACGCCCGGTCCGGCGTGGGGGGCGACCACGCCCAGATCGTGCCCGCCCTCGATCGGGCCCAGTCGATGATCTTCCGCAAGAGGTTCATCTCCAACTTCGACCACGTCCCGAGTAGGCGATCAAGGAGGCTTTTCCCTCAAGTTCTCTTGTCGTTTCCCACAGATGACCATGGTAGCCAGGACGGGCCACGACGCCGGGCCGCACGAGGGCCCCTCGCGTTCCGCGAGGTTGGTTTGTGCCGTGCTGTCATGGGTCCTCGCTCCGCATGCCCAGTGATGCGGCGACGTCGCCCGTCAGGCAGGGAAAAAAAGGAAAGGGCCCGGAGGCGACGCCCCGAGCCCTTCCGGGTTGTCCGGACCAGCCGCTTCAAGCGAACGGCCGTCCCATCGGTTCACCTGCAGGTCAGGGGCACGGTGTAGCCCTCGCCGGCCACTGCCCCATGCCTTGCTGTCCGCCGATCAACGAGGCCACACATGTAGACGACGTCGAAGTCCTTCGCGCAACCGTAGGACGGATCCCCGAACACGCTGTTACTCACGAAGACGTCGCAGTCGATCTTCCCGTCGCACCCGGCCGCGACCGTCCCCGTCACGTTACCCAAGGCATTCCCGCAGGAACCGTGGCCGTAGCTGGCCGAGGTAACCTTGATGCCAGCGTCGACGCACATCCCCTGAACGCACATCTGCGAACCGGTGCAGCTGTTGCGAGAGACACACAGCCGAATCATCAGGTCCTCCGCCACAATGGCTGCGAGAATGCAAAGGGCATAGGCACCAGCGGCTCCAGGGAAGGAGAGCGGAGGGATCAGCACGGTGCCTGCTGCAGCCGCGCTGCACGATGAAGCCGTCACTAAGAACGTTTCGAGGGCGGTCGTCGCGCACGACTGGTATCCCGCCTGATTGCACACGCCTCCGCCGTTTGACAAAGACAATGCCTGCCTCACTGACGCTTCGACCGGAGACGAGCACCCTAAAGCGACTCGCATGCAGGCGACGAATTCCGCCGACAGGCTATTCAGATCTCCCCCTTTCGCCACGCCCTTACCAAGCGTCTCGCTGCACCGGTCAAGCAGCGGGATCTCAGCATCTGTGATCGGACCCATGCGCTCGGGACAAATTTGCCCGATGGCGGCCGCCGCCGCCGGGCACCCCTGCCAGTCGCTCGGCACATGGCTGGTGCTGCCGTCCGGCATGCAGGTGTCAAGCGTGCACGGGTCGCCATCGGCGGCAGGACAGGTGGATGTGCACACCACCGTCACCTTGCCCGAGCTCTCGCAGCCCGGATCGCCGTCGGAGGCGGTGAATTTCAGTGCCACGGCTCCGGACCTCGCGCAGCGGAAGGTTGTGGAAGGGGCCGTTCGATCGCCGAAGACGCCGATCGCCGGGGTCGCAGTCCACTCGCCGGTCAAAGCGGCGGGGCCCTGGTCTGGATCTGAGATCTCCCCAACGTCGACGGCGATGCTCCCGCCCACAACGACCTCACCGGGAGACGCGCTGGGATCCTCGACCCTCGCGCAGACGTTTAGCCGCCCGTTCACGCTGACGCTGCCGTTGCGCTTGGGCTGCTTGCAGGTCAGGGGCAGAATGATCGGCGTCGTCACGCCAGTCGTTATTGCGAAGACGGCGCTGGCGCCCGAGCACACCGTGACGCCGTCACTAGCGGTACCCGTGACGGTGATCGTGTACGTGCCCGCGGCAAACCCGCCGATCACGAACTGCGGCCTCGTCGAGGACGACAAATCGGCCTCGCCCTTGCGCTGGGCGCCGTCAGACCCCTTGACCAGCCAGCCGACGCGGTCGAGGACGATTTTGCCGCCGGTCCCCTCGAGATCAAGCGCGAACGTGACGGCGTCAGCCGCCTTGTCGACCTTCCCCTCGCCGCAGCCGGCGACCCCCGCGAGGCCAAGGGCCCCAAACAAGATCCCCACCCCGACTACCCCGATACTGAGCGCCAACGGACCGGGATCGGACTTCGTGTGCCGCATGTGTCTCATGATTGTCTCCGTGCGCCGGTCACACCGGCAAGTTGAAAGGAATGAAAAAGTCCAACAGTGAAGGAGTAGCGAACTGCACTGGCTCCGAGCCGTGCGTCGTCGTCCGCAAGGGCGAGGGCGAAGCGTCGGTAGGGGTACGTGCG
>JANPFD010000169.1:0-3291 GCA_031423255.1 Myxococcales bacterium | reverse complement strand
CATGCGTGCTACAGTTGTCGCCCGTCGATCCTGCCGCCATGAGTCGATTCACTCCCGCCCAGAGCGACGATCTCATACGGACCTATGCTTGGCCCTTGCTCGTGAGGCAGGATGATCGTGTCCTTGCATCGGGCACGGCATGCGCCATCGGATCGGGCCTGCTCCTGACCGCGAAGCATGTTGTGGAGGACTGGGTCGAAAAGTACGGCGTTACAAAAAATCCCAAGGGCGGATTTAGCGGCGGCTTCGGCATCATGGCGCACCAGCAGGCGGGCCGGGAGGAGTTCCTCTGGGAGATCGACACGACTTGGCTATGCCCCCTGACCGACATCGCCTTGATGCGGGTCTCGCCGTTCCCGAAAGATGACCCGAGGCAGCGACCGCCGTGGCGGCGTTGGAAACTCAATCTTCTGCCGCCGGCACCAGGTACGCCGATCGCCGCTTTCGGCTATCACGACACCAGCGGCGTGGCCGAAGGTCCCCTCCACACTCGATGGACGGTGAAGGCCTCGTCGTCGGAGGGGACGGTCGTGGAGATTCATCGGATCAAGCGTGACAACACGCGCTTAAAGTTTCCGGTGTTCCAGATCGACGCTCGGCTGGATGGCAGCATGAGCGGCGGTCCAGTGGTCAACAACGAGACGGGGGAACTCTGCGGGTTGGTCTGTTCCAGCATGCCGCCAATGACCGATGCGCCGGATGAGGGACACGTGTCCTACGCCGCGTCTCTGTGGCCGGCGCTCGGGACTGTTCTCCGTGGGTACAGGGACACGGACGGCCCAACGACCCTCTTGGATCTGGCGTGTGAGGGCGTCATTCATGCGTCGGCGTTGGATAGGTTTCTGGTCACCGACATTCGTGACGACGGTCGAACGGTCGATATGAGAGCGGAGTTCCCGAAAATCGAAGGGACGTTCCAGTCGGTGCGCGTATGTGCCAAGGACGTCTTCGAGATCACGTTTTCCATTTCTGTCGACGGCTCGGTCGCCGGCCAGTTCGTAGCTACCGCTGATGCCGCCGACTCTGAACGGGACGTCCGGATCAGTTCGTTCACTCCGCGATACGCTGGACCATGGGACGAAGAGGACTTCGGCAAGATCGTCGGGCAGTATCTGACCATCGTCGATCGGGCCACGACCAGCGGTGATGTTGTCCCGGCTGTGAACTTCAAGATGGCTGCTCAGCATCTCGGCCGCCCGATGTCCTAAGGGCAGCGGGGCCTGATTCGTACGGCTACGAGATCGCCCCGCCTACGTCCGGCGCTGCGAGCTGGCAGGAGGCGTGCTGCCATGACGACCGCCCCGAGATGCAGCTCCGCCCACGTCTGCCGAACATCTCCCCTGCGTCATGTTCGATAAACCGAGCCGGGTGGCGATCACTTACGACTGCAGGCGCCGAGCCGATCGAGGTCGGCGAGGACTTCCGGCGCAACGCGATTGTGAACCTGAATCTGGGAGCACAGTACGTGATCAATCCAAGGTACACAGTCCAGGCGGGCCGGCCGACACCAACCCCGCGGCCCAAACCAAGGAAGAAGCCTACCAAGTAGGTTCGCTCGTCCGGTTTCGCCGTGGAATGTGCACACCTACTGCTCGGTTGGAATCAGTCGACGGGTCCATCCTTGTTCCGTCAATTCGGCGCAGATGATGTTCTGATACGCGTGCTCGCCGTCATGAAACCCTTCCAGTTCGACATCGGCGAGAAGCCGGTTGATGACGTCGATTCGCTCTTTCTGAAAGCAAACGAGCGTCAGCGGTCCGGACTGCTCTTTCAACGTGGACGTTGAGAACCCGATCTTTGGGATCTTTATGATCAACGAGCGATTCTGGTCATCAGAAGGCCCGTACATGGCCGCGGCAACGTACTCAAGCGTGTGGACGCATCGTGTCTCATCCGCCGATAGCAGGGTGTCGACTTCGACATCGTGGCGTTTGAGAATAGTTGGCAGCCGCTTGGCGAATGCCACCCCTAAAGGAAGGAGACCGTGTCCTTGAGTTCCCTTCTTGATGGCTGTCTTGTCAGCGCGGCCGTGGCGAACCAGAACCCATCTCTTCGTGACGGTTGGTATGGCTATTCCTCGCTGTGCGCGCCTGACGTGACCTTCCGCGCTGCCGTCAGGGCCGCCGCCACCCCACCCCGCTTCGCGATCACCTGGATCTTGGCGCGGTCTGCCGGCTTCAGCCGTCGGAGCACCGACAGATACTTCCCCTGCTGTCGCATTGTCCGCCGCCGCGCCGCGGACACCTTCATCGGCTTCCGCGCGCCAGCCGGCCGGCCAGCAACCACGCGGCGACGGCCACCACTCGGCGGCTGTCCACGGCGCTGGCCGCGACCGCTGTCATCCCCAGCGAGCGCAGTGGCGACGAGTTGCTCGATGAGATGTTGCTTCGTGACCTCGACCAGCTTCTCCGCGAACTCGAAGGCCACCGCTCGAACTGCCGCTTGGATCTCGTTCGCCATGATGGGCGCGAGAGTAAATCACTCGACAAGACCTGCCAAGGCCAGCGGCCACCAACGCCACTGCTCCCCACCGCCGACCATCTGGAGCCGAGGTGTCCAGATGGCGCCCTCCCCTGTCCCTGGTACATCGCTGCCGGTCGCTGCTCGGGCCATGCTACCGTCCGCTCATGGGCAGGCGGCTGCACGTGGCGAATCTCTCTTTCAGTACCACCGAGATGGACCTGCGTCGGTTGTTCGCACCGCTCGGGACCGTAGCCGACGCCAAGCTGGTCATGCTCTCGATGACCACGCTGGAGCTGAGCGGTTTCATGCGACGCTCAGCAAAGGAGACCTGACATGACCCTGTGCCCGATCGCGATTGTTGCCGGCTGCAAGAAATGCCCGGCATTCAAGGTCTGTCCTCTGAAGGGCGTCATCGGCGACTACAAAGGCGACGAAACCGCGGGCAAACCGCAGGCTGCGGACAGTCACGAGAAGCCGAAGAGTTGACCAGGAACGAAAAGGGAGAAATGAGTGAGTTCACATTCCAGGGAGAGGGAACCCTTCTGCGCATCGACACCTTCGTGTCGAAGGCGGGCAAGTCGATCTTGACGCTCATCTTCGAGACCAAGGGACAGTATCCACAGATGGTCCCGATCAAGGTCTTCGGGCGACTCGCGGAGCAGGCAGCGGAATGGACGCCAGGCTCGGTGTTGTCCGTCAGCGGTCGGCTCGGCGGGCGCGACTGTCAAGGGAAAGTCTACGGCGACATTGTGGCCAACAGTGTTGAGGTCGTCACCAAGTCCGCCGCCGAAGATCTTCGTGGCTTCTCTGACCCACCACCTGACCAAG
>JANPFD010000168.1:0-3577 GCA_031423255.1 Myxococcales bacterium | reverse complement strand
CGGACAGCAGCGAGCCTTGGACTCCCCGGATGAGTTCTCGCCGCCGCTGCGGGTATCGACGATCTCGAAAGCGGCGCGCGAACTACAGCCGTCGAAGTCGCACATCCACGAAAATGAATGCAAAGCGTACCGCCCCATCTCAATTTCCCCCCTTGATCCGATGCTCCATCGCGACGCCAAGGCGGGCCGACGCGATACGCACGGCCTCCTGCGCCATACACGCCAGTTCCGGCACCTGCTCGCACGTCGCCATCTTGGAGCGCACCTGCGCCTCCGCGAAGTCCAGCAAATCGGACGCTTTCTTGATCTGATCTTCCATTTACCTCTCCTCCGTCTGATGTTGCGTTGATTTTTCCCACGCCTCGCTCCGTGTCAACACGAGAGTGACCGCCACGACGGCGATCAGCATGAGTGCCACGAGCAGGGCGTCGTCACGTTGCGGCTGGCGCATCGGCAGGGGCCTCCGGCCTCTCGCCGTCACCCGGCTCGGCCGCACGCTGCTTGCCGTCACCGCCCTCGCCGCGCAGCCTCTTCTTCGTGGCCCGCACCTTGACGACCTCCTTCGTCGACTTGATCTCGATGGTGTAGGCGTCGCCGATGTACTTCGTCTTGCCCTTGTCGCGCATCGCCGACATGAGCCGCTCCTTTGCCGGGACCTCCTCTCGCGTAAGGGCCTGCCGCTCGTCCCTGACCTGCACGTAGGCGAAGGCCAACTTGTCCAACTGCTCGTCTGCCGGGTCCATCGTGCCCGCCAGCGGCTCCTGCGTTGCTCGTCTCCTTGCCATCTCATCTCCTCGGGTTGGTGGGTTGCGGTCAGTACGTCCACGCCGAAGTCGGCGGCGGCCCCGGAGGGCCGTCTGGCTGCTCATCGAAATAGTAGGTGGCACATGGTTGCCATTCCCGGTTGCACAGCACCACTGGCCCCGGCTCGCGGGAACTCTGCGAGAGGTAGCCCGATTTGTTGTACAAGCAGCAGTGCAGCACCGGATAGCCGGGCACCTCCTTCGCGATTGGCTTGCAGTCCTCGATGTCCGAGCAGCCGGCGAGGAGCAGCAGGGCGAGAACGATGCGCCTCATCGCTGCTCCGTGTCGTCGTACCAACCCCGCGCGTGCCAGCCGGCAATGTTGCCAATGGCGAAGATCACGAAGATGGCGATAGCGTCGACCACGGTCACTTGCGCCCCTCGTACACCGCCACGGCCAGCCTGATGCGGGCCTCCGCGATGCCGCGTGCTTCGTGGACGGCCTTGAGCACGTTGAGCCACTCGCCCTCAGTACGCTTGGCGCGACGTGCGGCCGCCACCTTCATTGCAACCGCGAGGCGTGGGCGCAGGCACGTCTCCGCATCGTCCAGCAGGGCCTCGGCCTTCTGGAGCTGGTCGTTGGTCACTCCGCCTCCGTCGCGGCGACTGGCCCCACCTGCACGATCACGCGCGGAACCATCGTCGGACCCTCGAAACGCAGGCCGAGGTGTTCGACGAGCAACTGCATATCGGTGCGTAGTACGTCACCGACCTCCGGTCGGTGAGTGTGGCTGACGTATTTGTATTCGAGTTGTCTGAGTCTCAGTTCCAGCTCCCCAACGCGGCAGTCAAGGGCACCGGTCCGCCGAATCGCCCTACTGATCCATCGAAACATACTACTTCTTCCCCTTCGGCTTCGTGCCGTCGCAGGATAGAGCGACGTTTATCCATGCCCCAGACTTGCGCGCATCCGCTATGATGGCGTCGGCCAGATCGCCAATGCCGCACTCATTCTTGGCAGCCATGATCCGCAACCATTTGTGCGTCTCGGGGCTGATTGCGACGTTCTTCATTTCTGCGTTCTTGCAGAATTGCTTTACCCTGTCAACCTGCGCTACAACGCCGCGCAACGAAGGAGGATCAGATGGGGTTCGGGAACTCAGTGGACATCGGGGAGATTGGCTTGAAGACGGCGACGATCATCGGGCACGACACGCTGGCGGCGGACCAATTTCTGGACCTGCGCCGGGCGAGCACGCTGACGCCGGAGAAGCGGCTACTCTATGCGGTGCTGGAGGACGCCATGCACAGCATCGCGAAGCGGACGACGGACGCCTACGGGGCGATGGAGTGGGTGCGGTCGCCAGACGATCACCCCTTCTCGTTCATCCACGTCTGCGATGTCATCGGCATCAGCGTATCGGCGGCGCGGACGAAGCTGGAGGCGCAGTACACGCGGAGCCTCCCTGCGGAGCGGCTCGCGGAGCGGATCGAGGAGCATGTGCGGCGGAAGATCGGGCACCGGCAGCTTCGGCCGCTCACGCTGGTGATGGTGATGCGGTGGCACGCGCTGCGCGGGGTGCCGGCGCAGGACGTGATGGAGGCACTGGACTCCCTGGTGGAGCGCGGGGTGCTGGCCAAGCAGGACGGCATGTACGTGAACGGAGTGAGGAGGAGAGCATGAGGTATCTACGGATTTTGCCGCTGGTGCTGCTGGCGGCGTGTGACGCGAGTCAGCCGCGATGGTTCGTCTGCTACGAGTGGGGGAGCGACGGGTTCAGTTGCGACCGGGAAGCCTACGCCACGCGCGACGCAGCTATCGGCGAGGCAGCGGAGCAGCAGGCGCGCTTCCGCTCGTTCCACTACGAGGTCTACTGCGAAGACCGGATGCCGGCGAGGGCCGAGTCGACGCGAATCCCGACGCCGCTTCCCGACGACGTGCGCTACAGCCGCACGATCATCGACGCGCACAGCATGCCGGAGTGCCCGGAGCCGCCGAAGCAGATGCCGCTGTGGTGGCGCTTCATGGTGTGGTTCTACGGGGAGGCGCAGGCGGCGGAGACGCCGACGTGCTACACCGGCTACGTCGAAAAGGACGGGACCTGCTACCCACACGACCTTGCCATCATCTGCAAGGGCAAGCAGGGCTTCGATGGCCAGAAGCACGGGTGGAACTGCGACCCGTCCAGCTACCGACTGGATGGGCAGTGGCAGCTTGGGCAACGCTACCGCGTCGTGCGCCCGATGCCGAAAGCCTATGCGGAGCCTGCGGCGTACCTGACGCCCGCAGCCGAGGAGCGGCCCGGCATGCCGGTGGAGAGCAAGGCTGCGCTGTTCGTGCTGCTGAGCATCATCTGGGTCACGGTGGTAGGGGTCGTCTCATGGTTGGCGCTGTCCATCGCGGATCGCCTGCCGAGGGATGCCATTCGGGCACGGCTCGGCATCGTGGCGGCGGCGGCGGTCGTCCTCGCGATCCTGATGGGGGCCTTTTCCTACCTCGGCCTAAGCGTGGCACACGCCGCACCCGTGTGCGAAGAGGGCTGCATCACCGCCACGCCGACACGCCCAGCGACCCGCACGCCAACCGTCACCCGATCTGCGACGCGGACCCGCACCGAGACACGGACTCGCACGGCGGCGCCTACCCGCAGCTTCACCCGCGTCAAAACGAGCACGCCGACCCGTGTTGACACGGGAACGGCGACCGTGAAGGTGCCGACTTCCGCGCCTATCACCTTTGGGGTGAAGGGGTGGAATCAGGCGGGCGGAGGTCCGGGGCGGAACAGCTACCGGCCCGACATCCATGCAAGCGGTGTATCCGGCTCTGATCCGAA
>JANPFD010000167.1:0-10464 GCA_031423255.1 Myxococcales bacterium | reverse complement strand
CCACGCGGCGGGCGCCACGCCCGGGTGGTGGCGGTCCAGCCACAGCAGCACCTGCGCCCGCGCCACCTCCGTCACCTTCCCCTCCAGCAAATCGGCCGGGCGCTTCCCGTCGGTGGCCCGCAGCACCAGCTTCGACCAGGGCAGCGCGCCCAGCTCGGGGTGCTCCAGCAACGCCAGCGTCTCGGCACACAGGGCGGCTCGGCGGACCGCCGGTGTGGTGTCGTAAAGGACGTCGTCCGCCAGGCAGCGAAGGCGTGGCAGCAGCTCCTCGAGGGCGCGTTCGGCGTCACCCGGCAGGCCGCCCGAGACGCGGAATGCGAACGCCGTCGCCGCCGCACCCGCAGCCGCGCGCATCCGCTCCAGCGCCGTCGTGTCCTTGCGCTCGACCAGCCAGCGCGCGGTCTCGAGCCAGCTCCACAGGCCGTCGAGCCGCCGGAACTCGCGACCGTCGCGCCAGACCGGCGCGCACAGGCGGGTCAGGATCGCCTGCATTGCTTCGGAGCCGGCATCGATGTGATCGATTCTCTCCGCCATCCGGCGAAGGACGGCGTCGGCCCAGTCGTCGGGCGGGAGCTCGGCGATGCGTCGGGGGATCATGGCCAGCGCGGGAGCGCGTGTGTGCTCGCCGCCGAGAAGGGCATCCAGGCCCAAAAGCAGCGCGGCCGCGCAGGCGGCGTCACCCGGTAGCGACAGCGCCAGCAGCTTATCGACGGAGTAGCCGGGCAGAGCCGAAAGATCCCCTCCGCGCGCCGCGTACGCGCACGCTGCGGGCAGGATCCGCCGTGCCAGACGCAGCGCCTCCTCGCCGCCGTCCACCATCTGGCCGCACGGCCATTCCTCGGGCAGGCCGCCCGGGAAGCAGCGACGAAATGCCTCGCTCAATGCCTCGCGTAGCTCGCCGTCGCGCACCGCCTGCGCGCCGAACGCTTCGGCTGCCGGCATCCAGATGTTCCGGCGCCGCGTCCGGAGCATCACCTGCACGAAGGTACGGATCGCCTTGTCCGGCACCGCTCGGCGCAACAGCGGCAACCACAGCGCCGCGTTCTCGTCTGAAAGGCGCAGCGCATCCGCGAATGGCCATGGGCCGAGCTCGGGATCGCCGACGAATGGGCCGAGTAGCTCGGTCAGGCGCGGATCGCGCGTGGCGGCCCGGGACAGCCGCTGCGGGTCGCCGTCGCGGTAGGCGCGCCGCGCCGCGAGGATCGCCGTCTCGGCCACGGTGGCGCCGGGACGCCGAGGATCGGCCAGCCTCCGCACTCCGGCGCGCAGCGCGAGAGCACCGGCCGGCTCGTCGTCCCAGCGTTCCAGTTCGCGCGCCAGCCCTTCCAGCGTCACCTCGTCTGTCTGCGACGCCAGTTCGGTCACCGAACCCGCATTCTACGGCGTCTCAAGGCTCAAACGCGACCTGCCGATCCAACACCATTGCCCATGATTGGTAGGCCGTGGCTGTTGGTGCTGCTGGCCTTTGGCTCGCTCGGGTCGAAGTGCGCCACCATAGAAGAGGAAAAGGAGCCGGAACCGCCTCCCCCTGACACGCCGCCAGCGGTGCGCTGCACGGTGGACAGTTGCCGCGCGTCCGCCGGCGACCGCCCGGTGACCGACTGTCGCAACGTGGTTGGCAAGCAGACCTGCATCTACGTCTGCAAGGATGACGATGACTGCCTGAAGCTGGCCCCGCACTACACGACGTGCAGCGGCGCCTCGGACGACAACATCCGCTTTTGCGAGCTGGAGATCGACGACACCCCCGACGGCGGCGTCGCCACCTGCGAGTACGTGGAGACGTTGGGGACGGCGAAGATCACGGCACTGAGACCGGCGCCGGCCAACGGCAACAACTGCCAGAACAACCCCGTCGAGGTGGTGTTCGACTTCATCCCCGGGTCCGATGCGGGCGTCCGCACGGGCAACGCCGGCCGCCGGTTCACCCTTCCCGACGGCAAGAACCCGCCGTTCTCGTGCATCGAGTGGGCAGGCATCGAACTGGGCGCTCAGGTGCCCGCGCTCCGCGCCGATCTGAAGGCAGGCGCATGCGCACCGACGATCTTCCGCCTGACCAGCGTCGATTCGTCCATGTGCAGGTCGGAGTGTGGTCCGTGACCAGTCACTTGTCGCAGCCGATGCGCGCACCGTGCAGGACGTGAGCGGCACACCCCAGGACCTCGCCGACGCCTTTCGGGCGAAGCTCGACGAGGAACACCGACGGATCCTGGGGCGGATGGGGCTCATCCGGGTGGCCGGCGTCGGCGCCTGGCTCTTGATGGCCGTCTTCTTTGGAGTTTTCGCCAGCCACCGCCAGTGGCGTGAGCCGTTGCCGTTCATCGCCGCCTACTTCGGCCTGGCGGTCCTGCTGGTCGTGGCGGGACGCCTGAGCGAACGCCTGCTGCTGCTGGAGAAGTACACGCTGGCGGCGATCGACCTGCCCATGATGTTCCTGGCCATGGACCAGAGTTCGGCCTATTACCCGGACCCGGGTTCGGTGGGTGGGCTGACGCTGAGCATCTGCCTCGTGCTGGTGACCACCGCCGTGCTCACGCTGCAAAGACGGGTCATCCTGGCGACCGCGGTGATGGGGATCCTGCTGCACGTCTGGTTCCTGTCGCGGCTGGGGATCCTCGCCGCGGACTGGGCCGGCGGATGGCTGCTGCTGGCGATCGCAGCGTCGGCGGCGATGGTGGCGGTCCGGCGAATGGTGGCGCTGGTCGAGGGTGTGGCCGTCGAGCGCGCCGCCCGCGATCGCCTGGGGCGCTACTTCTCGCCGCAGGTGGCGCAGCGGATCGTCGAGCTGGGCGAGGCGGCCTCGCGCGGTGAGCACCGCGAAGTGACCATCCTCTTCTCCGACATCCGCGGCTTCACCGCTCTGTCCGAATCCATCGAGAGCACGCAGGTGGTGGCGCTCCTGAACGAGTACCTGTCCACCATGGTGGACGTGATCTTCCGGAACGGCGGCACGCTGGACAAGTTCATCGGCGACGGAATCCTCGCTTACTTCGGGGCACCGCTCGACCAGCCGGATCACGCGCGACGGGCGGTGACCTGTGCGCTCGAGATGATGCGGGCCTTGGACGTGCTGAACGAGCGGCGCGTGGCCCGGGGCGAGGCGGCTCTGCGGATCGGAATTGGACTGCACACCGGCCGCGCCGTGGTCGGCAGCATCGGTTCTCAGCAGCGCATCGAGTACACCATCATCGGCGACGCCGTGAACCTGGCGTCGCGGATCGAGGGTCTCACCAAGGACGTGGGCGTTCCGATCCTGGCGACGAAGGAGACGCGCGACGCCGCGGGGGCGGGTTTCATGTGGGCCCCGGCGGCCTGCGCGAAGGTCAAGGGCAAGGCCCAGCCGGTCGAGGTGTTCGCCCCGTCCGCGTCGTCCTGAATCGGCTAGACTGCGCCGCCATGCTCGACGTGCGGTTGATCCGCGAAAAGCCAGACGAGGTCCGCGAGGGCTTTCGCAAGCTCGGCGCCCAGGTCGACCTCGACGAGGTGCTGGCGCTCGACACCGAGGTGCGGCGCCTCGAGAACGACTCGCAGACCATCGCCGCCGAGCAGAACAAGCTGTCGGGCGAGATGCGCAAGGCGACGCCCGAGGAGCGGGAGGCGATCAAGGCCAAGGGGGGCGCCCTCAAGCAGAGGTTCGAGGCGCTCGACGCGGACCTGACCCAGCGCAAGGCGGCCCGGGACGAGCGGCTGCTGGAGCTGCCGAATCTTCCCCACCCGTCAGTGCCGATCGGCAAGGACGACACCGAGAACAAGCTGGTGCGTGAGGAAGGCACGAAGCGGAGCTTTTCCTTCCAGCCCGCGCCGCACTGGGATCTCGGCACGCGCTGGGGGATCATCGACTTCGATCGCGGGGTGAAGATCTCCGGCTCGCGCTTCTACTTGCTCAAGGACTGGGGCGCGAAGCTGCAGCGGGCGCTCATCTCCTTCATGCTCGATCTGCACACCACCAAGCACGGCTATGGCGAGATCCTGCCGCCCGTGATGGTGCGCCGCGAGGCCCTGGTGGGCACCGGGAACTTGCCGAAGTTCGGCGACAACCTGTACCGGGATGCCGAGGAGGACTTCTGGTTCATCCCCACCGCCGAGGTGCCGGTGACCAACATGTACCGCGACGAGATCCTCGACGGCGACAAGCTGCCGATCAAGCACGTGGCTTTCACCCCCTGCTTCCGCCGCGAGCAGATGGCAGCCGGTCGCGACACCCGCGGCATCAAGCGCGGCCACCAGTTCGACAAGGTGGAGCTGGTGAAGTTCGTGCGGCCCGACACCTCGGTCGATGAACTGACCGGGCTGCTCGCCGACGCCGAGGACGTGCTCAGGGGGCTGGAACTGCCCTACCGGGTGATCCAGATGTGTACGGGCGACCTGTCTTTTTCAGCGATGATGAAGTACGACCTCGAGGTCTGGGCGCCGGGCTGCAACGAGTGGCTCGAGGTCAGCTCCTGCTCGAACTTCGGCGACTTCCAGGCGCGGCGGGCGAAGATCCGCTTTCGCGGCAAGGAGAAGGGGACGCAGTTCGTACACACCCTCAACGGCTCGGGCCTGGCCCTGCCGCGCACGCTGATCGCCGTGCTCGAGACTTATCAGCGCGCCGATGGCAAGCTGGATCTGCCGTCGGTGCTCCGCCCCTATTTCGGCGGCGCGAGTGTTCTCGGGTAGTCTGTACGCGCATGGAAGGCAAGTCGCTCGCCGTCGTGGTGGGGGTCGCCGGACTGGCGGTCATCGCGCTTGGCACGGTGGTGCTTTACTCGGGCGAGCCGCCGCCGCCGCCGGAGCGGCCGCAGCCGCCGCCACCGCCCGAGGTGCTGATGAACTCGGTGCTGAAGTACTCGCAGCCGGTGTGGCTGGCGCTGGTGGAGACCGACGCCAAGACGTACAAGGTGCCGGCGCCGAAACTGGACGAACTGCGAGAACGCATCCCGTATTACGACGAGTTCAAGGGGAGGAAGCGCCTGAAGATTCGCCAGCCGGTCGAGACCGCGCACCTGCGGCTGTCTCTCGATGTGGCCAAGACCCAGGCGATGCTGGAAGGGCAGTCCTACGCCGCTGATCATCTGGTCCTGAAGATCACCAACCGGACCGACAAGTACCTGGCCTACCGCGTGGACACGGCGGTTGCGGACAGCCGGAAGTGCCTGCGCAAGGGGGACATCGAGCACAACGCGCTGGTGCTGAAGCCGAACGAGACCATCGCCCGCACCGAATGCCAGTACCGCAAGGACGAGTCGCTCGAGATCACCCACGTCGAGATCATGGAGTTGTTACCGATCCAGGGGCACTACGTGGGGCGGTTGCCGGCGAGTCCGACGATGACGGACCCTCGCACGTCGGGAGGGCACGCGCCTCTGGCGGGGGCGCTTTGCCCGCAGACCTTCTCCTGGCGCGACATCCAGGACGGTGTCGAGAAGAAGCAGATCGGCTGGCGGGACGTGATCGATTACTACGCGCGGCACAACTGCGAGGAGTATTCGTTCTATCGCAGTTACCGCTATCGGACCGACCCCAACGCGGTGCTTCCCGCACGACCGCTCGACTAAAGTTGGCGTTTTCGCTAGATTTCTCCAGGCAGCCCATGACGAAGGCCGATCTCATTGCCGTCATCGCGGACAAGTTGAAGTTCCCGTGGGCGCGGGCCGAGCTGCTCGTGGACCAGATCTTCGACTCGATGGTGGACGCGCTCAAGCGCGGCGAGGGGATCGAGATCCGGGGCTTCGGCAGCTTCACCATCCGGGAGTACAAGGCCTACGAGGGCCGCAATCCGCGCACCGGCGAGACGGTGCATGTGAAGCCGAAGCGGCTGGCGTTCTTCAAGGTCGGCAAGGAGCTGCGCGAGCGGGTCAACACCGGCCGCATGAACACGCCCGGCGGCGGTGGCGGTGCCGTCGCTGCCGGTCAGACCACGCCCTGAAGGGGCCCACAGGCGGGACGATTTCCGAAGCCCTCGGCTTCGAGGCCCATGAGGCGCGTCACGGTGGTGGCGACCTGGTGGTTGGTGCCCCAGGCGCGGCTGGTCGGGTGGCGCACGTCGACCATGCGGCCAGGTCGGGTCAAGCGGCCGCCAGCGCCGCCCACGAAGGCGATCGGCAGGTTCTCCAGGCTGTGATAGCCCGTGGCGTTCTCGTTCGAGAACACCAGCAACGAGTTGTCGAGCGCGGTGCCGCTCCCGTCGGGCACGGCGTGCAGCGCGCGCGCGAAGTGCGCGACCTGCTCGGTCGTCCAGCGGCCGATGCGTGATGCTTGCTCGGCGATCTTCGGATCGCCGCCCGGCAGATCCAGGTGCGCGATCGCGCCGTGGCTGTCCTGATTGATGCCGATCCAGCCGAACCGCCAGCCGTTCCCGCAGTAGCCGAACTGGAAGGTGACGATGCGGGTCAGGTTGCAGGTGAGCGCCGCCGCTGCCAGATCCATCATCAGAGTCGTCAGCACCGGCACGTTGGCGTCGGCGCGCAGATCGAGACCGCCGGGCATGGGCTCGCCCGGACGCGCACACGAAGTGCCCTGGCCCGGGGTGAGCGAGGCGGTGAGGCGGCCCTCCAGCTCGCGCAGGGAGGTCTGATGGATCTCCAGCTTTGCGCGTTCCTCCGTCCCCAGCCGGCCACGCAAGAGGCGCAGATCCTCGGCGACGAAATCCAGCACCGAGCGCTTGTGCCGCAGCCGGGTCATCGGGTCGCCGCTGCCGCGCATGCGGAAGAGCGCGGCGTACAGGCGGTACGGATCGATCTGGGTCGGGACGGGCTGTTTCGGCCCGACATAGCTGAACGACGTGCGGTGGCCGTTCTTGGGCGCCTGCACGTTCGCGTGCACGCCGCAGTTCAGCGTCGGATAGGGCAGCGCCGCCAGCGGCAGCCGGGCCCTGACGATCTGGTCCAGCGAGGGACCGCCGCCGTAGCTGTCGGAGTAGCTTCCGACGGGCGTCACGCCGGTCCAGAAACTGTGGAAGCCGCGATCGTGCTCGTTGCCATTTCCCTCGGCGTCCAGGCGCACGCCCTGGATCACGGTGGTTCGCGGCCGCAACTCGGGATCATCCAGCAATGGATCGAGGATGAAGGAGCGGAAGTTTGCGTCCGGCCAGAACGAGTCGAGATGCGTGCCGTTGGCCCACATGAAAAGCACCAGACGCGGCGGCAGCTCGGCGGCAGCGGCCATGGCGTCGCGCAGGAAGGGCGGAAGCATCAGCGTCGCGCCCACTGCGCGCAGCAGATCACGCCGGCAGAAGAACTCGGTCATGGCGCGTTCCTCCGGCTCGTGAACGTCGGGTGGCGGGTGAGGGCGACGATGAGGGTGACGAGCGGGTCATCCGCGGTCCGCAAGGACTGCTTGAGGTCAGCGAGCACGCATGCGTCGGCGTCGGTCTCGAGGCGAGCCTCGGCGTAGCGCCACAGCTGGGTGACGAAGCACTCGCGGAAGGTATTGCTGGCGAGCAGCCGGTCGGCCAGTTCGGCCGGGCCGTTGAACTTCCGGAAGTCGAGCTCCGAGCCGACCAGCTCGCCCGACGAGTCCACGGGCTTGTTGTTCTCGGTGGCACGGTAGCGGCCCAGGGTATCCATGTTCTCGAGGCCGAAGCCGATGGGATCGATGCGGTCGTGGCAGCCTGCGCACGATGCGGCCGCGTGCGACTCCTGCTTTGCGCGGGTGGTGCGCGTGAGATCGTCGGTATCTATCGCGGGGATGACGAGTCCCCCCGGTGGCGGGGCGATCTCCTGGCAGAGCAGACGCACCGCCACCAGCAGGCCGCGGTCGACGGGGCTGGTGCGATCCACCGTGCTGTGCGTCGCGAGCGTCCCGGGCAGGGAGAGGATCCCCTTGCGACGCCTGGTATCGAGTGACACCTCCTCGCCATCGACGGCCGGCTTGGTGAGGATGTCGTTTTCGTAGACGACCCTGGCGACCTCGAGGCCGGGGAAAGTGAGCGTGCCGCCGAAGATGGCGGCCAGGCTGGCTCCGGCGGCGATGGCGTGGTCCAGGTAGCGGCGGACCTCGAGCGTCATCTCGTCACGCAGCTGGCGCGTGAACTCGGCGACACGCGACCCATCCTTGGTCATGAAAGGCAGATCGTCGAGACCGAGCCAGGCCGTGAAGAACCCGCGCAGATGCTGGCGCGCGCGCGGCGTGTCGAGCAGGTGGCGCACCTCGGTCTCGATCCCGTCGGCGTCGGTCAGCCGGCCCGCTTCGACGGCTGCGCGCAACGTCGGCCCGGGGCGCGCGCCGGTCAGGAAGAACGACAGCCGTGAGGCGAGCTCCCACTGGGTCAGGCGGGTGGTTCCGGCGCCGCCGCCGCCCAGTTCCGTGGCGTACAGGAAGTGGGGACTTTGCAGGATTGCCTCCGCCATCAGCCGCACGCCCTCCTGGTAGCCGCCGGGATCGCGGCCGGCCTCGAAGACGGAGCCCAGGCGCTCGACCTCCGACGCCGCCATCGGGCGGCCGTAAGCGCGTTGGCCGAATCCGTGCGCGAAAGCCCTCGCGCAGTCCTTCTCGGTCTGGCCGGCCGGGCACGGGGCCAGGCGTTCGATCGGCAGCGACGCAGCCAGCTCCTCGGCGGCGTGGCCGGCCTCGTCGAGGAAGGGTCCGCTCACCACCAGCGCGGTGGCGTCGTTGCCGAACCCATTCACCCTGGGATCGAGGGGGAAGCCGGAAATCCTCGGGACGGCCGCCCCGAAGAGATCCGCGACGACGCTGGCGTACTCGTCGGTGGTCAGGCGACGCAGGCGAGCGGGTGTCCCGGGGCGGCAGCCCATCTCGGCCGGCGGCGGCTCGAGCGGTGTGGGAGGCGTCTCGCCTATCGCACCTACACACCCGGCAGCGCACAGCAGAAGAACGACCGCGCGCCTCATGTTCCGTTAGACCCTCAGACTACCACCGACGGCCGATCGGGATGACCAGGCCCCGATCGCCGTCGACCAGGACCAGTTCGCCGGGGCGCAGGGCGGTGGCGCCGGGCGCGCCGACGACCGCCGGGAGACGCCGCTCGCGGGCTTGCGCCGCCACGTGATCGAGGGGACCGCCGGTCTCGGTCACCAGTGCCGCCGGCGCCAGGAGCGGCAGCTCGGTGGGCAAGAGCGTGGCGGCCACCAGAACCGCGTCGGGAGGCGGAGCGGGGCCTCCCGGGACGTGGTGGATCACGGGTCCGATGGCGCGCCCGCCGGTGCCGTGGCCTGCCACCGGCTCGGCGCGCGCAGGCACGGCGCCCACGGGCGGATCGCGCCGGGCACGCTCGCAGGCCGCCCGCGCGGCGGCGGCGATCGCCCGTCCGTCAGGGGGAGGCGCGGCCCCTTCGACGACCGACGCGACCAGCGGCAGAGGCCAGAAGAAGACGTCGTCGGGATGGTCCAGCGCGCCGGTAAGAACCAGCTGCCGGCCGACGCCGAGGAGCGCCCGGCGCACGACTGCCTGGAGCCGCGCGTACAACCAGTCGTCGTCCTCGAGCACCGCCGCGCAGGCACGCGCGACGGCAAGAGCGTCCTCGAACCCTCGTCGCAGCGGCGCGGGCAGGCTCTCCATGACCGTGGCGCGATGCCGGTCCCACGCCGCAGCGTCCTCGGCCGGGAGGCGCACACCTGGGAATCGCTCCGGTGCCTCGCGGTAGGTCGGAACCGAGACGTCCCAGGCGGGCGCCTCGTCGCCGAAGTGAGTCAGGTAAGCCGTGCGATCGCCAGCCAGTTGGCGCCGCTCGAGGGCAGCGGAGGGCACACCGGACAGCAACGCCGGCAGCACCATCAACGCCGACGGGGCGTGAGCGCGCAGCCAACTTTCCAGTCTTGCCCGGCCGCGGCGGGCCGCCGGCTGGATCACCCCGAAAAGCGGCTCGTACACCCGCACGAAGAGATCCAGTGCGGCGGGCAGTGGCGGCGCCTCGGGCAGCGCCGCCAGATCGGCCAGGACCCGATCGCGCAACGCCGCGAACGCGGCCGGGACTTGCCCAGGATCGATGGGCGGTGGCGCGGCGCCGGGAGCCCAGAACAGATAGCCGGCGAGCACACGCTGTCGCAGCCCGATCCGGCAACGCTCGTCGACGAAGGAGACCAACCCCGCCTGCGCGGGCGACAGCGGCAATGGGTTGTGGACCGCATCCCAGCGCCAGGGAAGCATCCGGTCGGATGGCGCCAGATCCGCCAGGCCAGCCCACGCTGGCGGCGGCGGTGGCGCGTGGTAGGGGCGCATCTGGAGGAAGGTCACCGTGTCGCCCGATGCCACCCACTCCACCTCGACGGGCCCGAGCGCGGCGGCCAGCGTACGAAGGGTGCGTTCGAGGGTCACGGCGGCGCCCGACGAGGGCCGACCGGCACGCGGCGAGACGACCAGGGTCGCGGCGTCGATGGCGGCCGCGCCCACGGCTTCCCCCGGTACAAAATGATGGATCAGCACGGCGACCGGCGGCGCCGCCGGCTCGCGCCCGCGCGCGCAGGCGTAGGCCACGGCGGCGGGCGAGATCGCCGAGGCGAGCACGTCACGGATGGCGCTCTCGAC
>JANPFD010000166.1:0-2802 GCA_031423255.1 Myxococcales bacterium | reverse complement strand
TTGTCGATCCCGTCCAGCACGATGATCTTCGACCTGTACTTCGCCAGCGGCGCCAGGACACGGCCCAGAGTGAAGTCAAGCTCGCCGCCACCGGGACGAAACTCTTTGAATCGGGTACCGAGGGGGATGAAGTAGAGCAACAGCCGGCGGGGATACCCCGCCGCCTCGGCGTCGCTTTCCAGAAAGGGCAAGAACGGCAGCAAGGCCGGTGCTGCGGCCGCGGCCGAACCAAGGCGCAGAAGGCCGCGGCGGGTCAGGGCTAGATCGGCTTTCCTGGTGCTCATCGGACCACCTCCTCGGTGCGGCGGTTGCGGAACGATTCGTGGCTGACCAACGTCGTCAGGGCGTCTCTCAGGTCGCCGCCGGTGGCGGCTAGGCGGCTGTCCACGGCGGCAAGGGTGCATTTGTCGGCGATGTTCTCGACGCGACCGAGGGTGAAGCGCAGCCATTGCCTGGTCATGCAGTCTTGCACCTGCGCGCTGCGGGCCAAGCTGTCGGCCACCGGGCGCACGCCGTTGAACGGGCCGTCGACGTCGGTCTGGCGCAGCTGGCCGGTCGCGTCGACCGCTTTGCCTCCGTCCAAGGTGCGGTAGGCGCCGACGGGATCGAAGTTCTCGAAGGCAAAGCCGATGGGGTCCATAAAGTCGTGGCAAGCGGCGCAGCTGGGACTAGCCCGGTGCATGGCCAGCTTCTCCCTCGCCGGCAGGTTCGGGTTGACCGAGGGAAAGGTGTCGTTCACATCGGGCGGAGGCGGCGGCGGGATCTGGCAGAGCAGCGCCTCCCGCACCCACACCCCGCGCTTCACAGGCGAGGTCGCCAAATCGTGCGACAGCACCGCCATCAGGCTGGCGTGGGTGAGAACCCCCGAACGCTGCGCGGGCATGTCCACCCGAGTCGGGGCCGTGTTGGCGGCGGGCACGGTGACCCCGTACAGGGGAGCAAGTTTGCCGGTGACGAACGAGAATGGGGCGGTGAGGAGCGTGCCGATGTGGGAGTCGGCGCCCAGCATCACCTCCTGGACGAAGGCATAGCTCTCCCGCTGCATGTCGCCGACGAGGCTCTTGAAGGTTTTGTACTTGATCGCGTCCTTCTCTACGTGGTCGAGGGCGCCCAGATCCATCCAGCCATCGACGAAGTCAGCCACCGAGTCCCGGGCTTTCGCCACGCCAGCTGGCGAGGTGAGCATGCGCCGCACCTGCGCGCCGATATCGGCCACACTCTCCAGGCGCCCGCCGGCCGCGGCGTCGAGCAGCTCGTCGTCGGGCATCGAGCGCCACAGGGCGTAAGAAAGCCGCGACGCCAACTCCCAGGCGTTTAGCCTGGCAAGGCCGCGCTGCGCCGGGACGGGCTGCCCCACCTCGATCCGGTAGAGGAAGGCCGGCGACTGCAGCATCCCGCGCACCACGAGGTTGATGCCAAAGGGAAACCCGTCGCTGGCCATGCCCTTGTCGAAGAGGACGGTGTAGGCCTGCACTTCCTGGGCGTCCAGAGGGCGGCGAAAGGCGCGCCGGCCGAAAGTGCGGATGAACTTGTCGGCACAAACTTTGGTGCCGCTCTCCACCCCCGTACAAGGCAAGAGCGTGGCTAGGTTCGCGACGGCCCGTTCAGCCAGGGTCTCGGCGGCGCCCCGGTACTGCTCGATCTCGGACTCGGATGGCGGCGCCACTGCGTTGACGCGGAAGCCGGCCATGACGGCGTCGTCGGAGAACGCCCGCCCAGGGCGGGCGGTGTCGCCGAGCAGGTCGCGAACGGTGTTGTTGTACTCGACGCGCGTCAGGCGCAACAACAATCCCAGACCGGCGTCGACTGGACCGTCGCATCGGGGCGGCGTCCCCGGCATGAACACGGCGGGCGGCGGAGGCGTGCCAGGCGGCTGGCCGGGCGGCACGACGCCCGACCCGGGGGGCCCGCCTGGCGCCACCACCTCCGAGCCGGGGGCCGCGGTCGCCGGCGGAACGGACGACCCGGGTTCGCCAGGGCTCCCTATGGCACCTACGCAGGCGGGTGCCAGCAACAACAAGACGGCTGCACGGGCGAGTTCTCTCATGTGAGGCCTCCAGGTGTGGCGAGCAAGCAAGCACCTACCGCGCGTGGAGCGAGTCCACCGGGTGTAGGCCATGGTGTGATCTGCCGATCGTCCCGTCTATGGCTCGGTGTGGGGCTTTTTCATTAGCCCTTTCGGACAGAGGCCCGTCGCGACGGCGCCGCGCGCCTATGAGACGTCGATGATCCCGCGCTGAGCCGCGACCATGGCGGCCTCGGTCCGATGGGCAACGCCCAGCTTGACGTAGATGCGCTTGAGGTGGTTCTTGACCGTGTATTCCGCAATGTACAGCCCGGCGCCGATCTCCTTGTTGCTCATGCCTTTGGCCACAAGCTGCAGAACCTCGATCTCGCGCTCGCTCAACGAGTCACTTTGCATGCGGTCGATCAGGCGCGTCGCGATCTGCGGAGCAATGAGGGTGCCGCCGGCATGCACGCTCCTGATCGCCTCCATGATCGTCTCGGGCAGGGTGCCCTTGAGGAGATACCCGCGCGCTCCCGCTTGCACCGCGCGGAAGACGTCCTCGTCGCCGTCATAGGTCGTCAGCACGATGATCCGCGCGTCCGGGATCCGCTTGCGAAGGGCGATGATGACGTCGGTCCCGCTCATGTCGGGCATCCTCAGGTCGACCAAAGCGACGTCCGGACGGAGGTCGGTGTACAGCCGGACGGCTTCGGCACCGCTGCCGGCTTGACCCACGACGTGCAAATCGGGCTCGTCGTCGATCATGGACACGAGACCGCGCCGGACCACGGGAT
>JANPFD010000165.1:0-5638 GCA_031423255.1 Myxococcales bacterium | reverse complement strand
GACCGGGGCGCAGCCGCGTCAGGTCCGCCTGCGATACAGCTTCCAGCCGGACTGCTACCGGCCGTCGCTGCAGGCCCCCTGCGACCGACGAAAGACCGGGACCAGCGCGGAAATGTGCCGTCTGGACCTGGGCCCCCAGATCGCCGTGTGGGTCGAGTCGGCTGACGGCAGCCGCTTCATCGACACGCTGCTCGTGACGAACGGTGTCGCGAACCGGGGCCTGGGCAACCGGCCCGGCCGCTGGGACTTCGGGTCGAGCCCGAAGTTCCCGTATGGCAAGCGGTCGATGGCGCTGCCGGTCTGGGCCGTGAGGCGCGGCAAACTGTACGAGCAGGTGGTGATGCAAGACGGACAGGACCGCGAGTCCTGGCTCGGCTTCCACGAATCGATCTCGTCGCCCGACCCGTTCTATTGCCGTCCGATGGCCTTCAGCGAGATCGATGTCGATGCCATCACCTGCCCCACGACGGTGTTCAACAGCGCCAAGGGGAAGCTCTCGAAGACCGAGCCCAAGAGCTACTATCCGCCGCGCAACGACCTACGCATGTTCATCGACCGCGACTGCGACACGCCCGGTCAGCGGACGCCGGGCTGCGCGCTGAGCGCCTCGACCTACGCCGACCTGAACGATCTGGATGCGGTGGCCACGGCGACGCCACCCTACGGGCGGCCGTTCACCGGCACCTGGACCGTGCCCGTCGACGTTCCCGACGGGTCGTACACGCTGTTCGTGGAGATCAGCAAGGAGTTCGATCGCAACGGCTCGCACGATCACCCGGCGTTCACCGATCCCAACCTGACGGATTCGGGGTGCAAGACGAACCTCGGCCAGCCGTCGGTGGTGTATCAGGTGCCATTCAGTTTGAGCCGCACCGTCGGCTTCCAGGGGGCAGCGGCGGACATCACCGGGTACGGCGACTGGGACGGAAAGACCGGGGCGCTCCACCCGCCGGACGGCACCATCACCTCGGCCCCCGGCTCGGGGCGCGCCAGGTTCCTGTCGATAGCCCAGGATTCGATGGCCGGCGGATCGCCGATCGTGGGGCGTGTGCATGTGTCCACCGACTCGCCGTTCGGGCCGCGGCCGGATGGCGGCACCGACGATGCTGGTGGCGTGGGGGGCGCAGACGGTGGCGGCGGGGATCCCTGTGGCGTGCGGACGCGCGCGCAGGCGACGGACGTCACGGTCCCGACGCCGAAGGCCGAATCGGCCGTGGTCCACTTCCTCGAGGCGACCCGACCCGCCTTCGACGCCGTCGAGGGCTACCAGGTGCGGGTCTGGGAGGGGAGCGACGCCACGAACGGGGCCTTCGATCAGGGCACCGTGGTCGATTCCACGCTGCCGCGGGTGGGAGCGGCGGCGGCGCGCACGGTGATGGTGGGGGATCTCAAGGGCGAGAAGATGTACACCGTCGGCGTGAAGCCGTTCGGCCCCTGTGTCGACGGGGTCATCGCCTACGCCAGCTTCATGACGGAGACGCGCCAGTTCAAGACGCTCGGCTCCGGCTGCTTCATCGCCACTGCCGCCTACGGCACGCCGCAGGCGATGGATGTCGACGTGCTCCGCCGGGCGCGGGACCGCGCGCGCGACAGCAGCGCTTTCGCGGCGGCGGCGGTGGCGCTCTACGAACGTTCCAGCCCGCCGCTGGCGGGCCTGCTCGGTGAGACTGACGGTGGCCGCGCGGCCGTGCGCCGGGCGCTGGCGCCGCTGATCGAGCTCTTGAAGGTGGCGCCCTGACGGGACCCGTTACGCGGCGGGGGTTCGTGCGAGTCATGTCGAAGAGATGAGCGACGACGTCGCAGCACAGCGCTGGCAGCTCCTGCTACGCCACCGGAAGATGCTGGCCGACTATGTCCGGTGCATCGCTCCCACGCTCCCCGAAGCCGAGGATATCTTTCAGGAAGTCGGCCTTCTGGTATTGAATCACAAGACCGGGCCGCTGGATCTACCGACGGCGGGGGCGTGGCTGCGCGGCGTGGCCCGCAACGTGGTGTTGCAGCACCTGCGGGCGCAGGGGCGGCAACGGCATCTGTCCAGCGAGGAGATCCTGGATCTCGTCGATCGCACCTGGGAGGAAGAGGACGCGGAAGCCGACATCTGGAACGACCGTCGCGCGGCGCTGACCGCCTGCCTCCAGCAGCTCGGCAGCAGCGATCAACAGATCCTGAAGGAGCGCTACGCCGACGGGGCCGCCTCCGATGCCATCGCGGAGCGCCTCAGGCGCTCTCCCGAGGCGATGAGGATGAAGATCATGCGCCTTCGCCAGGCACTTTCGCGCTGCATCTCGCGGCGGCTGGCCACGGCAATGGGAGACTGACGGGTGGACGACAAGGAGGCCGAGCAGGATCTGCTTCTCCTCGCCAGGCGCGACGAGGGACTGCTGACCGCCGAGGAGGAGGCCGACCTGGCACGCCGCCTGCGCGACAACCGTGAGACCCGGCGTCGGATGTACGAACACTACGTCATCGGCAACGAGATCGGGACACTGCTGTCCGGCCGTTCGTGGCGTCTGCGGCCTGCCGTCGAGGCGGCATCGCGCCGGCCGCGAACGGCGATCTGGATCGGCGCCGCGCTCGCGGCATCGATCGTGCTGACCGGCGGCATGATGGCATGGAAGCGCCCACGACGACCGCCGCCTGAAGTCGTGATGCCCGGCAATCCCGCCGTCGAAACGCCCGCGCCCGGCCACAGCGTTCCTCCGATGAAGCTTCCGAAACTGGTGACCGCGCCCCCGCCCGAGGTGCCTCGTCCGACGGCGGCTGCCTCCGTGTTCCACTTCGACTTCGAGGATGGAACCGTCCCGCAGACAGCCTCGCTGACCCGCGGAGGCATCGTCCCCTGTCCAGCGGGCGCCGAGGGCGGCCACTGCCTGACCGGCAGCATGAACTTCGACGAGCCGGAGTATCCGCGCTACACGGTCTCGCTGCGCCTCGCCGGGAGTGCCAGGACCTCCTACGCCCCCGGCATGATGCTCACCTTCTCGTACTGGGCGGACCCGGGGATCAAGGAGCTGGGTGTCAGGCTGTTCGTGGCCGCCAAGCGCGAGCATCACACGACCAAGATCAAGGGAATCGCGACCGGGACATGGGCGCGTGCCCAGATCGCGCTGGCCGATCTCGTTCCGATGAAACCGACCGGCGCTGTCATCGAGCCCGGCGATCTCGTCGAGCACCTTCACATCACCGGCCCGCGGGTCGGCAAGAAGCTGTTCTACATCGACGACATCGAGCTCCTGCGCCCGGAACCATAAATCACACCCGTTACGCGGCCGGGGTCGGCGCGAGTGAAGGGTATGCGGGACCTGATCGCGCTCCTGGCAATCGCCCTCACCTGTTCCTGCGTCGGGGAGATCGAGGATGGCCTCCCGGACGTCGATGAGCCACAAAGCGACCCGATGGCGCCGCCGCCTTCCATGGGGGGCCGCGAGTCGATCATCCCGCCCCCGCCGTCGGGCGGCTGCGGTGCGGCGCCGATCGCCCCATCGTCTCCCCGCCTCTGGTTGCTGGACGACGGTCAGTATGGAAGCACGATCGCCACGGTGCTGTCCGGTCGACGTTCGGCGACCGGCAACCTCGATCTCGCGCCGCCGACCGGGGTGCCGCTCCCGCTCACGTTTGCCCCCGAAAGCGAGCAGACGTTCAGCACGCTGGCCGAGCGCCGCCTGGCTTCCGTCGACGACGCAGCGGACGTCAGTGCCTCGGCTCGCAACGTCGCCGATCGGCTGCTGGCCGATCCGGCCGTCGCTCCCTGCCTGGGGACAACGGCCAGCTTGCGTGAATGCCTGGAACGGCCCCTCCTCGGCAAGGCCGAGCTCCTGTTCCGCCGGCCCGTCGCTGCGGCCGACGTCGCGTCCTATCTGGAGCTCGCCTCGAACCTGGAGAGCACGATGGGACGTCGGCAGGCGGCGCGCGTGGCGTTCGAGGCGATGCTCGTGTCGCCGCGGTTCCTGTTTCGCAGCGAGGTGGGCACGGCGCAGGCCGGCCGGGTGCGCCTCGACCCGTACGAGATCGCCGATGCGCTCAGCTACAGCCTGACGGACGGGCCCCCGGACCAGGCGCTGTGGACCGACGCCACCAGCGGGGCCCTGACGGACAGAGCGATCGTCGGCCGGCACGTGACGCGACTGTTGGCCGCCGCAGATAGGAGCGGCCCCGTTCGCAAGTTCTTGCGCGAACTGACCTCGTACACCGAGGCCCTGGGCGTCGAGAAGGAGAACGCGAAGTTCCACGCGCCGGGCGACCTGGTGAAGGACGCCGACGTGTTCATCGAGAACCTGCTCCGTACGAACGGCCACAAGAACTTCCTCCAGGAGCTGCTCGCGGGCCGGCACGGGTATGCGCGCTACTCGACCAGGACCAACTACGGTGAGCTGGTCGGGAACACCACCACCTCCATCCCGGACATCGTCGGCTCCGCGCCCAAGGCCGTTGCCTTCAAGGGCGAGCGCCAGGGCATCCTCGGGCACCCGGCCTGGCTGTCCGGGTTCGCGCAGCCCGAGCGGACCGACCCGGTGATGCGCGGCCGCTTCGTCTACGAGCGGTTGCTGTGCGGCGAGGTTCCTTCGCCACCCAAGGAGCTGATCATCCCCGAGCCCCCGACCGATCCCAAGCTGCAGCAGCGGGAGAAGCTGGCGGTGAGCCACAGTCCCGCGGTCTGCCGCACCTGCCACCAGCTCATGGACGGCATCGGTCTGGCGCTCGAGGGCTTCGACCTGGTCGGACGCTCGCGAACGATGGAGGCCGGACGCCCCGTCGATCGGTCGGCGCATCTCGTGGGCAGCGACGACCAGGACGGCCCCTTCGACGGGCTGGACGGTCTGGTCACGAAGCTCGTGGCGTCGAAGCACGTCGCCTCCTGTTTCACCGCACACGCTTTTCAGTTCTTCATGGGCCGGACCGCCCGCCCGGCCGACGCCTGCTCCATCGAGGACTCCCGGCGTCGCTACCAGGAGGCCGGAGGCGATCTGGCGGCCATGGTCCAGGGGTTCTTCTCATCGGACGGTTTTCTTGGGAGGCAGCGATGATCTCTCGACGGCGATTTCTCGAGCGCATGGGTCTGGGTGCGGCCGCTTGCCCGCTGGTGCTCGGCGTGGGCGACTCGCTGATCGGGCAGGCGCTCGGCCAGGTGACCCGACGAAAAATGGCCTTCATCTTCGTTCACGGCGAGGCCGCGCCGTACGGCTCCGAGTGGGGGTTCACACCCGTGGGGATCGCTCACGACTCGACCCCGCAGGACCGCACGAACGTCCAGTTGCCGTCGCTGCTGGCACCGCTCGAACCCCTGCGGAGCAAGCTGCTGATCCTCGACGACCTCGAGCTCAAGGCCCAGAATCGGAACAACATCCACGGCTGGAAGCGGGGCCTCCTGGCCGCCACCGGGATCTCCGAGACGCCCACGCACCAGACCATCGACCAGTACCTGGCGACGACCATGGGTAAGGCCGCGCCCGTCAGGAGCCTCCTCTTCGGAGGTGGCGGCCGCGGGAGCTGGAGCCCGATGAACTCCAGCACCTTCGTGGAAGGTCCGGGCGTGGATGCGCGCCACGTCGGTGATCCGAGACTGCTCCTCGAGCGCATCTTGGGCAGCAAGGGCACGGACAGTTCGACGACCCCCATCGCCTACCATAGCAAGCTGCTC
>JANPFD010000164.1:0-1675 GCA_031423255.1 Myxococcales bacterium | reverse complement strand
GGTGCGGCTGCGCCAGAAGGGCGGCGAGACGCGCTCGCAGGTGATCTTGTTGCTGACTGACGGTGAGGACACCGAGAGCGAGCCCCTGATGGTGGCCGATGAAGCGTCGCAACTGGGCGTGAAGGTGTTCACGGTCGGCATCGGCTCGCGTTCGGGCGAGCTCATTCCCGAGGTCAACGAGGAGGGTCAGGTGACCGGCTACGTGAAGGACAAGGAGGGCAAGTACGTCACCAGCCGGCTCGCCGAGGACATGCTGGCGCAGATCGCCAGCAAGACCGGCGGTGAATACCTGCGCACCGACGCTCGGCGCTTCGGCGTGGAAGCGATCGAGGCGGCGTTGGCCGGGCTCAAGCGCACCGAAAACGAGGCCCGCCTGGTCAAGCAATACGACGAGGTGTACGAGGTGCTCGTGCTGCCGGCATTTCTGCTGCTGGTCGGCGAGGCGTGCGCAAGCGAGCGGCGACGGGCGAAGGCGTCGGCCGCCATCCTCGCCAAGAGCAAGTCGGTCAAGAGGGCGGCATGAATTCACGCTGGCCGATGCTGTTGCTGGTGCCGCTGCTCATGGGCGTGGACGTTCTTCGTGGCCCCAACAAGGCGATCGAGGACGGCAACAAGGCCATGGCTGCGGGCCAGCCGGCCGAGGCGTTGCCGCGCTACGAGGACGCGATCAAGCGCCTTCCGCTTGATCCAGGGGCACACTTCGATCGCGGCACCGCGCTGTTCGCGCTGTCACGCTTCCCCGAGGCCGCCGAGGAGTTCTTGCGCGCGTCGACCGAAGCGCGAGCCACACCGCTCAAGGCTGCGGCGTTCTACAACCTGGGCAACAGCTTCTTTCGCGCCGACAAGTTCGGCGAGGCGATCGAAGCCTACAAGCGCTCTCTGGCGCTCGATCCCGCCGACCTGCGTGCCAAATGGAACCTTGAGCTGGCGCTCAAGAAGAAGAAGGACGAGGACAAGAAGAAGGAGGACGAGAAGAAAGACGACAAGGACAAAGATAAAGACAAGAAGGACAAGAAGGACGACAAGGACAAAGACAAGAAGGATCAGGACAAGAAAGACGACAAGGACAAAGACAAGAAGGATCAGGACAAGAAGGACGAACCGAAGCCTGATCAGGACAAGGACAAAGCGCAGCCCCCGGAGCCGCAGAAACCGCAGCCGCCGAGCGATCCCAGGGAGATCGAGGCCGTGCTCGACAACCTCGAGAAGAGCCCCAAGAGCCTCGAACAGGAACGCGCCCGCTTGCGCGCCGTACGGCGCGCGCCCCCGCTGAAGGACTGGTAGCAACCTGCCCAATGAAGCTGACGATCAACACTCACCCAATGCGGCCTTCGCCGGTTCCCGATCGGGGTCGAGCCAAGGTGATGGCCGTCGTCCTGCTCGCTGTCGCCGTCATCCCCGCCCCGCCCGCGCGCGCCCAGAATGCCACCTTCGTCGCGAAGTCGGATCGCACCCAGGTGCCGCTCGGCGACTCGTTCCTCTACGACGTCACCTTGTCATTGTCCGGCGCCGAGGCATCGGCGTACCGGCCGCCCGACTTCAAGGGCTTCCGGGTGCTGGGCGAGCACCCCAGCCAGTCGACGCAGATCCAGATGGGTGGCGGCGGCAGCTTCATGCAGACCGTGTACAGCTGGCGCTACGAGTTGCAGCCGATCGAGAAAGGCACCTTCGCCAT
>JANPFD010000163.1:0-94708 GCA_031423255.1 Myxococcales bacterium | reverse complement strand
GTCGGCGTGCCGCCCACGCGCACCGCCGGCCTTTCCGTCGAGCTGCGCGTCCGTTACGTGCTCCCGACCGGGGGTGCGAGGCGCTTCGAGTTGAACCAGCCGATGCCGAACGGCATGGAGAGCCCGCTCTTGCTCACCCCCGCCAGCGGGAACCTGACCATCGAGGCTGCTGGTCTGCGGCCGCTCAAGGACGAAGCGGACAAGTCGGGCAACGCCGTGAAGCTGTACGAGATGCCGCCGATCGCGCCGGGCGGAAAGCTGACCCTGACGGTCACGGGCCTGCCGTCGCGGCCTCGCAACGGCCGGGTGGTGGCGGCGGTGCTGACGGTGCTGATGATGGCCGCGGCTTTTCTTTTTGGACGCCGGCCGAAGGTCAAGGGGACCAAGGATGGCCTGACGGCCGACCAGCTGGTCGAGCGACGCGAGAAGCTGTTCGCGGAGCTGGTGGAGATCGAGCGCTCGCGTCGCGAGGCCACGCAGCCCGAGCCTCGCCTCGACGACAGGCGGCGCGAGATCATCGGAAAGCTCGAGGGCGTGTACCGCGATCTGGCGCGGGCCGCGGAGCCGGCGTGAACGAGCGCCTGACGCTCGCTTGCGTCGGGAAGACATTCGGACGGCATCGCGCGCTGATCGATATTTCGCTCACGTTCGATCCCGGCGAGGTGGCGGTGGTGCTAGGTCCCAACGGCGCCGGCAAGACCACTCTGCTCGGCGTGCTGTCGACCCTGGTGGCGCCGAGCACGGGCACGCTCACCTTCGGCGCCGAGGCGCTGTCGCGCAACAGTCCGTTGCGCGCGAAGATCGGCTGGGTCGGCCACGAGCCCGGCATCTACGGCGATCTCACGGCGTCCGAGAACCTCGAAACCTTCGCTGCCCTCTACGCCGTACGCGCGAACGTCGCCGAGCTGCTCGATCGCGTCGGCCTCTCGGAGGTGCGGCGAGAGGTCCCCGTGCGGACCTTCTCGCGCGGGATGCAGCAGCGGCTGGCTCTGGCGCGCGCGCTCCTGCACGGCCCCCAGATCCTGCTCTTCGACGAACCGGGCTCGGCGCTGGATCCGGCGGGCGTCGCATGGCTGACCACGCAGATCGCCCGCGAGCGCGCCGCGGGCCGCCTGGTCATCGTCGTGACCCACGATCTTTCCGCCGCGGCCACGCTTGCCAGCCACCTGGTGATCCTCCGTCGCGGCCGGGTGGTGTTCGACGAGCACCGTGAGCGTTTCGACGACGTGCGCGCGCTCTACGAGGAGAAAACGGGTGCGGTCCGCTGAAATGGGACCCTCGACGGGTCCCATGCCCCCCGCGATGGGCACCGCCGGGCAAAGCCCGCCGGTGCCGCACGCGAGCTGGCTGTCCCAGACCATCGCCATCGCCATGAAGGATCTGCGCATCGAATGGCGCAGCCGCGAGGTGGTGTACACCATGGGCTTCCTGGCGACGCTGGTGGTGCTGGTGTTCTCGTTCGCCTTCGTCGCCGGGCAGGACTCGTCCATCGGCCCCGGCACGGTGGCGGGCATACTCTGGGTGGCGGTGCTGTTTTCGGGCACGATCGCTCTTTCGCGCGCCTTCGATCGCGAGCGCGAGAGCGAGGCGATCCGCGCCCTTTTGCTGTCGCCTGTGCCCCGATCGGCGATCTACGTTGGCAAGCTGGCGGCCACGGCGCTGGTGATGTTCGTAGTGGAACTGATCGTGGCGCCGCTGGCCGGCGTGTTCTTCTCCGCCCGCATGGCGGCCCACCCGCTGTGGCTGGCGCTGCTGCTGTTGCTGGGCACCATCGGCTTCTGTGCCGTCGGGGTGGTGTTCTCGGCGGCGTTGCTGCGTTCCCGAAGCCGCGACGCCCTCCTCGGCGCGCTGCTGTTCCCGATCGTCGTCCCCGTGCTGATGGCCGGCGCCCGCGGCACCTCGATCCTGCTGGATCCCGCCGCCGACCTGGACGGCGCGATGTTCTGGACCCGCTTCTTGCTGGTGGTCGACGTGGTGTTCGTCGCCGTCGGCCTGTGGGCCTTCGAGCCGGTGGCCACCGGGGAATAAAGCCCGGGTTCCGGGTTATCATCCAGCAGGCATGAACCCCGGGCTGCTGGCCGCCACCGTCCTGTGCGCCCTGGGGTTCCTGGGCATTCCCTTCCTGATCGCGGGCGCCCCCGTCGAATCGACGATGGGGGTCGTGCAGAAGATCTTCTACTTCCACGTCCCGTGCGCCTGGCTGCTGCTGCTGTCGACGATCTACTGCGCCGTCGGCAGCGTGCAGTATCTGTTCACCGGCTCCGAGCGCGGAGACCAGCGCGCCGTCGCCAGCGCCGAGCTGGCCGTGCTGTTCGGGGCTTGCACGCTCGTGAGCGGTCCCCTGTGGGGCTGGGTCGCCTGGGGCTACCCCTGGACCTGGGACGCGCGCCTCACCAGCTCGCTCTTGCTCTGGTTGATGATGGTCGGCTACCTGCTGGCGCGGCGCTACGGCGGGCCGGCGGCGCGCAAGCTGTCGGCGGCCCTGGCGCTGTTCGCCGCCGCCGACGCGCCCCTGGTCTATGTCAGCGTCAACGTCTGGCGCACCATCCACCCCAAGACCACGGTGGTGCCCAGCCTCTCCCCGGGGATGCGGGGGGTGTTCTGGACGTCGCTTTTGCTCTTCACCCTGCTTTGGATTGTGCTGTTCACGGTGCGCCTCCGTCTCGAACGGATGCGCGCATCGATGACCCAGCTCGAGCTCGCCTACGAGGATGCCCACGCATGACCGCTTCCATCGCCATCGCCGGAGCCTACGGTTTCATCTGGACCGCCGTGCTGGTCTACGTCATCTCCGTCGCCCGGCGCATGAAGAGCGTGCAGCGGGAAATGGACGACCTGCGGCGACGCGTCGAAAAATCCTGATCCGTGCTGCTCCCTCCGTCATCCCACTTCATCTACATCCCGGCCCTTCTGATCCTGGGGATCGTGCTGGGTTTCATCTGGGGCTCCAAGGCCACACGCGAGACGTTCCGGCTGGACGCGCAGCGCGAAGCCGATAGAGCGAAGCGCAAGGCCGACCGCGCCGCGAAAAGCACGGAGCCGCCACCGACGTAGTCGGGCTATCCTCGCTGGATGATCGGGTTCGACCTCACTGACGAACAGGAGCAGCTGGTCCAGACCGCGCGTGACTTCACGAAGAAGGAGATCACGCCGGTCGCCGGCGAGCTGGACGAGCACGGCACTTTCCCCCAGGCGATCTGCGAAAAGGCACACGCCACCGGCCTCTTCAACTGCGAGATCCCCGAAGCCTTTGGCGGCCTGGGGCTGAGCTGCCTGTCCCACTGCCTCGTCATGGAGGAGCTGTCTTACGGCTGCATGGGGGTCAACACCACCATCGCCGGCAACTCGCTGGCCTCGATGCCGCTGGTCATCGCCGGGAGCGACGACCAGAAGAAGGAGTACTTCGGGCGGCTACTGGCCAAGCCGATCTTTGCCGCCTATGCCTGCTCCGAGCCGGATGCCGGGTCGGACGTCGCCGGCATGAAGAGCCGCTACCGCAAGGTGGGCGACGACTACGTGTTGACCGGGCAGAAGCGCTGGATCACGAACGGCGGCGTCGCCGATTTCTACGTCGCCTTCGCCCGGATCGAGGGGACCGAGCGGCACAAGGGGATCTCCTGCTTCGTCATCGACCGCAACACCCCAGGTGTCTCCGTCGGCAAGAAGGAAAACAAGATGGGCCAGCGGGCCTCGAACACCACCGACGTCATCTTCGAGGACGTGAAGCTCGGCAAGAAGAACCTGGTCGGGCCCGAGGGCGACGGCTTCAAGATCGCCATGCGAACCTTCGATCGCACCCGCCCCTGGATCGCGGCGGGCGCGGCCGGGATCATGCGCCGCTGCCTGGACGAGTGCCGGCAGTACGCGCTCGACCGCAAGACGTTCGGCGTGCCGATCGCCCAGCACCAGGCGGTGCAGTTCATGATTGCCGAGATGGCGATCTCTCACGAGGCGACGCGATTGCTCGGGCACAAGGCCGCCTGGGCCGTGGACCGCGGGCAGGCGGACAGCATCGTCTCCAGCTACGCCAAGGCGTTCGGGGCGGACGCCGCCATGCAGGTGGCCACCGACGCCGTCCAGGTATTCGGCGGGTACGGCTACACCAAGGAGTACCCGGTCGAGAAGCTGATGCGCGACGCGAAGCTGCTGCAGATCTACGAGGGTACGAGCCAGATCCAGCGCATGGTGATCGCGCGGCACGTCTTCGGCCGCTGAGTCACTTCTTCTCGACGATCGCGAGCAGCTTGTCGACCAGGGCGACCTCCCGGAACAGGCCCTCGTCCGCCATCCCCTCGGCCTCGCCGCGCAGGTGATCGCGCAACTTCGCCAGCAGCTCAGCCGCCGCGGCGGCCTTCCCGGCGTGGTAGGCGTCGCAGGCGGCGATCATCTGCGTGGCCTGGTTGACGAGTGCCACCGCCTTGCGCACGCCGGTACCGTCGTATCCACCGTCGTCACCGTAGGCGTCGGCAATCGGCACCACCTGCTGGACGGACCCCGCGCCGTAGCCGAGCGCGGGTTCCGGCTCGTAGCGCAGGGTGATGGTGCCCACGGTGGCGCCGCGCAGTCCCCCCTCCTTGAGCCGCAGGCGAGCGACGATGGCGCCCCGGTTGCTGCTGAGAAACGCGCCGCCCGTGCTGCCGCTTGCCGGATCCCTGGGCGGCGCCTGCTTCGAAGCCTCCCGGCCCATGCCCGGCATCCCGTACAGCTTGACGACCTCGAACGGCGCCCCCGGATCCACGCGGACCTCCAGCCCGTACATCACGGGGGTCACCATCAGGTCGAAGTCCTGATCGAACACCTTCACCACCTTCTCCAGGTTTTCCAGGTAGTAGAAGGCGCCGCCACGTTCCCGGCCCAGCAGATCGGCCAGCTCCCGATCCCACCCGAGCAGCACGCCGAAAAAGCTGAGCCCGATCCGCTCCTCGGCACCGGCATGAACCAGGGTGCGCATGGCATCCCGCGGCTCGGACGTGACACTCGGATACCCGCACGAGAAGACCATCACCCGCCTCATTCGATCGGAAGACGCCTCCGCCTGCCGCGCCACACGGTAGGCCTCGGTGACAGCCGGCATGAAGCTCCAGCCCCCATTGGCCCGGATCGCCGCAACCTTCTTCTTCAGCGCCTGCCGGTCGCCCACCGGCCCCAGCGGCGCCACCGTGGTGATGCGGTCGTTGAAGGCCAGCACGGAGATCCGGTCGTCGTCCCGCAGCTTGTCGATCATGCTGGTGACGGCGGCGTTGGTCTCGGCCATGTCGCCCGACATGCTGGCCGAGTGATCGATGAGGACCACCACGTCGAGCGGGGGGCGCCTGAAGGTCGAGCGCCGGAATCCGCTCAGGAAGCCGAGCTGGACGAAGTGCTCCAGCCGGCCGGTATCGAGCGCCTTGGCGACGCCCAGCGAGGGGCGCAGGCAGACCAGCCCCTGGCAGTCCCCGCCCTGCGTGGGGATGTCGTGCTCGCTCAGCAAACCCTCGACGGTGATGGTCTTGCCGGCTGGCACCGTCCCGCGCTGGATCGCCATGCGCGCGTAGCCGATGTCCTTGGCGCCACCAGGGGTGACGCCAATGCCATCACCGTGGAAGACGCCAGGGTCGCCCGTATCTCCGACGAGTTCGGCGCTACCGTCGATGCCGCCGGTGCAGCCGGTCAGCCAGCCGCAAAGGACGAGGTACGCTTTCTTCCGCATGAGGCCCCACGAAGCAAGGGCCGTTCCACAGCGACACGGCGCCGATCATCGGCGCCGGCCGGGACGCGAAGCCGGCGTCTCCTGACCCGGGGCACCGGTGTCGCGATCGCGTCTTCCTGGCTCCGTCTTGCGGCCGCTAGCCCTTGATCTGGTAGGCGGCGACGGTCAGGTACTCGCCGGCCTTGGTGCCGGTGACCTTCACGGTCTTGTTCGTGTCCTTCGTCTTGGTCGCCAGTTCCTTGCCCTTGCCGGCCGTCTTGATCATGTGCTGCTCCTCGCCCACGACGAGCGCGGCTCCGGTGCAGGCTTTCTCCGCGGCTTCCATGGGGCAGCCGACGGAGACGACGGTGCCCACGAGCGACACTTTCTTGGCCTTGGCCGCCTTGTGGGCGTGGTTTGCGGCGTGAGGTTTGCCGTCGCAATCGCAGGCCTGTGCCGGCCTGCCACCAAGCGCCATGACGCCGAACGCAATCAGGAGTGCCTTCTTCATGGACAGCAGCTTACCGCAACTCGGATATGAACAAAGGTGCCAGACTCATTCGCCGATCCGCCTGCCTATAATTGCGGCGATCATGCACGGCGCCACCCTGGCTTTCTTGGTGAGTCTCGCTGCCGCCGCGGCGCCGAAGAAGGTCCAGTTCAACCGGGACATCCGGCCGATCCTCTCGGAAAACTGCTTCTTCTGTCACGGCCCTGACAAGTCCAAGCGCAAGGCCGGGCTGCGCCTCGACGTGCGGGAGGCGGCGCTGGAGGACGGCGCCATCGTGCCGGGCAAGCCCGGCGACAGCGAGCTCATCGCGCGGATCAACACCAAGGATCCGGACGACGTGATGCCGCCGCCACTCAGCCACAAGACACTCAAGCCCCAGCAGGTGGCGATGCTGACGAGGTGGATCGCCGACGGCGCCGCCTATCAGCCGCACTGGGCCTACGTGCCGGTGCGCAAGGCGAAGACGCCCGCGACGCGCGACCAGGCGTGGGGCAAGACGCCCGTGGACGCCTTCGTGCAGGCGGCGCTCGACGAGCGCGATGTCCGGCCGTCGGCCCCGGCGGACAGGCGAACGCTGCTGCGACGGCTGAGCCTGGATCTGACCGGGCTGCCACCAACGCCCGAGGAGCTGACGGCGTTCACCGCGGACACGCGCCCCGACGCCTGGGAGGGGCAGGTCGACCGCCTGCTCGCGTCGCCCCACTACGGCGAGCGGATGGCGGTGCCGTGGCTGGACGTGGCGCGCTTCGCCGACACCGTCGGCTACCACGGCGACCAGAACCAGCACGTCCTCGCCTACCGCGAGTACGTGATCAATTCTTTCAACCGCAACAAGCCCTTCGACCAGTTCACCATCGAACAGCTCGCGGGCGACCTGTTGCCGAAGCCGACGACCGAGCAGCTGATTGCCACCGGCTTCAACCGGCTGAACATGGTGACCCGCGAGGGCGGAGCGCAGGCCAAGGAATACCTGGCCAAGTACATGGCGGATCGCGTGCGCGCCGTGGGCACGGTCTGGATGGGCTCCACGCTCGGTTGCTCGGAGTGCCACGACCACAAGTTCGACCCCTTCACCGCCCGCGACTTCTACGCGATGGGCGCTTTCTTCGCCGATGTGAAGCAGTGGGGCGTCTACAGCGACTACAAGTACACGCCCAACCCCGATCTGAAAGGCTTCACCAACGACTACCCGTTCCCTCCCGAGATCACCGTCGAGAGCCCCTACCTGAAGGCGCGCAGCCAGCGCCTGCAAGCCGAGCTCGGCACCCTGGCCGACCAGCTACGCGCCAGACTCGCCGCGAGCCGCGACGAGACCCGGGAGTTCCGCTCCTGGCAGGACGGCACGCGCAGGTTCCTGGCCCAGTATCCCGACGGCTGGCGCCCGGCCCCTGCCCTGCCCGAGAAGAAGCAGGCGACAGGCATGGTGCGCATCGCTCCCGGCTCGGGCTGGCTGTCAGCCATCCGCATCGACCTGGCCACGCCCCCGGACTACAAGGGTCCGGACGCGGAGCTCGGCCGCAAGATCGGCGTGGTGTCCGTCTCTGTCACTCACAACGACCAGGCGATCCGCTTCCACTTCGCCGACAGCGCCACCAAGGAGCCCCACTACCTCGGCGGCCATGAACAGGCGGGGATCGCGTCGGGCTGGGTGGTGCCGCGCGCCAAGGCGGGCCAGACCCGGACCGGCGTCTGGGAGCTGGCGCAGCCCGTGCGTGTCGGCATCGGCGACACGCTCACCGTGACGCTCAAGGGAGAAGCCGTCGGTACGGTGAAGGTGTTCACCTCTCCGTTCGCCACATTCGGCACCCAGGCGCCGTCGCGCCTGGCCGCGGGCAAGCGCTTCGCCGCGAAGGGACGCGTCCTCGATGAGGTGTACCTGCTGTCGACCGGCTGGGCGAAGGACGAGGCGCGGCGGTTCCAGGATGTGCACCGCCAGCTCGCCGAGCTGCGCGGCGGCCTCACGCCGACGCTGGTGACCCAGACCGTCACCCCCTACACCACCCGCCTGCTGCCGCGCGGAAACTGGCAGGACGATAGCGGTCCCGTCGTCGACCCGGCGACGCCGCAGTTCCTGCCTGCGCCCGTCAATCCCGACAAGCGGCGGCTGACCCGCCTGGATCTCGCGCGCTGGCTCGTGTCGCGCGACAACCCGCTGACGTCGCGGACCCTGGTGAACCGCATCTGGAAGCACCTGTTCGGCGCCGGGCTGTCGCCGCAGCTCGACGACCTCGGGGCGCAGGGCGAGCCGCCGTCACACCCCGACCTGCTGGACTGGCTGGCCGCCGATCTCGTCGAGTCGGGTTGGGACATCAAGCGCCTGGTGAGGCTGATCGTCACCTCCAGCGTCTACCGGCAGGACTCGACCGCGCGTCCGGAGCTGAGGGAGGTGGATCCGGCCAACCGGTTGCTGGCCCGCCAGTCGCAGCGCCGCCTCGACGCCGAGTTCGTGCGTGACAACGCGCTCTTTGCCGCCAATCTGCTGAACCTGGAGATCGGCGGCCCCAGCGCCTTCCCTTACCAGCCTGCCGGCTACCTGGAGAACCTGGAGTTTCCCAAACGCGACTGGTACGCGGAGAAGGACGAGCGCCAGTACCGCCGCGGCCTGTACACGCACTGGCAACGCACCTTCGTGCATCCCATGCTGGCGAACTTCGACGCCCCGTCGCGCGAGGAGTGCACCGCCGACCGGCCGCCATCGAACACGCCGCAGCAAGCGCTGACGCTGCTGAATGACCCGACCTTCGTCGAGGCCGCGCGCGTCTTCGCCCAGAACCTCCTGGTCCTGAAGGATCTCGACGACGCCACCCGGATCGGCCGCGCCTTCGAGCGCGGGCTGGGGCGTCCTGCGAAGCCGGACGAGACGGCGTCACTCCTGAAGCTGCTCGGGGCGCATCGCGAGCACTACGGACAGCACATCGAGGACGCGCGCAAGCTGGTCGCCGTGGGCATCGCCCCGCGGCCCGAGCTGGACGCCGCCGAGCACGCCTCGTGGACCTCGGTGTGTCGGGTGATCCTCAACCTCTACGATGCGGTGACGCGACTATGATCCAGCGACGCACCTTCCTGCGCGGCTCCGGTTACGGTGTCGGCGCCATCGCCTTCAAATCGCTGCTCGAGCGAGAGGCGGCCGCGGCGAAGGTCGAACGCTGGCGCGGCGTCATCGACAAGCCGCACGTGCCGGTGAAGGCGCGCCGGGTGATCCACCTGTGCATGGCCGGCGGTCCGTCGCAGTTCGACTGCTTCGACTGGAAGCCGAAGCTGAAGGAACTGCACGGCAAGCCGTTCCCGGAATCCTTGACGAAGGGGCAGCAACTGGCGCAGCTGCAAGGGCAGACACTCATCGCCCGCGGACCGTTCATGCCCTTCAAGAAGTGGGGCAAATCGGGCCAGGAGATAAGCGAAGCCTTCCCCCACATCGGCTCCATCGCCGATCGGATCTGCATCATCCGCTCGATGCACACCGAGCAGATCAACCACGACCCGGCCCACGCCTTCATGAACGCCGGCTCGATCATCAAGGGGCGACCCAGCATGGGCTCGTGGTTGCTGTACGGCCTCGGCGCCGAGACCGAGAACCTGCCCGGCTTCGTGGTGATGGTGTCGATAGGCCGTTCCAGCGACCAGCCGATCTCGTCACGCCAGTGGTCGGCGGGTTTCCTGCCCAGCAAGTTCCAGGGCATCCAGTTCCAGTCCAAGGGAGACGCCGTCCACTACGTCGGCCGCCCTGACGGGGTCACGGCCCCGTTGCAGCGCCAGATCGTCGAGGAGGTGCAGAAGCTCGACGCGCTCAGCTTCACCCAGCGCAAGGATCCGGAGATCCAGACGCGCATCAGCCAGTACGAGATGGCCTTTCGCATGCAGAGCTCGGTCCCCGAGCTGACCGACTTCGCCAAGGAGCCGCAGCATGTCCTCGACATGTATGGCATCAAGGAGCCAGGCGACGGCAGCTTCGCCTCCAACTGCTTGCTCGCCCGCCGCCTCGCCGAGCGCGGCGTACGCTTCATCCAGCTCTACCACCGCGCCTGGGACAACCACAGCAACCTCGAGGCCGACTTCCCCAAGGCCGCCAAGCAGACGGATCAAGCGTGCGCGGCACTCGTGAAGGATCTCGAGCAACGCGGGATGCTGGACGACACCCTGGTGATATGGGGCGGCGAGTTCGGTCGCACGCCGATGGGCCAGGGCACCGGCCGCGACCACCCCATCATCTCGTTCTCGATCTGGCTGGCGGGCGCGGGCATCAAAGGCGGCCTCACCTGGGGCCGCACCGACGAGCTCGGTTACAAGTACATCACTGACGGTCAGGAGGTCAGCGTTCACGACCTCCACGCCACGATGCTCCACCTGTGCGGCATAGACCACCACCGCCTCAGCGTCCGCTTCCAGGGCCTCGATCAGAAGCTGACCGGCGTGGAGGAGTGCAAGGTGGTCAAGGGGATCTTGGTCTAATCCCCGAACAGCTTGCCCAGCAATGCGCTCTGCCGCCCTTTTTTGCGCAGCTTCTCGTTCACGTCGCGCAGCAGCGCGATGCCCTGGGTGAAATTCGGGTCCCGTCCCACCGCGACCGTCAGCGCGTCGATGGCGCCGGGCAGGTCGTCGGCCTGCACGGCGGCCAGTGCGCACGCCCAGGCGTGGCGGCGGCGAACATCGACGTTGTCCGGATCCAGCAGCAGCGCACCCGCGAACGCGTCGCGCGCCAGATCGAGCCGGCCGGACTTCATGTGAAAGTCACCGCGGGCGGTGTCACTCTTCAACGACGTCGGCTCGGTCTTCGCCCCCCGCACCACCACCTCCTCGGACGGGGCCTCGTCGACGATCGGCCCCGGCGTGGCTTCCGGCGGTGCGATGCGCTCGACGCGCGCGCGGTACGCGGCGCACTTGCCCGGTTGTCTCAGCACCTCGTAGGCCTTCTTCACGACGATGAAAATCTCGGTCGCCAGGCCGCGCGCCTCTGGCGACTCCAGGCCGAAGCGATCCGGATGCCAGCGCCGCGCGAGTTGCAAGAACGCACCGTGGATCTCGGCCGTCCGCGCCTCGGTGGAGACACCCAGCACGGCGAAGTAGTGCTGCTCCTTGATCTCCGCGAGTTGCGCCCTGAGGTCATCGGCCAGGGACGGATCGCGTGAGGGCGGCTGCGTGGTGGCCACCGGCTCGGGCATCGGCTCCGCCGTCTCGACCAGCCGGGCAATGGCGGTCACCTGCGAGGCGCTGCAGCGGACGAAGCGGATGCCGAAGCCGGGTGTCTTGCCAGTGATGAGTTGCTGCTCCGGCGCCACCACGTGGGCCACCTCGGCCTCGATCGTCAGCACCCCGCCCTCCGCGAGCGGCATCGTGACGGTGACGGCGGCACCGACGGACGGAGGCCGGACGGTGCGCAGGAACAATCCCCCGTGGCTGATGTTCTCGGTGTAGAGCCGCGCCTCGCGGTTCCACTCGTCGCAGGCCACGCTCGCCGGGATGTTCAGGCGTCGTCGGGATTCCCGGCGGTACTGCGGCCGCGACGCCGCGAGCGCCGACGGAAATGTTTCCCTGTGTACCATAGGTAAGAATACTTACTTAGCGTACCACAGGAAATATCCATGGCAACTCGACCCCCCGACTGGCAGTGATCGGACACGCTGGACATCGGAAGGCACCTGGGTTTGACTTTGGCGCCATGCGCCGAATCTCACTGGTTTTCGCCATCGCCCTGGGCTGCAGCAGCAGCTCGGGCAAGAAGCAGGACGCCGCCGTCACCTCGGATGCAGCAGTGGACGCTGCCGCCGCATCGGACGGCGCGATCGACGCCGCCCAGGACGGCAGCCCGGATGCGCCCCCGGATCTGCCCCGCGACAACAACGCGGCCGAGGCACTCACTCCCAGCGACGCGACGCTCCCCGGGAACAGCCCCTTCGTCTACATCGGCGGCTCGAACGAGATCCGCGTCTTCCAGCTGGATACCGTGGGCGGCAGGCTGTTCCCCCGCAGCGCCATTGCCTCGATGCCACCGACGATCCCGCTGGGCGGCCTCTACGGCGCCATTGATTCGAAGAAGAGGTTCTTCTACACGCTCCACGACGTGCCGAACACGAACCGCCCCGACGGCATGGGCCCGGCGAACGTGGCGGCCGTCAGCGCGCTCAGCATCAACCCGACCACGGGCGCGCTCACGTACCTGAACACCACGCCCATCACCCTGAGCGGCGCCGCACACCTAGCGCTGCACCCATCGGACAGGACCCTGTACGTGAGTGTGTTCACCGGCGGCGCCGTGACCGCACTGTCCGTCAACCTCGACGGCACCGTCGGCAGCGTCATCGATCAGGAGACCATGGCCGGCGCGAAGGCGCTGCGCGAGGCGCACCAGGCGGTGCTGGACGACAAGGGGAGGTTCCTGTTCGTCCCGTGCCGCGCGGGCGGTTTCGTCGCCCAGTTCAAGATCGCGGGCGACGGTACCCTGTCGGAGAACGATCCGCCGTTCGCCGAGCCGGCCTCGGTGATGCGCGCCAGCGACGCCGGCGTGCCCGGCAACATTCCGCTCGGCCCCGGTCCGCGCCACATGGCGCTCCACCCCGACGGCAAATTCGCCTACCTGCTCAACGAGAACGAGGGCACCGTGACCGTGTTCGCCTACGACGCGGCGGCCGGAAAGCTGGGCGCTGTCGTCGAGACCATCTCCAGCGTGCCCACCGAGGTGGCGACGGCGACGCCCGAATGGGCTGCCGCCCACGTCCTCGTCCACCCGAAGGACAAGACGCTGCTCTACGTCTCGAACCGCGGCAACCCGAGCATCGACGTGTTCAAGATCGATCTGGCCACGGGCGGGCTGACCCGCGTCCAGCACCAGACCGAGGGCGTCTACTTCCCGCGCGACTTCGAGTTCGACCCGAGCGGCAAGTTCCTCATCGTCGCCAACCAGGGCAGCGCGAACCCGCCGCGGCCGAACCTGCTCGGCGTCTACCGCATCGCCCTCGACGGCAAGCTGACGCTGACCCAGACCGTCGACGCCCAGGCCGCCGCCCAGTACGTCGTAATGGTGAACCTGCCCTGATTCCCTGATACGATGCGGCGATAATCTCGCACCCCAACCTACATTCAGGTTCGAACCCGAACCTGACGATGCCTAGGCCCTGGTGACTCGTACCTGGGATTCCGGGGTGGCGCGCACGCCGACACCGGTCATGGTCCCGTTCACCAAGGTCGGCCGTTATCAGCTGATTACACGGGTGGCCATGGGGGGCATGGCGGAGGTGTACCTCGCGCGCCACGGTGAGCTGACCGGCTTCAAGACCGTCGTCGTGCTCAAGAAGGTCCTCCCGCACCTGGCGGCGAACCCGGACTTCATCTCCATGTTCCTCGACGAGGCGCGCATCGCCTCGCGGCTCGACCACCCGCACGTCGTGCGCATCTTCGAGGTGGGGCGCGCGGACAACGAATTCTTCCTGACCATGGAAGTGGTGCAGGGGATGCCGCTCAACAAGCTGGTGCGCTACCACCAGGAGACCGAGACCCTGGTGGACCAGCGGCTGGCATCGATGATCATCGCCCACGCCGCCGCGGGCCTGCACCACGCGCACGGCCTCATCAACAGCGACGGGACGTCGATGAGCCTCGTCCACCGCGACGTCTCGCCCCAGAACATCCTGGTGTCGTTCGAGGGGTCGGTGAAGGTCATCGACTTCGGCATCGCCCGCGCTCTCGGCCGGCTGACCAACACCGGCGCTGGCGGGGCCAAGGGCAAGCTCTCGTACATGTCGCCCGAGCAGGCGAAGACCGAGGAGATCGACGCCCGCACCGACATCTTCGCGCTGGGCGTGGTGCTGTGGGAGACGATCTGCGCCCGGCGTCTGTTCTCCCGCGAGAACGACCTGGGCACGATGCAGGCTCTGCTGTACGACCCGATCCCGCCGCCGTCGGAGGTGATCGAGGTGGCGCCACCGCTGGAGCGGATCGTCATGAAGGCGCTGTCGCGCGATCCCGACGGGCGCTACAAGACCGCACAGGAGATGCAGCTGGCGCTGGAGCGCTACATCGTGCAGGCGGGTGGGGCCAGCACCGCGCACCTGGCGCGCCTGATGAAGGACAGCTTCCCTGACGAGCAGGCGCGCTGGCAGGACATGGTACGCACGGCGCTCGAGGTGGACGATCCCTCGTCGATCGCGGTCATCCAGGAGCAGCCGTCGTCGATGGAGACCGAGTCGGGCGCCACCTCGGCGCAGCTGCCATCGGCGCGCCAGAAGATGATGGTCCGCCGTCGCTGGGTCACCATCGCAGTGGCGATCGGGGTGGTCGGGCTGGTGATCCTGATTGGCTCGCTCCTGCTGTCGCCGAGGGCGGTGCCGGTGGTCGAGCCGACGGTGCGGCCCCAGGTGATGCCCCGGGTGATGCCCCTGCCTGCGCCCGTCAGGCCGGTCCCCCGCCCCACGCCGCCGCCGGCCGCGACCGTGCCGCCGCCCAGGACCGAGGAGCCCAAGGCGCCGGCGCCCGCACCGTCGAAGATCAAGCGCCCCAAGTCCGCACCCGTGCCCACTCATCGCACCCCCGCATCGAACCCCAAGCCGGCTCCGTCGATTCTGGATCGTCGACCAAATCCGTTCTGATGGCATAATGGGCGTGTGAGCCGGGGCGTACCCTTCTTGACGCTGATGCTGGTGCTCGGGGCGACCAGCATCGTTCAGGCCCAGGACTGCCCTGAACCGCCCGCCAATCTGGCCCAACGTCGCACGATGGCGCGCGAGTGGTTCAGCCGCGCGGAGGGCCTGGAGCGATCCGGCGACGATGTCGCGGCCGTGAGATCGTACCAGTGCTCGATCGCTCTCGTCCCGCACGCCTCGACGACCTACAACCTGGCGCGCGTGGCCGAGAAGACCGGCGACCTCGAACAATCGCTGGCCTCGTACCGCAACTACCTCACCCTGCGGCCCGATGCGCCCGACCGGGCTGCCGTCGAGGAGCGGATCACCAACCTCGAAAGCCGCATCGCGGCCGTGCGCACCGGCGCCAATCAGCCGGCGCCTCCACCGCCGCTGCCTCGGGCCGAGGCGAGGACGCCAGCCCCGATGCCGGCCCCTGCACCTGCGTCTCCTCAGGTCGACATGCGCTCGTCGCCGGAGCCTCAGCCGTCGGGCATGGGCGCCGCTCCCTGGATCGTGGGCGGCATCGGCGTCGCCGCGCTGGCGGTGGGAATCGCCCTCAACGTCACCGCCCGCGGCAAGATGGCCGATTGCCGCTCGCTGGCCACCACCGACAAGGCCGGTGCCCAGAGCGCCTGTGACTCGGCCAAGCCGCTGGCCTACGCCTCCTACGCGCTCTTCGGAGCGGCAGCCGTGGCGGCCGCGATCGACGTGGGCCTGATCTGGTCCCGCAGCAGCCGAGGCTCCGAGGTGGCGTTCACCCCGCTGCCCGGCGGCGGCGCGCTCGCTCTGTCCAGTCGCTTCTGATGCTCCGCAGGCACTTCCTTCGTGCCGGTGCGGTGCTGGCAGTCGCCCGCCGCGCACGCGCGGCCGCAGCGCCGTCGGTGCTGATCATCGCCGACGAGCGGCCGGCGATGGAAGTGCTGGCGGCACAGATCGAGCGCCGTGTGCACCTGCGGTCGGAGATCATCACCCCGGACGCCCTGCCCGGCTCGCTCGCCAGCCACCGCGTTCTGGTCGTCTACATCCACAAGGATCTGCCGGCCGCTGTCGAAACCGCGTCCCTGGAACATGCGCGGCGTGGGGGCACGCTGCTCTTGCTCCACCACTCCATCAGCTCGCACAAGCGCAAGAACAAGGACTGGTTCCCGGCTCTGGGCGTGACGCTGCCGCTGGGCGATCTGGATGCGGGCGGATACAAGTACTTCGATCCGGTCACCTTCGATCTCGTGAACCTCGCCCCCAAGCATCCAGTCATGCGGAAGGCCCCCGCCACCTTCACCCTCGCCAAAACGGAGGTCTACCTGAACCACCAGCTCGAGGGTCCGCGCACGCCGCTTCTGGGTCTGCTCTACCGTGACCAGAAGACCGGCCGGCAGTGGCGTCAGGACACCGCGGGCTGGCAGCGCCCGCTCGGCAAGGGCCAAGTCTTCTACTTCATGCCGGGCCACACGGTCGCCGACTTCGAGGATGACAGCTACGCTCAGATCCTGGCCAACGCGGTTGCGCGCTAGCTAGGGCGAGACCGCGAGGCTGCGCCCGGCTGCGCCGCGCTCGAGGCCAGAGACGACGCTCGTGTCGCGCAGGACGACGTGCCCGAACACCAGGCAGGCGATCACCGTGGCGCTGATCGCAGCCCCCCGCCAGGCGGCCCCGACGAGCGTCAACGGATCTCGCCGCCCTCGCCAGGGCCACATGCCGAACAAAAAGAGCGGCGCGAAATAGATCATCTCCACGGTTGCAGCCTGCAGCCCGCGCGCACTCAGGAACTCCATCCCGGTGGGCGACGGCGGGATCGGACGCCAGTCGCAGAAGATGCGATCGGCGGATAGCGGCCACAGCAAGAGCACGCCGCGCGTGTTGAAGGTCAGCATGTCCAGCACGCCGTGGCTGGCCAGCGCCACGAAGGCCAGCAGCCCGGCGGCCGCAGCCCGACGCTGGTTGTACTGCCAGGCGACCAGCGCGATCGCCAGCGCGCCCAGCACCGCGAAGGGCAACGTGTGGCTGAACCCGCGATGGCCGAAGGGACCGTAGTCCGACGTACCCAGCGCGACGCCCAGGACGTCCAGATCGGGCAGGACGGCCAGGCCCATGAAGCCGGCCATCGCCAGCCCTCGTTCGCGCCCGGTCTCGCCGCCGTACGCCCGTCCGATCGCCAGGCCGACGATCGCATGACCTACGCTCGCCACCTTGAAGGGTAGCACGCGGGATCCGCGTGGACGATGTGGGGACTTGGACTACCGCTTGGCCCTGAAGGCCGCAGCACCCGGGTAGATTGCTTGATTTCCCAGCTCCTGCTCGATCTTGAGGAGTCTGTTGTACTTGGCAACGCGGTCGGTGCGGGCCAGGGAGCCGGTCTTGATCTGGCCGGCGCGCGTCGCCACGGCGAGATCGGCGATGAACGTGTCCTCGGTCTCACCGGAGCGGTGCGACGTGATCGTGGTCCACCCGGTGCGATGCGCGCTCTCGACCGCCTCGAGCGTCTCGGTGATGGACCCGATCTGGTTGATCTTCACGAGGACACTGTTGGCGGTGCCGCGCTGGATGCCTTCCTTGATGCGTTCGGCGTTGGTGACGAAGAGGTCATCGCCCACCAGCTGGCAGCGAGCGCCAAGGGCATCGGTCAGCTTCTTCCAGCCGTCCCAGTCGTTCTCGGCCATCCCGTCTTCGATGGACACGATGTGGAACTTCTCGTGCAGCGCCTTGTACATGGCGACCATGCCCGCGACGTCCAGCTCCTTCTTCTCTTTCTTGAAGACGTACTTGCCGCTCGCCTTGTCGTAAAGCTCGCTGGAGGCGACGTCGAGCGCCATGCAGATGTCCTTGCCGGGCGTGTAGCCCGCGGCCTTGATCGCCTCGATGGCCACCTCGCAGGCCGCCTCGGCGCCGTTGAGATCCGGCGCAAAGCCGCCCTCGTCGCCCACCGACGTCGACGAGCCGCGCTTGGCGAGAATCTTCTTCAGATTGTGGAACACCTCGGCCCCGGCGCGCAGGGCCTCGCGGAAGTTCGGCAGCCCCAGCGGCACGATCATGAACTCCTGGAAGTCGAGGTTGTTGTTGGCGTGGGCGCCGCCGTTGATGATGTTCATCATCGGCACCGGCAGCACGCGCGCGTTGGGGCCGCCGAGGTACTTGTAAAGCGGAACGCCCAGCTCGACCGACGCGGCTCTGGCGATGGCCATGGAGACACCGAGGATGGCGTTGGCGCCGATCTTTCCCTTGTTCGGGGTCCCGTCCGCCGCATTCATCGCCGCGTCGGCGCCCGCCTGATCGAAAACATCGCGCCCGAGCAGCACCGGCTGCAAGAGCTTGCCGACGTTCTCGACCGCCTTGAGCACGCCCTTGCCGAGGTAGCGCTTGGCGTCGCCGTCGCGCAGCTCGACCGCTTCATGCTCCCCCGTCGACGCGCCCGAGGGGACGGCGCCGGAAGCCACCGTGCCGGATTCGAGGACCACCTCGGCCTCGAGCGTGGGGTTACCCCGCGAATCGAGAATTTCACGCGCCGAGACCTTCTTGATGATCGACATTTGCGCGGGAGATTGGCACAAAGTGACCCCCGTTCCTAGCGGGATCCAAGAACCGGTGAGATACTGGCCGCGCCTTCATGAAGACGTCGCCACGCGTCGGTGAGCGGTCGATTCCCACTCCCCGCCAGATCTTCGAGTACCTCGACCGGTACGTGATCGGGCAGGAGCGCGCCAAGCGCACCGTGGCCATAGGCGCCTACAACCACCTCAAGCGCTGCAACCAGAAGACGGCCGCGGGCAAGCGCCTCATCAAGAAGTCGAACATCCTGCTCATCGGGCCGACCGGATCGGGCAAGACGCACATCGCGCGCACGCTGGCCGACTTCCTCGAGGTCCCGTTCACCATCGCCGACGCCACCGAGTACACCGAGGCCGGTTACTACGGCAAGGACGTCGAGGTGATGATCGGCGAGCTGCTCCACCACGCCGACCAGGACATCCAGTCGGCCCAGCGGGGCATCGTCTTCATCGACGAGGTGGACAAGATCGCCCGCCGCACGCACAGCGCGCGCACGGGCGCCGGCGCGCGCGACATCGGCGGCGAGGGCGTGCAGCAGGCGTTGCTCAAGGTGATCGAGGGCCGCGAGATCTTCGTGCCGCTGAACGTCACCCAGCACTGGAACAAGCACGACTTCGTCACCGTCGACACCCAGGACATCCTGTTCATCGCCGCTGGCACCTTCACCGACCTGCGCCAGCATCCGATCGCCGAGAAGGACCTCCTCGACTATGGCCTCCTGGCCGAGTTCCTGGGACGGCTGCCGGTGCGCGTCGAGCTCGAGGGACTGGGCGAGAACGAGCTGTACGAGATCCTGACCGCGCCGCCGGACTCGGTGGTCAAGGAGTACCAGGCGCTCCTCAAGCTGGACGGCGTCGACCTGCAGTTCGAGGACGATGCCCTGCGCGAGGTGGTCCGCTTCTCGATGCGGCGGCAGACGGGCGCGCGGAGCCTGCGCTCGGTCGTCGAGGAGATCTGCCACGACGTGATGTTCGAGGCCCCGGAGAAGCGCGGGGAGACCATCATCATCGACGTCTTCACCGCCCGAAAGCGGCTGGACAGGTTCGAGGTCCTCTCCGCCAGGGAGTCATGAAGATCCGGGAGCTCTTCGCCTCGGGGCGAAAGCTGTTCTCGTTCGAGTTCTTTCCGCCCAAGACCGAGCAAGGGGTGGGCAACCTCGAGAAGACGATCCACGAGCTGGCGGACCTGCGGCCGGCGTTCGTATCGGTCACCTACGGCGCCGGCGGCTCGACGCGCGACCGCACGGTGGAGCTGGTCACCAGGATCGAAAAGGCGCACGGGATCTGCGCCATGGCCCACCTGACCTGCGTCGGCGCCGGCCGTGCCGAGATCAGCGCGGTGCTGGACCGGTTGATCGAGGCTGGCATCGAGAACGTCATCGCCCTGCGCGGCGATCCGCCCGCCGGGGAAGAGAAGTTCCAGGTTGCCACAGACGGTTTCGCACACGCGTCTGACCTGATCGCCTTCATCCGCGAGCGGTACGGCGCGCGTCTGTCGCTGGCGGCAGCCGGGTATCCCGAGGGGCACCTCGAGTGCCGTGAACTCGCTCAGGACATGAAGCACCTCGTGGCGAAGGTGAAGGCAGGCGTCGACTTCATCGTCACCCAGTTGTTCTTCGACAACCGCGTCTACTTCGACTTCGTGAAACGGGCGCGCGCGTCCGGCATCACGGTTCCGATCGTGCCCGGCATCATGCCCATCACCACCCTCGCCCAGATCCAGCGCATGACGAAGATGTGCGGATCCAGCATTCCTGTCGCGCTGCTCGCCGAGCTGGAACGGCGCAAGGACGACCCGGCCGCCAGCCTGCAACTGGGCGTGGCGCAGGCAACCGCTCAGTGCGTGGACCTCCTGCACGGCGGCGCGCCCGGCGTACACTTCTACACGCTGAACCAGTCGCCCGCGACGCGGATGATCCTCACCGCGCTCAAGGCCACGCGCCTGGCGTAGCCCGGTCACCCCCGGGTAGAGTCATTGAATTGGTTGGCAAACAATTCGGTAACTACCGCGCCCTCTCGATCCTCGGGGAAGGGGGGATGGGCGCGGTGTATCTGGCCGAGCACCCGGAGATCGGCCGCCGGGTGGCCATCAAGGTTCTGCGGACAGACCTGAACACCGACCCCGAGCTCCGCGGGCGCTTTCTCAACGAAGCGCGCGCGGCAAACGCCATCCGCCATCCCAGCATCATCGAGATCCTGGATTCGGGCACCACGGCCCAGGACGTCGCCTACCTGGTGATGGAGCTGCTCGAGGGCGAATCGCTGCGGCAGCGGATTCAACGGATGGGACGCCTACCCCCGCGCCAGGCGCTCGATCTGGCCGAGCAGGTCGCGTCTGCGCTGGCCGCCACGCACGACAAGGGAATCGTTCACCGCGATCTCAAACCGGACAACCTGTTCATCGTCGTCGATGAACACGATCCCAAACGCGAGCGCGTCAAGGTCCTCGATTTCGGAATCGCCAAGCTTCACCCGACCTTCTCGTCCGGGGGGGTGAAGACGCATACCGGGGCTTTGATGGGCACGCCCATGTACATGTCGCCCGAGCAGTGCTCCGGCGCCAAAGAGGTCGATCACCGCAGCGACATCTATTCGTTGGGAGCCATCCTGTATGAAGCCATCTGCGGTCGACCTCCGTTCGTCTCGACGGGCTTCGGCGAGCTGGTCAACATGCACCTGAGCGTGGCTCCTCCATCGCCCCGGATGACCGTACCGTCCCTGGACGAGAACGTGGAGGCGATCATCCTTCGCGCCCTCGCCAAGGCTCCCGACGACCGTTTTGCGTCCATGGGCGAGTTCCAGGCCGCACTCCAGGTTGCGTCACGAAACCTGCCCGGAGGTCGAGATTCGATCGAAGCGATGGCCGACACGTCGGTTTCGCACCCGGACGTCCGGACAGCGGCTGGCAGCGGACGTCGTCGCCTGATTCGTCGCCTGATGATTGCGACGGCCACGATTGTGGCGGGTGTCGGCGGGGTTGTTGCGTGGCGAGCGGTCGAAACGCAGCCTGTGGATGATGTTCGTCGCCCCGTCTTCCGGTTCTTCAACGTGGAAACGCTCGACTGGATTTTCACGACCAAGGAGTCGCTCTCGGCTCTCGACATGGTCCCCGTTCGCGACTACGTCCCCAAGGGAACGGCGTTCTGGATCAACAAATATCAGGTCCCCGGCACCGAGCCGTTCTACCGATTGCGCCGCCGGAACGGGACCCACTTCTATACGACCAGCGTTGCGGAACGAAAGCAGGCCCTGCAAGACAAACTCATCGACGAAGGTTCGGTGGGATTCATCCATACGACGGCCGGCAACGGCACTGTGCCCCTGTTCCGGCTGTACCACCCCGCGCGTCCCAGCCACTACTACACAGTCTCGGCATCCGAGCGAGACCAGGTCACGAAAGACTACGGCTGGGTCTCGCAGGGCATCGCCGGGTACGTGTTCGCGAAATAGCCCGTCAGACCAGTTCGAGGCCCGCGCAGGTTCCCTTGGTGCCGGCGAAGCGATTGGTCTCCAACCCTTGCCGTTGCAGCAGGCTGACGAAGATCTTCGGGAGCGGGTAGTTGTTCTCCTGATCGAACGCCAGGTGCTGGCCGTGCTTGAAGCGGCCGCCCGCAAGCAGAATGGGCATGTTCTTGTTGTTGTGCGACGAGGCGTTGCCCAGGTTGCTCGTGAGGAGCACGGCGGTGGAATCGAGCAGGCTGACACCGTGCTCGTCGACGGCGGCCAGGTCGCGCAGGAAATCGCCCCACGCCTTGATGATCTCCGTCTCGACGAGAGCGAGCTGCGCGAGCTTGTCGGGATCGAGTCCGTGGTGGCTCAGCCCGTGGTAGCCCTCGGACACGCCCTCGATCGGGATCACGCCTCCCGATCCGCCCAGGTGGTAGGTGATGAAACGTGTCGAATCCGTCTTCAGCGCCAGCGCGACCATCTTCGACATCAGCCGCTGCCGACTTATGAAGTCGTTGGAGTTGCCGTTGTCGACGGGCGGGGCAGCGTCGATGGTGGGCTTGGGCCGATTCGCCCAGCCCTCGGTCTCCGCCATGCGGTTCTCCAGATCGCGCACGCTGGTGAAGTACGCATCCAGCCTGTCGCGATCCCCGGTCCCCAGCTCGCCCATGAGGCGCTTCGAATCGTCCTGGACCAGGTCCATGATGCTGCGGCCCTGCTGGATGCGCTGGGTCTGAAGCTTCCGCTGGTCCGCCGTGTCGTCGACGAACAGCCGCGTGAACAGACGCGACGGCGAAGACTCGGCCGGGATCATCGCGCCGCTCTCGGTGTAGGACGGGCTGTTGGCGCCGCTGCTTCCCAGCACCAGCGAGGGAAAGCGCGTCTGGATCCCCTGATACTTGGCCATGTACTGATCGAGGGAGATGGAATTGCGCGCGCCGCTGGAGCCGCCCATGTTCTTGGCCGTGAGGATGCTCGCCTCGGCGCGGTGACCACCGGTCACGCCGGGGTGTGACGCGCCCGAGACGACGGTGATCTGCTTGCGCAGATCGCCCAGAGGCGTCAGATACCGGCTCGGTTCGTAGTCGCGCCCGGCCTTCTTCGGGTTGAGGTTCTCGGAGAGCAGGCCCAGGCCCAATGTCATCGCAACGAAGCGGCGCGGCGGTGGTGCTTTCCCGTGAGCCGACTCCAGCCAGGGAAGTGCCAGAAACACGCCCGAGCCGCGCAACAATGTTCGGCGATTCATTTCTGAAGAAACCTTTCGCTTGTGACCACGCCCTCGACGAGCGACGCAAATCCGTATTTCGAGCCGCGAGCCCCCTTGGCGATGCTGGCAACGACCTGCCGATCCGAAAAACCAATAGGCGCGCCCGTCCCGTAGACCAGGAGCTGTTGCGCGACGTTCCTCGCCAGTTTCTCGGGCTGGGCGAGAACGCGGGACCGGAAGCCGTCCACGTCCTTGAAGGCGGTGCCGTCCGGAAGCGTGTAGCTCGCGTCCACGGCGATCTCTCCATACTGGTCGCGCCAGCGCCCTGCGGGATCGAAGTTCTCCAGCGCAAAGCCGGGCGGGTCGATCTTGACGTGACACGAGGCGCACGAGCTGACCGAGCGATGCTTGTCCAGCATGTCGCGGATCGACTTCGCGCCGCGAATGTCCGGCTCGATGGCGGCGACATTCTGGGGAGGAGGAGGGACCTCCTCACCGAGGAGCCGCTCGGACACCCAGACGCCACGGATGACCGGAGAAGTCGTGGTCCCGTTGGCCGTCACCTTCAGGATCGCGCCCTGGGCCAAGAGGCCGCCACGTCGTGATCCAGGATCGAGCTTGACGCGCCGGAGCTCATCGTTGTTGGAGGCGTTGGCGGCGCCTTGCAGATCATAGAACCGCGACAGACGGCTATTCAGGAAGGTGAAGTTCGAGGCGATGACGTGGGTGACGCTCAAATTGCCGTCGAGCATCGCCTGCAAGTAGGCGTGCGTCTCGTCGAGCATCGCGTTCTGCACCACGACATCGAAGGTCTTGTACAGCCGCCGGTCGGGCTCGGTGAAGTCGATGAGATTGAGGTCCAGCCACTCGGACGAGAAGTCTCGAACGAACTCCTTGCCCCGCGCATCGGCCAGCATCCGCTTGACCTGCGCGCGAAGGACCTGAGGCTTCTTCATCTCACCCGCAGCGGCGAGGCGCAGCAACTCCGCGTCGGGCATCCGGTTCCACAAGAAGTAGCTCAGGCGCGAGGCCACGGCATGGTCGTCGAGCACGCCCGGCTGCTCGTAGAAGTAGAGAAACCTCGGCGAGCAAAGGATGGCCCTGTATCCGCCCCGGAGAGCCGTGAGCCGCGGCTCGCCCCTGTCCAGGGCCTCCTCGACCAGCTGCACGTAGGGGTCGACCTCCCGGTTCGTCACCGGCCGGCGAAACGCCCGCTCGGCGAAGCGGGTCATCAAGCCGCGGATGTCCTCTCCGATGAGCTGTCTGCGAATCTCCGCAGCGCCGGGACCCCGATGGAACCGCTCCATCTTGATCCATTCGATCGCGATGCCCGGCACGTCCTGGGGACCACCTTCGCCGGTGCCGACCTGACCACCCTTGAAGGTCCCTCGCCGCAGGGTGACGTCGCCAGGGCGGATCTCGATCATCTCCCCGCGCGGCAACCACGTCTCGAACGTCCACTCCCGCGGCTCGGTTCTCGCCTCGAAAGCGCCCACCCAGCCGAACTGCGGAGACCCCGAGACGCAATGGCCCCGGCGAATCGTGCACCACACCCCGTGGTTCTCCGGGCTCTTCAAGGCCGACGCCCGGACCGTGACGCGGTACCAGCCGTCTTCGCTGGCCGTCGTGGCAGGGATCCGGCCGTAGAACTCCAGCCCCGACGACCAGACCACGCCGCGACCGTCGAGCATCTCCGGCTCGCGCGTCCGCTTCTTGGCATCCGTGCGGGAGAGGGCCTCCGCGGTCAGGTGCTTGCTGAACACGTCCTCGGGACCCAGCGCGCGCCGGAACGCTTCGTCCAGCGCCAGGTCGACGACGGTCAAGTGCTGCTCGAGCTGGTAGCGGGACATCGGCTGGCCATCGGCCACGGTCGAATACCGATGAGAGCGGGGCGCTGCCGAGAAATGAACCGCCAGCGGGATGTCGACACCGAGCACGTCGTGCAGCGTCCGTTCCAGTTGAAGATTCGTCAGCCTCCTCGCGCGCACGCGGCCCAGAGTCTGGAATCGCTGCCTCTCCGCCGCTCGCAGCCAATCGCCCGTCGACCGGATGAAGGCGCGGCTGGCCGCAAGGGGCGGGCGCTCTTCGTGCCGGGGCGGCATCTCGCCCCGTTCAACGCGATCGAATATGCGAATCCAGCGGGCCGTGGACTCGGCGTTGCCGAGGTCACCGCGAAGCTTCTTCATGTCGAGCCCGCCGTCGGGCTCGGGCCCCTCGTGGCAGTCGACGCAATGACTGTCGAGGAACGCCCGGATGCCGGTCGGCTCCTTGACGGTCTGCGCCGCCCACAGCGTCAATATGAGCAGCGTCGCCAAACGTACATCATACCCGCCGCGGCGCGGATCCGTTGACTATGGCCGGGCCGGCTCGGCGTTCCAGACCTTGACGTCGTCGAAAAAGCCGTCCTTGCCCGCGACGCCCAGCTCGATCTTGGACTTGGTGGCATGGGCGATCCCGGAAGACCTGAGGAAGGCTGCGGGCTTGCCGTCGATCGTGACGCGCATGGCGTCACCGACCGTCTCGACGACCAGGACATACCACTTGCCCGCCTCGAGCTTGGCCGGATAGGTCGCACTGCGGCCGACGAGGAGCTTGGCGACATCGGCTTTCTTCGCGGGATCGGCGCGCATCTCGCGGATGTCGTTGCGCATCCCACCGTCGCGTTCATCGATGATGGTCACGCCGTCCAGGCGGACCTGGGCGCGGCAGAGGTGGCCGTAATGGGCGCCGGTGTACTTGCGATCGTCGAACTCCACATCGATCATCGTCGCGCCTTCGAAACGGATCCTGGCCTCGACGACGCTGTCCTTGGTGGGGATCTCGAGACCGTGGACAGCGGCGTGCTTCTTGATCTCGCGCTTGCCGTCGGCAGCGGGAACGTCCACATCGCGGGTCTGCGTGCCTTTGAGCGCGCCCTTCTCGACGACGAAGGTCGGGACGACCTTGTGCCAGACCTTGGCCGGCTCGGCACCCGCGAAATCATCGGAGAACAGGAGCTCCTTCTTCTTGGCGATCGGGCCGGCGGGAACGGCCGGCAGTTCAGCCGCGAAGGCGGCAGAGGTGAAGAGGCAGAAGGCGGCTGCGACGAGGAGCCTGTTCATGGGAGGGTTATACGCCGAGACGCCTGACAACCGTGTCGCATTCCCGTCGTCGCTCGCTGCCGCCTCCCACGGCCCGACCGTCGATGTCACCAGCCCGTTCCTGTTCGCCATCCGCGACAAGCCGACGGGCGCGCTCCTGTTCCTGGGGCGGGTGGTGGATCCGCGTTGAGGCGACGTCAGGTGATCTGGACGATCCGGGCCACCGACGGGACGCCGTCGCGGTCCAGGATGAACAGCATGTAGTGACCGGGCGGGCAGAGGTTGCGGTTGGAGGGCGCGGTGACGTCGAGGCCCCCCGGCGCAACCACGAACGACAGCCGGTTGATCCGCTGGTTCATGTCGATCGCGTGCGTCACCGACGGCAGCCGGATCCAGGTGACGCGTCCGATGCTGGTGGCCTCGGACGTGGCCACGAAGAAGGTCTGTCCGTAGCCCACGCTCGCCGGGGCGGCCGAGATGACCGGACGCGCGCCGCGGAGCAGGTAATCGGGCGAATAGAACTGCGTCTCGCGGCTCTCCTCGTACGGGGAAGGCCCCCCAACGCGGCCCGGCGTGGCCACCACCCGCCCGTCGGGCAGCAAGAACACCGCCGAATGGTAGAGCGACGGCACGTTCTTGGCCGCGACCACGGTCCAGGTCTCGGTGGCCGGGTCCCAGAACTCAGCCTGCAGGACCGCGCCCGCCACGTTGTTGTGGCCCGGCCCGCTGCTGCCGCCGACGACCAGCACCCGGCCGTCCGGCAGCAGGCTGGCGGTCGCCTGGCGCCGCGCGAAGTTCATTGGAGCCACGTTCCGCCACCGCGGCGTCGCCGCCCCCAGATCGATCACCTCGACGGTGCTGGTGGGCGGGTCACCGCCGCCCATGATGATGACCTTGCCGTCGTCGTACATCACCGACGAGCCGTAGGTGCGGATCCGCGGGAAGTTCGTCGAGGCGACGATGTCGCTCCAGGTGCCGGTGCCGCTGGTGTCGAGGTAGACCGAGTGTCGCTCGGGCCCCGACACGAACACGCGGCCGTCAGGGGCCAGGAAGGTGAAGGCATACGACGGCAGCACGCGGTGGGCGCTGTCCAGCGTGCGCCAGGTGCCCGCCGCCGTGAACACCTGCGGGATCGGGTTCCCCGTATCGGGGGTGGTGTCGCCGGTGATGACCGCCATCTCGCCGTTGGCAAGCGTGGTCACGTTCGGGTACCAGCGTGGCGCGTTCATGTCGGGCGCCGCACTCCACGCGCTGGTCCGGTAGTCGAACAGGTTGACGTCGACGATGCCGTTCCCGGTGTGATCGCTGTGCGGCTCGCCGCCGGCCACCAGCAGACGGCCATCCGGCAAGAACGCATGCCCCGAACAGCCGACGTTGGTCCGCGCGTTCGGAACAGGCGTGAAGACGTTCGTGGCCGGATCCCACAGGTGAGGATCCGCCGCGTCGTGATCGCCGTAAGGAAACATCAGCACCCGGCCGTCGGGCAGGACGTGCGCGTGCACGGCCTCGGCCGGCCAGGTCACCACCGGCGACCACTGACCCTGCCCCGCAGGCGGTGGCGGCGGCGAAGTCCCTTCCCGCGGGCTCTCCGCCGGGCCGGTGCCGGACGGCGTGAAGGAGGCGTTGGTGGTGAGGAGGATCTTGTCGACGATGATCCCGTCCTCCCGCATCCAGAGGTTGACCGTCGCAAGCCCAGGGCCGGGCACCGTCACGGTCACCCGGCGCGGCCCCACCTTGTTGATCCAGGTCCAGCTCGGCGGGACCAGCAGCCCGCTTTCGCCCAGGGTGGCCGGCGTCCCGTTCAGTCCCGCGTGGAATGTGTCGTCGTTGGTCGTCGGGCCGCTGGCCCGCACCCAGACCTGATACGTCCCCGCGGTCGAGAAGCGCACCCGGTAGTCCCGGCGTGGACCGACGGTCATGTCACCGGTGCGCACGCCCGCGTTCGGCGTGGCCTCGATGGCCATCCCGGCGCTGGCCGGACCGGCGGCGCGTGCGGTCCAGGTCGAGCCGGCCGCGACGCCGGTCCCGGCGGCGGCGCCCGTGGCGTTCTCCGCCTCCATCGCCACCTGCCCGCCGTTCTCGACGAAGGCGACCTCGCCCCCGGAAGGCGGCGGCGCTCCCCCGTCCGGTGGTGGTGGCGGCGGCGGCTGACCATCCCGCGAGCTCTCCGCCGGCCCGGTGCCCGACGGCGTGAAGGAGGCGTTGGTGGTCAACAGGATCTTGTCCACGAACAACCCGTCCTCGCGCATCCATAGATTGATGGTCGCCAGCCCGGGGCTCGAGACGGTCACCGTCACCCGTCGTGTGTCCACCTTGTTCATCCAGGTCCAGCCGGGCGGGAACAGCAGTCCGGCGCCGCCCAGAGTGGCCGGCGTCCCGTTCAGTCCCGCGTGCACGGTGTCGTCGCTGGTTGTCGGACCCCGCGCGCGTACCCAGAGTTGATACGTCCCCGCGGTCGCAAAGCGCACCCGGTAGTCCCGGCGCGGACCGACGGTCGTGTCGGCCGTGTGCACACCCGCGTTGGGCGTGGCCTCGATGGCCGACCCACCGCTGGCTGCGCTCACGGCGCGCACCGTCCAGCTCGAGCCGGCTGCGCTCCCGGTGCCGGCGGCTTCGCCCGTGGCGTTCTCCGCCTCCATCACCACCTCCCCGCCGCTCTCGGCAAACGCGCCCTCGGCGGGCGGCGCCATGTACATGTCCACCGGTGGAGGCGCGCTGTCGGGCTCCGGGTGGACGTGCCCGTCCGGCTGTCCTGCGTCTGCCTGAGGCTGGCTGTCCCGCGGGCTCTCGGCTGGACCTGGGCCGGAAGGCGTGAAGGACGAGCTGGTGGTCAGCAGCAGCTTGTCGATCCGCACCCCGTCCTCGCGCATCCACAGGTTCACGGTGGCCAGCCCGGCGCTGGTCACGGTGACCGTGAGCCGCCGCGATCCAACCGTGTTCACCCAGCCCCAGTTGCTGCTGAGCACGTTCACACCGCTCGCTCCCAGACTGACCGGCGTGCCGTTCAGCCCCGCGTGGAGCGAGTCGTCGCTGCTCGTCGGCCCCCACGCCCGGATCCACACCTGATACGTCCCCGGTGTCGTGAAGCGCACCTTGTAGTCCCGGCGCGGACCGACCGTGGTCTCGCCGGTGTGCACGCCCGCATTCGGCGTGGCCTCGATGGCCACCCCGCCGCTGGCGCTGATGATCGCCTTGCCCGTCCAGGTTGCGCCAGCCGCAATCCCGGTGCCGTCACCTTCGCCGGTGGCGTTCTCCGCCTCGATCACCACCTGACCACCGCCCTCGACGAACGGTGTGTCCGAGACCACCGCCGCGACGATCTCAGCGCCGAACCGTCCGTCGCCCTGACAGGCCCCGAGCGCGAGCGCGATCACCACAGGCCCCCACCGCTGCCATCCCATAGCGGATCCGGAGGTCTATCCGGAGCAGCCGGCGCACAAGACCACGACGCGATCTTGCCTCGCGTGGCCGCACTCACGTCCTAGCCGAAGGAGATCCCCGCCTGCCGCCCGACGCGGAAGATGTACTCCCGCCCCTCGTCATACTCCTCGGGCTTCTCGATGTGTTCCAGCATCAGAGGAGCGCCGGGCGCGTAGGTGGCGATCGCTTTCAGGTAGGCCGTGTAGTCCACGCCGCCCCGGCCGGGCACCGTCTCGGCGAGGTGCACGCGGTGGCCCCGCAGGTCCTTGGCGTGGCACGAGAGGATCCAGCGACCCAGCTTCTTGAACGTGTCCTCGATGAGGCGGCCGCTGCCGTAGAGCTGCTCGGCCGTCTCGATGACGTTGCACATGTCGATGTGCACGCCGAACGCTGGGCGGTCGATGGCGCGGATCAGGCGCAGGTACTCCTCGGCCGACCGCGGCGGCGTCCAGGGCATCATCTCGAGGCTGAACTTCGCCCGCCGCGGCTTCACCGCGTCGATGACATTCCGGCTGTTCTCCACGGTCGCCTCGAAGAACTCCTTCGATCCGTTCCTCGGATCCGGCCCGTCCCACTGCCCGGGGTTCATCGAGCCGGCGATGGTGACGCAGGTGAGCGCCCCCACCTCGTCGGCCAGCGCCATCCGGTCGGTGACGTACGCCAGGTTCGCCTTCCGCGCGGCCGGATCCTGGTCGAGCATGTTCTTCCACGCCCCCACCTCGGCGATGACCACATCCTCCACCGCGAACGCCCGCGCCACCTCGGCCGCCCGCTCGTGCGTGGCCACCTTGGGCACGTACGCCGCCCGGTACCCGAGCCGCCGGTGCTCACGCGCCAGCGCCACCGGATCGTCCGAGGCCAGGAAGATCGGTCCGCCCACGCGCAGGCTCGCTTTGCCCCCGCCCACGGCCGAGCCTGCCACGGCCATCATGAAACGACGTCGCGCCAATCGCACGGAGGGAGTTATACCCCCTGACCGGCAGGGCGACCGATGCGTGCGACGACCTCGGCCGTGTTCAGCCGAGTCTCCACCTCGGCGCGACCACATCGATGCGCAAGGGGCCACAGGCCTCCTGGCTCTGCCCCGCCACCTCGACGCGCCCCTTCTTTTGTGATGGCCGGATGACTGCCTGGACAGCGAACCACCCGGTCCACATAATGCCCCGCATGACGCGTTTCGTTGTTCTGTCGCTCTCATTCCTCACCCTCATCACCTTCGGCTGCGGCTCTGACAAGAAGGGCACCAAGCCCGACGCCGGGGTGGATCGCCAAGGTCAGGCGGACACGCGGACCGATTCGGCGACGACGCCGGATGACGGACCGTCCGCCGACACGCAGCCGAACCGTGACACCCAGGCCGCCGGTGAGGTGGCCAGCGACCGCCCCGCGGACACGGCAACGAACGATGCCCGTGATGCCGCCGCCTCCGACCGCGGGCAGGCCGACACGCAGCCCGATATGTCGATGGCGACCGATGCGGCTTCATCCAGCCTCACCGTCAAGGTGCGCGGCGAAACTCTCTCATTCATGCCCGAGCTGCTGAAGGTCAAGGTCGGCGACACCGTCACCTGGGTCTGGGAAGCCAACGGGCACTCGGTTCGTTCCGGCGGCAGCGGCGGCACGTTGGCGACCGACTGCCAGGCCGACGGCAAGTTCCAGAGTGGGACGAAGAACACGGGCGACACGTTCACCCACACGTTCACTGCAGTCGGAAACTACGGTTACCATTGCGCGGTTCACTGCATGCAGTTCGAGGGGGGCCTGGTCGTCGTCGAGTAGTTCCCGACCGTGCGCGGCAACAACATCCCCTCGAAGAAGAAGCCCGCGTTTCCCGTCGGGCCGGCGCTGCTGAAGTATCTGACCAAGTACAGCCGCGCGGCCCAGCTACCGGTCAGCTACGAGGACCTCCTCCGCCACGAGTTCAGCGTCCCGCTGCTCGATGAACGGAACCAGGAGACTCTCTGGGAGACGGTCGAGTACGGGCTGGCGGACCGGAAGGAGCTGTACCGGGGGCTGACGTACATCTACTCGCTGCTCAAGGCGGGCGGGGACCTCGGCATCCTCAATCACCTCACGGTCGCGCGCATCGACTACTGCACGTTCGGCAACACCAAGCCGTTCCGGGTGCGGATCATCAACCGGCTCAACGACAACTACGATCACTTCTACGTCAAGAGGAGCGATGCCTCGCGCGTCTACGGGCTCGAGCTGGAGGAGCTGCTGTCGCCCAACACGGTGACGTTCCTGGTGCATGGCGAAACGCTGGTCGAGGAGCACATCATCGGCATCCCCGGCGACGACTTCATGCGGGACCACATGGTCGGCTCGGCCTTCAACCACATCCGCCTGGCCAAGGAGTTCGTGAAGTTCAACGAGCGCTGCTTCGTGCGGCTGCTGGGCGACATGCGGTCGTACAACTACGTCGTCGCGGTGACGCCGGACATCGAGGGGGCGCAGTACCGGTTGCGCGCCATCGACTTCGATCAGCAGTCCTACGAGGGACGGAAGAACTTCTACCTGCCGCAGTACTTCCGCGAGAACAACCCGATCATCTTCCTGGGCATCAAGCACATGGAGGCCGAGACGGTGAAGCAGTACCAGCTCGAGGAGCGGAGCCTCATCGCGGCCCGTGCGAAAGTCGAATGGAGCCGCCTGAGCGAGCTCTTGGCGATCATGCGGCCCCAAAAGCTCTCCGAGCCAGACAAGGTCGCGAGCCTGCGGGAGGAGCTGGCCGTCCACCACGAGACCGACGTCTTCCTCCGGTGCGACACGATGGGCGAGATCATCGACGCCAACGTCAACCTGCTGATGCACAAGGAGTTCAAGCAGAGCATCCTCGAGCCGTGACGGAACGGGTCGTGTAGGATTCCGGCATGAGCCTGACGAGACGGGACGGCCTGCGTGCGTTGCTGGTGGCCCCGGCGGCTTTCGGCTGCGGCACCACGGGCGGCAGTGGCATGGACGCCGGCGCCGGCGCCTCCTTGGCGCTCACCCCCGTCTGCAAGGATGGCGACCCGCCGAGCCCGTCGCAGACCGAGGGCCCGTACTGGAAGCCGAGCTCGCCCGAGCGGACCTCGCTGCTCGAGCCGGGCCTACCGGGCACCAGGCTGGTCCTCGAGGGCTTCGTCGTCTCGGAGCGGTGCGGCCCGATCGCCGAGGCCGTGGTCGACCTGTGGCACTGCGACGATGGGGGGGAGTACGACAACGCCGGCTTCCGGCTGCGCGGCCACCAGCGCACCGCCGCCGACGGGCTCTACCGCTTCGAGACCCTCCTGCCCGGCCTCTACCCCGGCCGCACCCGCCACTTCCACGTGAAGATCCAGCGCCCCGGCGGCCCGGTGCTCACGACCCAGCTCTACTTCCCGGGCGAGGCCGGCAATGCCCGCGACGGCATCTACGATCGCCGCCTGTTGATCGCGCGCGCCGACGCCGGCACGGCGCGGTTCACGTTCGTGGTGTGACCAACGGGCTCCCGATCCGCCGGCAGTTCCAGCGTTGAGTGCGGCGCACGTGCCGGCGCTTCGAGGCCCGGGGGCGGTTCATGACCGGGTGGGTGCTGCTGGACCATGAGCGGCTGTCGTCTCTCGAGCCCGATGACGCCATCCTGGATGAGGCGATCGCGTACGCGCGCTCCAAGGCGAAGAAGCGCTGGCTAGCTCGTCGCCGCAACTTCGGCTCCCGAGGTCCGCGTTTCCTAGACCGTTCCTAGACCGCTCGACCCGACTGATGGCTGCGTGAATTCGAAAAGCTAGACCCGCGGAGCGAACATCGGAACGGAAGTCGCGACAAACCTGACTCCGATGAGCTTTTTCAACGCCCCGCTGCTCGCGCGACTTGCCCGTGGGATCGAACCACCGCGCGGGTGATCGAACCGTGCAGCAGCCATGCGTCGGCAACGTCGCCGGGATACGATGGAAGCGTGCGTCGCCTTGGGCCACGACGAAGCGGCTCCAGACGGCTGGTTGTCGTCGGGCTGCTGAGCACCCTCGGTCCTGGCGCATGCGTCGACCTGGCGCGACCTCCGGCTCTGGTCCACCAGGATGCGTCCGGCCGTGACGTCGCGGTCGGGCCCAGGGACGCTCCGAGAGATGTCACGGGAGAGACTGACGGTCCTGTGGACAGGCCCCGTGGTGGCCTGGACGTAGGACCCGAGATGGCGACATCGACCGGCCTCGTCGCTCACTGGAAGCTGGACGAGGGCAGGGGCGCATCCGCTGCCGATTCCACGGGCAACGGGAACAGCGCCACCTTGAGGAACGAGCCGACCTGGGCGACCGGTGGGGCGCCCTTGAAAGCACCGAACCCCGCCTCGCTCGTCTTCGACGGCGTCGTCGACGAGCTTTACGTGCCGACGGTGGGCAACCAGCTACCCGCCGTCGACGGACCGAAGACACTGGCGGCCTGGATCCGTCCCGATCCGATCAGTCCGGGAAAGAGCAGCAGCATCGTCGCCCTCGCAAACGTCACCGTGATGATGGCCTCGACCTCCGTCCAGCTCGGGTTTCGCTTCGGCCGCCTGGTGGCCTGGAAAGCCGGCGGCAGTGAGCTGGTCGGTGCGGAGGCGCCTTCACCGGGTGTCTGGCACCAGATCGCGTACACCTTCGACGGTGTGACCCACCTCCTCTACATCGATGGCACGCTCGCCGGCACGGGAACGACGGCATCCCAGGCCGGATCCGTGAACACGGTTCGTCTCGGCTTCTGGAACCCGCAGGAGCGCTACGCCGGCGGCCTGGACGATGTGCGGATCTACGACCGGCCGCTCGGACCGTCGGAGATTGCGGCGCTGGCACAGGGTTTGTGAGGACAGGAGCAATCACCCCAGATTGTGCGACACCCGCTGGACGTACTCGTCCTGCTCCAACGCGTCCACGAGCGCGAGCACCTCGGTGGCCTTGTCTTCCGGCAGCGTCACCAGGGTCTGCGCCACGTGCTCGGACTCGGCGGACTGCACGGCGATGCCCCGGGCTTCCAGGGCCGACTGGCCGTCTCGATCTTGTCCTTGGGCATGTTCGCGGCGCGCGCGTTCTGGATCATGCGACGGAGCGCCGGGTTGGTGTCGACGCTGGGTCCACCGGCCTTGACGGCGATGGCCAGGTCCTTCCCGATGCGGGTAAAGGCCTTGGCCATCTTGTCCCACCGCTTGAACATGGTGGCGTTTCGGGTCTCGAAGATCCGGCCCATGGCGGGGGTTCTAGCTCGAAACCCACTATGCTCAGCACGATGAAGCTGCGTCCGGAGCTGGAGGAGATCCTGAGGACGTTGCTCGCGGCCGGCGCCGACGGCATGAGCCTCGACGAGCTGGCCGAGGCGCTGGGGACGACCGCTGTGTCGCACGACGAGGTGGATGCCATGATCCAGCGGCTGGAAGAGGGCGGCATCGACGTGCAGGGACCGCAGGCGGCCGATCTTCCGGCGGAGCTGGGGCAGGTGCTGACTGCCGCGCGTGCTCTCGACAGGGAGATCGGGCGCCGCCCGTCTGCCGCGGAGATCGCCGAGCGCTCCGGGCTGCCTTTGCCTGTGGTGAGGCGGGCACTGCTGTATGCGAGGGTGCTGGGCCGGTAACGCGGGGGAGTGCCGCCGCAATCAACAGCAGCGTCGCCATGGAAGCGGTGCCGTCGTCGTTGAGGAGGTTCGGGCCTGGGGGACGGGCGGGTTGCTGGAAGGCGCGATCGAGGCGTAAACAATCGGTGGAACGATGTCACCAATTCTGCTTTCAGCCCTGGTCATGGCCGCGGCCCCTCCGGCGCGGCCGAACATCCTGGTGATCCTCACCGACCAGCAGCACGCGGGGATGATGAGCTGCGCGGGAGACCGTCATCTGCGGACACCCGCTCTGGATCGGCTGGCCGAAGGAGGAACCCGGTTCGAACGCGCCTACACGACGAACCCGGTCTGCGTTCCGTCGCGGGTGAGCATGATGACGGGCCGGATGCCCAGTGAACTCGGGGTCAGGTCCAATGGCGACGCGAACAAGCAGGCCTCCCCCGAGGTCATCGAAACGTCCCTCGGGCGGCTGCTGCGGACTGCGGGCTACGAGACGGTGTTCGGCGGCAAGACGCACTGGATTCGTGGAATGACGCTGGAGTCCCTCGGTTTTCGCGATCTGACGCGCGACGAGCGCGACGGACTCGCGGCAGAAGCCGTCCGGTTCCTCGGTGAGCGCCGGGACAGGCCGTTCCTGATGGTCGCCTCGTTCATCAACCCTCACGACATCTGCTACATGGCGATCGACGATCACGCGCGAGCGCAACAGCGCCCCGCCAAGAATCCGGAACGCGTAGTCGAACGCGAGATGCTCGCGCGCGCCCTCGAGCGGCCGTCGGGCGCCCTCTTGCCGCCGTTGCCGCCGAACTTCGAGATCCCACGACTCGAACCCGAAGCGATCGACGCGGAGTATGCGAGGGATTTTCGCGACCATGCGCGCCGCACCTGGACGCCGGAGATGTGGCGACTGCACCGCTGGGCCTATCGTCGCCTGACGGAGAAGGTCGACGCCCAGATCGGGCGGGTGATGCAGGCCCTGCGCGACAACCACCTGGAGGAACAGACCGTGGTCATTTTCACGAGCGACCACGGCGACATGGATGGTGCGCATCGCCTGGAGCACAAAGGCGTTCTGTACGAGGAGGCGACTCGCGTTCCCTTCATCGTGAGCCACAAAGGGGCGAGCCGACCGAGGCAGGTGGACCGGACGCATCTGGTGTCCGCGGGTCTCGATCTCTTGCCCACGGTGTGCGATTACGCAGGCATCACGCCACCACGCGGGCTCCTCGGACGGAGTGTTCGCCCTTTCGTCGAAGGCCGGAAGGCGCAGGACTGGCGCTCGGACGTGCTGGTCGAAACGCAGTCCGGACGCATGGTCCGGAGCGATCGATACAAGTTGAGCGTGTACGAGCGAGGCGCCCGTCGCGAGCAGCTCATCGATCTGCACAAGGACCCCGGTGAGATGACCAATCTTGCCGATGACCGGTCCTACGAGCGCGTGCTCGCCGAGCACCGACGTCGCCTGGAACGCTGGGTGACGTTGCGGAACTGACCTGGCCGGGTACCGCCTTTGACCCCATCTTCCTCAGGGAACACAGGGGGGTGGTGTGATGCAGATTTCAGTGAACGATCTTCAGGGGCGTACGGTCGTCGACATCACGGGGCGGGTGCTGGGACGCGTCGGCGTATTGATGGTCGACACGCAGAGCTGGGCGGTGCAAGCGCTGACGCTGAAGCTGCGACGCGAACCGGCGCGTGAGCTGGGTCTCCACTGGTCGCTGTTCCGGGCGCCGACCATCGAGATCCCGACGGGGCTGGTCATCGGCGCCAGCGACACTGTCATCCTGCGGGCGGCGCTGGACGAGCTGCACGGCCTCGTGCCCGAGCAGCACCCCACGGGCGACTTGAGCCCCGTGGCGATCTAGCCCTTCGCCAGCTCTTCTTCGACGATGCGCTTGGTGGCAGCGGGGTCGAACTTGCCCTTGTTGGCCTTCATGACCTCGCCCATCAGCTTGCCGGACTGCTTCGGGTCCTTGATGCCGGTCGTGGCGATGGCGGCGATGACGGCGGCGCGGACCTCGTCGTCGGAGGCGGCCTTGGGGAGGAACTTCGCGCAGAACTCCAGCTCGAAATCGAGCTCGGCGATGTGCGCCTTGCCCTTGTCGCCCAGCGCCGCGTACTCCTCGCGCGACTTCTTCATCTGCTTGGCGTAGGACGCGATCACGTCCATCCAGAGGGCATCGTCGAGCGGGCCCTTGAAGCCGGCGGCCGTGCGGCGCTCCATGTGCTTCGTCTTGATCATGCGGATGCAGTCGGCGGTGCGGCTGTCCTTCGCGCGCATCGCGTCCTTCAACATGTCCATCAGCTGGGTCTCGGTCGACATGCCGGACAGTATACTCACGCCGGCGACGGTTCGATCTGGCGCAGCTTCTTGCCGGCCAGGGCCCGGTAGCAGTCCGGCAGATCGAAGCGGCCGACGACGTCGGGAATGAACGACGACAGCGGCCAGTGGTAGCGCTCGGTCGTGGCGACATCCCGGTAGGACGTCAGGGCATTCTTCAAGGTGACCTGAACCACGCGCGGCGACACCAGGGCGGCGAAGGTGGCGGGCAGCGAACCCCAGCCGCGGCCGACCAGGTGCACCTGCTCGTGGCCGAACGTGCCCAGCAGATCCAGCACCGCCAGCAGATCGTGCGTCCGTTGCCCCACGTAGGGGCGGTCCAGCATCAACGAATGGATGGCGTAGAAATAGTCACTGCCGTAGGGGTCGAGGAAGCTGTCCGCCTTGCCGGTGTCGGGGCGCGACTCACCGATGCCGCGCACGTCGCAGGCGTAGAACGGGACGTCGGGCTCGGCGGCGACCAGCTCGCGAACCAGGGGCTCCTCGCGTAGCTCGGCGTCGCTGGACATGTGCGCGGCGTACAGGATGGCGCGCGGCGGGCCGGGCGGCGGCGGGGACTCGAGCGATTCCTGCGACAGGCGGTAGAGCAGCGCCTGGACTCCCGGCTCGGTCTCGACGGCGTACACGGCGGCGTGAGACCGGGGATGGTTGCGCTTCGCCAGCGACCGCAGGATACGAAAATCCGGGGCCCCGGAGCGCTTCGGCAACTTCAGGACATCGGTGATGGTGGGCACCAAGGCGGCCAGGGGCTTCTTCGCCCGTTCGTCGGCTCGCTCCTCGGCGGTCGCCTTGGTGAACGAGAACACCGTGCGCGAACCGAGGGTCGCAACCTGCCCGCTCTCGGTGCACCGGAGGGTGGCCTCGGGTTCGAGTTGCAGCGTCGGCTCGTCCTGCGCGCTGGACACCTTGGTCCAACGATTGAACCACCGGTACATCTCGGTACGGCTGTCCTGCGCGTAGCCGTGCTGGCCCGGCGAGAGCACCATCTGGATCCGGTCCTCGGCGCCGAGCAACTTGTAGATCCGCCGCAACCGTCGGAATGCCTCGGCGGTGCCACGCGGATCGAAGAAGTCCGACTTCTTGCCGAGCAGGATCACCGGGCGGGGCGCCATGGCGGCAATGAAGTCGGCGTGGTCGAGGCCGGCGGCGAGCACGCCGGGCGGGCACTGCTCGGTGTCGGCGGGCAGCTCGTTCTCGAGGTTTCTGCGGAAGGTGGTGACGAAGCAGCTCGGCGCCGCCATGGTGATGCGCTCGTCGAGGGCGACGATCCAGGTGGTGAGCGTGCCTCCGCCCGAGTTGCCGGTGACGCCGATGTGGCGCGCATCCACCTCGGGCCGCGACAGCAAGTAGTCGAGGCCGCGGATGCCGTCCCAGGCGCGCCACGCGCCGAGGAACTCGCCGACGAGGAACTGCTGGTTGCCGGCGAGCAGGTGCTCGCGCACGCCCCCGCTCGGTTTGTCGCCGTACTGAGAGCGCTCGCCCTGCCCTATCGGGTCGATGATCAGCACCACGTACCCGAGCCGCGCCAGCCCCTGCGCGAACGACTGGTAGGGCGCAGCCGCCTTGCCGGCGTCGCTGTGCCCGCAGACACCGAGCACGGCCGGCCGGCGATCCTTGGTGCGCGGCAGGTACAGGTTGGCGGTGACGAGAAAGCCGGGGCGGCTCTCGTAGATCACCTTCTCGACGACGTAGCCGTCGCGTTCCAGGCGTCCGGTGATGCGCGGGGCGAGCGGCGTGCGCGCCGGCGACGGGCCAAAGGCACGCCGGATCTCCTTTCGCACGTGGGCGACATAGGCCTGGGCGGCGGCGCGCGTCGTCAGCGCGGCCTGACGCCGCAGGCTCGCGTCCTCGATGGCGCGCAGCCGGGTGACGAAGTGCTCCTGCACCATGTGCGAGAAGCGGTTGAGCGGCTGGAGCGGCGGTGTCGGGGCAGCGAGCGCCAGCATCGGGAGGCGCGTCACCTGCCGGCGGGACAGGAGGCTCATGGGGCAAACTACCACGCAGGGCGTGCCGATCGTCCACACCGCGCGCTGCGCCGGGGGTGAAAACGCCTGAATTCACTGGGAACGGTTTCGGCCTCGTCTTTGCTCGTCAGATGACCCAGGCTAGAGTTGTTTTCTCCAGGGGGTCACGCCATGGGCAAGCTGTTTTCCGCGGTGCTGGTTCTGATCGTGACGGCGCCGGCGCTGGCGCAGGAGCCCCAGGCGTACCCCCCTGACTACGCGCCCCCGATTCCGCCCTACGCCGAGGGCCGGGCCATCCAGAGCGCGGGCAGCAGCTATTGCTACGTCGGCGCGCACCCGGCGGACACGCACGCGGCGCCGGGGTCGATGCCCTGGCACGAGGACATGGGACGGCATTTTCACTTCTACCCGCCGCTGGATCTGCGCCTCTTCGCCTTCCGCGACGGTTGCTACTACTTCGTCGGCGACCCGAGTGACTTCGGCTACGCCGGCCAGACGTTCAGCTACTACGGCGCGCACCCTGTCCACGCTTCGTGGGGCGGAGGGTGGTGCTTCATGATCGGCGGTCACGCCCATTCATGGCAGCCGTGGTCGCAGCACTTCACGACCGTCGGCGCCTGGTACTACTGGCAGGGGCCGTATGACGCCACCTTCTGGGCGTACTGGCCCTACTACTCGCACTACTACCGGTCGTACTACCCGCACTACTACGCCTCGGGGCGCTACCACCGCGGCCACGACTACCGCGCGGCGCCGCCGATCCACCGTGTGCCCGCGCCCGCAGGTGGCTGGCGTGGCGGCGACGGGCACGGCCGCGACCACGGCGGCAGCCATGCCGGGAATCATGACGGCAACTGGCAACGCGGCCGTGGAGCGCCGGAGCCGACGCAATCGGGAGGGTGGCGCGGATCCGCACCGGCACAGGTGGCGCCCGCTCCGTCAGCGATCCACGGGCGCAGCACTGGTGGCTGGGGCACCCCGCGCGGCGCGACCCCATCGGCTGGCTCGTGGGGAGGCGGCTTCTCGGGCGGAACGCGGATGCAAGCTCCGTCGGCCCCGTCCACCACGGCCGCGCCACCGTCCCGCAGCAGCGGCGGCGGCGCCGTCATGGGCGGTGGCAGCGGCGGGGCTGCCCGCGGCTGGCGGCGCTAGTTGTTCCCGTTCGGGAAGAAGCTGTCCTCGTACGTGAACTGAGGCATCCGGTCGAAGGTGATGGCGCCGAACAGGTTGACAGCCGCGGCGACGATCACCAGCAGCTTCCAGACCTTCGTCACCGGGCGGCCGCCGATCGCCAGTAGCATCAGCATGAACACCAGATAATCCAGGCTGAAGCGGTACCCGAACTGGATGTAGCCCGAGTTCTGGTACAGCAGCGACGGGATGGCCGTGGCCAGCACCGTCAACCACAGCGGGATGGTCAGGACGCTGCGCTCGCGCGGCGCCGCCAGATAGCCGAGGTTCGGCGAGGTCAGGAGCATCGACATCCCGTGGTGGCTCACCTTCACCCAGGGATAGGCGGCCAGGATGCGCGGCATGAGCACCAGCGCGCAGGCCAGATTGCGCGACAGGAAGTGGTAGTTGAACAGGCCCCAGCGCTGGATGCGGTCGGCCCACGAGATGTTGAGAAACGTGTGGCCGAACTCGCTGAAGCGCTGGAAGCGGGCGTAGTTGTGGATGAACAGCAGCGCGATCACCGCGGCCGCGGGCAAGCCGAAGCGAAGCAGGCGCGGCAACAGCGTGGGGATGTTCGTCCGGAGCGCCTTCCACCCGCCGGACACCCGCACCGCCTCCCAGAGGAAGAACGGGAACATGAACGCCATCGGCGTGCGGGTGGCGAAGCCCAGGCTGAGACAGAGGCCGGCCAGCACCGGGCGACGCGCTTCGATCGAGGCCCAGGCGTAACCGATGGCGCAGGTGACGCCGATGACGTGCGCGGTGTACCAGACCTGGCCGACGACCGCCGCGAAAAAGTAGACCGAGCCGACGCCCAGGATGGCGGTGATCCAGAGATCCTCGACCGCTGTCCGCTTCGAGTAGCCGCGCCGGGCGAGATCCCGCAGCAGCAGGAACAGCAGCACCGGATTCATCGCCGCCCAGATGACGGAGAACAGAACGTCGTTGAAGTTCAGGCCGGAAATGGCCACGAACGGCAACATCGCCAGCGCCGGAAAAGGTGGGAACGAAACGTAGCGAATGTTCGTGCGCGACTCGATGTCGTCGGGGACGATGGTCATCCCGCCGCCGCGCAGGGGGTAGAAGCGGTCGACGTTGCCGGTCTTGCTGAACTGGCCCTTGACGGTGCGGCCGTCCTTCAGCTTCAGCACCTCGACCAGAGCCCAGTCGTTCTCGTTGGGTGGCTGGCCGTCGAGGGCCAGACGCCCGTGCAGCCAGCAGTCAGCCAGGTAGACGAAGTGGTTGTAGGGCGAGTGTCCCTTGAGCCGTCCACCCGAGCCGCCGAGGTAGGCGCCCAGGAAGAGGATATATAGGGCGATCAGCGCCTTCTTCGTACCGAGGAACTGCTCGAGGCGGATCACTTGGGCCTCTTGTAACCGATCACCAGCGGCACGCCTTCCTTGGTCAGCACGTACGCCGGCCGGGTGGTGCCGTAGCTGTCCCAGAAGCGGCCCTCGAACAGGCTGAAGTGTTTTTCGTGGATCACGATGCCGAGGTCGGAGTTCGGGATGGCGGCTTCGTCCGCGCCGAGGTTGCCGATGCCCAGCGGCAGACGGCCGTCGCGAGCATACATCGCGATGGCGTCGGCGAGAACGTCGTGCCAGTAGATGGCGTTCGAGGGCGGGCGATTGGCCAGAATCCAGGGCAGCATCGGCTGCACCGAGTAACCCCAGAACTGGCGGTTCATGCCCAGCGAGGCGCCCCCGGCGAAGCCCCCGGCCAGCAGGTTGTAGTGCGCCAGCCCGTCGGGGTGCGAGCGCCGCGTCTCCAGCACCGACGGCAGACAGAGGACGGCGGCCAGGGCATACGGCAGCGCCCGGACGCGAACGAGCGGCACGAGGACCCCCGTCATCCAGCGCAATCCGACGGCAGCGGCGATGGCCAGGAACGGCATCGCGGGGAGGAAGTGCTTCACACCGCCGAAAATGGGCGCAGCCGGCAGCGCCAGCACCGAGATCGGCCCCAGGATCTGGATGGCCAGGAACATGCCCGGGGCCAGATCCACATCCGCGCCCGGACGCTTCCACGAGGGGCGATCGGCCGAGGGGCCTTCCTGCGGGTGCAGCCCGCGACGCCGCAGCATGAGGACGGCGCCGGTGATCGCCAGCGCCAGCGTCGTCACCGGCACGGTCAGCACCGTGGAGACGAACGGGAACGTCATGCGGAAGAGCTTCAGATCAAGCGCCTTGGGCGGCAGGTTCCAGTTCTCGCCCAGGTACTCGAAGTTGTAGTGCTCGTGCTCGAGGTGGCGCAGGAGCCAGCCACGCATGCGACCCATCGGGTCGGGCCACAGCCAGGGCCAGACCGCCAGCAGCACCAGCGGACCGACGACGGCCATGGAGATGAAGGCGAGCGGCACGGGCGGTAGTCGCCGCTTGCGCAGATCGCCGCGGCGGATCCACAGGTAGTGCATGACCAGGAAAAACGGCATCAACCAGGCGTTGTGCTTGGTCGCCAGCGCCAGGCCGTAGAGCGGTCCGCACAGGAGTCCCCATCGCGGCGAGCGGAGTGACTTCCAGTAGGCGTATCCCATCAGCAGCGCCATCGTCGTGATCGGCGCGTCGAAGCAGGAAAGCTGGGCGTGGAAGAAGTAGTGCGGCTGAGCCACGAACAGGACGGCGGCGGCGGCGGCGGCGAGCGGGCCCACGAAGCGACGGCCGAAAAGGAACGTCAGCGACGCCGCCAGTCCGGCGAACAGGATCGCGGGAAAGCGAAAGGCGGTGGACTCACGGGCGAACAGCGGCAACGTGCGGTGCTTGCCGATGATCGGGATCGGATGCAGCACGCGCTCGGGGCCGGTGCAATCACAGCGGTGGAACATCCGCCAGGAGACGCCGAACAGCACCTTCATCAGCGGCGGGTGCTCGGGGTTGTCGCCCCAGTAGGGATCGATGCCGGCGCGGGTGAGGCTCTTGCGCCCGTTCTGCCACACGCTCTCGAACCAGCCCCAGTAGTGCTCGCCGGCGCGGAAGTACTGCGACTCGTCGCGGCCGATGCCCTGACGGCCCTCGACGGCCAGCATCCAGCCGACGACGGTGATGGCCAGCGTGGCGGCGATCAGCGAATCACGGTGGCGCGGGGTCATCCGCGCGCCTCCGCAGCGAAACCGAAGTGACGCGAGTACGGTTTGTCGGAAGTGATCTCGAAGCGCACGGTGCCTGTCTTGCCGGCGCGAGAGGAGGTGTCGAATCGGTCGACGCGCCAGCCGTTGCGGTTCGTCGCCTCGGTGCGACCGATTTCAGCTCCGTCGATGAGGACGCGCAGACGGACGGTGCCGTCGGCGACCTTGCGGAGCCAGACGTGGTGCAAGCCAACGCCGACCGCCAGCTCACGACCGATCGGCACATCCGCGAACTCGACCGCCACCGTTGCCCCGCCGACGGGCTGCGCGTAAAAGGCGTTCCGGAGCGTGGTCCCCATCTCCAGGAGCTGCGGCTTGACGAAGTTGAAGCCGATCTCCGGGCACTGGTGGCGGTCCGGCTGCCGCTCGCACAGGAGCTCGCCACGGGCGGGATCGATCCGCAGCACGCGCGCCTTCTGCCAGTTGTCGAGGAAGTCGTAGGTGACGGCCGGAGCGGCGCGGTCGTACCGGAGCAGCGTCAAGGCGCCGTGGCGGGCGCGATGAGCGCGGGCGGCGTCAGCGGTCTCTGGCGCCTCGGCTCCGTGTTGGGACAGCACCCAGATCCGTCCGAAGCGTCCGGCGTCCAGGCGCGCCGCCACCTTCTGCGGCACGAGATCACCCAGATGCAAGCGCATCACCGGATCGGCCCAGACGGGCGCGGCGACGATCAGATCGCCGGGGCGGAACGCGGCCCGCAGCTCGGTGGCGGCCGCTCGCCAGTCGGCGTCCGACGGCACCCGCGAAGGAGCGATCAGAGCCGCGGCCGCCTCGACCAGCGCCAGAAACACGATCCCGGCGGCGGCCACCGTGGCCGCGCGTCGACGACGCAGATCGACGGGCTCGCTCACGCGAAGGGCAGAGTACCCTATTGCGTGAGGCGATCCAGGAGTCCACCGGGGAAGGCGCCCATGTCGGGCCGGCACAGGAACAGCAGGCGCTCCGGCGCGGAACTGGTCGGGGCGAAGGAGCAGTTCGTGGGATCGGTCGGCGCCGGGATCAGGCTCCAGGTGGCCCCGCCGTCGTCGGAGCGGAAGGCGCTGGCAGCGGGACGCATGCTGCGGTCGACAGCATAGATGCGCGGTCCCGAGGCGACCAGCCGCACGAGCGCACGGCCGGAAGCCTTCCAGGTCAGGCCATCATCGGTCGTTCGGTATAGCTCGTCGCCGACGGAGGCGAGCACCGCCCGCCCGGCCTCCGACCGGACCACGACCAGATCGGAGACCGCGCGCGGGTTGCCCCAGATCGGGCGTCGCGTCCACATGCGGCCGCCGTCGCGGCTCTCATCGATGAATGTGGCCGGGCCGCTCATGCCGCGGCCGTCGTCGAAGTCGCCGCCGCCGGCGGGGCGGAACAGGTGGTCGGGATCTCCCGGATCGATGGCGAGCAGCGTCCCTGCCAGATCGAGGCCGCCGCGCCGCTGCCAGGTCTGCCCTCCGTCGTCGCTGCGCACGAGGCTCCGCGAGGTGGCCGCGTACACAGTGCGTCCCTGATCAGCCACCACCAGCACCCCGTTGTCGCTGTCGCGCGACATCGGCAGCGGCAACATGGCGATCTTCTGCCAGCTCCTGCCGACGTCGTCGGTGCGGTAGACCCCCCAGCTATCGACCTGCAGCGCGAACGCGGCGCTGAAGTCTGTCGGGTGCGAAGCGAAGCGCGCGCCTGTCGGCAAGGCGCGAGGCGCGACCCAGCTGCGCCCTCCGTCGGTAGAACGGGAAACCTGCGTCGGGCTGGACGCCCACAGCACCGTGGCGGATGCAGCGACGAGCTGCGACAGGGCGTGAGGGAGGGGGACCACCAACGACGTCTGGCCATCGTCGGGCACGAGCGCGATCCCGGCAGCGGTCGGCGCGAGCGCCCGCTGCCGCGTCGGCACGAAGGTGGGAAAGGCGGTGGGCGGCGCCGGGAGATCGAGCGGGCGCCAGGTCGAGGCTCCGTCGCGGGTCTCGAGCAGGACGTCCACCACCCGGGCGTAGAGCTGGCCCGGCAGCCCGGGCCGCGGCGCCACCAGCATCACCGGATACCGCGGTGTCGGCAGAGCGTGCGCCGCCCAGCTCTTGCCACCGTCGGACGAGGTCCAGACCGCGCGCTCGAGCGGCAGATACAACGTCGAGTCGGCATCGATGGCCAGCGACGGAGCGGAGTAGCCCAGCTGCGACAGAGCGATCTTGGACAGCGGCGGCAGGTCGAGGGCGAGAGACTCCCAGTCGCCCCCGGCGTCGCGCGAACGGTGCAGCACGATCTTGTAGTCAGCGTCGAGGTCGACAGCGAACAGATCGTCCGGCCGGCTCGGGTCGACGGCAAACGTCGGATAGACGATCTCGGCGGTGGTCTCGGCGGCCCGCGGCACCTCAGCGCCTTCGGCCTTCCAGATTCGACCGCCGGTGCGGGTGATGTACGGAGGCGCAAGGCCAGCGAGCATCCGGGGCGACGGCCGCTGATCGGTCGCGAGTTGCACCCAGGCGATGCGCGGATCCTTGCGGGCGATGGCCATCAGGACAGGCGGGCGACGCGAGGTGGAGCGCGGCAGATCGCCGTCAGCGTCAACCCACACGGTGCCGCCGTCGTCGCTGCGAAAGATCCGCGGCCCCTCGGCGCTCATGGCCACCACGCCGTAAAGAACGCGATCGTCCCCGGGCGCGGGCAACACCTGTCCGAAAGGTGCGGGCGTCGCCAGGGTGCACCAGGTGGTCCCGTCGTCCTCGGAACGGATCAGCTGCTGCCGCTCCCTGCCGTCGTTGACCCAGTCGCCGATGGCGTATACCCAGCGGCCAGTGGCCGAGGCCCGCAGATCACGGATGCGCGCCGGTTGATCGGTGGGAACGGTGGCCCAACCGCGGCGTTCGGCCAGCGGAGAGCAGGCCGCGCCCCCTCCATCGTCCGGGCCTGGCCCCGCATCGACGCTCTTTCCGCCCGAGCCGGAGCAGGCGCAGAACGCCGCCCAGGCCAGCGCGCATACGAGCGGGAGACGCACCGTACGATTATAGTCGCCCCGATGGACGAACGTCCGAGTTCCGGCGATGAGCTGTCGGTCCGCATCGATCGCCTCGCCTACGGCGGGGAAGGCGTCGCCCGCACCGGCAGTTACGTGCTGTTCGTCGAGCGCACCGCGCCGGGCGATCAGGTGCGTGTGCGCATCCGTCGGGTCCACCGCCGTCACGCCGAGGCTGATCTGATAGCCATCGAGGAGCCCTCGCCGGGGCGCGTCGCACCCCGCTGCCAGCACTACCTGGAAGGATGCGGCGGCTGCGCCTGGCAGCACCTGTCTTACGAAGCGCAGGCCGCCGCAAAGACGGATCTGGTCCGCGAGAGCCTGGAGCGCATCGGGGGCTTCCGTGACCTGCCCTTGCGGCCGATGATCCCGGCGCCGCGCGCCTGGTACTTTCGCAACAAGATGGACTTCGCGTTCCACCCCGAGGGCGGCCTGGGACTGCATGTGCGCGGAGCGTGGGATCGCATCTTCCGCCTCGAGACCTGCTTTCTGGAATCGACGCTGGCGGTGGAGATCGTGAAGGCGGCGCGCGCCTTCGCGATCGAGCGTGGCATCCCGCTTTACGATCCGCGGACGCGCCAGGGGCTGCTGCGCGAGCTGGTGGTGCGACAGAGCGAGGCGACCGGCGAGGTGATGGTGGGCCTCCTCACCACGCCCGGACCCTTCCCCGATGCCGCGGCGTTCGCCGATCGACTGGCGGCGCTGGACCCGAAGATCTCCAGCATCCTGCGTGGCATGAAGGCCGATATGTCGGACGCCGCGCCGGTGGAGCGGGTGGAGGTGCTCCGTGGTTCACCGACGATCACCGAGGAGGTGCGCGGGTTGCGCTTCAAGATCGCGCTCGGCACATTCTTCCAGACCAACAGCGCCCAGGCCGGTGCGCTGGTGGACCTGGTGCGGGAGCTGGCCGGGCCGGCGGAGACAGTCCTCGACGTCTACTGCGGCGTCGGGCTGTTCACGCTGGCCCTGGCGGGCGGAGCCAAAGAGGTGGTCGGCGTGGAGATGGTCGAGCCCGCCATCGCCGCCGCACGCGAGAACGCCGTCGCCAACGGCATCGCCAACGCCCATTTTTACGCGGGGGATGCCCGCCACGCGCTGCCCCAGGTGATGGAGAAACACGGGCCACCGAAGGTGATCGTGCTCGACCCGCCGCGCAGTGGAGCCGGAGGCAAGGTGATGCGACGGATCGCCCGCGCCACCCCCGATCGGATCGTCTACGTGTCGTGCAACCCCACCACCCTCGCCCGCGATCTGCAGGAACTGACTCCGTTCGGCTACCGGATGACGTCGGTGCACCCGGTCGATCTGTTTCCGCAGACGTACCACGTGGAGACGGTGGTAGGGTTGGTGCGCGGCTGACTCTCAGTACGCGACGATCTCGTCGATGGCGATTCCGCTCGACGGCGAGCGATCCTGGACGACCAGGGTCACCGAGTGACCGATCAGATCGGAGACGTCCCAGTCGACGACGGTGGCCTTCCCGGAACCGTTGTTGACGACGCGGGCGGCGTTCGCGCCGTCCATCAACGACACGCTCAACGCGGCATCGGTGGGCCCGGTGATGACGAAACGGAGGTGTGGTCTGTCGATCTTCAGCGGCGTCGACCTCAGCGAGCCGGTCTGCGCCGGGCCGAAGCGTCCAGAATCAGCGGCGAACTTGCCGAACAGCTCGTCGGTGGCGTACCACGGCCCGGGGCCGAACGCCCCGCCCTCGACGGTCCAGCCCTCCCAGCGACCGGTCTCGAAGTTGGTGACGGTGCGGCCGCCGGCGGGGATCGGCGGTCCGTCCTTGATCGGCAAGATCAGGTAGCGCGGCCAGGTGTCCGCTCCCGAGAAGTTCCGCACGGTGTCCACGCCGTCACGGAACTCTGAAACGATGCGGTAGCGCGCTTCGAGCCCGGGCCACTCGTAGGGGATGTGCTTCCAGTCGAGGACGATGAACGAGAACTTTCTGCCGTCCATCGCCTGATCCAAGCCCTCGGGGCGGCCGAGGGCCTCGCGCACGTCCATGACCCCCATCCGATGGAGGAACGGCTTCTTGCCGGCGAGCACCGAGTAATAGGGATGGAAGGGGATGAAGCCGTCGCCCGGCAAGGAGCGGATCTTGACGAGAAAGCGTTCTGCAGCAGCGCGATCCACCGCCGTCGGCGCACGCAGCTTCGTGTTCGGCTTGCCGGCGCGCACGCTCTGCGCGCCGAGCGCCAGCACGCCGATCGAGGCGAGGGCGACGGCGCCCGGTCGCATCGTCGCCAGCGCGTGAGAGACCAGGCGGGCCCCCAGCACGGCCACCACCATCGTCGGAAAAAAGACGGCGGGGATCCAGGCGTTCTGCCAGGCCCACATGGTGGCAAAGCCGACGATCCCCGACGCGAGCCCGGCTGCCGCCACACCCGCCAGCACGAAGTCGCGCCGCTCGAGGCGGCGGCCGAGCGCCAGACCGACCGTGACCACCACCAGGGCCGCGAGCGTGAGGTACTCGTAGCGCAGGATCTCACGCGGGGTCGTCGGCAGCGTGTCCCAGCGGAAAGGATGGCTCTGGTGAAGCTTGAAGACGTAGGTCCAGAACCAGCCGTCGGTGATCTTGACCAGGAACAGGATCCCCAGCGCCAGGGTGACGGCGGCGCTGATGCCGTAGACGAAGCCGCGCCGCCAGCTGGCGGCAAGCAGGCCGACACCGATGCCGATGCCGAGCAGGGATGCGGTCTGCTTGGTGAAGAAGGCCAGCGCGATGAGCACGCCGGCGCCGGCCGCGCTCTTGCGCGAGCGGCCCCCGAACGCCAGAGCCACCACGCCCGCCTCGAGCAGCAACACCAGCGAATCGTTGCGCACCAGATCATAAAAGGCGCCGGTGAACTCGTAGGACGCAACCACGGCCCCTGCGGCGGCGAGGCCGATCAGCGCCGCCGTGCGCCCCGCCTCGCGGATCGCCAGGTAAACGATGACGGCCAGCGACCCGGCAAACGAGACGATGGAGACCATCCGCCCGAGGACGTAGCCGAGCGGCGCGAGCTTCGACACCAGGGCCAGCAGCGCCGGGTACAGTGGCGTGTAGAGAAATGGGATGAACTCGAGCGACGGCTTGACGTAGATCGACTGACCGGAGGCGAGGCGGCGGGCGTGTACCAGCATCCCGCCCTCCATCCACTCGAGGTCCAGAGGAAACGTGAGCCTCTGCGCGAAGAGGCGCGCGTGCCAGACCATCTGCACGAGACCGACCACCGCAGCAGCCAGCACGACGGCACGCAGCAACCAGGGCAACCAAGGGACGATCCGCCGGGCGGTCATCCCTTCAGCGCCACCACGCTGACGCCGTCACCGCCCTCGCCGGTCACCCCGGGGCGGAAGCGCTCGACATAAGGCGAGGTCGCCAGGTACTCGCGGATCACCTTGCGGAGCGCACCCGTCCCGTGCCCGTGGATCACGAACACCTGATCCGCCGCGCCTCCCAGCACCATGCGGTCGAGGAACGCGCCCAGCTCGTCCAGCGCCTCGTCGGCGCGCATGCCGCGCACGTCGACGGTGTTGGCGCGGGCCTGCATCACGGGCGCCGGTGGCGGTGTGGCGGACGCGCGCCTGGCGGGCCGGGAGGTGCCGAGGGCCCGGTTCGCCAGCGCCGCGCGCAGCTTCTCGACGTCGACGGGTGGCGCCGTCGGAAGGGTGGCCGTCGCCGCCTGGGCCGCGCGATCCAGCTGCTGCCGCGCCACCTCCGCCGCCGGGATGGTACGCGCCCGCCGCGCCTCACGCACGATCTCGGCGATGGCGTCGCGCGCCTCGCGCACCGCCGCGTCGATCGCCTCGCGCGACTTGACCGCCAGCTCGCGCTCGCGGCGGGTGAGCGCCTCGGCGGCGGCTTTCTGATCGCCGGCGCGATCCTGGAGCTCGCGCCGCGCCTGGTCCAGCTCCTCCTTCGCCTGCTCCATGGCCGCGCCCGCGCGGGTCAGCGCCTCCTCGCGCGTCTCCAGGCTGCGCAGCACCTCCTCGAGGCCGAGCGAGCTGCCGCCGACGAGCTCCTTCGCGCGCGCCAGCACCGTCTCGGGTAGCCCCATGCGGGCGGCGATGTCCAGCGCGTACGATCGCCCCGGGACACCGTCCTTCAGCCGGAAGGTCGGCCGCAGCCGTTCGAGATCGTATTCCATTCCGGCGTTGCGGAACCGCCCGTCGGACTCGGTGAGCGCCTTCAGGCTGTCGTAGTGGGTCGTGGTGATCACGAGACCCGGAGCATCCGCCAGCGTTTCCAGCGTCGCGCGCGCCAGGGCCGCGCCCTGCTCGGGGTGGGTGCCCGCCATCAGCTCGTCGCACAGGACGAGGAGCCGCTCGCCTCGCGCTTGCCCGGCCGCTGCGATGATGGCCGCCAGGTTCGCCAGATGCGCCGAGAACGTCGACAGATCGCCCAGGACCGACTGCTGGTCGCCGATGTCCGCCAGCACCTGGTGAAAGAAACCGACGCGGCTGCCGGGCGCCGCCGGGACCTGCATCCCCGCGCGGGCGAGCAAGGCAGCCAGCCCCGCGCTCTTGAGCAGCACCGTCTTGCCGCCGGCGTTCGGGCCGCTGATCACGAGCACCTTGTTGGTGCCGCCCCCGCCCAGAGACAGGTCGTTGGCGACGATATCCCGCTCCTTGCGCAGCGCCAGCAACGGGTGGCGGAGTCCCGGGAGCTCCAGCACATCTTCCTCGACAATCTCCACGGCGACGCCGTCGTACGCCTGCGCCAGCCTGGCTTTTGCGGCCAGCACGTCCAGACGCGTGAGCAACTCGCGGTCCTCGCGTAGCTGCCCGGCCGAGCTGGCCACCTCCGCGGCCAGCTCTTCCAGGATCCGCCGGCTCTCGCGGCGGATCTCGATCTCGGCGATCTTGAGGCGGTTGTTCATCTCGACCATCGACGACGGCTCGATGAACACCGTCTCGCCGGTGCGCGAGGTGTCGTGCACGATGCCGAGACCCATCGACTTGAACGACGCCCGCACGGGCAACACGAAGCGATCCTCGCGCAGGGTGACGAACTGATCCTGCAGGAACGGGGCGAAGGTCTCGCCCTGCAGCAGCCGTTCGGCCTCGTCGCGCGCACGGATCGCGAGACCATCGCGCTCGCGCCGCAGCCGGCCGAGATCGGGCGAGGCGTCGTCGCGCAGCTCGCCCGTCGACGAGAAGGTCTCGCGCGCCCGCACCATCAGTTCGTCGTGCGCACCGAGCTGCGCGGCGACGCTCGACAGCCGCGGCGCGCGGGTGTCGTCCTGGCTACGCACTCGCCCGAAGAACCGGCGCACTCCCTGCGCGGTGTCGCAGAACGACGCCACCTGCCGCAGCTCCTCTGCGCCGAGTGGCGCGCCCTTCTCGGCGGCGTCCAGGTGGGCCTCGATCTCGGGGAACCCGATGCCCGGCAGCTGTTCGCCGGCGCGCAGGAGCGTCACCAGCTCGGCGAGATCGGCTGCACGCTCCCGGGCCTCGTCGATGGTCGTGCAGAGCTCCAGCTTGCCGCAGGCCTCGGCCCCGCGCGCCGACTGGGCGCGCTCGGCCAGGCGGGCGAGCAGCTCCGGCCAGTCGAGATAACCGAGCGACGTCTCGGCGATGGGATTCACGGGACCAAGTCTATACTCCGGGTATTCGCATGCCGACCAGAGTGACTCTCATCCGAGGTGACGGCATAGGCCCCGAGGTGGTCGACGCGGCCGTCCAGGCCATCGAGGCCACCGGCACCGACATCGAGTGGGATCCCCGCGACGCCGGCGCCGGGGCCATCCCCAAGCACGGCGCGCCGCTGCCGGACGCCACGCTGCAGTCGATCCGGGCCAACCGCCTCTGCCTCAAGGGGCCGCTGGCCACCCCGGTCGGCGGCGGTTACCGCAGCGTGAACGTGGCCCTTCGGCAGGAGTTCGATCTCTACGCCAACTTGCGCCCGGCGCGGTCGTTCGCCGGCATCAAGACCCGGTACGAAAAGGTCGACCTGGTCGTCGTGCGCGAGAACACCCAGGGTGAGTACTCGGGCATCGAGCACTACATCGACCCGACCAAGAGCGCCGCCGAGGCGATCTCCATCATCACCAAGCACGGCTGCGACCGGATCATCCGTTTCGCCTTCGAGTACGCACGCGCGTCCGGCCGCAAGATGGTGACGCTCGTCCACAAGGCCAACATCCTGAAGATGACCTCGGGCCTGTTCCTGGAGACGGGCCGGGAGATCGCCCGGGCCTACGGCGACATCCAGTTCACCGACATCATCGTCGACAACTGCGCGATGCAGCTGGTGCGCGACCCCACCCGCTTCGACGTCATCGTCACCACCAACCTGTTCGGCGACATCCTGTCGGATCTGACCGCGGGCCTGGTCGGTGGCCTCGGTCTCATCGCCGGCGGCAACATCGGCGACCAGGCCTCGATGTTCGAGGCGGTCCACGGGACGGCGCCGGACATCGCCGGCAAGGGGATCTCGAACCCGACGGCGGTGATGCTCGCCGGGGCGATGATGCTGGATCGCATCGGGCAGCGCGAGCGCGGCCAGCGCCTGGAGGGGGCGGTGCGAAAGGTGATCGCCGAGGGGAAGGATCTCACGCCCGACGTCGGCGGCAGCGGCACCACGAAGTCGTTCACGGACCGCGTGGTCTCCGCAGTCACCCTCTAGGGGTTGACCACGATCGTTGCAACCGGCAGGCGGCTGTCGGCGTCGCCGGCCGTGCTGGAGCCCATGGGCAGCCGGACCGGTAGCCTTTCCTGACCCTTGTAGAAGCCGAGAAAGACGGTGTACTCGCCGGGCGCAAGATCGAACGTGATCCGCTGGCGATCGCGGATCCGCTGTCCCGGCCGCCAGCGCTCGACCGGGTAAGCGCCCTCGAGCGGCACGTGGTCGATGTTCCGGAAGACGCCTGCGCCCTGCAGGTGAAAGAACGGCTTCCACCCGGGAGCGAGCGACTCCATCAGCTCGAAGTGGTAGGTGATCTCTGTTTGACCGCCGGTCTGCACGTTGTCGGCCGTCAGATCGTAGCCGAGGAAGCGAACCGCCTGCCCGAACCGAGCGTCGAGTTTGTGCGTAGGCATAGGCGAAGGCGCGCCCGGCGCCGAGACCCCCTCGGCCAGGCGCTCGGCCACGTGCGGCGGCAGGTTCAACACCCCGACCAGGTCGCGCAGCCGCGTCTTCAGACCGACGCAGTCGTCGCCCCGGCCCCACAGGTCACGCTTCTCCTCCTTGTCCGCGCGCAGGTCGTAGCACTCGGTGGTGTTGTCAGGGGTCCAGTTCCAGATCAGGTGATGGGTGTCCGTCACCAGCCCCCGCCGCTTGGTTCCGTCCATGGCGGTGGCGCTCTCGTAGGTCACCTCCTGGAAGACGGGCTCCGTCGACGTCGCCGCACCCGCGACCAGGTCCAGCGCCGAGCGACCCAGGAAGCTCGGCTCGGGCGCTCCGCGCGCAAGATTCAGCAGCGTCGGGGCCAGGTCCACGTGGCCGATGGGCGCCGTCACCCGCCGCGGCGCCAGCCCGGGCACACGGATGATGAACGGCACCTTGGTCTGCGGCGCGTACAGATGATAGCCGTGCGCCGAGATGCCGTGCTCGCCCAGACCCTCGCCGTGATCGCCCGTCAGCACCACCGCCGTGCGGTCCCACAACCCCGCCTGTTTCAGGTGCGCCAGCACCCGCCCGAAGTGCTGGTCGGTGAACCAGATCTCCCCGTCGTACATGTCCGTCGGCGAGCTGCCGAACTTCGGCGCGTCGGGGTGCGGCTCGTAGTTCAGGTGTGGGTCGTAGAAATGCGCCCACAGGAACCACTTGCCCTGGCGGTGCTGGTCGACGAAGGCGATGACGTCGTCGGCCATCTCGCGCGCCGATGACCCGACGGACTCCATCGGCCCGTTCACATTCACGTGCAGCGCCGCGCGGCGATCGTCGTACAGATCGATGCCGCGCTCGAACCCGCGCCCCTGCGATCGCATGAAGTAATCGAACGCGTAGAACGCCGCCGTGGTGTAACCGGCCGTCTTCAACGCCTCGCCGATCGTCCGCTGGCGCGTCCCGATGCGCGGCCACCAGCTGTCGCAGCCCGAGCAGTCCTCCCAGGCGATCGCCGACGGCCAGCGCCCGGTGGCCAGAGCCGGCATCGAGTAGCGGGTCGACGGCGCGTGCGCCCAGCCGTTCTCGAACACCGCGCCCTCCGCGCCCAACCGGTCCATCTCCGGCGACGTCGGCCGTCCGTAGCCGTAGCTGCCCAGGTGGTCTGCGCGCAGGGTGTCCACGGTGACGAACAGCAGGTTGAGATCGCGTGGCACCGCCTCCGGCACCGGATGCAGCGACGGCGACTTCAGAACCGCGACCGAGGTGTCCTTGCCGTCGCAGTTCTGATCGATGCCGTCGTCCGGCCAGTCCTGCGCGCCCGGGTTGACGTCACGATCGTGATCGTCGCAGTCGCCGCCGCCGAACAGCGAAGCATGTCCGTCGTGGTCCCGATCGAACGCCGTGGTGACGAGGGCCAGCGTCGGCCCCACCAGTCCCGCCCGCGCCGAGCCCGCCTTGCGCGCCGGCTCGTGGGCGCCGAGCGCGATGAAGAGCAGCAGACCTGCGCCAGCGACGGCCAGCGCGCTGACCACGGGGCGGCGCCTGGATCCCAGCCGGCGTGACACGTGAAGGCCGACCGCGGGGATGGCCACCAGCACCAGCACGTCGTTCCAGCGCACGAACTGCAGATCGGTGGCCCAGCGCGCGCGCGCCACCAGCAGTGCCGGCGCCAGGAAGAAAACGCCGCAAAGGCCGAGCGCCACCCCCAGCCGCACGCCGACGCCCACGCGCGAGGCCCGCGCCAGCGCCCACGGCAGCAGCGCCGCCGGCAGAGCCACCACCAGTGCCATCGGCACACGGCCGAGACGCGTGCGCCAGACGACGAGGAACAGGATCAGCTCCAGCACCACGGCCACGGCGGGCGCCGCCAGCAGCAGGCCCGCCGCCGTCACGCCCCCTGGCTCGGGCGGTCCGCGACGCTGCACGAGTCGTCCCAGCGCCGGCCCGACGATGGCTCCGATGACGCCCGCCCCCAGCGCCATCGAGGCCACCACGCCTGCGGCGAGAAAGCGATTGTGACGACCAGCCGTCGCCACGACCCCGGCGAAAGCCGCTGCTGCGACGAGACAGCCGGCTGCCACCCAGCCATGAACCGAGGCCGCCTCTTGTCGGCCCCAGCGGCCAATCCAGAGCAGCAGCCCCGCGACCCCTCCGACGAGCGCGCCGACGATGGCGTCCAGCCCCGCAGCCAGCAGCATCGTCGCCAGCACGCCTTTGACGTCCCCGTGACCCAGGAGCGCTGCCCGCAAGCCATCCACCGCGCCGACGCCCAGACCAGCGAGGGCGCCTGCGAGGACCAGCGTGCGAGGGTTGCGGGACCCGGGAGCCACTGGGCCGATCAGCTAGCAGGGAACCGCCGGAAGGACAAACCCGTCTCGTGATAGGAGATCGGGATGGGCCGCAAGGCAGCGCTGCTCGTGTTGGTGGCTGCTGGCTGTGGCGGCCGGGTCGATGAAACGGTTCTCCCCGACGCCGCCGTCGACGAGTTCGCCTACCTGAAAAAGGTGGTGCCGGTCTTCCAGATCACCGTCGGCAAGCCGATCGTCGCCGACCCCGAGGTCGCGGCCAACCTGAAGGTGATCGAGGAGGAGAACGGCCCCGTCACCCTCGACGTTCCCATCACCATCCAGATCAGGGGCAACAGCTCTTCCGGATTTCCACAGAAGCCGTATGGGATCGAGTTGATACAGGCGCAGCCGCTGCTGGGGCTGCCGAGCGAGACGGACTTCGTCCTGCACTCCTGCTATGCGGACAAGAGTTGCCTGCGCAACGCGCTGACCTACGCCATCGGACGCGAGGTGGCACGCGGGACCGGCGGCTGGGCGCCCCGCACCCGCTGGGTCGAGGTGCACGTCGACGGCAAGTACCTGGGTCTTTACCTGCTGGTCGAGAAGATCAAGCGCGACAAGAACCGGGTCGCGTTGCCCGCGCCGGCTCTGGATGAGTCGCTCGGCGACATCAGCGGCAGCTACATCTTCTCGGGCGAGGGCTCCACGCCAAAGATGCCCCCCGAGCGCGAGTGGCCGGATCCGGTCATCGGCGGCAACTACCGCTGGAACTACCGCTCGCCCGCCTGGAGGACGATAAGCCCGGCGCAAAAGGCATACCTGCAGGGAGCCATCACCGATTTCGAGCGGACACTTCTGGCTCCGAACTGGCGCGCCGTCTACCGCGACAAGATCGATGTGCCGAGCTGGATCGACTACGCCCTGATGCAGGAACTGGGCAACAACGTCGACGGCTACTGGAAGAGCGTCTACTTCACCAAGCTGCCCGGCTGGATGGGCGGACGGTTCCGCGCCGGACCGATCTGGGACTTCGATCTTGCGTACGGCAACGTCAACTACGGCACCCGTTACTGCGTGACCACGACGATGGTGGGCAACAACATGCAGCCGCACAGGCGCGTCTGGCAGGACCCGGATCTCGTGAACGAGGCTCGATGCCGCTGGCTCGAGTTGCGGCGCACCGGCGGGCCGTTCGACATCGTGGAGATCGAGCGCAAGATCGACGCCTTCGTGACCCACATCGAGCGCGCCAAGGCACGAGACCAGCAGCAGTGGAAGAACATCGGCAGGTACGTCTGGCCGAACAACTACATCGGCAGCACGCACGCCGAGGAGGTGCGCTTCCTGAAGTACTGGCTGCGCAAGCGGCTGCCGTGGGTGGACGCGCGCCTCAAGGGCGCCTGCCCGTCGATGCCGCCGCCGGCGGCCGTCGAGCCTGTCGAGGTGCCACCGGGCGTGCCCGAGAGCATGCCCCGTCCGGTCACTGCGACCCAGGCGCCGTACTACGTGCCGCCCGATGGTCCGACGTCGGATCCCAAGCTGGCCAGCTGGGGTTGCCCGGCCTGGTGAGTGACCACGGCGACCTCAGTACTGGTCGGCCGGCACCAGCCGTTGCTGCTGTTCGGACCAGACCATGTCGCGCGCCCGTGGCGGACGCCGACCTTGGCGAACGGGCCGCGCGCGCTCCGTCGGCGCAGGCTCCACGGCCGGCGCGGGCTCCGCGGCCGGCTCCGCGGCGATCGCCGGCTCTGGCTCCGTGGCGGGCTCCGGCTCGGAAACCACAGGAACCACCGCCGGTGGAGGGGGAGCCGGCTGCGCCACCGCCGTCACCGGGAGGTGCAACGCCTGCCAGACCTCTGACTGCTGCCACTCCGCAGGCGGGCGCCACCCCGCCCACAGAGCGCTGCCCACGCCGCCAGCCGCAAGCGCGAGCGTGAACACCGCGAGCCCGCCGTAATTCCGGGGCACCCGCATCGGCACATCGTCCACGTCGTCCAGCATGGGCAACTGGGCCACCGAGAGCGGCGTCACCCGCGCGCGCACCGGTCGCCCAGCCAGGGCCTCCTCCAGCTCGCAGGCGAACGCCAGCACGCTCTCGTAGCGCTCGACCGGCCGCGCAGCGAGCGCCCGCTGGAGAACCGCCTCGATCGCCGGCGGCGCATCGGCCATCATCCCGCGCACGGCGGTGGCCAGCGCATACTGATCGCCGCGCTCGTCGATCTCCTCGTCGGCTGGATCCTGGCGCAGCCGCGAGATGCCGAAGTCGGCCACCTTCACGAACCCGTGCTCGTGTCCCTCGACATGCGCGATGAACAGGCTGTCAGCCGTGAGCGACCGGTGGACGATCCCCTGCCCGTGCGCCGCCTGCAGGCCGGCCGCCGCTGCCCGCACCCATCCGACGACCGTCGCCAGCGAGATCATGCGGCCATCGAGCAGTTTCTCGGCCAGGGTCTCGCCGGCAAGACCCTCGCGCACCACGAAGGGACGTCCGTCCGGCAGCGTGCCGACCTCGATGACCTGCAGCAAGTTGGGGTGCCGCAGGGCCGCCACAGCCTCCACCTCGGCGCGGAAAAGCCGCAGCGCCTCGGCGTCGCGCGCCATGGGCGTGCGGAACATCTTGATCGTGTAACGGCCCGGCAACCGCGGATGCGTGGCCTCGTAGACCTCCGCCAGCCCGTCAGCCGCCAGTTTCCGCCCCAGCCGATACGACTCTCCGCCCGCCCGATGATTATCCACAGAAGCCATATGCGGCCCCACCGACGGCGCCGCCAGGGCCCTGTGTGCGGTTTTTCACAAGCGGGCTAGACTCCTCGCGATGCTTGCCGCATCGTTCGTGATCGCCGTCATCGCCGCCGGTCCGCCGTGGCGCGCGGTCGGGTCCGGCGTCGAGCACATGACCATGGTGGACGACGGCATCCACGCCGAGTTCGTCCGCTTCGATCTCGCTCGTTACCGCCCCGAGGTGGTCGTCCTGGGCGCCAATGGCGCACGCACCGCGGTCGCTGCCCGCACCGAGGCTTCCGCAGCGGCGGCGGTCAATGGCGGCTTCTTCGACACCGACTGGCGTCCGCTCGGCCTGCGCATCGCCGCCGGCAAGACCATCGTCAAGCTGCGCCCGCGCGTCGACTGGGGTGTCCTGGTCCTGCGCCGCGACCGGGCCGCGATCGTCCACTCGAAGGAGTTCCAGCCCGACCCGGCGATCGAGGCGGCCATCCAGGTCGGACCGCGGCTGGTGGTCGCGGGCGAAGCGCTGCGGCTCAAGCCGCAATCCGCGCGCAGAACCGCCGTCGCGCTCGACCGCGCCGGGCGCTTCTTGACGCTGGTCGTGACCCGCGATTCGACCGAGGCCCAGCGCCTGGCCGAGATGCTGGCGCGCCTCGGGTTCGATTCGGCGCTGATGCTCGACGGCGGTCCGTCCAGCCAGCTGTCGGCCGCCGTCGGCCCCTGGGAGCTGGAGATGCGCGGCGGTTACGCCGTTCCCGATCTGCTGGTCATACGGCGGCGCTAGGCCGCGCCACGTGGCGGCTCATGCCGCCTGTCGCAGCGCCGGCGAACAGGGCGACGATCGAGACGGCGATCCACGCCGGCGCGTCCTCGCCACGGAACAGCAGCCAGAGCCCCAGCGCCACCACCCCCGCCGGCAGCACCGCCGCCACCACGGCCCGCCGCGCATCCCCGATGCGGTAGCCGCCCACCAACCCGGCCACCAGCCCGTTGAGCACAGGCATGAAGAACAATGCCAGAGGCACCACCGTCATCCAGATGGATCCACTGACGATCCCGCGGCGTCGGTGGTCGATATCCATCGCAAGAATCCTTGCGACCTCCAGCGCCGTTCACAAATAGCTGATCATGAGCAGTCGAAGCTTGGGGTGGATGCCGCTGCTGGGTGTGCTCGCGCTCTCCTGTGCGCGAAATCCCGCGACCGGAAAACAGCAGTTGAATCTGGTGCCGCAGAAGCAGGAGGTGGCGCTCGGCAAGCAGGCCGCCCAGGACGTGGCGCAATCCATCGGCCACTATCAGGACGCGAAGCTCCAGACGTACGTGGCGGATCTCGGCCAGCGCCTGGTGGCCGTGTCCGAGCGAAAGAACCTCCCGTGGGAGTTCCACGTCGTCGACGACGCGAGCGTGAACGCCTTCGCCATCCCGGGCGGCTACATCTACGTGACCCGCGGCCTCCTCGCGCACCTCAACAACGAGGCGCAGCTGGCATCCGTCGTCGGCCACGAGATCGGCCACGTCACCGCGCGCCATTCGGTGAACCAGATCAGCAAGGCCCAGCTGGCGCAGCTGGGTCTCGGCGTCGGCATGCTCCTTTCGGACACCGTGCGCCAGTTCAGCCAGCTGGGGATGGCCGGCGTGCAGCTGATGTTCCTGAAGTTCAGCCGCACCGCCGAGCACCAGGCCGACCAGCTCGGCCTGCGCTACGCCTACGCAGCGAACTATGACGTGCGTCAGATGCCTGCGGTGTTCGCGCAGCTCGGCCGGGTCAGTGAATCCAGCAAGCAGGGCCGGCTTCCCGAGTGGCTGGCCACGCATCCCGATCCCGAGCACCGCATCGAGAACATCCAGACCAGACTGGCCAAGCTGGATCTCACCCACACGCGCATGGCCGTCGACACCGAGGAGTACCTGCGCCTCATCGATGGCATGCACTTCGGCGAGAACCCGCGCGAAGGCTACTTCCAGGGCGATCGCTTCATGCACCCCGACATGAAGTTCACCATGGCTTTCCCGCCGGGGTGGCAGAAGCAGAACCTGAAGCAGGGCGTGGTGGCCGTCAGCCCGCAGCAGGACGCGGCCATCCAGGTGACCATGGCCAAGGAAGCCAGCCCCCTGGCGGCGATGCGGGCCTTCATTGCCCAGCAGGGTGTGCGCGTCATCGACGGCGCGGGCAACCCGGCTGGCACCTCCGGTCACTTCGTGGCCACCACCGAGCAAGGCGAGCTGGGCGGTCTCGTCGCCTTCGTCGCTCATGAGGGCAAGACATTCCAGATCGTCGGGTTCACCGCCGCCGAGCGCCTGGCCGCCTACGACCCGACTTTCATGCAGACCGCCAGCTCGTTCGGTCCGCTCACGGATCCGGCGGCGCTTTCGGTCCAGCCGGCGCAGGTGCGCATCCAGCGGGCGTCGAGGGCGATGACCCTCGCCGACATGTACCGCGAGCACCCCGCGTCGGTGCCGATCGAGACCATCGCCCTCATCAACCAGGCGGAGACGAACCAGCCCCTGCAACCTGGCCAGATGGTGAAGTGGGTGACCGGAGGAGCGCAGGCCAAGTAAGGTCCGTCATGTGCTGCGGGACGTGATCTGCGAACGCCCGCGTCTCTTGCTCGTGGGCATCAACCCGGGCCTGCGCTCGGAGGCGCTCGGCCATCACTTCGCCGGGCCGGGCAATCCGTTCTGGCGCTTGATGCACGCCTGCGGCCTCGTCCCCGAGCCGCTCACCGCCGTCGAGGCCCGCCGCCTCGCCGAGTTCGGCATCGCGCTGACCAACCTGTGCCCCCGCGCGTCGCGCACCGCCGCCGAGCTCTCCCGCGACGAGCTGACCCGCGGCGCCCGCACCCTCCGCCGCAAGGTCCATCGCCTCCGCCCCGGCACGGTCGCCTTCGTGGGCGTCAGCCTCTACCAGTCCTTCTTCAACCTCCCGAAGAGCGGCGGCCCCGGCGCCAAAACCGAGCGCGTCGCCGGCGCCCCGATCTTCGTGGTGCCCAACCCCAGCGGGCTCAACGCCAGCTTTCCCGGATTCGCGCAGAAGCTGGTCTGGTTCCAGGCGCTCCGGCAGTTCGTGGACGTTCACTCTAGGTGAGCGCGGCCTCGAGCTGCAGCATCAGACCCATCGCCATCGGGTAAATGACCCGGTAGCCGCTGCGCTGGAACTCCTCGCCGCAGCAGTTGCCCTGCGAGGCGCCGCCCAGGAAGCCGTCGGGCGTGAGGTGCGTCAGCAACCCCTTCCAGGCCCGCTTCGCCGCCATTGTCGATCGGCGCGGCAGCCAGCCGTTGCGGACACCTATCGCCAGCGCCGCCGCGATCCCGGCCGAGCCGGCGCACTCGCTCCCGGTCTCGGGCTCACCCAGGTAGCACGCCCACAGACCGTCGTCGGCTTGCTGGTGGCGTTCGGCGATCACGGCCACGCGACGAAACTCGGCGACCAGTTCGCCACGGCGTGGATGCGCGCCGAGCTCGCCGAGCGTGCGCGCCAGGCCCAGCAGGTACCAGGCGTAGCCGCGGGCCCAGTTGCGGTAGGTGCGCGTGGCGCCACGCGCGCGCAAGTAGAGATCCGCACCGAGAGGAAGGTTGTCGCGACGGACCAGCAGCACCTGCACGGCGAGGTCGGCGAGGGCGGGCTCCCGACGCAGTCGCGCCAGCAGCGCCAGCGGATAGGCCGTCGTGTAGGACGCCTCGGCCGAGTACAGCTCGGGGTCACTGTCCGGGTAGGTGCCGTCGGCGGCCATTTTGCTGCGCCAAAAAGCAAGTCCCGCCTCGGGCGCTCGATCGTCCGGCCACAGCCGCGGCAGCACCGCGAACGGCAGGCCGGTCTCCACGCTCCGCAAGGTCCCTTCGCCGGGGCGGTTCGCCGTGCCCTCGTAGTGAAGGCGCCCGTCGGCGTCCATGAACGCCTTCAGGTGTTGCTCGATCGTCGCGCGCGCGCGGGCCTCGCCCAGTACGCGCCGGCCGTGCCAGAGGCCGTCGAGCACGCACCCTTCCATCCAGCCGAACTCCTGGATCGACCCGAGCGACAGCATGCGCCGATGGAACTCGGCCAGGCGATCGGTCGGCCCATCGGCGAGCAGGTGCGGCAGCAGCGTCGGATCCCCTGCCCCGGGCTCGAAGCTGAACCACGCGGGCAGCTTCCCCTCCCGCTGCCGCAGCCGCACACCCTCCCGCGCGACCGCCGCCGCATCGCCCGGCGAGAGCAGCAACTCGAACGGCTGCATCACCGTGCCATGGCGGATGTCCAGCTCGCCGACGGCCCGCCCCGATCCGGCGAGGGTGACCACCACGCGCTTCTCGTCCCTCCCGCCTGTCGCCGTGCGCACCCGGAAGCGCGCCGCCTTGCCTGCCAGCCGCTCCGCTGTCCCCTCCGGCCAGGCGATCTTCGCCTCGCCGTCGTTCGTCACGGCGAAAACACCCCAGTCGAGCGCGAGCCGCGGGCGCGCAAGCGGCACGCCGTCGGCCACCGACGCAGTCAAGTGGACGCATGCCTGCGTCCTGGCCGACCCCCACCCGCGGCTCGAAGCCAGGGCAGCGATACCTCCACCGAGCAACGTCCTTCTGACCACGCTAGATCTTCACCCCGACGGCGAGTCCCTCGCCGGTCGGGATCACCGTCGCCTTGAACTCACCACCGCGCGCCAGGCGTTCGTGGAACGCGCGCATGGACTTCACCGCCGGATTCGGTCGCGGCCCCGCCGGCTCGCCCATCTCGCCGAAGAGGAAAGCGTTGTCGCCGATGATGACGCCGCCGCGCCGCAGGTTGCGCACGGCCCAGTCGAGGTAGTCGGCGTAGCTCTCCTTGTCAGCGTCGATGAAGCACAGATCGAATGGCCCCTCGCCCTCGATGGAGCGCAGCTCGCCCAGCGCGGGGCCGACGTGGATGCGCGCCTGCGACGCCACGCCCGCCCGCCGGAAACTATCCTCGGCCACCTTGGCGTGCTTCGGATCGATCTCGAACGTGTGCAAGATGCCCGCTGGGCCCATGCCGCGCAGGAGCGCCACGCCCGAGTAGCCACCCAGCGTCCCGATCTCCACCGCCTTGCGCGCCCCGCATGCCGCCGCCAGCACCTCGAGGTGCCGCGCATCCAGCGCCGCGATCTGGATGTCGGGCAACCCCTCCTTCACCGAGCGCGCGCGGATCTCGCGCAGCACCTCGTCCTCGGGGGCATACAGCTCGGAGACGAACCGTTCCAGCTTCGGCTCGTCGCAACCAAAGGCCTTGTTCACTGCGTCCAGCTGGCAACCGCGCGGGGCTGGAACATGGTCGGGCCGACGATGACACGGCTCGCGCCTGCCCAGAACACCTGGTCACCGCCCGGCAGCGGCGGCAGCGACCACGCGATCGGCTGATCCAGATCGGCGAGGACGATGAGGCGGGTGGCGCCCTGGTGCCGCTCCAACCAGGCGAGCGCTCGTCCGTCGCGCCGCCAGCGTGGCGCGGCCAGCAGGTAGACCGTGCCGCGGTCGGGATGCACCCGTTTGCCGTCGACGTAGATCGCCCCCCCGGTCACCTTCGCGACGTGCCGCCCGCACGGCGACGGAATGGCCGCCAGCCCGGCCTGCACCCGCGGCCGTTCCGCGCGCCGTCGCGACTGTTTCTGCGGCGGAGGCGACACCTCGGTCATGCGGTACGCCTTGGTCCGCGCGCGGGCCTTGCTGGGGACCACCAGAGCCGCGGCGAGCGTGAGCCAGAACAGACGCTTGGCCATTCCATGATTGGGCGCCCGCCCTGCAGATGGCGCAAATTTTCCACTCGTCCGGGCCGTCCAAGACTTCGTGTGGGCGTATCTCGTCGCGCTGACGCTCGTCCCCCGGCCCTGCCTGCCGGTCGAGCTCGGCCGGCTCCTTCCGCCGGATCCCCCTGCCCCACTGCCGGCGCCCGTCGCGCCCATCCCGATCCCGCCACCACTGGCGCACAAGGAGCAGGCGCGCTACCGCATCACCTATGGCGTGCTGGGCCAGGTGGGGGAGATCACGCTGGCACAGCACCCTCCCACGGACAGCGGCCCGGCGCGTCTCGTCGGCCAGGGCCGCGGCGCCGTGCTGGGGCTAGGCCAGACCGAGAAGAGCATCGCCACTGACTTCGACCACGCCACCGGCACGCCCCGGAGCTGGACCAGCCGGCGCGTGCAGGGCGACAAGACCGTGTTCGACCAGGTCCAGCAGCCGCGACCGGGCAAGGTGGTCATCGTCCGGCAGCGCCCGGGAAAGGCCGACGAGAATGACGTCTTCAGGCGCCAGGTCACCATTCTCGATCCGCTTGCCTTCATCATGCGCCTCCGCCTCGACCCGCCGAGCGTTTCGCAGCGCTTCGAGGTGCTGGACGGCCACGCCTACTATGCGATCACCGTGAACCCGGTGCGGCGGGACGGAAAGGTCCTGCACTTCAACGGGAGCGCCGACCCGATCTTCTGGGACGGGCGCCCCAACCCGCACGGGACCGCACGAACGTTCACCCTCGAGCTGGCCGATGATCCCTTCCACACGCCGCTGCGTCTCGTCATCCCGATCGGCATGGGCGAGGTGCGAGCCGACCTGATTGACGTATCACGCCATGACGTGAATGCCAAATGGTTCCAAGGCCTTGACGGAATCCGGCAAGTTCTGATGTCTCACTGACAACGATATCGTTGTCTTATCGATGATAGAGCGGTCGTTACCGACTGCTTCATCATCAGATCCAGCCCGCCGAGATCATCAGGAGGCCGTCGTTGAAGTACAAGGTCTGGTCCCTCCTCATCGCGTCGCTATTCGCCGCCTCCTGCACGGGTGGCATCGGGGACGGCGGATCGCCTGGTGACGGCGAAGGCGGCATCGGTGGCGGCGGCTTGGGCGGCAACGGTGGCAACGGCAACGGTGGCTCGGGCCCTGGCCCGATCGGTGCGGCGCCAGTCGTCCCCACCACGCGGCTCGCGCGCCTGTCCCACTCGGCCTGGGAGAAAACCGCCCGCGACCTCCTCAAGCTCAGCTCCAGCACTAGCCTGGCGCCGCTGGCCGCCCAGCTCGCGGGCACCTTCACCGGCGATGCTTCGCTGGGCCGCTTCGACAACAACGGCTCCTTCTTGCAGGTGACCATCGGCCTGCGCGGCGACTACCAGCGCGCCGCCGAGAGCCTGGCGCAGCGGGTGACGGCCGATCCGGCGGCGCTGGCCCGCATCGTCCCCGCGGGTCTGCCCGCAGACGCAGCCGGCAAAGCGCGCGGCTTCATCGAGGGCTTCGGCCGGCTGGCCTACCGCCGCCCGCTGACGAACGGCGAGATCACCCGCTACCTGGCGCTGTTCAACAAGGCGCCACAGGTGCTGGGCAGCGGTGACGCCTTCGCCGACGGCGTGCGCGTGACGCTGGAAGCGTTCCTGCAGTCCCCCCACTTCCTCTACCGCACCGAGCTTGCCACCGGCACCGGCAAGGGCTCGATCGCGCTCGGCCCTTACGAGGTCGCCGCCAAGCTGTCGTACACCCTCGCCGACACCATGCCCGACTCGACGCTGATGACCGCGGCGCAGATGGGCCAGCTCGACACGCGCGACAAGGTGCGCGCCCAGGCCGAGCGCCTGCTGGCCACCGCCCAGGGTGGCACCGTGGTGGACGACTTCCACGGCCAGCTCCTGCACACCTCCTCGTGGGACCTCATCGACAAGAAGGTCAGCGTGTACCCCGAGTTCGTATCGGGGATCGTCGGCGACATGAAGAAGGAAGCGATGATGTTCACGCGCGACGTGGTGCTGACCCGCAAGGGCGGCCTCAAGGAGCTGCTGCTGTCGCCCACCACCTTCGTGAACAAGCGCCTCGCCGCCGTCTACAAGGTGCCCGGGACCTTCACCGACACCACCTTCCAGAAGGTGGATCTGGATCCCGCCCAGCGCGCGGGCGTCCTGACCCAGATCGGGTACCTGTCGTACAACGCCTATCCCGACGACGTCGATTCGATCCACCGCGGCGTCTTCGTTCACCGCAACATCCTATGCACGACCCTGCCGCCGCCCATCGACAATGTCTCGCTGGCCGGCGCCAGAGGCACCACCGAGCGTGAGCGGATCACCTCGGTCACCGGGCCGGGCACGTGCGGCTCCGGCTGCCACTCGACGATCATCAATCCGGTCGGCTTCGCCTTCCAGCGCTATGACGGCCTCGGCCGCCACCGCACCACCGACAGGGGGAAGTCCGTCGATTCGAGCGGCATGTACGACTTCGGCGACGGGCCAAAGGCGTTCAACGACGCCCTCGACTTCTCCCGGCTGGTCTCGGAGAGCCGGACCGCTCACGACTGCTATGCGCGCGGCTGGATGGAGTACCTGCACGCCCGCATCCCGCAGGCCGAGGACGAGACCTACCTTGCCCAGCTGACGGAGCGCTCGCGCCGCAGCGGCGCCATCCACGAGATGATCCTCGAGCTGGTGACCAACGACGCCTTCCTCAAGCGGGCCCCCTGAAAGAGATGACCATGAACCACAAGACCAGGTTCAATCGACGCCGGTTCCTCCGCGGCGCGGGCGGCGTCGCCATCGGGCTGCCGCTGCTCGAGACGTTCGACACCCGACCCGCCTGGTCGGCCGTGGCCGGTCAGCCGGTGTACGGCGTTTTCGTCGTCACCATGAACGGCGTGCAGCAGGCCGGCTTCGGCAGCGAGCCGGATCGCTTCTGGCCGCGTGGCACGCCCACCACCGCGGGACTGCCCCTGACCAGGGCCAGCCTCATGGCGGACAACGACGTGGCCACATCAGGCGCCGATCGCGCCATCGGCGAGCTGGCCGACCACGCCGACCGGCTGCTGGTGGTCAAGGGGATCAAGTACGCCGGTACCGCCAGCGGCTGCTCGCACTCGACGGGCAGCAACAAGTGCCTCACCGCCCACAACCCGTCGACGGACCCCACGGGCGGCAGATCGCTGGCCATGGGCGAGTCGGTGGACAACCGGATCGGCCGTGAATTCATGCGCGAGCCGCTCGCGCTCTACGTGGGCGCCAAGGCCGGCATGTCCGACAACCTGTCGTACCGCGCCGCCAAGAACCCGCGCGTCGGCGAGAACAACCCCTGGCTGGCCTACACCAAGATGGTGGGGATGAACCCGGTGAACGATCCGCTGGCGGCGCAGAAGCTGGCCACCAAGCGGATGAGCGTCAACGATCTGGTGCGCGAGGAAATGAAGGAATTGCTCGGCCGCCCGGACCTGTCGACCAACGATCGCCAGCGCCTGCAGCTGCACTTCGACACCGTCCGCGACATCGAGGTGAAGATCACCACCACGCTGCCGCCCGAGCAGATAACAGCGCTGATGAGCGTGAACACCACCTTCCGCAACAACGATCAGCGCCTGAAGATCGAGCGCCTGCACATGGACCTGGTCTGCTTCGCTTTCGCCTCGGGCTACACCCCGGTGGCGTACATCCAGGTGGGCGACGGCATCGATCAGATGCGCTACACCATGCCCGACGGCACGATCGCGCCTTCCTTCCACCTGGTCTCCCACCGCGCCTCCAGCAACGGGGCCGTCAGCGACGGCACGATGCCGGACGCGGTCAACCAGCACCACAAGATCGACCGCATCCGTCTGGGGCAGTTCAAGTACCTTCTGGACCGCATGGCAGCGACCACCACGCCCGACGGAAACCTGCTGGACATCGGCTTCGCCACCTGGACCAACCAGGTGGGAACCGGCAATCACGCCACCAGCAACCTGCCCTGGATCATCGCCGGGGGCGCCCGCAACTTCTTCAAGAAAGGCTTCGTCGCCACGCCGAACACGGTGAACAACAAGCTGCTCAACGTCTTCATCAACGCCTTCGGCATCCGCAAGACCGACAACTCGCTGGTCGACGATTTCGGCGAGCCGACCCTGTCGAAGGGCGTCATCCCTCAGCTCATGGGGTGAAGCCCGGTCCCATGAGGACCTTGCCAGGCTTGGCTTGCGTGTGGCGGCCCTCTTCCACCACCACCTCGCCGTTCACCAGCACGTACTTGAAGCCGCGCGAATAGGCGTGCGGCTTGTCGAAGGTGGCGACGTCAGCCACCGTCGCCGGATCGAAGACGACGAGATCAGCCGGCAAGCCGGGGCGCACCAGGCCGCGATCGATGAGATGAAAACGCTGCGCCGGCAGCGACGTCATCTTGCGCACCGCCTGCTCGAGCGGCAGCACCTTCAACTCGCGCACGTAGCGCCCCAGCACCCGCGCATTGGTGCCGTAGCTACGCGGGTGCGGCACTCCGTTCTCGGGAATGACCACCGAACCGTCAGACGCCACCATGACGTGCGGATGCTGCATCAGGCGCGCGACATCCGGTTCGCTCATCTGGTGGTACACCATCTGCGCGCCGCCCTTGTCGACCAGATCGATCACCGTCTGGATCTCGTCGTCGAGCCGTGCCTTTCGCCCCAGCTTCTTGCTGACCTGGCTGAGGTTCATTCCGTTCAGGCTCGTGTCCCATTTGCAGTTCGCCACCACGGCGTAGTCCAGGTGCGTGCGCTTCTGCTTGCGGGCATTCTCCTTCATCTCGGCGGCGATCTTCTTGCGCGTCGGCGGATCGATGAGCCGCTTGTGCTGCTCGTCCTTGCCGCCGGCCGCCACCCAGGACGGCACCATCACAGCCAGCGCCGTGCTCGACGCCGTGTACGGGTACTGGTCGCCCGTCACGTCCAGGCCCTCGGCCCGCGCCGCATCGATCATCGCCAGGTACTTCTTGCTCTGCCCCCACAGACGCTTGTTCGCCACCTTCATGTGCGAGATCTCGACGGGGATGTTCGCCTGGCGGCCGATCTCCAGCGCCTCGTTCACCGCCTCGAACAGGTGATCGCCTTCGTGGCGCATGTGCGTGGCGTAGACGCCGCCGTGCCTCGCCACCACCCGGGCAAGGCCGACTATCTCGGGCGTCTTCGAGTAGGTGCCCGGCACGTAGATGAGGCCGGTCGACATTCCGACCGCGCCGGCGCGCATCGCCTCGTCCACCAGCGCTTCCATCCGCGTCTGCTCCTCGGACGTGGGCGCGCGGGTCTCGCTTCCGAACACGGTGCTGCGAACCATGCCGTGACCCACGAGACTGGCCACGTTCAGCGAGATCCCGTTTTTCTTCAGGTCGTTGAAAAATCCCGGCAGGTCCTGGGCCGAGCCGCCGCAGTTGCCGGTCACCACCGTGGTGACGCCATCGAGCACGAAGTTGTCCGCGGTGCGCCGGTTGCGGATCTCTCCCTCGATGTGCGTGTGCACGTCGATGAACCCGGGCGCCACCACCGCGCCGCCGACATCGATCACCCGCTTGGCCTGCGCTGTCTGCAGGTGACCGATGGCGGCGATGCGGTCGCCGCGCACCGCCACGTCGGCCTGGTACCAGGGATTGCCCGCGCCGTCGATCACCCGCCCGTTGCGAATGATGATGTCGTACGGATCGTCGGCACGGGCGAGAGACCCGGCGAGCAACAAGGCAGCAACGAGAGCGGCGCGCATGGTCCGATACTACGCCCAGCGAGGGACGGCCAGATCCGTCGGTAGGTGCAGCCCAGGCCTCGACTCCACCAGACGCGGGATGGCGTTGACCAGGGCCGCCACCGTGGCGCCGTCGCCTGGCACTCCGCCCTCGACACGCACGCCCAGTTCCGGCTCGCCCTCGATCTCCACGACGTCGCGTGGCCGCGGCGCGCCCAGGTACATCCACAGGTCCAGCGTGATACGGGCGTCGCCGCCGACCCTGCCCACGGCCGTCTGGTGGATGCCGCACGTCTGTCCCGCCTCGACGGTGAAGAAGCGAGTCTCGATCTTCCGCTCCGCGACGACCGGCTCGCCAACGGCCTCGATGCCGTCCAGCGCCCACCCGAGCGAATGAGCCAGCAGCGCCACCGACTCGCGCAACCCGGCGTGGCCCGCTCGCCCGCTGTTCAGTTTCTCGGCGAACTCCTTCGGATCGGAGCCGCTGCCGATCTTGGCCTGCAACGGCTGCCGCCGCGTCGAAGCGTCGACCACCCGCTGCACCTTCACCCGCTTCACCTCGCGGCAGACAGCGGTCAGACACACGGGCAGCAGATCCATGACGAAGCCGGGGTTGACGCCCGTGCCGACGATGCGCGCGCCCGTGCGCTGGCACCGCTTGTCGGCCTCGGCCGCCAGCGCCGGCGCGCTCAGGGCCGGGAACGCCAGTTCCTCGCAGGTGGAGGCGATGGCCAGCCCGCGCTCGATCATCGGCTCCATCTGCTCCAGCGACCCGCTGGCCTTCGAGCCGGCGGTGTGCAGGACGACGTCCGGCCGCACCGCCTCGTACAGCGCCTCGAAGGTCTGGTACACGCGGGCCTTGCCCAGCGAGGTCACGCCGGTCAGGTCGGCGAGCGTGCGCCCCACCTTGGACGGATCCACGTCCACGCCCCCCACCATTTCGATCCACGGCTTGCGCGCCGCCAGCTTCACTGCCTCGATCCCGATCGGCCCGAGCCCGAACTGAGCCACCTTCAGCGTCTTCATCGTCGCCTCCTTGCCTGCGTTGCTTGCAGGTTCAGGGCCACCCAGCTCTTTCGCGCTCTTGCCGCGCGGCCTCTTCAGGGACGTTGACGATTCGTCAACCTGTGCCTCTGGGCGAGACGGAAGAACTGCGAGCGATCGAGCCGCGCCAGCCGCGCCGCCGACGCCATGTTGCCGTTCGCGCGCTGGAGCGCATCGAGCACGTAGGCCCGCTCGAACTGGCGGCGGGCCTCGCGGAAGCCGGTCATGTCTGCGGGCGCGGGGCCTTCCGCCCGCATCACCTCGGGCAGGTCGGCGGCCTCCAGCACCTCGGCATCCGACAGGAGCGCCAGCCGCTCCACCAGGTGCTCGAGCTCGCGGATGTTGCCCGGCCAGGCGTAGCGCTGAAGGCAGGCCAGCGCCTCGGGCCCGAAGGCCGCCGGCCGTGCCTTCGTGCCGCGGAAGCGTCGCAGGAAATGATCGGCCAGCCGCGGGATGTCGAGCGGCCGTTTGCGCAGCGGCGGCAGCGTGATCGCCAGGACGTGCAGCCGGTAGAAGAGATCGGCGCGAAAGCGGCCGCCGTCCACCTCCTGCTGCAGATCGCGGTTGGTGGCGGCGATGACCCGCGCGCGCGAGCCGAGGGTGCCCTCGCCCCCGACGCGGTTGAAGCGCCCGTTCTGCAGGACGCGCAGCAGCTTCGCCTGCACGGCCAGCGACATCTCGCCCACCTCGTCGAGGAACAGCGTCCCGTCGCCTGCCTCCTCGAAGCGGCCGACGCGGCGGGTGGTCGCCCCCGTGAAGGCGCCCCGCTCGTGCCCGAACAGCTCACTCTCGAGGAGACTCTCGGGGATGGCGGCGCAATTCACCTCGACGAACGGCCGGGTCCGCCGGGGGCTGGCCCGGTGAATGGCCTGCGCCACCAGCTGCTTGCCGGTGCCGGTCTCGCCCAGGATCAAGACACGGCTGTCGCTGCGGGCGAGGGCCGGTACCATCTCGAGGATCGCCCGCATCGCAGGATCCGCGCCCACCAGCTCCGGCTCCTCGGCCGCGCCCAGCAGCTTGGCGACGCGTGCCCGCAACTCCTCGGGAGCCACCGGCTTCTCCAGGTAATCCGACACCCCCAGTCGGGTGGCCTCCACCGCCGTCTCGGGGCTGCCATACCCGGTGATCATCAGGATCGGCAGCGCCCCGCCCTGCCCACGAACCTGCCGCACCAGATCGAACCCGCTCAGCTCCTTCATCACCAGAGTCGTCACCAGCAGGTCGAACCGTTGCCGGCGCAGCAACCCCAGGGCCCGCAAAGGGCTGGTGCAGATCACCCTGTCACCCAGGATGCCGCGCAGCTCGCGGCAAAAAGCCGGCACGTCGTCGACGATCAGGATGCGCTTGCCCACCGTGTAGACGAAATGCTACAGGAGCGTTGACTAAAGATCAACGCGCCGCGGTGCTCGTGCGGACGATGATCTCGGGTTCGATGTCCACCGAGTCGCGGGTCGTCAGGCGCCGATCGGAGATCATCAGCTTCACCGCTTCGGAGCCCATGCGCTCGGGGAACTGGCGCACCGTCGTCAGGTGGAAGTTGCGGGCGAGATCGCTGTCGGCATAGCCCGCGACGCTGACGTCGCGCGGGACCTCCAGCCCCCGCTCGGCCAGGGCGCGGATGGCGCCGACCGCGACCGAGTCGTTGGCGGCGAAGATCGCGTCGGGAAGCGGCTTGCCGCTTTGCAGCCACTGCTTGGTGGCGCGGTAGCCATCGTCCATGAAGAAGCCGGCGCTGACGATGCGGTCCTCGATGCCGGTATGGCCCGCGCCGGAACAGGCCTCGCGGAAGCCAGCCAGGCGCAGCCCGGCCGTCGAGGCGCCGCCGGGGCCGGCCAGGTGGAGGATCTTCTTGTGCCCCAGATCCACCAGCAGGCGAGTCACGCGCAGGCTGCCCTCGTAGTCGCGGCTGGCGACGCAGGGCACGTCGACACCGGCTACCGACCTGTCCACGAAGACGACGCGCACGCCGGCGGCCAGCAACGACCGGTAGAACGGCTCCCGGCCACCGACGGGAACCAGCAGCAACCGGGACAGCCCCTGCTTGAGCCACTGGCGCACGAGCGCCTCCTCGCGATCACCCAGCTCCCAGTGCAGGCCCAGAAGGAAAGGCCGCCCGGTGGGGAACAGGGCCGACTCGATCCCGTGCAGCAATTCGCTGAAGAACGACACGGTGTTCTCGGGCAACGTCACGCCGACGGCATTCGCCAGGCCGGTGCCCGTCGCCTCCGCCTCCTCCTTGGCCTTCGGTTTGCGCACGATGGTGCCGAACCCGATGCGCCGCTCGAGCACGCCCGACTCGACCAGGGGCAGGAGCGCGCTACGCACCGTGATGTGCGTGACCCGAAACTTCCGCGCCAGCTCCTGATCTGACGGGAACCTGTCGCCCGGCTTGTACTTCCCCTCCTCGATCCATTTGCGGACGATCCCCGCAATCTTTTCGCGCTTGTGAGGGAAGGCCATGCCGCGGCCGGAGATTACCCCGCGACCCGGCGCAGTAGTAGAAGGAAGCCATGCGCCAGACTCTCTTCGTGGTCGCTCTGCTTGTCGGTTGCCGTCACGCCACGGTGCCCGTGGCCGCGGTGCCGCTCCCCGCCGACGGTCTCATCGAGCACGTGGTGAAGCCCGAGCAAGCGGATCCGGCGGCCAGCAAGTGGCTCGAGCCGCAGCACGCGGCGGTGAACCGCGCGGCGCCGCGCCCAGGCCGTCTGGTGGTGTACCTGGTCGGCGCCAACTCGAAGCCGTCCGGCAGCCGCACGATGTACGCCGAGCTCGCCAGCATGGGCTTCCACGTGATCGCGCCCATGTACGCCAACGATTACGGCATCGCCGGCGTCTGCCAGCCCGGCAAGGATCCCGACGACGACTGCCACGGCAAGGCGCGCCTGGAGGCTTTCGAGGGCAAGGACCACAGCGCCCACCTCGACGTCAGCCGCGCCAACAGCGCCGAGGAACGCGTCGTCAAGATGCTCGCGCACCTCGAGCGCGCCTTTCCGGGTGAAGGATGGGGCGCGTTCCTCGACGGCGACAAGCCGCGCTGGGAGCAGATCGTGATCGCCGGGCACTCCCATGGCGCGTCCAGCACGGGACTCATCAGCAAGGTGCGCCGGGTGCATCGGGCGGTGATGCTGTCAGGGCCCTTCGACAACCGGGGAGGGACCCCGGCGGCCTGGACCCGGCAGCCATCGGTGACGCCGGTCGATCGGGTGTACGGCTTCTCCCACAAGCTGGAGGATCAGTACGCCGGGCATCTCGCGGACTGGGAGGCGATGGGGATTCCCGGCGCGCCCACGCTCGTCGATGACTCCGCGCCACCTTACGGGGGCTCCCACCGGCTCGTGACCACACTGCCCGCGGTGGCGGGTAAGAACCCACATGGAGTCACCGCCGCGGGGGGCGCTTCGCCAAAAGTGTCAGCTGGCGGTTATCAACTGTCTGGTACTTGGCGTCACCTGTTCGCCCCCTGAAAACGTCTTCAGGGCCGCATAGATACCGACGATGTAAAAAAGAGCGCCCGTCAGTGACGTGCGCAGTGGTCGGGCAACTCTATTGAGCATGACACCGGTGTTGTCTCGTCTTCGTGCGGCTCTGCCGAGCGAGGATGAAGGCCGGCTGATCGAACGTTCGCGCGCGGGTGATCCGGGCGCGTTCGCCGAGCTCGTCGCGGCCCATCAAGGCCGCGTGCGGGCGTACATCGGGGGCAGCATCCGGCGGCCGGACGTCGTCGATGATCTGGCGCAGGAGGTTTTCCTCTCCGCGTTCCGGAGTCTCGATGCCTACAAGGGTGACGCGCCCTTCGGCGTCTGGCTGCTGGGCATCGCCCGCTTCAAGACGCTGATGCACCTGCGCGACGAGGTGCGCCGCTTCGCGCGCGAGTCCGGCTCGGTCGACTCGGTGCTGGGGCCGCTGCGGGCGCGCATGATCGAATCGGACGAAGCCGACCTGGCCCGGCGCGAGCTGGAGATCCTGGCGCTGCAACGCTGCCTGGAGACGCTGCCCGACGACGGCGCGCAGCTGATCGGCGAGCGGTACTTCAAGGCCCGCAGCGTCGGAGAGATCGCGCGCGACCACGGAAAGCGCGAAGGCGCCCTGCGAATGACGTTGCTCCGGCTGCGGCAGGCGCTGCGTGACTGCGTCGAGCAGCGTCTCACGAAGGAAGGTCACGCGTGATCGAGCCTTCGCGCCCCCGCGTGGACGATCTCTGGTCGCGGTTCGCGTCCGACGGAACGCTCGACGCCGACGAGGAACGCGAGCTGATGACGGCGCTCGCGGCCGACGAGACACTGGCAGCCGAGCTGATCCGCGACGAACGCCTGCAGGGGACGCTTTCGGCGCTGGGACGCGTCGAGCGCGATGGCGCCGCCTTCGCGAGGCAGTTCACCGAGCGGGTGGCCGCCGAACGCGACGTCCGCCGCTTCGTCTCCAAGGTCGACCGCCGGGTGCGCGCGGAGTTGCCAGCGCGTCGGCAGCGGCGGGTGTTCCTCTGGTTGGCGGTGCCGGCGGCCGCGGTGCTGGCGCTCGCTCCGTTCGTCGCGCGTCGCAAGCCGGCGACGCGTCCCGCGATCGTCTCGGGCGGTACGGACAGCGAGGCCCGGCCGGCGAAGGGACGCTCGACCCAGGTGCCGCCAGCCGGCGCCATCGTCGCCACGGTCGAACGCGTGCAGGGCGAGGCCTTCATACTCGACCGCGGCCGCAAGCAACCGGCGCGCACGGGCGCCGTCATCACCGTCGGGCAGGGCCTGTTCACCGTCGGGCGCGGCAGCAACGCCAGGATCGCCTTTGCCGATCGCACCTCGCTGGAAGTGCGCGGCGACTCGGCCGTCGGCCAGATCGACGACACCCAGGCGGGCAAGGGGCTCTTCGTGGCGCGCGGTTCGGTCGACGCACAGGTGGCGCCGCAGCCGCCCGGGCGGCCGATGATCATCTCCACGCCGCACGCCGAGGCGACGGTGCTGGGTACCCGGCTGGCCTTGTTGATCGGGCAGACATCCACCCGGCTCGAGGTGCTCGAAGGCCGCGTCTCGTTCGCCCGGCACGTGGGCGGCGAGCCGGTGGTCGTCGAGTCCGGCCAGTACTCGTTGGCAGCGGAGGACAAGGCCGACAAGCTGCAGGTCGGCTCCAAGCCGCGCGGCTCGGCGCTGCTCGTCGTGGGAAGCCTCACCCTCTCGACGTCCGACCAGCTGCTGAAGGAGCGGGTCGAGAGCCTGGGCTTCGAGGTCCTGGTGCGCGGTGGCGGTGCGCCGGACGTCGGCGAGCTGCACCGCGCGGCCGTGGTGCTGATCTCGTCGACGGTGAACTCGGTCGACGTTCTGATCGGCTACCGCGAACTGCCCGTCCCGGTCGTCGTCTGGGAGCCCTGGGTCTTCGACGACCTGGGCATGACTGGCGCCAAGGAGGACGGCGACTGCGACGCCGAAAATGGCACAGGCGAAGCGGTCATCAAGAATCCCGCCCACCCGATCGCCGCACAGCTCTCGGGCACGGTGCAGTTGCAGAGTGGGTCCCTGCCCAAGGGCAAGATCAACTTCAGGGGCAAACCAATGATGAGCTGGGGCATCCCCGGTCCACACGCCCAGTGGATCGCCACCTGGCCTGGGCGCCCGGAGCGTGCCGTGGCCTTCGCCTACGAGCGCGGCGCCGCGATGCCGGGCATGCCCGCCGCCCCCGCACGCCGGGTGGGACTTTTTCTCTGGGACGATACGCCGCAATACCTGACCGAAGCCGGTTGGTCGCTCTTCGACGCTGCCGTGCTCTGGAGCGTCGAGGAGCCGAGGCCATGACGGAGGACACCATGTCGCCAAGCCGAACACTGACCCTGTTGCTCGTCGTCCTTAGGGGCGCCGCCGCGTGCAGCGGATCCATTGAAACGGGGATGATGCCTGGAGATGAAATGAAGGGGACAGGCGGCGACGGGAGCCCGCTTCCCGGCGAAAAACCGTTCGACGGCTTCGGCGGCATGGGCGGCGTTCCTCCGAGCCCGATGACCGTCGATCTTTGCAAGAAGCAGAGCGCCGGCTTCTCGCCGATGCGACGGCTGACCCGTCTCGAGTACACCAACACGATCCGCGAACTGCTGGGCGTGACCGACGTGCAGAACCCGGGGCCGTCGTTCCCGCCCGACGCCCAGGTGCACGGGTTCGACAACGCGGCGTCGGTGCAGACGCCGAGCCAGGCGCTGGTCTCGGGCTACGGCGACGCCGCCCGCGATCTGGCGGCTATCGCCATCCTGACCATGCCCAAGCTGCTCGGCTGCGACACCGCGGCGACGGGCGAGGAGCCCTGCGCCAAGAGCTTCATCGCCAGCTTCGGCAGGCGCGCCTACCGGCGGCCGCTGGTCCAGGCCGAGCAGGACCGCATCTTCACCTTCTACGCGGGACAGAGGGCCAAGTACGGGTTCACGGCGGCCATCGAGCAGCTGGTGACGGCCATGCTGCAGTCGCCGAACTTCATCTACCGGGTCGAGGTCGGCACCCCGACCGCCGGCCAGACCGACATGATCAAGCTGACCCAGCACGAGGTGGCCTCGCGCATTTCGTACCTGGTGTGGGAGTCGATGCCGGACCCGACGCTGTTCACGGCCGCCGACAGGGGCGAGCTGGCGACATCGCAACAGGTTGCGGCGCAGGCCGAACGGATGCTGGGCAGTACCAAGGCCAAGGCGACGGTGGCCCACTTCAACAACGAGTGGCTGCACCTCGAGGCGATCGACGACCCGGCGCTGACCAAGGACACCAGGGTGTACCCAGCCTTCACCCCGGCCATGCGCGGGTTCATGAAGACCGAGACCTCGAAGTTCCTCGAGGACGTCATGTTCGGCGCCAGCCCGACGCTGAGCACACTGCTGACCGCCGACTACACCTTCGCCAACCTGCGGCTGGCCAGCTTCTACAAGACCACCGGCCCGACGACGGACGCCGCCTTCGTCAAGACGCCGCTGCCGGCGGGCAAGCGCGCCGGGCTCCTGACCCAGGCCAGCTTCCTGACCGTGAACGCCAAGGAGGACCAGTCCTCACCGATCGCGCGCGGCGTGTTCATCCTCGAACAGATGATGTGTACCGAGCCGCCGGCGCCACCCAATGACGTCAACGTCATTCCGCCGACGGTGCAGCCGGGCACGACCACACGGCAGCGCTTCGAGATGCACGCCGCCAACCCCTGCGCGGCGGCCTGCCACATGCTGTTCGATCCCATCGGGTTCTCGTTCGAGAACTACGACGGCATCGGCACATGGCGCGATCGGGACAACGGATTCCCGGTCAACCCCGTCGGCGAGGTGAAGATCCCCGAGGAGATGGCCGGCAAGTACAACGGCGCGGTCGAACTGGCCACCAAGCTCTCCACCAGCGAAACCGTCCGCGCGTGCGTGCCCAAGCAGTGGTTCCGCTTCGCCCAGGGACGCAGCGAGACCGCCGCCGACGCTTGCAGCCTGAGCATCCTGGGCGATCTCTTCAAGGGGACCGGCTACAACATGAAGAAGTTGATCGTCGCTCTGACGCAGACACCTGCCTTCCTCTACAAGACGACCGGGGGTACGCCATGAAACGCACGGTGACGCTCGCACGACTGCCACGACGGACCGTCTTGCGAGGAGCCGGCGGCATCGCCATCTCGCTGCCCTTCCTGGAGGCCATGCTGCCGCGGATGGCGAGTGCCGCGCCCGCGGTGAAGCGCTTCGTCTTCTTCTACTTCTCGAACGGGGTGAACCCGACGGTCTGGCACCCCACGGCCGCGCCTGGGCCAATCGGCACGCTGCCCGAGACGCTTTCCCCGCTGGAGCCGCTGAAGGACAAGCTGGTGATTCTGTCCGGCGTGAACATGCAGAGCGCGCGCGAGAACCCGGGCAACGGGCACAACGTCGGGATGACCAACATCCTCACCGGCCGCAAGTTCCTGTTCGAGACCAACACCGAGTTCGGCGCCAAGGGTTGGGGCGCCGGGATCACCATCGATCAGGAGATCGCCAGCCGGATCGGCGCGGGGACGCCGTACGGCTCGCTGCAGTTCGGCGTGCAGACATTGCGCAGCTACGGCGCCAACGCTTACTCGTACATCTCGTACTCGGGACCGTCGAAGCCGATCCCGTGCGAGGACAGCCCGCAGAAGATGTTCACCAAGCTGTTCACCACCATCGGCTCGGGGTCCGGCGACGCCCAGGCGCGCCTCGACAAGCGCAAGAGCGTGCTGGACTTCGTCGCCGAGGACTTCAGACAGGTCAACGCCAAGGTGGGCGCTGGCGACAAGGCCAAGCTGGACGCGCACCTCACGGCGCTGCGGGACATCGAGTCGCGCCTGAGCTTCGTCGGCCAGGCTGGGCCGGCGTGCACCAAGCCGGTCCTCACCTTCCCGAGAGATCACAACACCTCGAGCGCTTTCCCCGCGGTGGGCAAGCTGCAGATGGACATGCTGGCCATGGCCTTCGCCTGCGATCTGACCCGCGTGGCGACGCTGCAGTGGTCGAGCGGCCAGTCGGGGACCACCCATAGCTGGGCCGGCGTCAATGAAGCCCACCACGGGCTGTCCCACAAGACGGACGCGGCGTCGGTGATACTGCTCCAGAAGGTCCAACAATGGTACATGACCCAGCTGGCCTACCTGGGCGGGGCCATGGCCCTCAAGGACTCGAACGGGGCCTCGGTGCTGGACAACAGCGTGGTGCTGGCCAGCAGCGAGATCGGCGTGGGGCCAACCCACACCTTCTTGAACATGCCCTACGTGATGCTGGGCGGCGCCGGCGGCGCCATCAAGACCAACCGCTTCCTCAAGTACACCAACGCCACTCACAACGATCTCTTCGTCTCGATCATGAACGCGATGGGCATCCCGGCGACCAGCTTCGGCGATCCGAAGTACTCGCGGGGACCGCTCGCGGGCCTCGTCGGCTAGCTTGGCGTCGCCGCCTCCGGCCTTAGGTTTTCCCTGGAGGTGATCGTGACGGCGATGGGTGTTGTCGCCCTGCTCCTCACCGTGTGGGCGCAGAGTCCGGCAGAGCTGATGCGGCGCGAAAGCGCGCTCGGCACCACCGGCAAGCTGCAGGACCCGGCATCGGTGGAAAGTCGGGGCCGCGACATAGCCCTGCCCGAGCGCGTGGCGCCCTCGACAGAGACGTCCGTCGTGCCCGTCGCCGAGGCGCCGTCGGTTGCGGTGCCGCCGGAGCCGGCACCCGACGACGCCGACATGGATGCGCGCCTGGCGCAGTTGCATTACTGCCGCGCGAGCGTTGCCGGTGAGAGGAAAGTCGCGACGCAGCGGGTGCGAGCGGGCGGCCTGGTGCTGCGATGGACCGTCGAGAGAGACGGGACGGTCTCGAACACCGACGTGGTGGCGCTGCGGTCCACGGATGCCGAACTCCTCGCGTGCATCAAACGCGAGATGGCAGACTGGCGGTTCGCGCCCTCGCTCGACCCGGCGCCCCGGCGCCTGGCGACCCAGTTTCGGCCGTGACCGCTGCCGGCTCGGGGTGGTGGTAAAAAGGGGCCGCGCACCCCTCGCATGTCGCAGATTCTCAAGCGTTACTGGCCTGTCCTGGTCGCCACCGCCGTGCTCCTGCCGCACGCGCGGATGTTCGACTCGGTCAACGACGACGCCTACATCTCGTTCCGGTACGCCAGAAACCTGGCCGAGCACGGGCAGCTGGTGTTCAACCTGGGTGAGCGGGTCGAGGGATACACCAATTTCCTCTGGACGGTGCTCCTGGCGCTGGGGATGAAGCTGGGGGTCGACCCGATAGCGTCATCGCGCTTCTTGGGGGTGGCGTTCGCCGTGGGGACGCTGGCGGTGGCCGTGCGGATGTCGCTGCGCCTCGACGACGAGCGCCCCTCGCCCTGGCACCTGGTGGCGCCGCTGGGGCTGGCCGGCACGGGCGCATTCGCCTGCTGGTGCAGTGGGGGCCTCGAGACCCAGCTGTTCACGTTCCTGTCCTTCCTGGCGTTCGAGCGCCTGCTGGCCGAGTCGAATGGCCATCCCGGCTTCGGCAGCGCCGCCGCGTTCGCGCTGGCGGCCATGACCCGCCCGGAAGGGATGCTGTTCTTCGCCCTGGCCGGCCTCTACCGACTGGCGACGAACCTCGCCCGCGAACGCCGGATCGTCCCCACCAGCGACGAGCTGAACTGGGTGCTGCTGTTCGGCGCCCTGTTCAGCCCCTACTTCGTCTGGCGCTGGCGTTACTACGGCTGGCCCTTTCCCAACACTTTCTACGTGAAGTCCTCCGGAGGCTCGGGCACCTACGAGCTGGGGACGTACTACCTGCGACGCTTCGCCGAGGACTACGGCGTCATGTTCCTGGCCGGGATCGCCTTGCTCGGCTGGCCAGCGCGGAGAGACAGGCTGCGACGCTCTCTCTTCTTCCTGACGGCCCTGCTGTGGGGCGTGTTCGCGGTCTACGTGGTGAAGGTGGGTGGCGATTTCATGGGGCTCTACCGCTTCATCCTCCCGGTTCTGCCGCTCGGGGCGGTGGTGCTGCAGGAGGCTCTTCGGCAGATCACCGCCCGCTTCGCCCCGATGGTCGGCCGCCTGACGCTGGGGCTGGCCGGCCTGACCATCGCCGCCGGGTTCGCGGTCTCATCGTGGAAAGTGTCGCGCACCGCGGCCACCTGGGTCGGGGCGGACAATGGCATCGACAGCCCGGCGTACCTGAAGGCCTACGCCGACCAGCGCATTCCCATCGGACGCTGGTTTGGCCAGCATGCGCGTCCCGATGACCTGATGACCGTCGGTGGCGCCGGCGTCATCCCCTATTACTCGGGGATCCGCTCCTACGACGTGTTCGGCCTGGTCGACCAGCACATCGCCCACAGCCCGGCGATGACGAACTCGAACCGCCCCGGCCACCAGAAGTGGGGCTCAGACGCGTACATGCTGTCACGCCGCCCGACCCTCATCACGCACTACTACTGCCTGGGCGGCCCTTGCGGCTACGAGGCCGCCGCCTTCCCCGGCTACGAGTGGGTGAAGATCCCCCTGCCCGGCATCTACTACAGCTTCCAGAAGCGCCTCGACCGCGCCTTCGGCCCGCTGCCAGCCCGCTAAGACCGCTACCGCGTCGCCGCGAGGCGTTTGGCGATGCGCAGCACCTCGTCGGGGCCCTTGGTGGCCTGCAAGAGCGGCAACAGCGACTGTCCACGCTCGCCGAGTTGCTCGATGGCCAGGGCAGCGTACAGGCGGGCCGCGTAGTTCGGGCTGGCGAGTTCGCGGCCCAGGACATCCAGTGGCGCGCGCGGGCCGGCGTCCAGCATCGCCACCGCCAGGGCGGCAGCGATGCGCACGGCAGCCGACGGGTCATCTTGCGCTGTCGCCAGTTGCGGCAGCGCCGAGACGTCCGCCCGCTTGTGCAGTCCGATGGCGGCCCAGGTACGCACGGCGGCCGCGTCGTTGCGCAGCGCCGTGCGAAGTCGCGGCAAATCCGCCGTGGCCGCCTCACCGGCCCAGATCACCTCGCGCAGCCGGGGTAGCAGCGCGCGCAGGTCCGCCTGTTCCAGGATCGCATGCTTGTTGCCGTGACGAGCGCCCAGCTCTTCCAGTTCGGGCTCGGGAATCAGCCCCATGTCGCGGCTGTCGTCCATGAACTGCTCGTGCACGCCGCGCAGCTCGAGCAAGGTCGCCCGGTGCGCCGCTGTCTGCGCGAGGTTCTCGGTCTCGTGGGGATCGGCCTCGACGTCGTACAGCTCCTCGGGCGGCCTCGTCGAAGAGAACACCTGGGCCTGCAACGGCGTCAGCTTGTGCTCGCCGGCCAGCGTCCGCATGGCCTGCATGATCGCCTTTGCGTCCTTGTATTCGTTGGGCTGCGCATGCCCCCGTTGCGTGACGTAGTTGCGGATGTACTTGAAGCGCTGGGTCCGGACGGAGCGAATGATGTCGACCGTCTCGTCGCAGCGGTCACGCGCCGAGAAGACGTGAGTCGCCGGCGTCTTCCGGTCGAACAAGGGGCGTCCCTGCACCTGGGCAGACGGCGTCACCCCGGCCAGGCTCAACGTCGTCGCGCTGATGTCGATGTGGCTGACCAGGTCGGATCGCACCGAACCGGCAGCGATGTGCCCAGGGTGGCGCACGATGAGCGGGATACGAATCCCCTCGTCATAGAGGAACTGTTTGCCGCGCACGTGGCTGGTGCCGTGATCGGTGAAGAAGAACACCACGGTGTCGTCGGCCACCCCCTCCGCCTCGAGACGATCGAGGACGATGCCGACGTGAGCGTCCATCGCCACCCAGGAGTCCAGATACTCGGCCCAGTCCTTCCTGAGCACCGGGTGATCCGGGTAGTAGGGCGGCAGCACGACAGCCGCCGGATCGACGTGAGCCGGAAGCTTGGGGTGCCGCCCTTTGCCGCCGGCGAGGTGTATCTGCGCGAAGAACGGCTGCCCCGGCGCGCGTCCGGCCCAGTCGTTGCCGTGGAACGCGTCCGCGGGCCACAAGAAGTTGTAGTCGCTCTTGGCCAGCGGGCCACCGGTCTTGCCCCAGTTGTGCGTGCCGAGCACGGTGAAGTAGCCCGCCTGCTGGAGACGCTGGGGCACCATCGGCGTGTGTGGCCCGAGACGATAACTCTGGTGATACGGCGCGCCGCCTTCGCCCTTGTCACTGGTCTGCTGACTGCGGTGGTTGTGGGCGCCGAGGGTCGTCTGGTACATCCCCGTGATCAGCGCGGACCGACTGGGCGAACACACGGGCGCGGTCACAAACGCGCGCGCGAAACGAACGCCCTCGCTCGCCAGGCGGTCGAGGCGCGGCGTCGCGATGACCTTCTCGCCGTACACGCCCAGGTGAGGGGAGGCGTCTTCGCCCACCAGCCACACGATGTTGGGCCTGCGGCCACCGCCGTCAGCCGTCGTGGACCGAAACGAGGGGGCCGTCGCACATCCTACGGCTAGAACGAGCAGTACGGCGGCCGAGCGCGCGTGCATGACAGACTCTACCCCGGGGCGAGCGGGGGGAAGGACCGGAAGCGGCGGGATGAGCGGCCCAAACAGCAACGGCTGGCCAGCGTGCGCTGATGCATCGTCGAACCCTAGCGGCGCAAGGCAATGACGACGGCGCCCTGATTGACACCGGGTTTGGTTGGGGCGAAAGCTTCGGTCATGCGCACCTTCGGACTGCCGGTCGTCTCCTTGTCGTTGTTCCTGCCCAGCCTCGCAGCCGCCGCTGTGACGATCACTTATGAGAGGAAGGACGACGCCGGAAAGACGTCGACCGACATGCTCGTCCTTCAGGATCAGCGTCTTCGCATGGAGGGCGTGGGCGGAGGCGACGGTCCCCGCGGAGGCTCGAGGGCGGGCGTGATGATCCTGGACGGGGTCGCCAAGAAGCTCATCGCCGTGGACAACGAGCGCAAGACGTACAACGAGATCACCGAGGCCGAGATGGCGCAGATGCGGGCGCGCATGGATGAAGGCCGGCGCAGGATGGCCGAGCAGATGAAGAACGTACCGCCCGAGCAACGACGGAAGATGGAGCAGATGATGGGAGGCGCGATGGGAGGCGCGATGGGAGGCGGGGCGGCTCCCGAGGTCAAATACGAAGCGCTCGGCGGAAAGAAGACGGTCGCGGGCCACGCCTGCGACATGTATCGCGTCTCCCTCGCGAACCGCGTGATCAGCGAGAGTTGCTTGGCATCCTGGTCATCCAACGTGATCGCCAAGGCCGAGGCGGCCGAGTTCAAGAAGCTCGCTACCGAGGTCCAGAAGATGTTCGACTTCATGCCCGCCGCCCGGCAGCAGGACTGGACGAAGGCCCCCGGCATTCCCATCGAGGAGACGCATTTTGGTCCGGACGGAAAGACCAGGACGTTCACGCGAACGCTCAAGTCGGTCACCCGGGGGGCTGTCCCCGCGTCGACGTTCCAGCCGCCCGCCGGTTTCACCAAGCAGGCGATGATGCAGGATCACCCCGGCAGGCCTCGCAGGTAGACGTCAGCCCGTGTGCATAGGCAGTTCAAGCTGATGAGCATGCGCACGGCGATCGCGTTGACGGCGTTGTTGGCAAGTGAAGCCAACGTTGCCGACGCGGCGGATGCGCTCGAGGCGGGCTTCCGCACGCCGCCCGAGTCGGCCAAAGCGCGCATCTGGTGGCACGTGATGAACGGCAACATCACCAAGGAGGGGGTCACCCTCGATCTCGAAGCGATGAAGCGCGTGGGGATCGGCGGCGCCCAGATGTTCGATGCCGATCTGAAGACGCCGGTGATGGTCGCCAAGCCAGTGAAGTACATGAGCCCCGAGTGGCTCGAGATGCTGCGGCACACGGCCAAGGAGGCGCAGCGTCTCGGGCTGGAACTCGCCATCCACAGCTCGGCCGGCTGGAGTCTGACCGGTGGTCCCTGGGTCAAGCCGGCCGAAGCGATGCAGAAGCTGGTCTGGAGCACCACCCCGGTGACCGGTCCCAGGCGGTTCACCGACCGATTGGCCGAGCCGCCCGCGGGGTTCGGGCGGTTCCAGAACCCGGTCAGCGCCAAGACCCCCGCTTTGCACTACTTCCGCGACGTCGCGGTGGTTGCGTTCCGGATGCCGCCCGAGGTGCATCTTCGCGACGCCAACCCGCGCGTGACGGGCAGCCTGCCCAGGGCCGACCTCGAGAAGGCCGTCGACGGAGACCCGAGGACACGCATCGCGCTCGGGCCGGGCACACCGCCGCTCCAGATCACGTTCGAGTTTGCCCGCCCCTTCACGGCGCGGGCGTTCGCCATGAACCTCACCATGTTCATGCACGACGAGGCGCGCGACGGCACCCTCGAGGCGAGCGACGACGGACGCACCTTCCGCCCGGTGATCGCGCTGTCCGAGCACATACACAGGTTCACCGCTGTGCCCAGGACGTTCGCGTTCCCCCCGGTGACGGCGCGCTGGTTCCGGGTGGTCCTCTACCCGCCGTCCAAAGGAAACGCGTCGGTCGACGACATCGACCTGATATCGGGCGCGCGCATACACCGAGCCGAGGTGAAAGCGGGCTTCACGCTGCTGGACGACTCCTACGCCGCCATCCCGACCCCACCGGCGCCCGCGGGCATGACCGTGCCAAGCCGTGACATCGTGGATCTGACGGCGCGGATGGCTCCGGATGGCGGGCTGACTTGGGACGTGCCCGACGGGAACTGGGCCATTGTGCGGTTCGGCCATTCGCCCACCGGGCAGAAGAACCTCCCTGCGCCCGTCGAGGGCCAGGGCCTCGAGAGCGACAAGCTGAGCCGCGAGGCGGTCAATTCCTATCTCGACGGGTTCTTGAATCCGATCAGCAAGGCGCTGGGTCCCTTGATGGGAAAGAGGGGTCTCACCCACCTGCTGAGCGACAGCTGGGAGGCCGGGGTGCAGAACTGGACGCCGGGTTTTCTCGGCGAATTCAGGCGCCGGCGTGGCTACGACGCCGTGCCGTGGATGCCAGCGATGATCGGCCACGTGGTCGAGAACGCCGAGCTGAGCGATCGGTTCTTGTGGGACGTCCGCCGGACGATCGCCGACCTGGTCGCCGACCATCACTACGGGACGATCGCGGAGCGGCTGCGGGCGCGCGGGATGGCGCTGTACTCGGAGGCGCCCGGGATCGGATTGCCGATCACCGCCGACCAGCTGCAGTCCAAGGGGCGCGTCGACATTCCGATGGGCGAGTTCTGGCTGAACACCCCGACGGCCGACGAGAAGGTCCCCACGTTCCAGGTGACGAAGGGAGCCGCCGACTGCAAGGAGGCGTCGGCGGCGGGGCACATCTACGGCAAACCGATCATCGCTGCCGAGGCGTTCAGCGGCGCCAAGGAGGTGAACGCCTGGGAGCTGTCGCCGTTCTCGCTCAAGGCGCTCGGCGATCTCCACTTCACCTACGGCATCAATCGCTTCGTGCTGCACGAGTACGCGCACCAGGCGTTCCGCGATAGAGCCCCCGGGTTCACGCTGGGACCCCATGGCACGCACTTTGGTCGCTTGAACAACTGGTGGGAGCAGAGCCGCGCCTGGTTCAGCTACGTGTCGCGCAGCCAGCACCTGCTGCAGCAGGGCCTGTTCGTGGCCGACCTGGCCTACTTCTACGGCGAGAACGCGCCCGTGGAAGGCGCCCTGCGCGACAAGATCGATCCCGTGCCGCCCCGGGGCTACGACTACGATTTCGTGAATGCCGAGGTGATCCTCACCCGCATGACAGTGCGCGACGGTCGGCTGATGTTGCCCGACGGGATGAGCTACCGCGCCCTGGTCCTTCCTCCGTCACGCGACATGAGCCTGGCCCTGGCGCGGAAGATCCGGGACCTGGTGAAAGAAGGAGCGACCGTCATCGGCCCCAGGCCCACGCGCCCCTCCGGTCTCGAAGGCTGGCCGCAATCGGACACCGAGCTTTCCAAGCTGACGGACGAGGTCTGGGGATCCTGCACCGGCAGCGCGGCGTGCGAGAACAGGTTCGGACAGGGCAGAGTGATCACGGGCAAGCCGCCGCTCGAGGTGCTCGAAGGGGCGGGTATCCCGCAGGATTTCACGTTCAAGAGTCCGAACGCTCAGCTGGTGTACATCCACAGACGGACGAAGGACACGGACATCTACTTCGTCTCGAACCAGCGCGCACGGACCGAACAGGTCTCCTGCACGTTCCGCGTGTCGGGCAAGGCGCCGGAGCTGTGGGACGCCAGCTCGGGACGGATCGAACGCACGGTCGTGCACACGTCATCGGGCGATCGCACCACTATCCCTCTTCGCCTCGACCCCGCGGGCTCCGTCTTCGTGGTGTTCCGGCGCGCGGCCACCGGCGCCACCATCGCCACGCTCGAGAAAGACGGCGCCGCTCCGCTCACGGGCGAGCTGGTATCGAGCGACAGGGGACACCCGCAGCTGCTGGCGTTTGAATCCGGCCGCTACGAGCTGGTCGGGGGCGATGGAGTGCCACGGGTCGTCGACGTGGCGGCGTTGCCATCGGAGATGGCCATCAGCGGTCCGTTCCAGCTGCGCTTCCCGCCCCGGCGCGGAGCTCCGCCCGAGGTGAAGCTCGAGAGGCTCGCCTCGTGGACCGACCATGGCAACGCCGGCATCCGGCACTTTTCGGGAACGGCGACCTATGCGACGGACGTGACCGTTCCTGCCACACTGGCGCGCGGACATCGCCTGTTCCTAGACCTCGGCGTCGTCAAAGAGATGGCAGAACTGAAAGTGAACGGCCGCTCGCTGGGCATCTTGTGGAAGCCGCCCTTCCGCGCTGACGTCACCACCGCGATTCGGCCGGGCCGCAACCGGATCGAGATCGCCGTGACGAACGTCTGGAGCAACCGTCTCATCGCCGACTCCGGCCGTCCCGAGGCCGAACGGGTCACCTGGACCACCCACAATCCCTACAAGCCCGACTCGCCGCTGCTGCCTTCGGGGTTGCTTGGGCCCGTGCGTCTCGTTCCTGCGCGCCTGGTTTCACCGGGGACGAACCCGTAGCCTCCCGGCGCTGGGGCCGCGTTCGCCGCCATCCGAGCGGCGCGTGTGGCAGGATGCGCCGATGCTCCAACGTTTGTGCCTGATTGTCGCTCTCATTGGGTTCGCGTGGACGTCGGCGCTGGCGGCGCCGAAGCCCCTCGAGGCGCTGATCGTCGACGGCCAGAACAATCACGACTGGAAGGCCACCACCCCGGTGCTGAAGGAGATCCTGGAGCAGACGGGCAAGTTCAGGGTCGATGTGGCGACCTCACCCGCCAAGGGCCAGGACATGTCCGGGTTCAAGCCGGACTTCAAGTCGTACAAGGTTGTGATCTCCAACTACAACGGCGAGCCCTGGTCCGCGGAGACGAACGGGGCATTCGTCAGTTACGTGAAGGGTGGCGGCGGGTTCGTATCGTTCCACGCCGCCAACAACGCCTTTCCCGAGTGGCCCGAGTACAACGAGATGATCGGCCTCGGGGGCTGGGGCAACCGCACCGAGAAGTCCGGGCCGTACGTGCGCTGGGAGCACGACAAGGCGATGCGTGACGTCTCCCCTGGACCCGGCGGTGGCCACGGCACGCGCCACGAGTTCGTCGTCGACCTGCGCGCGCCGAAGCACCCGATCGTCAAAGGGCTGCCCGCCCGCTGGAAACACGCCACCGACGAGCTCTACGACAAGCTCCGCGGGCCGGCGAAGAACTTCACGGTGCTGGCGACCGCCTTCTCCGATCCGGCCATGAAGGGCACCAACAAACACGAGCCGATGCTGATGACCGTGACCTACGGAAAGGGCCGCGTCTTCCACACCACCCTGGGACACAACACCGACTCGCTGAACTGCGTCGGCTTTGCCGTCACCTTCACCCGCGGCGCCGAGTGGGCGGCCACCGGCAAGGTCACCCAGAAGCTGCCCGCCGAGCTGCCCACCGCCGCCGCGGTTCTTCCGCGCACGAAGTGACGTGGCGCTACAACTGTTGTCCCCGGGGGCGAGCGGTGAGAAGGGGGCTAAAGGTGACTTCCGATCCTTCCCCCCTCTCGCCCCCGGGCCGCTGGAATAGAGATCCCGTAGTTCGAGAGAAGGGTCGAGCGGCCGGGTTTAGACGGCGTGTTGACCCATGCCGCGGGTTCTGGACGGGATGCCAAGGCCGCGACCGTCTGGCCAGAACTTGGACAGCGCCGCAGGGGCGCAACCGCCCGTGGTAGCATCGACCATCACACCGGAGGCCTTGCAGCTGAACGGCAACCCGTTGGACGGACCGGCGGTGACTCACATGTGTGAATGGGTGGCATCCGATCTCTTGAAAGACTGGCGTCTGCGGTCGTCGGGCGACCTGCAGGGTCTCGGGAGTGTCGAAACCCGCGCCAGCGAAGATGGTTCGAAGGCTGTCGTGGAGGTGAAGAACCCGACGTTCCTGGCGTCAGTCACGGCATGGTCCACCGGGATGCTCGAGCTCATCACGCTCGACATGCGGGGCCCGCCGCCTTACGGCGATCCGGACGTTGTGACGGAACAGCGTCAACTCCGTTCTCACGCTGCTGCCCTGCTCGACCAATGTTTGGTGCGCATGCGCGACCTCGATGTTCGATCCCACTGATGGCTCTTCTATGCGAAGACTTGCCGCCCAACTCACCCGCGATGAGGTGGACGGGCTTCGCCCGCCGCTTGTCGCGACGTTGGGCAGACATGACAATGACGGCACCAGCGCTCCCACCTCTGCTCACCTACGCGATCCAAACATGACCGCGACCATCGGGGACGGCGTGTTCCGTCCGAGTGTTCCAGAAACCTCCACCTCGCCATTCCGTCTCCTTAGGTTTCCAACCGATTCGACGAAGCCAACGAACCGATGGTCAAAGCGATCGAGGCCAACTCCGCAAACTCCCGCACCCTCGCCTCCCTTCGAGATACGCTGGCACCGAAGGCTCTGGGCGGGGAGTTGAGCGTTCCAGATTCCGCCGTTGAAGGTTCCAATGGATCCCCGCGTCACCGAATTCCAATGCATCATGCCGATAGCGAACATTCCCTCGGTGTTGAAGCACGGCATCCTCTCGTATGAGAGGACGGCCAAGATCGCGCACGAGTCCGTCGCAATGCAGCCGGTACAGGACCGGCGCGACGCCAAGCGTGTCCCCGGCGGCCTCATGCTCCATCACTATGCCAACCTCTACTTCCACGCCCGGAATCCGATGATGTACAGCCGCCAGTCGGAGGTACCACAGCTATGTGTCCTGCGCGTCTCGACCACCGTGACCGAGCTCGACGGGGTCGTCCTCGCTGATCGCAACGCCGCCAGCGATTGGGTGCGGTTTCTGCATCCCGCGCAGAACGACGTCCTCGATTTCGACGCCATCTACGCGACGGACTGGACGCACCCCGACACGTTCGAGTATTTCGCGCGCAAGTCGAAGAAGTGCGCCGAGGTGCTCGTACCACATCGTGTGGAACCGCGCTTCCTGACGGGCGCCTACGTCGTCGACCAAGCGGCGGCCACCAGCCTCGCGTCGCAGGGATTCACACTCCCTGTCCAGATCGAGCCTGTGCTATTTTTCAGATAGGCTCATGCCCACGATGTTCAAGGTCCTGATCGGAGATATCTTCGCCAGCCAGGCCCAGACTCTCGTCAACACGGTCAACTGCGTCGGCGTGATGGGAAAGGGCGTCGCTCTGGAATTCAAGAAGCGGTTTCCAGGGATGTTCGACGACTACGCCCTGCGCTGCGGGCGGCGGCAGGTCAAGCTAGGCGAACCCTATCTCTACCGCGATCTCGCGGGAACGCGGGTGGTGAACTTTCCCACCAAGGATCACTGGCGCTCCCCATCTCGTCTGACCGACATCGAGCGGGGGCTGGACTGCTTTGCGGCCAACTACACCGAGTGGGGCGTCACTAGCATCGCCTTCCCTCCGCTCGGCTGCGGCAACGGTGGCTTGGAATGGGCAGAAGTTGGGCCATTGATCTATGGCAAGCTGCACCGGTTGCCAGTCCCGATTGAGGTTTACGCCCCCTACGGCACGCCCAAGCACGAGCTAACCGAGGAATTCCTGGGCGGCGCCTCGCAGATGAGCCTCGAAGGCAAGGGGCGAAAGCACCAAAGGATGAACCCCGAGTGGGTGGTGCTGGTGGAAGTACTGCGAGAACTGGGAGCGCAACCCTACGCCCCGCCGGTCGGGCGGGTAATCTTTCAGAAGATTTGCTACGTGCTGACCGAGATGGGTCTCAAGACGGGCTTCGAGTTCGGCAAGGGTAGTTACGGTCCATTTGCGGACGAAGTGAAACTCGCCTTGCACGACTTTGCGAACCGCAATTGGCTCCAGGAAGAACAGCTCGGTCCAATGATCGCGTTGCGAGTTGGCGCGCAGTACGAAAATGAACGGGCCAAATTTACTGGACCGTTGAAGACCCATGCGCGCAAAATCGCGAAGACCGTTGACCTTTTCAGCCGGATCAAGAACACAGAGCAAGCTGAAGAGCTCATGTCCGTGCTTTATGCGAGCCGGGAGCTGAAGAAGTCCCACCCCAACAAGGATATCGCTGAGCAGCAACTCTACGATTACGTGTTGGATTGGAAGAAGGCCTGGCGGACCGCAGAGAAGCAACAAGCCGTCGCCAGCGCCATCCGCAACCTCGTCATGCTGGGTTGGATGAAGTTGCGGTTCAGTGAGAGCTTGCCCGAGGTCGCCTGATCGCGGCCTGGCCGGCTCCGCCGTCATGGTCAGGAGCACGAGCGGGAGATTCTTCGTCTCTTGGTGCAAGGTGACAAGGGGGTTGCGGCGGGCAAGGGTCACGATCTCGAGGGTGCATAGGCAGTTCAAGCCGCTTATCCCGCCGCGTGACGTGACGCCGCAGGACGGGTCGCTTGAGTCTCCTATGCACTTTGACCCGGGTAGATAGCCGCTTGAATCTCCTATGCACTGGCCAGCGAGTATTGGTTAGGGCAAAAGAAAACGTTACGGGACCACGATCAGGAGTTTGCATGAAGAATCTGACCTGGCGCTATCCCCCCCTCGTCCCCTTGGTCCTGGGCCTGGGCGTTCTCACCGCCGCCTGTACGACGACTTCACGAGGGATGGTTTCCGACCGCCCTGTTCCACAGGGCATCGGGCCGGCACCAGCAAATGATCTGCTAGCGGCAGCCGTACGGATTGCCGGGCCTGTTCTCGACAAGGGAAAGGAGGAGAAGCGGAACTACCGTCATGAGCTCGCGCTCGAAGCCCTTCTCGAGCTGGGTGCAGTCACGGGGGAGGGCGCCTGTCGCGAGCGGGTGCTGAAACGCGCGGCTGCGCTCGGGCTGCAGCCCGGCACCCGGGTGCCGTGGTCTTGGACCCCCGATCTCGATGTTCCTGGAACCCCGGCCTACCAGAGCGAGCTGTTTGGGTGCTTCTCGTACGCGCTTTACCGCGCCACGGACGACCGAAAATGGGTGCTGTCGTTCGTGAGCGAAACGGAGCGGGTGAAACGCGTAAGCCTCCGATCACCCGAAGGAGCCAGCCTGGCGCCTCGCGGAGAGTTGGCAGGACACGGACCAACCATGTTGCTCGACGCCATACAGGAGTATGCGGCGCGGATGGCCCGCACCGGCGCCATGACCGGCGACCGGAGCTTCAACATCGAGGCCGCAAGGCAGATTCAGCTCTACCGCGACCTGCTTCGCGATCCGAAGACGGGGCTCTGGAGCCAGGGTCGTCATTGGCTCCCCGACCAGCCCGAGGCCCTGTCCCCGGGGGCGTGGTCGCGCGGACATGGCTGGCTGATGCGTGGGCTCATCGCCTCGCTCGAAGTGTTGCCGAAGGACTCGCAGGAGTTTGTGCAGATGAGGAATCATCTCCAAGAGCTCGCCGACGCGCTCCTGCCGCTGCAGAAGCCTGATGGAACCTGGCACGCGCTGCTGCACCGCCCGGCGTCCGAGAGCTCTGCGGACACGAGTGGGACGGCGATGATCGCGACGGGGCTGTCGCGGGCGTGGCGAGAAGGGTGGCTGGAAGACGTGAAGTACGTCGAGGCGGCGCAACGTTCGTTCGCTGTCCTCCCCTCGTATGTTGCCGCGAACGGCGACGTTCGAAGCGCAAGCCCGGGACCGGGACCGCTCGTGTCAGAAGCCAACTACCTCGGCACGGTATTTCCGCCCCGCAACCCTCACGGGACCTACTCTGTGTTGTTTGCCGCGGCCGAGGCGGCGCGACTGTCGAAGCATGTGGGCCATCAATTGAAGGCTGCGGCCATTTGCGGGGCGCCGGTTCCCTGAGGGGGCTGCTGTTCCGCTCCGTTGGACGTGGCGCCCTCATCCGCTATTTGGCCATTCATGGCCACGAACTTCATCCTCCCAGAATGACCTTTCCCGCCCTCGAGATATTGGTCCACTTGGGTCGGTAGTCCCTGTGTTCGTAGAGGTAGACCTTGCCCTCGGCGAGTGCATAGGCAGTTTAAGTGAGATCGTCCTCGTCGGTGACGTAGTGGTGTGGCATCCAAGGCCGTAGACCGTGTGGTAGCCTTGGCACCATGGCGCGCGCGCAAGCGGAGGTCCAGAAGCTGGCCGAGAAGATCGGAACGCTACCGGCCGTCGACCGCGCGAAGCTGCTGGCGCGCCTGCTCCAGGACGAGCAGCAACGGGAGGACTGGTCGGTCATCGATCAGGTCCGGGCACGGAACAAGGGCCGCAACGTGAAGGCCAAGGTCGACCGCGCCGTTCGGGAGGTTCGTCGTGAGCGCGACCGCCGCGCGCGTTAGGGCCGTTCTCGACACCAACACCCTGGTCAGCGGGATGTTGTCCGACACCGGGCCGCCAGCACGGATCATCGACGACTTGCGGCGTGATCGCTTCGAGTTGGTGGTCTCGCCGGCGCTCTTGGACGAACTGCTGGAGGTTCTTCTCAGACCTTACGTCGGCGTTTCAGTCCGCGAAGCGGCGAGCATGGTTGCGACCATCCGCCACCGGGACACCTGGTGGGCGGCGAGTACCTGGACATCGACATGGTGCGGGACCCGAAGGACAACATGGTCATCGCGTGCGCCCTGGAGGGCGACGCCGAGTACGTGGTGACGGGCGACCGGGAGGTGCTGCGGCTCAAGGACCACCACGTCGCCGGTCTGAGCCTGCCCCGGTTTTGTGGACACCAGCGATATGAGGAAAATGGTGAGCCATGGGACGAAGGAAGCGACGGAAGTTCACGGCGGAGTACAAGGCCGAGGTGGTCAAGGTGGTCAAGACAAGTGGGAAGGGCGCGGGG
>JANPFD010000162.1:0-5143 GCA_031423255.1 Myxococcales bacterium | reverse complement strand
TTCTGGTGGACCTCGACCAGTTGGAGCGCCCGCCCAACGTGATCGTGGTGACCGGGAAACCTGGGCGCCTGAAGTCCCACCACTACGACTTCGGCATCACGGTGACCCTCAAGCCCTTCGTCTTTCCGGATCTGCTTGCTGAGGTTCACCGATCACCTCGCGACCGGCTCGACAGGTTGACTCAGAGGGCGGTGGAGCGCGCGAGGCTGAGCCCGCGCCAGGCCAAGATCCTTCCAATGATCGTGGACGGCAAGGGGGTGAAGGACATCGCGAAGACCTTCGGCTTGAGCCCGAAGACCATCTCCGGGCAGATAACCCGGATCTACGAGAAGACCGGCTGCTGCAGCCACGGCGATCTGGTGCGCATGGTTCTGTTCCGCGCTGTCGGCGCGCCCTGGCGCTCCACTCGCGCCAGGTAGCGGGCGACATCGGCGGCGGCCGGCCGGCTGTCGGGTCGGCACCCTACAGAGATCGACCGGACAGCGGAGGGCGGGGAAAGTGGGTAGAAGGGCGCTGTCCTCGGGAACGAGGCGCCACATCAAGAACAGCACCCAACACGTGGAGGCTTTCATCATGGAAATTCAAGGAAGGGGAGTTCGATCCAAGTTCGAGCTACCCGCGGCTGTCGCTGCCATCCTGGCCAGCGGCGTGATCATCGGGGCGCTCGCGTATGCCCGAGGTGAGCAGGTAACTCGAGTCACAGTCGCGCGACCACCGGCGGCGCCGCAGGCGGCGCCGCGCGAGTACAAGCCCGGCAGCTGCCTTGGTGGCGCGGAGCCGATCGCGAAGATCCACTTGCTGCCGGACGCCGTGGTCACGCAGAGCGGGCGGCAGTGGGTCGAGTACCACGGTGAGGTCCGGATCCATCGCGGCACGAACGTCGGCGTGGCCTGGGACGCGGACGTGCTCAACGATCGCGGCCAAATCGTCATGAGCAAACTGATCAGCGGATCCGCCCGGTCGAACGCCGGCGAAACGGTCTCGACGAAAGCCATCGTGGCCCAACTCAACGATGGCTTCTACGCCGTCCGCGTCCGCGCGGCGATCACGAGCGCCACCGACCCGTCGGACGTGATCGAATCCGTGCAGCACGTGCAGGTGAGCAAGGGGCAGTGGAAGGAGTTGACCGACATCCAGTGGCGTGAACGCTCGAGAGCGACGATCGCCTTCTCGGAGGCGGAGATCGCAGGAAGGGGGCTGTAACCATGCGTAGGTTTTTCGCGTTGATGTCGCGCACGATCGCACGCGGGGCTACCGTCGCCTCGCTCGTCGCCGTGGTGCTCTTGGCGCCCTCGGCGGCGTTCGCCGTGACGGGCACGGTTTCGGGGACTTGGCAGTTTTGGCTGAAGGCCGGAAACTACTGCCCCACAACGAACGCATGCACGGGTGCAAGGTATCTCCAAGCGTCTTTCAACACCCGGATCCCGGTCTCAAACGGCTCGGTGTGGATCGTTAACAATGCCTCCGGTACGCTTCTCGGTTACGGCGGAACCGACGTGAACGGAAATTTCACCGTCTCGTGGTCTGCCGCTACTACGCCCCCGCAGATCAGAATCGTGATTTTTCCGTACGAGAAGAACGGCCGCCTGTTCTTCACCAACCCAGCAGGCACGTTGTACTCCAACTCGACCCCCGCTCAGACGACGGTTACGCCCAGCATGAACATCGGGACCTGGTGGATGGGCACGTCGGCGGCGCCTGATCCGTACTACAACTCATACTGGGCAGCAGAGTATCAGTGGCGGTCGACACTCGCGCTGATTGGGTCCGCCATCACGAACTACACGAACGTTGAAAACCGGGGCTTCCAAAATGATATCTCATCCTTCCTTGGTAACTGCCCCAACAGCTGCAGCGACGGACCAAACAAGCGCGTCCAGTTCGACGCCGGCGCTGGCTTGGCGCCACAAGCGCGGGCGATGCACGAGAACGGCCACATCGCCGAATATGTAGCGCATGCGTGGTCGCGGACCATGAACTACAACTGGCCCGATATGAGCACGTTCAGCGCGTCCGGTCCGTGGAGCCCAGGCGGCGCAGAGTGGGGGGCGCCCGCTTTCGAGGAGGCCTTGGCAACACATTACGGAAACATCGCCTTCTGGGGGGATAATGCGGTCACGCCGACGACCTGTTCGACCAACGGGATCTGCTATGACGGCTCCGGCAACCCGAGCGCCAACACGAACATCGAGGCGACGTCCTACCCGTTCACCGTCAACAACTGCTCCCTGGCGATGGCGAACCCGGAGGCCAGATGGCCGTTGTCGTATATGCGCTATTTGTGGGACGTGTTCGATAACCGGAATGACTGCGATGGGGACACGTACTCTGCAAGCCAGGGAGACTTCTGGAAGCACCTCAGCGTGCTGGCGAACTACGCGAACGGAACCGGGGCAAATGCAATCGACGAATCGCAGGTCAAGCGTGACGGACGTGGGGCAGGCGCCTACCGGTTTAATTACGAGACGGCGTTCTCTGTTGGAACGGAGACCCTGCGGGTCGATAATTGCTCTCCACCTTGATGGCTTTCGCAGAGAGTGAGTCGCATCCGGCGCTGTCGCCCAGGCGGCGTTGCCTGGCGGTTGCCGGGCGTGGCGCTCTGTTCGTCGCGCTGGCCGCCTGCGGGTGTACTTCCACGCCGGGTGGGCCGCAGGATGCCTCCCGGTCCCCCGGTCAGCCCGACGGGAGTGCTGTATCAACGCCGCGGTTGTGCGACGGAATGGCGGCCATGAAGCTACGCGTCTTCGTCGAGCCGCAAAATGGGCGCGAGGAGCGTGGCAGCGTCGTTCGGGTAGAGAACGGGTTTACTTCGCTCGCCTTCGACGGGATGTGCTCGTATTGGATGGGTGGCAGCTGGGTCGAGAAACCGAACTCGCCGATCGACAATCGAGATCTCGGTTGGCGGACCGGCACGCTCCCGCCGGCGATCGCCCAGGAGATCGAGCAATCGATCCCGCTCGATCGACTCGATCGGCTGCAGGACTGTGTCAGTTCCGCGGGGTTGTTCGATGCCCCAACACGGACCTTTCGCAGTCGGGCCTCGCGGGCGCGTTGTATCCGTGGCGGAGCTCGGTTCGAGGCTGCGTGGAATTTCGTGAAGTCGAAGGCTCTCGACCTGTGGAGCGCCGGTACGCCACTCGCCGGGGACATCCGTCTTTCCGCGGTGGCTGACAACAACCCGGTCGGCCTCGCGATGCCTTATAGGTGGCCGCTTGCAGAGCCGCTCCAGCCTTTGCTGATCCGCGAGGACGTCCGTGAGGCAGACTACATGGGATTCTCGAGCGGTATCAGTCACCTGATCGCGGAGGCGGCGGGCGCCAACTTGCTGAGAAGGATCCGCGAACAGTATTTCGTCGATAAGCAGGCCACCCCAGGTTTCTACCCCCAGATGAGAATGACGGACGGAAAGACGACAGCGACGGTTTTCTTGCGCGATGCACTCCCCTACGAGGACGAGCGCGGTCTACTGCCGTTCTCGGATCCGCCTTCGATGCCGCCGCCATGAAATCGCTCCGGGGCTGGTTCGCCTTGCCGGCGGTGGTGCTCGTCGGAGGGCTTCTGTGGCTCCTCTGGCCCGCGCGGGCGAAGTCCGTACCGCGGTCGGTGATCGCGGCGGGACAGGGGGACTCAACTGCTCAGGCTATTCCGAAGTTCGCCGTCAAGCCGGAGGCGCCGACGAATGCGGTCGCCGAAGTCCAGCCGGACCCTGAACGGAATCCGGAGTTGAAGCTGGACCCGGTGTTACTCTCGCCCGCGCGATGGCACCCAAGACCACCAGGCGAGTGGGACGGCATGCTGGTCAACATGAACCTCTCGCCACCCTGCGAATCGAAGGGCGGGTGCGGTCTTGCGCGGGCATGCAAGGAGGGCAGGTGCGTGGCTTGCGAGGCGGACCCCGATTGCGAAGTGGGAGAGGTCTGTGTGCTCGACCACTGCATCCGGGGCGACAACGTCGCGTGTCGTCGGAAGGCGGACTGTGGTGGACGAAGCTTCTGTGTGCTCGACGGTTACTCGGTCGGTCTGCGCGCCAACGAGTCGATGCACTCGAGGTGCGTGGATCCGTTGAGCGGCGCGGCGTCGATGGCAGCGCCACCGATTGGTCCTGCGAAGGAGGACGACAGGACGAGCCTTCCCGACGACGATTTGATCCGACGTGCTCGCGAGGCGGCCGTCGAGCCCGAATCGCGGCGCTAAGGCCAATGCGGCAGAAGTGAGCCGCGGAGTCGAGGGTGTCGCGGCGTCGGGACCCGCGCCATCGATTCCAAGCGTAGGAAAGGCGCCGCAGCCTGTTCGCGACGAGGCGTTCAAGACGGAGTTCTCCCGGCGGTCTGCGCCTTTGCGGAAGTGACAGCCTCGCTCGGCATCGGACAAAGGTCGTGCCCTTTCCAAGGGCCACCCCTCGCAACCGGGGACAGCCCCGAGGACCACCGCTACGGCGCTATGCGTGCGCATCACGATGCGCGCTTCGGCCGGTTCAGCCTGTATACGGTGTTCCTGCTGCAGGCGGGCTTGGTGCTGCTAATCTCGATACCCCTGCAGTTGCTGTCGGCGTCGGGGGCCCGCCCAGCGCTTGGCCCACTCGATGCCCTCGCCGCCGCCATGGTGCTTGCCGGGATGGTTTTCGAAACCGTCGCCGACGCCCAGCTGACCCGTTTTCGCCGCGATCCCCGCAGCCGCGGTCGGGTGCTGGACACCGGTCTTTGGCGATACTCGCGCCACCCGAACTACTTTGGCGATGCGGTGGTGTGGTGGGGCCTCGGTTTGTTCGGCGTTGCGAGCGGCGCCTGGCCCAGCGTGTTCGGGCCTGCGATCATGACTTTCCTGCTGCTCAAGGTGTCGGGGGTATCACTGCTCGAACAAACCATCCAGGAGCGACGCCCCGAGTACGCTGCTTACATCGCTCGCACGGCCGCATTCTTTCCGCGGGCGCGCATTCCTGACAAGAAAAAGCCGTGCCCCCGCCTGCTCGCGAGGACACGGCTCTTGTGGCTATTGATGTCGGGCCAGGGACGGCCCCCGGGTGCGGCCCATTCACGGTATCGTCCGCGCGATGTACGGCAACGCCATCATTCTGGCTCCGGGCGCGTTTCGTTCGGACCATGCCAAGACCGCCCACGGACTTGTGCGTGGCAGCGAGCGCTTC
>JANPFD010000161.1:0-19073 GCA_031423255.1 Myxococcales bacterium | reverse complement strand
TCTGAGCCTGCCCCGGTTTTGTGGACACCAGCGATATGAGGAAAATGGTGAGCCATGGGACGAAGGAAGCGACGGAAGTTCACGGCGGAGTACAAGGCCGAGGTGGTCAAGGTGGTCAAGACAAGTGGGAAGGGCGCGGGGCAGGTGGCGCGGGAGTTGGACCTGACGGAGACGGCGGTGCGCGCGTGGGTGGAGCGCGCAGAAATCGACGAGAAACGGGATCCGCATGGGCCGTTGACGAGCGAGGAGCGCGCCGAGATGACGCGGCTGCGGCGCGAGTTGCGGACGGTGACGATGGAGCGGGACTTCCTAAAAAAAGCAGCGGCCTTCTTCGCCAGGAGCGGAAAATGAGCTTCGAGCTCGTCGCGGCGGAGGAGGCTCACTACCCGAAGGCGCTGATGTGCCGTGCACTGGGGCTCTCCCGCTCCGGTCACCATGCGTTTCGCACTCGCGGGTCGTCGCGACGTGCGCTCGGGCAACAGCAACTGGATTTGCTGGTGGCTGCGATCTTCGCCGAACTCAAGGGCCGGTACGGGGCGCCGCGCATCGAGCAGGAGTTGCGGCGGCGCGGCCACCGCACGAGCAAGAAGCGTGTGGCGGCATCGATGGTGCGGCAAGAGCTGGCCGCACGCCCAAAGCGACGCTGGCGGAGGACGACGGACTCGCGCCACAAGGAGCCCATCGCCCCCAACCGGCTCCAGCGTGACTTCTCGGCTCAGGCGCCGGATCGCGTCTGGGTCGCCGACACGACGTACCTGCCCGTGATCGGCGGCTTCATCTTCCTTGTGGCGATCATCGACCTCTTCTCGCGCAAGGTCGTCGGCTGGTCGCTGGGCGACCGGCTTGATGCGGAGCTTTCGGGCGAGGCGTTGCACCGCGCCTTGGCGAGACGCAGCCCACGACCTGGTCTCATCTTCCACTCGGACCGAGGTTCGGAGTTCGCAGCCGCGAGTTTCCGGAAGCTCCTCGCCGAGGCAGGTGCCCTCCAGAGCATGAGCCGCAAGGGTGATTGCTGGGACAGTGAGACTATGTCCGTGTGCCACAGGCCGGCAGCCTGACCCCTGCTTGGGATTGACCTCTCACCAGTGTCTTTGCGTTGATCCGTCGACTGCCGGTCCTGTGGTACGCGGTTAGATCCGACCACCCTTCGTGACCTCATAGGAGCTCGTGCAGCCGCACCCGTCACTGTCCTGTCCGCAGGGCGATCGGATCTTGCCTTTCTCCAACTGCGAGGCATGGACACCATGGATACAGCTGGCACCGCATCACTCATCACCGGCGGGGTAGACACGCACAAGGATACCCATACCGCGGCGGCCCTCGACTCGATGGGCCGATCGCTAGGCAATAAGACCTTCCCCGCGTCGGCCGCTGGGTATGTCGCCCTCGTCTCATGGCTACGTGGCTTTGGACGCATAGATCGCGTCGGCATCGAGGGCACGGGGTCCTATGGTTCTGGCCTCACAGGGCATCTGCGCAAGGAGGGAATCCACGTCGTCGAGGTGAATCGTCCGAATCGCCAGGCGCGCCGGCGTCATGGGAAGTCCGATCCGGCAGATGCCGAGGCTGCTGCCCGCGCAACCCTCGCCGGGGACGCGCTCGGTGTTCCAAAGTCCCAAGATGGCGAAGTCGAGGTGATCCGACTCTTGCGCATTCAGCGACGGTCGGCGGTTCATGCGCGGACGCAAGCAGCCAACCAACTACATGCGGTCGTGTCCACGGCCCCCGAGTCATTGCGGTGCAGTCTTCGTGACCTTTCCCTTGCAGCGCTGGTCAAGCACGCCGTGAAGCTTCGCGCGATGAAGTCCATCGACCTTGTCTCGGCCACGCGGGTCGTCCTTCGCGGATTGGCGCTTCGGTGGCAGCACCTCCACGAGGAAGTGAAGCAACTCGATCAGCAACTGGAGATTCTCGTCAACGCCGCCGCGCCCGACCTGGTCGCGCTTCGGGGAGTGGGCGTGGAGGTCGCCGGAGCCCTCCTCGTTGCTGCTGGTGACAATCCTGAGCGTCTCGCGCGCGAAACGTCCTTCGCAGCTCTCTGCGGCGTCTCCCCGGTAGATGCCTCTTCCGGCCGACAGCATCGACACCGCCTCAACCGCGGCGGCAACCGCGACGCCAATCGAGCTCTATGGGTGATAGCTCTCGTCCGCGTACGCTGTGACGAGAGGACCCGGGGCTACGTCGCCCGCAGGACCACCGAGGGCCTAGCCAAGCCAGAGATCATCCGTTGCCTCAAGCGGTACATCGCCCGCGAGGTCTTCAAAATCCTCCAGAAACGACCCCTGATCGATGCTCGAGAAATCGGCCAGAAAGCAGCTTGACGGAACATAGGAGCATCAACGCCGTCGCCGAGAGCTTCTTCTCCACCCTCGAGTTCGAGGGACCTTCCACCTCCACCTGGCGCTACGTTACCGACGCTGAGACCGACCTGTTCACGTTCATCGAGCGCTACTACAATCAAACCAGGCTGCATTCATACAACCACTACAGAACCCCGAACGAGGTCGAGGCCGATCTGCGCAATGGTGCGTTGGCGGCATAAACCCGGTGTCGACGGAATCGGGGCAAGCTCACCGCGTCAAATCGTCCGATAACTTCCTGTCCTTCCCCCCGCTCGCCCCCGGGACCTCCTCGTTCCAAAGGCAGGATGAAGATCCTTGCTGCCGTGCTACGGCCCGACGCGATCAGCTCCATTCTCGAACACGCCGGCATGACCTCCCACCCCCCATCTATCGCGCCCGCGCGCGCTCCAGCTGAGGATGACGGCGGGCCTGGTGGGCGACAGGCCGGAAAGGTGGACTTCGACCTCGACGGTCTTTCCTGTCCCGATGTCCTCGGTAAATCCGTCTCCAGGACTTCCCACCGCTGGTCCGGCGCGTAGTCTCCTGGTTACGTTTGGTTCGAAAAACGTCGCCTGCTGGTAACTGAATCGGTGTCGCGGCGACGTTCTATCGGAGTAACGCGAGCAATGGCGGCACGGCACGGTGCGTGCAGGACCGCGGGCACAGGCAGCGAGATCTGACCGAAACGGTTTCTCGTCCCAGCGCCGCACCGTCTTAACCACGACGGGCGGGTGTGGCCGACAGAGAGCAAACGGAAGGTTGCTCACGGTGATCTCCAGCGACGACGCTTCTGGTTCCCATACCCGAACGTCTACCCGGTCCACGCCCATTTCCGGGCGCGGCGCACTCACAAAGAAAATCCAAGGAAACACACTATGAATTCAACTGCCCATGCCTTCCAAGGTCGTGCCCGACTCCGTCTGATGATTCCGCTGGCGGCGCTGGCTGTCACGGCCTGCGACGTACCGCCTGAGGAGTCCAACGCGTCCGCGGATCCCCTATCCCAGGAAGTCAAACTGGCCAACACGAAAGGAATCAATTTGCGTTCCGCGGCTGGCTTCGCCATTTTGTCGAAATCTGGAATCACGAACGTCCCTAAATCAGCCATCGTCGGAGATGTTGGGACCAGCCCCATCACCGGTGCCGCGCTTGGATTAACGTGCGCCGAAGTGACGGGCAGAATCTACACCGTAGATGCGGCCGGTCCTGCCTGTAGGGTTCAAGACGCAACCTTGTTGACCGCGGCTGTGAGCGATATGCAGACGGCGTATACCGACGCCGCAGGGCGGGCGCCGACCTATCCGGCCGAGCTAGGCGGTGGAGACATCAGCGGGATGACACTCCGTCCCGGTGTCTACAAATGGGGAACCGGGGTCCGCATGGACAATCGGGGCGTCACGCTTTCGGGCGGGCAGGATGCTGTCTGGATCTTTCAGATAGCGAAAGACCTCACTGTCGCGCCTGGCGCCAAGGTCATTCTCGCGGGCGGCGCGCAAGCCAGGAACATCTTCTGGCAGGTGAGCGCCGGCGTTCTCCTTGATACGACCTCTCAGTTCAAGGGAACCCTGTTGTGCAAGACGCTGATTGCGATGAACACCGGCGCAACGTTGGACGGCAGAGCCCTGGCACAGACCGCGGTTACATTGCAGATGAACGCCGTCACGAAGCCCAACTAAGCGGTTCCGATCGAACGAGGTGCCTGCATGCGCCGGGGCATCGTGATCACCCGGGATCACGTGAGAGCCGGGTCGCTGGATGGTTTGACCGAGCGTGCTTTCCCAGGAGGGCAAGCCGAGAGGGGGGCATCGGGCGCTGGGCTGACCGAGCAGGATGCGGTGACCGGGAGAGCGTTGGCGCGCTCTCCCGGTCGTGCATGTGCATAGGCAGTTCAAGCCGCTTACCGCCGCGTCAAATCGTCCGATAACCGCCACTTCCGTCAACTTCCTGTCCTTCCCCCCGCTCGCCCCCGGGATCTCTACTGCAACCTGCGCCACCGAGGCCGACGGGCGGCGTATGCACGTGAACAGCAATCTCGCCATGGACGATTGGGAGTCTGACGCCTTCTTTCTCGGCGTCCGCAGCGGTGCCGAGCGCCGACTCCTTCTGATCGGCGGCAGCTATCTGCGCCGCAAGGGAGAAGTGGTCTTCGATTGCTTCGCGAAATGCAACGCCGTGCTCACGGGCGATTTCCGCCGGCGTGAGGGCGGCATCAGGCAGGCGTTCATCCAGGCCCCGCCGGGCTCGCGCGTCCGGTTTGCGAGCGGCCGCGCCCCGCATGGGGTCGTGGCCAACGGCAAGGCGCTACCGGCAGCATCGCTGGTCCAAGAGAATGGATTTCTCGTCGCCGCCATACCACACCTGCTTTGATCGAGTGGATCACTTCGCGTGCCAGGGGCGAGAGGGGCGCTCGGGCGTGGCGGGTCAGGGTCTATTCGTTTCCAATGTGCTAAAAAACACGCAGCCATTCTCGCGCTGCTTGGCGCGATACATGGCAGTGTCGGCGTTTCCGATCAATAGCTCTGCGGTAGAACCGTCGTCCGGATAGACGGCCACGCCGATGCTCGCTTTGGCGACAATCTTCAGGGCACCGATGTCCATGGGCTGAGCAATGTCGTTCAGAACGGCGCCGGCAATTCCTTCGATATTCCCTTTGCCCTGTGGGTTTATCAATAAGTAAAGAAATTCATCGCCGCCATTTCGGCAGACCGTGTCTTCATCGCGGCAGCGGCGTAACAAACGTTTTCCTATCTCTTTCAGAACCCCGTCGCCGACGGCGTGACCGTGGGTGTCATTGATGCTCTTGAAGCGATCCAGGTCGAGGAACATCACCGCTAGAGTCCATGCGTGGCGCTGGGCGAGGGAAATGGCATGCGTCAGCCGGTCGTCGAAGAGGTCGCGAGTCGGCAGACCCGTTGTCGAGTCGTGCGTCGCCCGCATCTGGGCCTTTTTTTCCTCTTCCTGGGCCTTCGCCAAGGCAACCTCCGTATCTGCCAAAGCTTTTCGGGACTGGACCAAAGCCGTCTCGATCCGTTTTAGATCGTCGATTCCCTGACTCAAGGTTTCGTTGACCTTGTGCAGGTCGTCGACGCATTCTAGCACTTTGCTCTCGACTCTCTCGCTGTTGGCAAGAGCCTTGGGTGCCGACAGGGTGGTCACACCTTCGGCGATGTCTTTCTTCACAATGTCATTGGCCGAAGCCAGGTCCTCCGCTGCCGCCTCGACCTTTTCTTCGACGACCTGGTTTTGTTCCAACGCCCGTTCCAATGGAACCGCTTTTGCGAGGGGTGCTGCGGTGGGTTTTTGATCCGACGTCATGGAGGGGCCTCGCTGGTGGGAAGTTTGAACGTGGGTGAGGGGACGTGCAACAGGTCGCCCGCGTCAGAGCTGGGGCGCCATCAAACGGGCCACCGAAGCCACCAGACGTTGTACGAACGGCGACTTGGCCTCGCGGCGCTGATGGGGCCTGGCGTGCGTCAGATCCGTCTCGAAGGCGCGCGCCAACTCGGCCACGCACGGACCTCCGTAGAACGCGGCGACGACCTCGAAGTGGAGACGAAAGCTGCGGTTGTCCAGGTTGGCGGTGCCGACGATCGCCAGTGCGTCATCGATGACGGCCGTCTTGGCGTGCAGCATCGGCGGTTCGTAGAGATGGATCTGCACGCCGGCGGCCAGCAACTCGTCGTGATAGGTGCGGCTGGCTGCATCCACCCAGAGGGAATCGGTCTCGAGCGGGACCAGCAGCCTCACGTCCACCCCTCTGTGCGCGGCGCTGGCGATCGCCGCCAGCAGCGGTTCGCCCGGCACGAAGTAGGGCGTGGTCAGCCACAGCCGTTCCTGCGCGCTGGTGATCGCCGCGAAGTAGAACGCCTCGATGGCATGAGTGTCCTCGTCAGGACCGGACGCCAGGATCTGCGCGATCTGCTGGTGAGTGGCGGGCGCCGATCCAGTGTCGTCGTCGTGGCCCAGCTCCGTGACCTCGGCCAACTCGGCACCCGGCGGCGTCGGCGGAAAGAAGCTGGCGAAGCGTTGCGGGCGCTCGCAGCCCAGATCGTCTCCCGTGGTGAAGACCCAGTTTTCCAGGAACGTCGCCTGCAAGCCGTGGACGGCGGGACCGGCGAAGCGAACGTGCGTGTCCCGCCAGGCGTCCTTGCCCCTGGCACGGGCGCTGTGATGGTCGGTGACGTTCATGCCGCCGGTGAAGCCGAGCGAACCATCGACCACCACGATCTTGCGGTGAGTGCGAAAGTTCGTCAGGCGACGCCAAACGCGAAACGGTCCCACGCGGTTGAAGAAACGTACCTCGACACCAGCCTGGCTCATCGCCTGCAGCACCGCACGCCCGAGCCGCTCCCCCACCGCGTCCACCAGCAGCCGCACCTCGATGCCCGCTTTCGCACGCTCCACCAATGCGTCGACGATCCGCATGCCGGTCGCATCGTCGCGAAAGATGTAGTACTCGAGGTGGACGTGGTGGCGCGCGCCCCCGATCGCCGCGACCAGGGCGTCGTAGCAAGCGTCGCCATCGAACAGCAACTGAACCTGGCGCGCCTCCTCGGGCGGCAGCTGGCCCAGTTGGGCGCCCGCGCGCATCAGCTGCCCCTGCAATGACAATAGCTTGGCGCGAGCCTCCTTCCAGTCGCGCAGCAAGCTGCCGATGCGGTTTCGGGTCAGGCTGAGGCGTAGCTTCCTGCGGCGCAGCCGCCGCGGCCCGACCAGCAGATAGATGGGCACCCCGACCAGCGGCAGGGCGGCCAGCATCATGATCCACGCCAGCGTCGCCGTCGGAGACCGCCGCTCGAGCGTGATGAAGGTAGCGATGACCACCACCCATACGATCTCCGCGGCGAAGAGCAGCAGTCCCCACGTCAGGTTCATTGGTCTGTCCTTTCCCCTACCGGCGCCGATCGAAGCCGTGCATCAGCCCCTGGGCGAACGAATCCTGGATGGAATCCAGGAGCGCAGCCAGCAGCTGTCCGATAGGGTCGCTCAACTTGCCGCGGACGGGGACAACGGTGGTCAGCGTCCGGTCCCCGCCTGCCTTCTCCGCTCGCGCCGCGACACCCGCCGCCACCATGGCTGCCTTGATTCCGCCGGAGACGCTGTCGCCGATCGGGCGCAGTTCCGGGTTCTCCAGCACCGTCTTCACCGTCCCGGACAGGACCCCGCTGACGCACCCGAGGTCAGCGCTCATGGCGATCTCCCCCCTCGAAGCCTGCAAGTCCGCCTTGGCCGCCAGAAGCTCGTACATGTCTCGCATTTCGAGAGCCCGTAGCTCTGCTCGCACCGAGAAGGTCGGAGAATCGGCCGCCGGGTGCACAGTCAGGTCGAGACTCAGCTTGCCGGTCTTCTGGAGGATGCCCGTTGCCTCGCCGGTGAAGACCTCGGAGTCAGGACGCCCCTTGGCGATCGCCCCGTGCAGGTCGTGAAACCAGATCTTCGCGGCGTTCTTGCCCGTACCCAGGGTGAGGAGCACCTCGCCATCGGCCACCTCGAGGGTCTCGATCCGGACCGGAAATCGTGGCAGCAACTGCTCGAATCCTATCGGCGAGTTTCGCCTGGCCGAAGGGGGCAGCAGGGTGAGCTTCGGGGCTCCCACGGTGACATGGCCGGCCGGTTTACCCAGGAGCAGGCTGCTCCAGCGTAGGGCGACGCTCACGCTCTTCGCGTAGAACAGCGGCGCTTTCCAGTCGCCGTCCTCACTCTCTATGACCCTGAGCTCATCGATCCGTACCCGGAGCGGGAAGAACGACAGGTGGACGCTGTCAAAGTTGGTCGAGGTGTGATCGCGGCTGGCGAACATCCTGCGCGCGTACCGGGCAGCGAGCGGATCGGCGACCAAACGCAACGCGACAGCAAGCCCCGCGATCCCTCCCAGGGCGATCAGCAGTCGCAACCCCCATCGCCGCCTGGTGCTCGCGAGCAAGGGCGTCAGCCTCGTACGTGCCCGGTCCCCTCCACTGCCGCCGGAGCACCTGACCCTTCGCTCGAGCGCCGCTCGAGTTCCTTTTGAAGCAGGGGCAGCGCCGCCATCAGTCCAATTCGCAATCCGGCGCCCACGACATGAGCGGTGAGCCGGGTGAAGAGCCCGCCGCCCAGGACGAATCCGAGCCCCAGCGCGCCAGCCACCATCCCGTAGGGATTGCGTTCGACCATCTTCTTGAGATCCACCACGGACATAGTTTGGGAGTTCATGGGGAGTGCATAGGCAGTTCAAGCCGCTTATCCCGCGGCGTCAACTTGTCCGATAACCGCCACTTCCGTCAACTTCCGATCCTCCCCCCCTCGCCCCTGGGGGAAAACAAGGATCCTCTGGGGCGAAATTGGGCTCAAGGCGTGGCTGTGCCGTTGGGCAGCCGAGGGAGCTGCCCTTCAGGCTGCCTGCCAGTCGCTTTCGTGCTTTTGCTCGACTCGAACCTGCCCGCCGTCGTCCTCGGGTGGAGCGCGCGCGGGAGCGATGGGTGGGGGGTGGGAGGTCATGCCGGCGTGTTCGAGAATTGAGTTGATCGCGTCGGGGCGTAGCACGGCGGCAAGAATCTTCATTCTGCCTTTGCAACGAGGGCACGCCAAAGCATCGACGAGGAAGACGCGCCTGAGCAGGTCGGCCCAGCCTGTCCGTCGGACAGTTTGGGGCTTGGGAACTGGGACGACGGCGGAGCGATCCTGCGGCACGACATGGGGACGCCATCCAGCCGCGGGTGCGAGGACCCCGTGTTATGCGGTGCCCTCGGTTATGCGGAGTTGAAGCCGGCGTGCCCCGTAGATCGCGCGAGAGCGTCGGCGAGGACTCCGCATAATCGAGCGGCGGGGAGGCGCGGTTGCAGCATCGAGACAGCGACGAATCACTCCCGCGCGAGAGGCTGCGTCTTGCTGGCCGTCAGCGAAGCGATGAGGCGATCCGGCGGGCGGAAGCGCCCGGGGCGGAGCCGCGGAGGTACAGCGGATTCGATGGCTTCGATCTTCTCGGTCGGGTCGACCTGCAGGTAGATCTCGGTGGTGGACTGGCTTGCGTGCCCGAGCCAGAGGGCGACCTTGCGGAGGTCCCCGGTCGCGCGGAGGGTCTCCAGCGCGCAGGTGTGACGCAAGCTGTGCGGTGAGACGCTTTTGGCAGCGAGCGATGGGCATGTGACCGCGGCGGTGCGGACGTGCTTGTGGAGGACGTACTCGAATCCCGCTCGCGTCATCGGGTGCCCGGTAGCCGAGAAGAACAACTCGGGGCAAGCGGCGTCACCACGGATGGAGAGCCATGCGCGGATGGCGTCGCCGACTTCTTTCCACAAGAGGAGAGCGCGCTCCTTGCGGCCCTTGCCGCGCACGCGAATCTCGACGTACCGGCCGTCGAACCGGACGTCGTCCAGGCGCAGGCCGACCAACTCGGAGACGCGCAGTCCCCCGGTGAGCCCGAGATAGAGCATGGCGCGGTCGCGAACACCGAGCCGCGACGTGGGGTCCGGTGCGTCGAGGACGGCGCGCGCCTCGGCGGCCGACAGGTGCTTCACCAAGCGCGTGTTCGTGCGCTGCACCGGGATGGCGAGCACGCAGCGGATTTGGTCGAGCGCTGCCGGGACGCGGTGCTCGACGAAGTGCATGAAGGACCGGATGGCGGCGAGCCGCGAGTTGCGCGTGCGGGCGCCGTTGCCGCGCTCATTCTGGACGTGGTCGAGGAACGCGAGCACGAGCGGTGCGTCGAGTTGCTCGAGTTGGAGGTCGCAAGGCGCTACTGCCAACCTTTTGCTCGCGAACGTGAACAGGAGCTGGAAGGCATAGGCGTAAGTGGCGCGCGTGTTGTCGCAGGTGAGCCGCTCGCGCAGGAACGCGGTGATGTGCGGCGCAATCGGGGTCATGGCCGCACCCCTTCGAAACAGCGCTGGCAGGCGTCGGCGATCTGCCCCATGAGTGTCGGGGTGGCCTGGAAGTACCAGTAGGTGTCGGCGACGCAGCTGTGGCCGAGGTACGTCGACACGGCGAGCATGTGCCTGGCGATTGCTTCACGGCGGTCGGGAGCGCTCTCGAGCGCGCGCACGGCGAAGGTGTGACGGATGTCGTGCAGGCGCGGCCAGCGCGCTCCCTCTCGAGGCCAAAGCCCCGCCTGCCGGAGCACCGCGAGCCAAGCCTTGCGAAAACCCCCGTAGGAGAGACGGGTCCCGCAGAGGCTGACGAACACGTAATCATCGCCGTCGGCGACAGCCCGCCGGCGGGCCAGGTACTGCTCGATTCCGCCGTGCGCCGAGGGATGGAGCGGGACAAGGCGCGTCTTGCCGAATTTGGTATCGCGGATGATCAGGCCATCCGGCGTCACGTCGGTGAGGCGCAAGGCGAGCGCCTCCGAAATGCGCAGGCCCGTCGCGAAGAGCAGTGCGAGCACCGTGCTGATCGTGTGCGGCCGGAGTGACTCGGCGGGCCCGAGCCGGCCTGCCGCTTCGACGAGGCGCCGGGCTTCGGCCGTAGAGTAGATGTACGGCACGGGGCGCTGGCGCTTTCCCGGAAAGCGGCAATCCGGAGGGACCTCGTGGCGTGGGTCCTCCGCGTGGAGGTAGCGCGCGAGATGGACCAGCCGCTGGTAATGCCGATTCCTCTGGTCCGCCGTGGCCGCCTGCAAGGCCCAGGCGATGGCGGTTTCGGTACGAACGCGGTCCTCGCCGCGCGCGGCAGCGAACTCCGCAAAAGGTCGCAGGTGCCGCTCGTAATTCGTGAGCGTCAACCCGCTCGCTCGCCGCGCGGCCAGCCACGTCTCGATGAGCGTCATCAACATGGCGCACCTCCGATCCAGGGCTGCGCCACTGCGCGCAGCGACGCGCGCGGCGACGTCTGCGACGTCTCCGTCGGTAAGCGCGGGCACCGGGTGGAACAGGGGCCGTCCACGTGGATCGATGGCGTAGACACCGTTGGGCGCCAGGGCCGAATCGAAGCGCTGGATCACCGTGACGGCGCCGGTCTTCAGCACGCCGCGGAGGCCCAGCTTGCGGGCGCGGCGGCGCAGGGTCCCGGAGACAGCGCCCATGAAGGCGCGGAGCACGGCGCCGGCCAGCGCGGGGTCGTGCGCCATCGCGTACCGCAGGCCGTGAGGCACCGTGGCAACACGTTGTCCACCAGGTGAGCGGCGGTGTCGCACATGCGCCGGCCGATGCACGAGCCGCAGAATCCCCGCCTCTTGCACGAGAAGGCGACCAGGCGGCTGCCGCCGCAGTCCTGGCAACGGGCGCGCAGAAAGCCGTGCGCAAGGATGCCGCAGCGGAGGTAGGCCTCGAACTCGGCCACGATGAAACGCGGCAGGCCATTTTCGTGCTCGCCCTCGGCTTCGGCCTGGAACGTTCTCCAGTGGCGCTGCAGGGTCTTGTAGAGGAGCGACTCCTCGGGGCGATGGCGCTCGTGCGGCGGCGATTCGTGGCCGCGGGCGGGCGCGTGGGTGGCGTGCTCCACCCCGGGTCATCGGCCTTCCCTGGCGCCGGGGTGCCCCGGTAGACGCGCGTGCGACCCGCCAACATGTTCGAATTCACCGAGATCCCCTCGGGACGCCGAGCCTCCACGTCCGCCCCCGGCCGGATAGATCGGAGCTACCCTAACGACGCCGGACCATCTCGAGGTTGACAGAACCAGCCCGCAGGACGATGCGACTCTCCCGCGGCACGCTGATCGGAGCCTGCAGCCGCCGCCCGATCGGCCCGCGCCTGCTGCCCAGGCCCAGCGTGCTCACCAGCGGTCGCAGGACCGTCGAGGAGTCCTCGAGGAACGGTCGAAGCGCGCGGCGCATGTTCTCATCCTCGGTGGGCTCGAACTCCCGTCAACTTTTTTACGTCAGAATCGGTAGCGCCCGCCGATACGCATGCGCAGCGGGCCCATGCGGGTGTTCGGCTGCGACCAGGTCGGTCCGTCGTTCTCGATGACGGTCGTGGTGGTCCGCAGGGCGAGGATGTTCAGCACGTCGACGAACGCGTCGATGTTCTGCCCCGTCAGCGGCTTGAGGTTGAACCTGAACTGCACGTTCATCTCCTGGATGTCCGGGAGGCGCAGCGGGCGATCGTCGTCGCCGTCGTTGAGATTCCCGGCAGGATTCACCCCGATGACCGCGCGCTTGTCGGTGAAGGCCCCCTCGACGTCGTTGCGAAAGTTCCGCTGGTACGGCAGCCCCGAGCGGTAGCGGTAGATGAGCCCCAGGCTGAACCAACGCCTGATCTGCCAGGTCATCGAGGTCCGGATGTTGTGCCTGAAGTCGTCCGCCAGGAACCCGTACTGGTAGTAGGCGTCCCGCGAGGGGTTGGTCCCGAAGTCGTTGGCCTCGTTGTTGTTGACGTTTCCTTCGAGGCGCGCCCAGGTGTACGAGCCGCTCAGCTTCAGCGCCCCTTCCCGCTTGTGGAGCCCGGTGGTCACGGCCAGGTAACGTCGGCGCGCCGACGCCGGGGTCTCGAGGTCGCTGACGGTGCCGGCCCGCCCGTTGCGGAAGCCCCCGTTACCGTCCAGGTCGTACCCCGACGGTTCCCACAGTCGGTTGGTCTCGTAGGTCTCGTAGGGGAAGGTGAAGAGCCGGTAGATGAGGTCGACGTCCAACGCCACGCCCTGGACGATCTCGCGGGCGACACCAACGGTGTACTCGTAGGTCTTCGGCACGCGGAGCCGCTGCTTGCAGGACGTGCCGTCCAGACTGATGCCGTCGGGCCCGCAGGGCAGGCCGATGGTGGCGTTGGCGCTGCCGCCGCCCCAGGTGCACAGCGAGTCGTAGGCCGCCGTATCCACGTTCCAGCGGCATTCGCGGAACACGCGGTCGCCCAGCGCGAAGCGGGCGAGGCGCAGGGCGTCGGGATCGACGTACTGGTTGTACGAGGCGCGAACCGCCGTCCGCCCGTCGTGGGTGGCGTCCCAGGCCGTCGAGAAGTGGTAGGTGAGCGCGCTGCCGTCGAGGTCGGCGGCGGCGCCGACGTTCGCCGCGCGCGCCGAGGTGAAGGCCAGACCCGGCGAGACGGTGAGGTGTCGCGTCAGTCGCACCGAATCCGTCAGCGAGTGCACGGTGTTCAGCCCCGAGGTGCCCCGGATGCGCCACCCGTAGCGCGCCTCCTCGAAGCGGGGGTCGTTCGAGAAAAAGATGCGCTCACGATCGGGCTCGGTGCCGATGAACTGCTGCCATCCGTCCCCGGGCGTCGACTGCGCCTCCTCGAACATCTGATCGAACACCCGCGACTTGACCTTGAGGTGGTGCTCGCCCGCCTTCTTCGAGTCGATGAACCACTCGATCTGGTTGATCACCTCGATCGACTTGAAGATGGTCTGGGTATGCACCTGGGCGTTCCCCAGGAACAGCTGCTGCGGGAAGGTGTTCCGGACCTGCCGGATGTTGTCGCAGTCGGGATCGAATCTGCAGCGCTGCGGCCCATCGTCGGTCCACTGCTGCTGGTAGCCCACCTGGCTGCGGAAAAAGACGTTGTCGCCCAGCAGCGCCTCCCAGATGAGGCCGCTGAAGTAGTCGGAGTGCTGGTTGCGGACCAGTGAGTCGCGCTCGTCGCGCCCGATCGTTCCGCGGTTCTGATCGTCGTTCCGGCGGACGCTGGTGAAGGAGGACAGCTTGTTCCGGGGCGTCACTTGCCAGGTGAGTTTCAGCGAGCCACGCGCGGCGTAGAACTGCGTGGCTGGCAGCGGGGGCAGGATGTCGAAGCCGGACAGATTCGCCTCGCGGCCCGTGGACTCGCGGCGATAGTCAGCGTTCAAGTAGAACCAGACACGGTCCTTGATGATCGGGCCCGACACCGCCGGGTTGATGTAGTAGTTGAACGAGTGGGCCTCGGAGTCCGCCGTGTCCTTGAAGAACTGCAGGTTGCTGTCCTCGGCCCAGCTGGTGAGATCGAACTCGAACTTGTTCGAGCCCGACTTCGACACCATGTTGATCACGCCCCCGGGCACGTCCGCGTTGTCGGCGCCGTAACCGGCGGTCTGCACGTCGATTGCCGCCAGCGAGCCGAAGGTCACGGGCTGGCCATTGACCCGGAAGCCCTCGACGGTCTCCGCGCGCTGCTGGACGCCGCCGCCACTGAACCGGATGCCTCCGCCCGGGCGCACGTAGGCGTTGGCGGTGTTCTGGGCGATCATGTTCGGCACGCCGATCCGGTTCTCGACCGGTAGGCTGTCCAGGAACTCGGCCTCGAAGGTCTCCTTCACGTTCGCCGTCGTGGTGCTGATGATGGGCGCCTTCTCGACGACCTTCACCTCCTCGACGGTGGTCTCGACCTCCATGATGACGTTGATCTCGGCCGAGGCGTTCACGCCGACCTGGATGTCCTTCTGGAGGACCGTCTTCAGCTTGGGCGCCGTGGCCGTCACCTCGAAGTTGCCCGGCGCGAGACCGATGATCCGGAAGTAACCCTCGTCGTTCGAATAGGCGGACTTGGCGCCACCTATTTGCGTGTCCGACTTGGCGGAGACCTTCACGCCTTTGACGGGGGCGCCGGTCTGGTCGAAGACATTGCCGACGATGCTGCCATTGACCCCGCCCTGGGCAAAGGCGGGGGCTGCGCCGAGCAGCAGGAGCCCCAGCGCAAGAAGCAATTTCGATTGGTTGGACACGGTTCGGATCTCCTGGGCTGGAATCGCGCCCACCCCCAATCCCCCAACCGTGTACACTGTTACGACCCAAATGGCCGCGTTCGACGTCATCGTGGTGGGGGGCGCCGACCCCAGTCCCGACGCCTCTCGAAAACTCACCACCTCCCTGGCTACCCGACTGGGGCTTCCGGTGCCCAGCGTGGCCAGGGCCCTCGCGGGCAAGAAGCTGACCGCGGGCCGCAATATGGACCAGGGCACGGCCCAGAACCTGGCTCAGGAACTCCAGCGGCTGGGGGCGCTGGTCGACGTGCGACCGGCAACGGCCGGCCCTCCCTCGATGACGATGCAGAAGCCCGCAGGCCTGCCGCCGCCGCCGCCCGCAGGCCGCCCCGCTGCGCCGGCGCGCACTGTCCACGGCGCGGCCCCGGCGGCCCCGCATGACCCGTTCGCGCCGCCACCGTCACAGCCGAACATCGATTTCTTCGCGACAGCGGCTCCATCGGCTCCGAAGGCATCCGCCCGCGACCCGTTCGCACCCCCCGCCGACGCCGGAGGAGAGTTCGGGCTCGAGCTGGCGGTCACCGAGTCGCCCAAGGCGGCAGCATCCAAGGGCCCACCACGAAGCTCGTTCGCTCCCCCAGCCGACGACAACGACGCGCCGACCCTCGAGCTGGATCAGGGACCCGCGACCTCATCGGCCGAGATGCGGCAGCACAAGCGGCGCAACACGGTCTCCGGTGCCTCGGCAATGAACCTGGACAACATGTCGGCGACGAGTTCGGCCTCGGGCCTGGCCATGAACGAAGATGCAGGGGGCGGCACCTACCAGGTTCGTTGCTCGGCGCACGGAATGCTCTACGACAAGCGCAAGGCCTCCGGCTGTCGGAAGTGCCTGTCCGGCGGCCGCAAGATGGCCGCGACGTTCGAGAGCAAGCTCCCGTTCTCGCTCGGGGAGTTCGAGTCGGCCGCCCGGCGCGCGTTCATCGGACTGGCGGCGGCGCTGATCATCGGCCTTCTGCCCGCCGCGTACCACGCCTTCCGCGTGGGCGCGAAGGACATCCGCCGGATGCGGGACGAACAGGAGCTGATCTCACGTAAGCCCGCCACCGAGGACAGCCTGCGCCGCTTCGACGAACTGGACGAGGACGTGAACAACGCCCACTCGCACGCGATGCGAAACACCGCCGTCATCTGGCTGATGACCAGCACGGGCGCGATGTTCGCGTGGTTCCGCTCGACGACGGTCGCGTAAGAACCGTTGCAGGGGTGCGACCGCGGCTGCATCGGGGGTCTATGTGTCCCAGGGCGCGGGTCGAGGAGGGACCCCCGGTTTCCCGGGGGCCCCTCTCACAGAACCGGACTTGTGGGCCTCACATCCGGCTCTTCGGGACGCTGGCGTCCGGGCCGAGGCCCGTAGTCCAGCGCCGGCGTTTCCGCCCGCAGCTATCCCACGCCCAGACTGAGCTGGGCCGGGACGATGACCCGATGCATGTCGCGGTAGCGCTGCTCCAAGGACAGCAAGGCGCGTTTCGCGAAGAATGCTCGGTCGAGCACGTAGTTGACCGGATTGCAGTGGCTGAGCGCCCACGTGCCCTTGCGGCCTTCGTAGATGACTCGCCAGACGGTCTTAGCCCGTGCTCCCATCCGGATGAGACGATGCGCGATGAAGCGCTTGCGCTTCCACTGCCGAAGCAGCAGAGCGCGCAGGCGCCGTCTGATGTGAGCGTCCAGGGTATGCAACGGCCGCACGATTTCCTCCGTGCAGCTTCGCCCGAAGAACTCGATCCATCCGCGCAGGTACGCGTTGACCCGACGGATGCAGTCGTCGAACGACTGCATCCGCCGACTGCTGCACTGTTTTCACAGGACGGCCGCGCATGTCGAAGCGCTCATCCTCGAATTGCAGGTGTCGTGCACCTGGGGCTCTCGCAAGCTCTTCAGCATGCTGCGTGACCGCCTGCCCTCCTCGCAGCTACCTGCGCGCAGTACCGTGTTCGACATCCTCAAGCGGCACGGTCTCGTGAAGCCTCGGCGCCGTCGCCACAAGTGGGATCACCCCGGCGCCGTTCCCCTGCGCACCGACGCTCCCAACCAGGTCTGCTGGACCATCGACTTCAAAGGCCACTTCAGAATGCGCAACGGGCTCTACTGCTATCCGCTGACTGTGATGGACCACTTCAGCCGCTACCTTCTCGGCTGCAAGGCCCTGCTCAGCACCAAGGGATTCAGCGCGAAAGCGGCTCTACAGCGCGTTTTTCTGCGTTGCGGCCTCCCGGATTCCATCCGCTCGGACAACGGCACCCCGTTCGCCTCGACCGGCTTCCACGGTCTGTGCGCCATGAACGTCTGGTAAATGAAACTCGGCATCGTCCACCAGCGCATTACCCCCGCCAGCCCTCAGGAGAACGGCGCCCATGAGCGTATGCACCGAACGCTCAAGGCCGAGACCACTCGTCCGCCAGCCACCTCTTGCGGAGGCCAGCAGCACAAGTTCGATACCTTCCAGCACCTCTACAACGACGTCCGGCCTCACGAGGCTGTTGATGACAGACCTCCTGCTTCGGCCTGGAGGCCGTCCCACCGCCCTTACCCAGATTCCATCCTGCCGCCAGAGTACCCGGCGCACTTCGAGATTCGTCGCGTGAGCAACAAAGGCACCTTCAGGATCATTGACCGTGGTCGCGCCCGCAGTTCCCCCGCTTCGCTGTCCACGTCGCGAGTATGACCCAGAGCGGGCGGCACTACCCGTCCTCGATTCATCTCTGGGCTCGTGTCCGGCTAACGACCCTGGCGATAACCTGCGGGGCTCGAAGCCATCCGTCAATCGTACGCCAGGCTGGCGGGCCGGCGCCAGCCGGAACCCGCCAGCTCGGCCAACTTTCGCGCGAAAGCCGACGGGCCCCGCAGGTTCATCGCCTTGTTAGCCGGACACGCGGCCGGTGCAGTCGGGGTACATCCCTGACACTTGTCCGGGGACATCGCTGACACATTTCCACGATGCCGTGGACAACGAGTTCAACGATGGAGAGAAGCAGCTTCATGAGGGATTTCGCATCGGGCCAATGGACGATGAGCGAGCTTTGCGACCACTACGGTGTGTCGCGCGAGTCGGGCTACAAGTGGGCCCGTCGGTACAGGGAGGAGGGCGAGGCCGGCCTCGAGGAGCGGAGTCGCAGGCCACTGCACTGCCCGCACCAGACGCCAGCACACGTCGAGGCACTCATCCTCGGGTTGCAGGCGTCGTGCTCCTGGGGGTCTCGCAAGCTCTTGAGCAAGTTGCGTGACCAGTTGCCACCTTCTGAGGTTCCTGCCCGCAGCACCGTCTTCGACGTCCTCAAGCGACACGGCCTGGTGAAGCCACGCCGCCGCCGTCAGAAATGGGCGCACCCTGGCGCCGTTCCTCTGCGCACCGACGCTCCCAACCAGGTCTGGTCGATCGACTTCAAAGGTCACTTCAGGATGCGCAATGGGATCTACTGCTATCCGCTGACGGTGATGGACCACTTCAGCCGCTACCTGCTCGGCTGCAAAGCCTTGCTCAGCACCAAGGCAATCAGCGCAAAAGCGGCGCTACAACGCATTTTCCAGCGTTACGGCCTCCCTGATGCCATCCGCTCCGACAACGGCACGCCCTTCGCCTCGACCGGATTCCACGGCCTGTGCGCCATGAACGCCTGGTGGATGAAGCTCGGCATCGTCCACCAGCGCATCACCCCCGCCAGCCCCCAGGAGAATGGCGTCCACGAGCGCATGCACCGCACCCTCAAGGCCGACACCACTCGTCCCCCCGGCTCTTCCTGCGCAGGTCAGCAGCACAAGTTCGATCGCTTCCAGCACCTCTACAACCAGGACCGCCCGCACGAAGCTCTCGACGACCGCACGCCTGCGTCCGTCTGGACTCCTTCACTGCGTCCCTACCCCAGCTACATCGCTCCGCCGGAGTACCCAGGCCACTTCGAAATCCGCAGAGTCAGCAACAAGGGCACCTTCAGAATCCACTCCGGCCAGCACTTCCTCTCCCACGCCCTCAGCAACGAGTACATCGGCCTCGAAGAGGTCGACGACGGTCTCTGGAACATCGCCTTCTACAACACCCTCCTCGGCCGCATCGACCAGCGCTCCGGCCTCCTTACGGGCGCTACTTCAAGGCGTAAATAGTGTCAGCGATGTACCCGGACATCTGTCAGCGATGTTCCCGCTTGCTCA
>JANPFD010000160.1:0-2392 GCA_031423255.1 Myxococcales bacterium | reverse complement strand
GCCGTCAGCCGCACCTGGATCCTCTTTGGGGATCCGGCGATGCGGCTGGGCACGAAACCGGAAGGCGAGCCATCACCCGCGCCGGCTGGGGCCGGAATGAAAGCGGCGTCGAGCCCACCCGGAAGCGGCTGCGCATGCAGCTTCCAGCCCTCGGACGGTCGGTCGCCCATCTTCGGTGCCGTCCTGGTGGCGTTGGCCATCGCTTTGCGCGCGCGGGCCAGGCGCGGGGGCAAATAGCACCTACACCGAGTCCCTTGCCGTGAGCGTCAAGGCCGCAATTCGCTTCAGGTTTTCCTCCTAGCCGACGAAGATGCGGGAATGGTCCATTGGCAAGCGTCACCCGCGGAGCGCTGGGCGAAAGGCGGACTTGACGGCGTCGCCCCCGTGACAACCGGCAGGTCGGCATGGCCAGTGGTGGTCTCAGGCGGTGTGGTGCTCTTCCTGTTTCTGCTGGCTGGTGCCGCCCACGCCGATAGCTTTTGGAAGGTCGGCAACTTCGCCAAGGCGACGTCCACCGGCAGCCAAACGGTTGCGCATGGCCTGGGCGCCACTCCCAAGGCGATGATCCTCTGGACGAGAGCGAGGACAGGGACGTCGTGGGCTAACGACTACTCATTTCATATGTCAATCACAGACGGCACCAACTCGTACTCGATCAGCTCGGCTGGCAACAATGGATCGAGCGTTGCAAACCAAGAAGCTCGGAGAATGTCCGCGCAGCTCTTTTCGAGCATCAACTACTCCAATACGGTGACCGCGGCGGCCACGTTCACCAGTTGGGACGCGACCAACATCGTGATGAACTGGACGACGAACACCGCGACCGCTGACGTGATCTACTACATCGCCATGGGTGGCAGCGACATCACGGCGAAGACGCAAAACTGGACGATGAAGACATCGACCGGCAATCAGGCCGTGACCGGGACCGGCTTCAAGCCAGACGTCGTGTTCATGCTTCACCAGAGCGACGGCCTGACGGGCTCACTTCCGCAGAGCAATAATGGCGCTTCGTCTGTCGGCATAGGAGTCATGGACGGCAGCGGCGACCAATGGGCGTACGGAAGCTATATGGAAGACGATGCCAATGGCAGTAGCACTCAATCCCAGCTAACAAATGCGTGCTTGCTCGCGACGAACCCTACCCCCGGCTACGACAAGAAGGCCAGCTTCGTTTCGATGGACAGTGACGGATTCACGATCAACTACTCAACCGCCAGCGCGAGCGCGGGAAACGTAGTCAGTCTGGCGCTCAAGGGGTTGAACGTACGGCCGGGTTCATTCAACAAGAGCACGGCTGCGGCCACGGCGAATCAGACCATCACGGGCATAGGGTTCACGCCGAAGGTCATGCTCTTTGCGTCGTTCCAAGACGTGACTCAGGCGTCCGCTATTACTGGAAGCCGCTTGGGTTTTGGAGCTTCGGACGGGTCCACGAACGGCAGCACCGCCTTCACCAAGAAACACAACTCCAGTCCGACGGACGAGTCGGACATCGCCTCGACCACCAAGGCTTTCAAAAAGGCGAACAACGACACCTCGAACACCGACGCCGAGGCGGCCACAACCCTCGCTTCGGACCAGTTCACGATGGCCTGGACGACCAACGACGCAGTTGCGACCGAGGTTTTGTATGTGGCGCTGGCCGGGCTGCCCACGACGGCTGTGAAGTTAGAGTCGTTCACGGCGCGAAGCGCGGCGGGCGAGCCAGGAGTGGCGCTGGCGTGGCGATCCGGCTTCGAGGTCGAAAACCTGGGCTTTCGGGTCTATCGAGAGGAGCGCGGCGCTCGCAAGCAGATCACGCCGTCGCTTATCGCGGGCTCGGCGCTGTTCGCGGGGTTGGCGACGCCGTTGACGGTGGGCCGCTCGTATTCGTGGTGGGACCCGCACGGCCGCCCCGGGATGACGTATTGGTTGGAGGACGTCGACCTCAACGGAAAGAGTGAGTGGCATGGACCGCTGGTGGCGCACGCGGAGCCGTCGCCCTCGTCGGTTGCGGCCGTTCGCTCGATGCTGCTGTCCAGCTTGGCGGGGGGCGACGCCGAACTTCGTCGTGATCTGCCACGGGCGCCGCGGGCGGTGCGCGCGGCGAAGCCCGACGCCGCGGCGGCAGCGACGGCGGCGGCGCTGGCAGTGGGAGAGGCAATCAAGCTCGCCATCCGTGAGGACGGCTGGTACCGAGCGACGCAGGCCGAGCTGGTCGTGGCGGGCCTACCGCCGACGGTCGACCCGCGGCGGTTGCAGCTATTCGTCGATGGGGCCGAGCTGGCCATCAACGTGAGCGGCGCCGATGATGCCCGCTTCGATAGGTCGGACGCGATCGAGTTCTACGCGCGCGGGGCGGAAACCCCCTTCACCGACACGCGCAGCTACTGGCTGGTTGAAGGCAAGG
>JANPFD010000159.1:0-3985 GCA_031423255.1 Myxococcales bacterium | reverse complement strand
CGAGACGACCTTCATGAACCCGACCACCCAGCCGCTGTCGCTGACGTCGGTGGCGCCACCGTCGTCAAAGTCAGCGGGGCGAGGCAAGTCAACCCTGCCTCCGCCCGGCCCCGGAACGTAGACCGACGGGTAGTAGTAGTTTCCCCGCGTCGGGTGCGGCCCCGCCCAGCTATTGCCCGCCACCACGCCTGTGCTGTTCATGTGCCACGGGTAGGCGATCATCGACTCGACCGCGCTGGCCTGTCCGGGCGTGAACACCAGCAGGCGGTCCGCCCGGCCGGCGATCTGGCCCTGGTCGTTGATGCCGGTCCCGTACTGGGCGATCCTGATTCCATTGGTGGGCCCAGGCGTCGCCCCGATCTGGGTCATCGCCCGGCCATCATTCTTCACGAAGCCGTATACGCCCCCCGGAACGTCCGAAACGCCGACCACCTGGCCCAGGTTGTTGAGGTCGAGTGGATTGGCAGCAAATGCGCCCGGACCGCCACCCAGGTTGCCCAGATCGTCGACGCTCGCGAACGCAGCAGTCCACGAATCGTGTCTGAAGTGCCCGGTACTCGCGTCAGCCGGCGCGTCTGGCTCGCAGCGATCGAGCGTGCACTGGTCGCTGTCCTCGACAAGCGCGGTGGTCCCGCTGCCGAGTGCCTCCTGCGTCGCGATCTTGTTGCCCACGCACACACCCATGTGGCACTGGTCAATCGTCGTGCACGGGTTGCCGTCAGTACACGCGGCGCCCTCGGCGCGGCCGTTGCAGTATGCCAGTGGGCCTGAAAGACAAGCCGGCGCCGGCAGGTAGCGCAGGCGAAACGCGTGGGTCCGCACGGTACCCATCAGACCGGGACGCTGGCCCGTGCCCACGATCTCGCGGTTGTCGTTGATTCCGTAGATGTTGTAGAGCTGAATCCAACCCGCGCTCGGCGGTAGCGTGTTGTTGAGTACGATGAAGCCCCAGTCATCCGTGTAGACGCCAGCGCTCCAGCCCCCAGCAACGTCGCCCCGGTTATTGACGCTGCTCGGGTCATCGATGCCGCCCACCGTGGGTGTCCACAGGTCCTTGATGTCGATGAAGGTCACCGTCTGAGCACCGCCACTTACGGTGATGTCAACGGTCAGGCGATAGCCGCGCGTGCCCTGATCAAAACCACCAGACGTGAAGTGCCCCTGGCCCACAATAAAGCGCCGATTCGGGGACGCGGACGCGGTGGCCATCGCCCTGGCGGTCTTGATCTCGCTCCAACCGGTGGACGCGGGGACCAGATCGATCAAGTTCATGATCTGGTTGTTGGTCGCGGGGCCGTAAAGGAAGCCCCGGCCCTGGTTATTGGGGTTATCTCCGATGTTGTTGGCGACGTTGCCGACGACATTGTCCTCCTCGTCGATGTCGTTGGCCCAGCTCGGGTAGCCGACCGGCGTGGGTATCCACTCGGTACTGTCCGTGTACCGGAAGGCCTGGCTCCCGCTGGCCGGTCCGTTGTAGCCCATTCCGACGAAATGGCCCAGGTCGTTGATCCCGCCCGAGTACCCGCGAGGTCCCTCGACCATCTGCGCGCTGCCGGGATCCCAGCGGCCCGTGATGTAGCCGTACCAGTAGTTCATCAAGGCGATCTGCCCGCGGTTGTTGATGCCGGTGGCCCCGCTGGCAAATGCGGCAGCAAAACCAGGAATACCTGGCGGCCCGACCGTAGTGGGAAAGTTCGGGTCGCCGATGTACTTCATTGGCTCGCCGGGGTTGGCCAGGAAAGCTATGCCGCTAGAAGAACCGGGGTTGATCATGTAGCCGGCGGCCTGGCCCAGGTTATTGACGGCGAAGGCCTCGGCGCCGCCGCCGTCCTGTGTGGGGCCCAGGTCTTCGATTTGCGCGTAGGTTCCGCTCCATGGCTGCGGGTCCCACGTGCCTGGAGGTTGGGTTGGATTGCAGCGGTTGAACGAGCAGCCGTCGGCGGCGGGTTGGCAAGCAAGCGGATCGGCGGTGCAGTCGATCGCGCTGCCCACGCACGTGCCGGCTCGACAGACAGCGACTGCCGTGCACGAGTTGCCGTCGTCGCAGGCCGTGCCGTCAGCTTGCCCGGTGCAATCGGTGCACAACACGGAGGTGCCCACGCACATTCCTGCCTGGCAGGAGTCGGGGGTCGTGCACGTATTGCCATCGCTGCAAGCGCTTCCGTCCGCCACCGCCGGATTGCTGCACAGGCCGGTCGACGGGGCGCAGATGCCCGCGACGTGGCACTGATCGAACGCCGTGCACGTTACCGGGTTGGTGCCGTAGCACACGCCCTCCTGGCAGACATCGGATTGCGTGCACCCGTCGCCGTCCGAGCACATCGAGCCGTCGACCTTCGAGGGGTTCGTGCACACCCCTGTCGCGGGCGCGCAGGTGCCCGCCGCGTGGCACTGGTCCTGCGCGGTGCAGATCACCGGATTCGTGCCGTTACACGAGCCCCCCTGGCAGGTATCAGTTTGCGTGCACGCATCGCTGTCCGAGCACGTCGAGCCGTCGGCCTTCGGAGGGTTCGAGCACACGCCCGTCGCTGGCGCGCAGGTGCCCGCCACGTGGCACTGGTCCTGCGCCACACACGTCACCGGAACTGCCCCCGTACACACCCCGATCACGCACGTATCCGTTAGCGTGCAGGCATTCCCGTCATTGCACCCCGTCCCGTTAACTTTCGCGGGATTCGAACAAATCCCCGTCGCTGGGGCGCACATGCCCGCCACGTGGCACTGGTCCTGGGCCACACACGTCACCGGACTTGCTCCCGTACACGCCCCCATCACGCACGTATCCGTTCCCGTGCAGGCATTCCCGTCAGTGCACCCCGTCCCGTCAGCTTTCGCTGGATTCGAGCACGCCCCCGTCGCCGGGGCGCAGGTGCCCGCCGTGTGGCACTGGTCCGGGGCCGCACACGTCACCGGATTTGCCCCCGTACACGCCCCCGCTACGCACGTATCCGTTTGCGTACAGGCGTTCCCGTCACTGCACACCGAACCGTTAGCTTTCGCTGGATTCGAGCAAATCCCCGTCAACGGGGCGCAGGTGCCCACCGTGTGGCACTGGTCCGGGGCCGCGCAGACTACCGCCGTCCCCGCTGTACACACCCCACTGGCGTTGCACGTGCTCACCCCGTTGCACAGGTTGCCGTCGTCGCACGACGTCCCCGTGGCCACGGTTGTGTGCACGCAGAAGCCGTTGATATTGCAGCTATCCACGGTGCACGTATTGGCGTCATCGCACAGCGCCGTCGTGCAGGTCGCGAAGCCATCCTCGAACGTCAGACTCACATCCGACGCCACATCCACGTCCCGCGCCATAAAGGCGCCTCGGCCCACCGAACTGCTGCCAACGGACAGCGTCCCATTCGGCACCAGCACCAGCGCCGTGATTCGACTCCCCGTTCCCAGCGCCGCGGCCTTCGGGGTGGCCGTCAGGCCGCCGCTGGTCCCGTTCACCCCCGACACCTCAATCCTGATGTCCTTCGCGGTCAGCGTCGGGCCAGCCGCCGCGCCCACGAACGCGTTGTTCCCGCTGACCCACTTCTTCGACACCCGCACCTGCACCGTCCCCTGCGCTTCCAACCTCCCTCCTGTCCCAAGGCTCACGTCAGACACCTCGTACAGCCCCGCCGCCAACCGCACCACCCCGTTGGTCCCAGTGCTGATCTTCAAGTATTTCCCAGGCACAGCCGTCACCGTGCCTGTCCCCGCTGAAATGTTTGCCGTTCCAGGCGTCACCGACGCCGCCGCTGGTAGCGCAGGCAGCGTCACCAGCGCCGACAAACTCCCGCGCGTGGATCCTGCGTCCGCCACCAATTTGCTAGTTTGGACGTCCCCCACCTTCGCACTGGACGCCAGATGTATCGAACTGGCGATGCTATTGCGGGTCGATTGGACGGTAACCTTCAATCCGTAGTCGAGCGCGACCCCGGCCGACAGGAATGTACCGGTGCCCGTGCCCTTCGAGCCTACGTCTCCCCCGGTGATCGTCGTC
>JANPFD010000158.1:0-5922 GCA_031423255.1 Myxococcales bacterium | reverse complement strand
CTCGAAGGCGTCGAGGCGCAGGCGGCTCCCCTGGGCCGCACCCAGTTCCGTCCGGAAGACGAAGCGCGGCGAGATCAGCAGGGCCTGGATCGCCAGGCGAGCAGCCTCGCGCCGCCCGACCGTCGTCTCGGCGGCCGTGGCTGCCGCGACATAGTGGGCGACGTCCGCCGTTGCCACCGGACGGCGGAACAGCAACTCGGCCTTCTGCAGGAGCGGTCGCTCCAGGCAGTCGCGCAGCGGCCCGGTGCCACTGACGCAAGGGGCGATCGTGGGATCCGCGAGCAGCCGATCGCTGACGTCGACGGAGGCAATGGCCACATCCTCGGCGTCGTCCGCGGCCACACGCCGATCCGCCGACAGCGTGCTGAACTTCACGTCACCGGTGGCCACGGTGACCAGCGGCAACGCCAGCCCTGCCGGCGCCGTCAGGTCGTCGTTGCTGTCCTTCGAGCGCCCCTTGAAGAGCGTGGCCACGGTCTTGCCGTACTGGCCGTCGTCGAGGCGCCACAGCCGCGGCCGCGACGGCGCCGACTGCTCCGGCCTGCAATTCTGCACGCTCGGGATGCCGGGGGAGCCGCCGCCAGGGGAGTCACGTTCGGGTGGCGCGACGGAGCCCTGCTCGCCGTCGTGGATGCCTGACTCGGAGATCATGCCCGTGCAGGAGCCGACCAGCAGAACTTCCAACACCACGAAGCTCGTGCGAGGCATGACTCGACTCTAGGGGTGCCCGCACCGACCTCACAATCTGTCCGAAGAGATAGGCGAAGGATCGCCTTGAGTTTCAATGACTTGACGTCGAACCTGCAGCTACGGCAGGGCTTCCCAGATCTTGACGTTGTCGTAGAGAGCGATGCCGTCGTACGCGTTGAACACGAAGTGGTTCCGCGGGGTCGCGGCCGGGTCGTCGATGTCCGCCTCCAGCACGAGCATGTCGTTGATCCAGACCATCACGTGTCGGTCGTACAGGCGGACGCGTCCCCGGTACCACTGCCCGCGCACGAACGTGAAGCGCCCGGTGTCGACGCGCGTGTTCGTCGTGGTCGGCCCCCAGCCCGTCTGCTTGCTCAGACTGAGGCTGCCGGTGGCGAGGAACGCGATGTGGGCCAGGTGCGTGTCGGGCCCGTGGTGGTTGATCCCGATCCCGATCTGGCTGGTGGTGTCGAACTGAAAAGAAAAGTCGAGGATCACCCGCTGCAGCGGCATCTCGCGGCCGCAGGAGGCGTGGTGCATGTCGGCGGGATCCTCGGCGCCTTGCAGGACACCATTGACGATCATCCAGGTGCCGATGTTGGGGGTCCACACCGGCCTGATGATGCCGGACGAGAAGTCGTCCTGGAACACCAGGCGGCCCTCACCGGCGTCCGGCGAGCCGAGCGTGGCATCTCCCGGCGGCCTGCCCGCATCCTGCGGCCCGTCGGGACGGCGCTCGGTTGCGGCGTCGCTCGGCGAGACCGTCACGTCGGAAGTGGCGCGACGATCCATGGCCACGTCGTCCGAGACGGTCGAGGCGTCTGCGCCGGCGGCTGCGTCCCGTTGCGCCGCGATCTTCGCGTCACCGCTCCCGCAGGCGGCGATGCCACACACGCAGGCCCACAAAAGTGCGCGCGTCACGCGAAGCTCCGGAGTGGGCCCGTGCACCAGTCGGGCTTGCCGAAGGTGGTGATCGGGCTGCCCATGGCGTTGGCCATCGAGACCAGCAGGTTGTTGTGGGGGATACCGGGAGTGTAGCGCAGGTAGCGGCCCGTGCGGACCCGGCCACCGGCGCTTCCGGCCAGGACGTAGGGGGCGTTTCGCAGCGAGTGAGAATTGCCCTTGGCGAGACCGTTGCCCCAGAAAAGCAGGCTGTTGTCGAACAGCGTCCGGTCGCCCTCCTGGATCTTCTTCATGCCGTCGATCAGATAGGCGAACTGCTCGCCGAACCACCGGTTGATGCGGACCATCTTGTCCTTGGCGACGGGGTCGCTGTCGGGCAGGTGCGACAGCGAGTGGTGGCCGTCGTTGATGCCCAGCCAGGAGAAGCGCGTGTTCGCGGTCGAATCCACCCACTGCAGGCTGGTCACGCGCGTCAGATCGCAGGCCAGGGCCATGATCAGGATGTCCATCTGGGCCTTCATGACCGCGGGCAGGACGTTCGGGTCCGTCAGCTTGAGACCGGGATCGACCGTCGGCTTCTGACAGATGGCCGGCACCGTGACCACGGTGTTGAGGCGCACCTCGATCTCCCGCAGCGCACTCAGGTGCTGGTCCAGCCGTACGCCGTCGGCCGTGCCCAGACGCTGCCTGAGGCTGCGGTACTGGCCGAGGACGGCGTCGAGGACGGTCCGTCGCTGCGCGCGCATCGCCAGCGAGGCCGCGTCGCTGCTGAGATCGCCGAACAGGGTCTTGAGGGCGTTGGCGGGGCTGCTCTCGGGTGCGAGTGGCTGGTCCGCGGCTGCATAACACATGCGCTGGTTGTTGGTGGCGCCGCGCACGAACACGCCGAACTCGCGCGAGCGGAACTTGGTATCGCCCGCGATCACCTTGGCGATCTCCTGATCGATGGACGGGCCAGCGGCCCAGCCCGCGAGCTCGCCGGAGGCGGCACGGAACGGGCCCGGGTTCAGCGTCTGCCCGGTGAGGAGGCCGCCGATCCCGATCTGGTGCCCACCGCCGCCGTCGCCCTTCTGATCCAGCCCTTCTATGACCACGAGGTCCTTCTTGTGGGCCTCCAGAGGCGACAGGATCGGCGAAAGCTGGAAGGCGGTCTCGGTTCCGGACGGCCGCCAGTTGTCGAAGACCGATCCCATGGGCTGGAACATCGCCACGAACCGTCGCGGCGACAGCGCGGCGCTCGCCTTGCGGGGCGCCATCGCCTCCAGCCAGGGCAGGGCGATGGCGACCGATCCCGCCCCTCGCAGGACTGTCCGGCGGCTGATGGGCTTCATGGAGCACCTCCTGTGGCGACCGTCCGGTACAGGAACGCATCCGTCTGGGTCAGGGCGACCAGGAGGGATCGGACACTCTGCGACGAGGCGCGGAACGCCTGCTCCAGCGCCGAGGTGGTGCAGGCATCGTCGGTCCCCTCGCCACGGCCGTACCCGAAGCGGAACCACTGGCGGACCACGCAGCCGGCGACCTGCTCGCTGCGCGCCAGCTTCACGGCCAGCTCGGGAACGCCGTTGAACGGACCGGCCACGTCGGTGCCCACGACCTCGCCCCGGGCGTCGATGGTCTTCCTGGCCTCGGTGTCGCGCCAGCGCCCGACGGCGTCGTAGTTTTCGAAGCCGAGGCCGATCGGATCCAGCATCCGGTGGCAGCCGGCGCACGACGGGTTGGCGCTGTGCTGGGCCCAGCGGTCGCGCGTGGTGAGGTTCGGGTTCACCACCGGCGGCACGATCACCGCGTCGGCCGGCGGATTCGGCAGCACCTCGCACAGGAGCTGCAGGCGGACCAGCTTGCCGCGCTCGACGGGCGAACTCTGATCGGCCAGCGAGAAGATGGACATCAGGGAGCCCTGGCTCAGCAGACCTGCGCGCCGTGCCGGCTCCGGCGATGTCTGTGCGAACGCCGTGCCGGTCGGACCCGGGACGCCATAGAAGGTCGCGAGCTTGGCGTTCATGTAGCTGTACGGCGCAGTCAGCAGCGCGCCGAGGCCGCCCTGGTCCGCTGAGACAATCGCGTTCACGAACGTCATCGTCTCCTGCTTCATGAGCTTCCCGATGTCCGGCCCATAGCCGACGAAACGCTTGACGTCCTTGTCGAGGGCGTCGACCTCCTCCAGCGCGAGCCACTGGTCATGGAAGTGGTCCATCATCGGACGGGCGTTTTTGTCGGCGAGCATCCGGCGCGCCTGGGTGGCGATCTCGCCCTTGTTCAAAAGCCCGCCGCTCTCGGCTGCAGCGAACAGCGCAGCGTCCGGCATCGTGCCCCACAGCAGGTACGACAAACGCGAGGCCACCTGCCAGGCGTCGAGCTGCACCACGGCCGTGCCCGCCAGCGGTGTGCCGCCGAGTTCGACCCGGTACAGGAACTGGGGCGCTTGCAGCATCACGCGGACCACCAGCTGGAGGCCGGTGTTGTAGTCGCCGCCCCTGCGCCCGGCCTCGAACACGGCGGCCATGGCGTCGACCTCGGCGGCGGGCAGGGGACGACGCCAGGCACGCTTGCCGAACGCTTCGACGAAGCGGCGCCCGCACGCGGACTCGCCGACCGAGGCGGTGTCGCACGGGTAGCCGGTGCGCAGCCTCGCCAGGCTGCCCTCGGCGAGCTGCTCGGCCGCATTCATGTAGTACTCGGCCAGCAGCGAGCCGACCGTGCGCGCCTCCGCGTTGTTGTCGAAGCCCAGCGCCTCCTCGTCGGGAGGAAACAGACGCGCCGGCTGCGAGGTGTCGCCCAGCAGGTCCCGGACGGTGTTGTCGTACTCGAAGCGGGTCAGGCGTCGCATCGGAGACGCGCCCGGGCGGATCGCCGGCTTGGCCGTGCACTCGGAGGGAGGCGGAGGCGGCGTCGGCCTCGTCGGGTCCGGCTCCATCCCCGACCCACCTCCCGTGCCTGGCGTGCCTCCCGTACCATCGATCGAGGGGTCCCCCTCGATCTGCCCGGAACAGGCCCAGGGGCCGAGGAGGACGAAAGCAGCGAGCCGGACCACCGAAAACTTCATGGCGGACCTCCTTCGGGTCGCAGATGAGATTACGGCCTGCGGCGAAACCCGTCATCGGCCGATCGTCCAGAAGTGCCTCGGATCAACGTCCGATGCGACCTTGTCCTACACGACACCGCGGCGCGGCCTCCTCTATGATGGCCTCGGATGGCGCGTGGCGCGAACGGGTACTGGCTGGGCGTCGGTGCGGTCCTGTGTGGGCTGCTCGGGGATCTGGGCGCGGCGTGGGCGCTCGATCCGGCCAAGCGCCTCGAAGACTACGTCCGCCGCACATGGAGCGTCGAGCAGGGGCTGCCCCAGGCACAGGTGCGCGCCATCGCCCAGACGCCCGACGGTTATCTCTGGGTTGGCACCGACGGCGGCCTGGCGCGCTTCGACGGCGTGAAGTTCACGGTCTTCGACGCCGATAACACCGAGGCGCTCGGCGGGTACACCATCTACGCGCTCACGGTGGATGACGAGGGGGCGCTCTGGATCGGGACGCGGCTGGGCTCCGGTCTGGTCCGCTTCAAGGACGGGCGCTTCGATTCCCTCGGCGACCAGCTGAAACTGTCGCTGCCGACGGTGACCGTGGCGTTCAAGGACAGCGGTGGGCGGCTCTGGTTCGGAGGCTGGGCGGGACTGACCCGCCACGCCGGTGGGGGCTTCGAGACGATCACGAACAAGGGGGGCATCAACGGTTCGATCCTGGCCATCGAGGAGGATGCGAAGGGTGAGCTGTGGTTCGGAACGTCCGCGGGTCTTTTCCGCTTCGCGGACGGTCGATTCACACCGACCACGACGACCTCCGGCGGCGCCGTGACCGAACGGACGAACGCGCTGGCGATCGACCGGGCCGGCGTCATCTGGCTAGGCACGCCCCGCGGTCTGTTTCGCTTCGCCGACGGCAAGCTCGAACGTTTCGAGCTCGATGGAGCGCGGGTGTTCGACCTGGCGATCGACCGCCAGGGCATCCTCTGGCTGGGAACCTCGGCCGGGCTTGGCCGCTGGCGGGACGGCCGCTTCGAGCTGCTGGCAGGATTGCCGCTTGGGGCATCGGCGCGGATGGGCCCGATCTTCGAGGATCGCGAGGGCAGCCTCTGGATCGGGTCGAACGCCGGACTCACCCGGCTGGCCGACGGTCCTTTCGCGACGTACAGCCAGTCGGTCGGAATGCCCGCCGGGGCGACGACCGCCGTCCACGAGGCGAACGACGGCAAGCTCTGGGCGGCCACGCGGCAGGGCGTGATCGCGCGTCTCGAGCAGGACAGGGTGGTCGAGACCATCGGCCCCGACGCGCGCCT
>JANPFD010000157.1:0-3323 GCA_031423255.1 Myxococcales bacterium | reverse complement strand
GCTGTTCGCCTTCCTGCAGGTGAGTACGACCTGCAGGTCGTCGGCATCACCGCGCCGGCGACCGGACCTGGAGTTCTTGTGCACCTCCGCGTCGCGACAGGGCCGTATCTCGGCTCGTCAGTCTCGGTCCGATATTTCCAGCGGCACCGCACCGAGCAACTCCAAGAGGCAGCCCGCCTGTCGAACGAGAACGCCGGCTTCAGCACCGGCATGGACGACGACCTGGCTGTCGTCCATGCCGAGGTTCGACACACAAAGAGTGGCTACCTGGAGGTTGTAGACGAGCGCCCCGCGGCACCAGAGGTTGTGCGAGCGCTCGATCCTTGGGCTTCTTTCGCGTGCAAGGAGGATCCTGCGTGAATTATCGAGGCTCCGCTCTCAACCGTGCCGTCAGCCTTGCCGCGTGGCTCATCGCCACAGGTCGGCAGCCACCTGGGAAGGCCCACTTCATCGCCGCCCGAAAGTACGGCGTCGACCAACATGACGTCGCGCGCATGGTCGGCGCACGTGGCGGACGTTCAGCATCGAGGCGCCGACGTGCAGATCACATCGATGCCAACCGAGCGCTCACGCCTCCAACGCCTGCGCTGCCCCAACTCCTGACTATGCTCGTTCTCACGACCGAGCCGTCCACCACCGAGCCGGGGACGAAGGTCCGAGCTCGGATCATCGACGGCCCACAACAAGGACACCAAGTCGATCTGATTGTAGCGCCGAGATGGCTCCCATCCGTCGGCGTAGGCGACAGGATCCTGCTGGAAGTGGTCGCGGGAGTCGACCCGAGCGGGGAGCCGTGGCTCCTGGCTCTTCGATGCCTTGGCCTGGTCCGCGACGACGGAACCCTTGCCGAGCCCCTGCCCGAGAGTGAGGGGCGCCCGTGAACAGGGACAGGATCCTTCAAGTTCGGCTTGACCGTGACCTCGCCCGGGACCTCCGCGACCAGGTTGAGCGCGCCCGAAGGGACGACGCCCGTGTCACCGAGAGCGTCGTCGCCCGCATGCTCCTGCGTGATGCACTGGCCGCGCGAGGTGGCCGGCCTCTGCCGGTTGGTGAGCAGGCGTTCAAAGAAGGTTGGTTGCGTGGTTACGGCGAAGCAAAGCGGGCCATGCAGGAGGCGATGAAGGGCTCGGAGCCGTTCCGGCGCTCGGGGACCGCGAGGGGGGAGGCGCCGTGAGCAGGCCCATGAAGATCATCATGGCGACGTCAGGGACGCCCCCGCGCGACGACGGGACGCAGAGTAGATACGACTATAGTCGTACGGCTTCATCGGGAACTGCCGTTCCCGACGGTGGCGACGGGATGACCGCAGGGAGATGGAGGTCCGCCCCATGAGCGGCCTCGAGATCTCGCTCGTCGACATCATCCAGCGCTCCGCACGTCTGGCACCGGCGACCAAAAGCGTCTACCTCGCAGCCGCCAAACGCTTCGACGCCTTCGCTTACGCGACGGGTGGCGCACGCACCCCGACCACGGTCGAGGCGTTCCGGGACGACCTTCTGTCGCGGGTTTCGCCCCAGACCGCGCGCAAGGTGCTCGCCGCCCTCAAGTACGTTGGGCGTCGGGTCGCGGACCTGGAACTTGGTGCCGACTTTGCCCGTGCGATCGAGATGCCGAAGGGCGGACCCGGCGAGCGGCGCGAATCCCTCATTCTCGATGAGGCACGTGGAGTGATCCGGGTGTGCCGCGCAGATCTCACGCTACGCGGTCTGCGCGACACCGCGATGATCGAGACGTCGATGATTGCGACCGCGGCGCGCAGGACCGAGCTGTCGGCCCTGGACCGGCAGGACTTTGATCCACGCCAGCGTACGCTTCGGCTGCAGCGAAAAGGGGGGTGGATTCAGATCTGCGCGCTCGATCCAGGCACCTGCGCCGCGATCGAGGTGTGGCTCGAGGCCCGAGGTGGCCACGACGAGGACCCGATGTTTGTGCGTTTGAGCGTCAGCACTCAGGATCGTCTAGCAATCGGTGGTCGTCTGAGCGGCGCGGCGATCTGCACGGTCGTCGCCGCCCGCGCGAGGCAGGCCGGAATCGATCGACGGGTGACGACCCACGTCCTACGGCATTCGCATTTCGGTCTTGGTCTGATGGCTGGCGTCGGGCTTGAGCGACTCTCTATGGCTGCTGGCCACCGTCGACCGACAGATGGTGCGCCAACGGTGGCCGCGACGTACCGCCATGACCTTCGTGCTCGCGAGGAACCCGTGGGCCTGGTGATTCGCAATCTGCTCGACGCTCAGCCGGAACATCCTGGAGGTGGCCGGTGAGGGACGTCTTCGCTCTCGGCGCCGACACAGAAGGTGATTCGGCTTTGGAGTTTCCCGACGGCACCGTCCTCAGGCTGAATGACATCCACCCATCTCGGGCGGACCGGCGGTTCGTGCGGCGGGTATTCTGCGCGCCGCGGAGTGCGGTTCTTCGCGGACAATCATCCACCGCCTGCAGACGTACACGCCCACGCGCCCGGCAGCGCGCTGCCCATCGTGTAGGTGGTGGTGGCGGCGGCGGTGATCCTGGCGGCGGCGACCCAGACCCAGACGTTCACCATGATCATGTAGCTCACCACGGAGGCCATCTCCAGCGCCACGGAGACGTTCACCGTGCCTGAGCGTTTCCTTTCCCCCGCCGCCGTCGCGCGCCTCTCGGGCGGCCGGGTCACTCCGTACATGGTCCGGTCGGCCTGCGATCGCGGCGAGATCTTGGGCGCCGCGCGGAGTCCGGGCGGGCACTGGCGCGTACCGATCGGTGCGGTGGCCGCGCTGGTGACGCCGCCGTCCACCGCGCTGGTGATGCTGCCAGAGATCACCGCCAGCAGTTGGCCGGCCGGCGACACGGCGACCGAGCCAAGGCCCGCGGCACCCTACGGATCCGCGATCGCGATCGACGATCCGCCCGACTCGTTGCATGACACAAACACGAGCAAAAACGAGCATTTGATGAATCCACAACCCGCGCCGCCCGTCACGAAAGACAGGACGGAACGTGATGCAGCCTCCAGCCACCAACCGATTGATACATCTACATCCGAAGCGCCACGCGGCCCCCGCCCGATCACCGCGGAGGCCCTGGCCACGCATCTGGGCGGCCGGGTCACGGCCCGCACCCTCGAGCGCTGGGCACGGGCCGGAAAGATTCCCGGCGTCCGTCTCGGGCGGTCGTGGCTGTTCATCACCTTGGACGTCGTCGCTTCGCTCACTTGCAACGGCAACTCGCCCGTCAACGAATTAGGAGATCTCGCCCATGGCACTTCGAGAAGAACAGGTCTCTCGGTCAGATCCGATGAAAGAGCTTCCTCCGCTTCGGCTATGCGAGCGGCCGAAGAC
>JANPFD010000156.1:0-28814 GCA_031423255.1 Myxococcales bacterium | reverse complement strand
CCCGGGTGGGGGCGGGGGGGGGGCGCGGCGCCCCCCCAACCCCCCCCCACCCCACCCCTGCGCGCCGCTCTTCCCCAATTCAAGACGGATGGAGGCAGAGCGGCGCGCAGGGTGTTCTTGTGTCCCGGGGCGCCGGACGGCCGCAGCCGCTCCTCGCCGTCTTCGGCGAGGACGCCAGGCGAGGAACGAGGGAGCCATGGACCCCGCAGGGGTCCGAAGGCGACCGGTCGGCGCCACGGGACACAAGAACACCCGTCGCAGCCGCGGTCGCACCCCTACAACCGCCCCTACATGCGCACTTCTACGAGCGTCTTCTTGCGCAGCTCCGTCACGAAGTTCTTGGTCTGCCGCTCCATTTCCTTCTGACGGAGCTGGTTGCGCAGCTCTTCCTTGACGTCCGTGAGCGGCTGCGCGTCCTTCACCTTGCGGTCGATGAGCTTGATGACGTGGAAACCTCGATCCGCGCGCACCGGCCCGCGCACCTCGCCCACACGCATCGAGAACACCATCTCCTCGATCGGCTTGGGCAGCATCCCCTTGCCGAAATGCCCCAGGTCGCCGCCCTCGGCGCGCGTTGCCGGATCCTGCGAGTGCTCGGTCGCCAGCTTGGCAAAGTCCTCGCCCGCCTTTGCGCGCTCGAGCAGCTTGGTGGCGGCATCCTCCTTCTCCTTCACCGCCGCCGCATCCGCGCCGTCCGGGATGGCAATGAAGATGTGGCTCGCCCGCACCTGGGTGTTCGACCCGGTCTTGAGGTGCCGCTCGTAGTATTCCTGCACCTCCTTGTCGCTGACCGCCACCTTCGACCCCACGGCGATGTTGATCACCCGGTAGCGCAGGATCTGCTTCTTGATCTCCTGACGGTAGGTGCCCACCGTCTGGCCCATCTTCGTCAGTTCCGCCATCAGCACCGCGTCGGTCATGTTGTTCTCGCGCTTGATCTGCTCGATCGAGCGGTCCACTTCCTCGCTCGACACCGACAGCTTCAGCTCGTTCGCCTGCTGCAGGATCAGGTGTTCATCGATCAACCGGTCCAGCATCTCGCGCCGCACGGCGCTGGACCGCGCCGTCCGCTGCGTGGCGGTGGTCAATGCAGCGATCTCGCCCATGAACGGAGCTGTCCGTTCCTCGACCTCGCTTTGCAGGATGATCTCCTCGCCGACCACCGCCGCGATCTTCTCGACGACGCGCGCCTCCACGGGCGCCACCGCCAGCACGAAACCCCCGACGGCCAGGACCAGGCGTTTCAATTCCCGCCCCCGTCCGCCACCACCTTGACCTTGCCCAGTTGATCCTCGAACACCTCGACCTTGATCTTCTTGCGCATCTCAGTGACGAGCTCCTCGATCTTCTTGGCACGAAGTTCGCCCAAGATCATCCTCCGAACGTCGTTTTTCACTTCATCGAGTGGCCGGGTGAACCCGGGGCGGCGCTGCGTCAGCCGGAGGACGTGGAACCCCTTGTCGCTGTTCACCACCCCTGACACGTCGTGCGTCTCGCGCAGCGCAAAGGCGGCCTCCACCAACGTCCGGGGCAGGGTGGAGCTCTCGCGGTCGAAGAAGGTCAGGTCGCCACCGCGCATCTTCGAGTCCTCGTCTTCCGAGTACGCGTCCACCAGCGCGAGGAACCCTTTGTCCGTGCGCGCTGACCGCGCCTCCGAGGCGACCTTTTGCGCTTTCGCGCGATCGGTCGTGAAGACCTGACTGACCCGCACCTGTTCGGGCCGACGGAAACGGTCGATGTGCGCCTTGTAGTAGGCCTCGACCTCCGCCTCGGGAATCGACTCGGGCTTCAGCTTGTCGTCGATCTCCTTGTCGATCAGCCGGGCGATCAGGCGTTCTTTCAGGACGCGCTGCACCTCGGGGTCCTTGTCGTAGCCGCGTAGCTGCGCCTCCCGGGCCATCACCTCGAACTGGATCAGGTTGTCGAGCATCCGCTTCTTGAACTCGGGCGACGAGAAACGCGCCCGGCTGAACGGATCGAGTTCCCCCAGCCGGCGATCCAGGTCGCCCACGGTGATCACCTTGCCGTCGATGCGCGCCACGACCTTCTCCGCACCCGGAGCGGGGGCCTCTGGCCCCGGGCGGCAGGCGGTCACCAGGCACGCAAGAACCAGACCGAATCGCATCAGCGCCCGAATATAGCTCGGCGCGCATCACCCGGTTGCTTTTAGGCCCCCCGAAAACACGATAGAGTAGGCCTGCCGCGATGCATACGGCCGCCAAAGCCATCGAACCCGGCCAGTGGCTCGGCGGCACCTATCGGATCGTGAGGCAGATCGGTGCCGGGGGGATGGGCGTGGTCTACGAGGCGACCCACGCCCGCCTGTCGGGACGCTATGCCGTCAAGATCCTGCACGAGGAGATGTGCCGGGATCCGGGGCTGGTCGCGCGGTTCAAGCGGGAGGCGGAGATCACCTCCGTGCTCCGCCACCCGAACATCGTGAACGTCGTCGACTTCAGCGAGACGGAGGCAGGGCAGCCGTATCTGGTGATGGAGTTCCTGGGGGGAGTGGACCTCGTCGACGTACTCCGGGCGCACGGCCGGCTGGCGCCAGGGCGAGCCGCCCGTCTGATCGATCAGATCGCCAGCGGTGTGGCCGCCGCGCACGAGATGGAGATCGTCCACCGCGATCTCAAGCCGGGGAACATCTTCATCACCCCCTTGCCCGGGCGCGATCAGCAGGAGGCAGTGAAGATCGTCGACTTCGGGATCTCGAAGATCAAGTCCGGCGGCGTGAGCCTGACCCAGACCTCGTCGATCGTCGGCACGCCGCTGTACATGGCGCCCGAGCAGATCCGGGGTCGTGCGGACGACATCGGGCCCAACACCGATCAGTTCTCGATGGCCACGATCGCCTACGAGATGCTGACGGGACGTCCTCCGTTCGCCGGCGACGACCTGGCGACCATCACCTACAAGCTGGTGCACGAACCGCCGCCGTCGCTGGCCTCCCACGGCGTCCAGCTCGGGCCCGAGGTGGAGGCGGTGTTGTTCCGGGCACTGGCCAAGCAGCCGCAGGACCGGTTCGCCACGGTTTCCGAGTTCGCGCATGCCTTCACGGCGGCTCTCGAGTGGCAGGGGAGTGGCCTCAAGTCCCTGCCGCCCATGGACCGAGCTTCTTCCGTGCAGGTCAGCGCGCTGGCCGAGACCATCACCACCGGGGCCCGCAGCAGGCCGCCGACACGTCGTCGGCAGTGGCCCCTCGTTGTCGCGGCGCTGGCCGCACTGTCGGCGGTCGCGGCGGGCTACCTGTTCGTTGCGCGTTCGCAACCCTCGGCGGTGCCGGTGCCGCCGCCGCGACCGGCCACGGTCCATCCGGTGGTGGTGCCGACGCCTCCCGTGGTCGAGCCGACTCCCCCAGCAGCCGTCGAGGTCGAGGCGCCGATGCTGGCACCCGAGGTGATGGCCGCGCCCCCGCCAGCGAAGCCTCGATCGAAGAAGAACGCGCGCTCGCGGCGGGTGCGGGTGAAGGAGGCGCCGGCGGCGACGAAGAGCGAGCCGGCCCCCGTGCCCGCGAAGAGATTCAATGCCATCACCGACTTCTAGGGGGCGGATGCGGGCGGCGGCGGTCGTGCTGGTCTTTGCGCTGCTGGCGGTGTCGCTCCCGGCGGCCGCGCAGAGCGATCGCGCGAGGGAGCAGGCGCGGGCGGCGGCGGCAGCCGGCGCCGCCCACCTCGAACAGGGGGACTACGACAAGGCGCTCGACAAGTTCCAGGAGGCATACCGCCTCGTCAAGAGCCCGCGTCTGTTCTTCAACTTCGGTCTCGCCTACGCCGCCCTCGCGCGGCCGGCAGAGGCGTTCGAGGCGTTCGAGGCCTTCCTGCGTGAGGCGACCGACGCCCCCGCCGAGCGCCGCGCCGAGGCGACGGAGCGGCTCACCGAGTTGCGTGCTCGCGTCGCCTTCGTGGAGGTGGCGTCACCGGTCGCCAGCACGAAAGTGTCGATCGACGGCCGTCCCCGGGGCACGACGCCGCTTTCGCGTCTGCTGGTGCTCGATCCCGGGACCCACCAGGTGATCGCCGAGGCGTCGATCTTCGAGCGCCCCTGGGTCCACACCTTCACCGCCGCCGCGGGGAAGACCACGCGCTTGACTGTGGTGGTGCCGAAAGCGGCGCCGCCTGCCCCCGCGCCACAGATTCCCATCGCTGCGGTGACGGAGGATGCGCCGGCGCCGGTGTACAAGCGCGCCTGGTTCTGGGTCGCCGTCGGGGTGGCGGTCGCTGCTGGCGTCGCCGGGGGCTGGTATGCCACGCGCAGTGGCGCAAGCAGCTGCCCCTCGGGAATTCCGGATTGCATCCGCGTCAAATGACCCGCCTATCTCGCCTTCTGCTTCTCCTCGCTCTGGCTGGCTGCAAGAGCACGTCCAGCACGGCGATCGTCGTCGAGCTCTGGAGCGACCTGCGAGTGCCGAGCCAGATCGACGCCGTTCGCATCGACGCCGCCGGCGCCGGAATGACCAGCACGTCGACCAGCTTCGTCCTCGGGCAGGGTGCCGGCCGTCGCACACTGCCCTTCCGGGTGTCGCTGGTGCCGGCGGACGAGTCGGACCAGCATGTCCGCATCGAGGCTGCGGTGATGCAGAACGGGGTCGACGTGGTGGTCCAGGTGGCGGAACTCGACTTCAGGGCTGGGGAGATCCTGCTGCTGAGGATGGACCTCAATTCCAGCTGTCAGGCGCGCTCGGTGAACTGCATGGCCGGGACCACCTGCAGCAACGGAAAATGCGTGGATCCGGCGGCGGTCGGCATGGGCGCGGTACGCTTCGACCCGTCCATGCCGTTCCCGCCACGTGATGGCGGGCCTCCCGACGGGTCTTCGCCTGATCGGCCGCCCGATGCGCCTGGCCCTGATCGGCCGTTCGACCTGCGTCCTCCTGACCTCGTCCCGGATCGCATCCCCGACGTCCTGCCCGGGATCGGCCAGCCTTGCCCCGACAACCGATGCGGCGCCGGAACCTGCGTCGACGGTGTCTGCTGCGAGACCTCCACCTGCCCGGCGTGCAAGAGCTGCGCTGTCCCGGGACGGCAGGGCCGTTGCAACAACATGGTCGCCGGAGCGACCGACACGGACTGCGTCCGCGTGGCCGCGAGCACCTGCGGCCTCGACGGCAGCTGCGACGGCAACGGGAGTTGCCGGAAGCATTCGGACGGAACCGTATGCACGCAAGCGGTCTGCAACGGCAGCACGTTCACGGCGGCGCGCACCTGTGACGGCAACGGGATGTGCCGGACCGTCACGAACGCCAGCTGCGCCCCTTACCTGTGCGACACGGCCGCGCGCATGTGCAAGGGCTCCTGCACCACGTCGACCGCCGACTGCCTGTCACCCAACATCTGCACCAGCGGGAGCTGCGGCCTCAAGCGCAACGGGATCGCCTGCACGGCCAACAACCAGTGCGCGAGCGGCGACTGCGTGGACAACTTCTGCTGCGAGTCGACCTGCGTGGGCAGCTGCCGCGCGTGTGGCCTGCCCGGCTTCGAGGGGATGTGCCGGATGATCCCGACGGGTCAGGATCCTGGAAATGACTGCGCGCCCGACGGCGCCAACGCCTGCGGGACCGACGGAGAGTGTGACGGCGCGGGGAAGTGCCGCCTGAGATCCGCCTCGACGGTCTGCGCGCCGGCGAAGTGCGACGCCGCCACCGGCACGTTCACGGCCAGCGCGTCCTGTGACGGAGCGGGCACCTGTGGCAGCGGCGCGAGCGCGCTCTGTGCGCCCTTCGCCTGCACCAGCACGGGCTGCAACGCCCCACCATGCACGGGCGACTCGCAGTGCCTCTCACCGAAGGTCTGCGATCTACCGACCGGCATGTGCCAGTAGCGCCACCTCCTCCAGGCGAGCCCGCGCCGCCGCCGGCCGGTCGCGCTTTTCCCCGTCGTCGAAGGCATAGGAAAGGCGCATGTCCGGGCTCAGCTTCCAGCGGCTGTTCTTCTTCTGCACCATGGCCATCACCTTGGCCGGCTGCAGGCGCGTGTCGGTTCCCAGCGACAGCACCAGGCGCGCCGGCCCCAGCTCGTACCCCAGCGCGCCGATCCGGCGCACGATCGTCTTGTCCACCATCACCTCGCCTAAAAGCAGCGCCTCGTCGGGCAGCTCGCCGTAGCGGTCCTGGATCTCGGTCAGGAGCTCGCGCACCTCGTCCTCGTCCGGGGCCTTGGCCAGCCGGCGGTAGAGGTCCAGCCGCTGTCCGGTGTCGGGGATGAAGTCGTCGGGCAGGAACGCCGGCAGATCGACGGTGATCTCCGGATCGTGCTCCTGCTTGATCGGCTGCCCGCGAAGCTCCGCGACGGCCTCTTCCAGCAGGCGCGCGTAGGTGTCGAAGCCCACGGCCGCCACCGCGCCGGACTGCTTGGCGCCCAGGAGCTCGCCCGCGCCCCGGATCTCGAGATCGTGCGTCGCCACCTGGAAGCCCGCGCCCAGCTCCGTGAACCGCTGCAGGACTGCCAGCCGTTGCTTCGCCTCGCTGCTCATCGCTCCTTCGGCCGGCACGACCAGGTAGCAGAAGGCGCGGTCGCGCGAGCGGCCGATGCGGCCCCGCAGCTGGTACAGCTGCGCCAGCCCGAACCGGTCGGCGTTGTTGACGATCATGGTGTTGGCGCGTGAGATGTCCAGGCCCGACTCGATGATGGTCGTGCAGCAAAGGACGTCGAAGCGTCCATCGACGAAGTCGATCATCACCTTCTCGAGCTCGCCCTCGGCCATCTGGCCGTGGCCCATCGTCACCTTCGCCTCGGGCACGAGCTCGGCGATGATGTCGCGCCACTTGCGCAGGTCCTCGATGCGGTTGTGCACGAAGAACACCTGCCCGCCGCGCTGGAGCTCGCGCTTCAATGCCGATCGGAGCAGGTCCGGATCCCACCGGCACACGAAGGTTCGGATCGCCAGCCGGTCAGCCGGGGGCGTCGCGATGATCGAGATCTCGCGCATCCCCGCCATCGCCATCTGCAGGGTGCGAGGGATGGGCGTGGCAGTCAGTGTCAGCACGTCGACCTGCGACCGCAGTTCCTTCAGCCGCTCCTTGTGCGCGACTCCGAACCGCTGCTCCTCGTCGATGATCACCAGACCCAGGTTCTTGAACCGCACATCGCGCGACAGCACCCGGTGCGTGCCGATGACCACGTCCAGCTCGCCGGCCGCCAGCGCGGCGATGGTCTTGTGCTGCTCGGCCTTGCTACGGAAGCGCGACAGCGACGCCACCTTCACCGGGAAGTCCTGGAGCCGCTCGGCGAAGGTGACCGCGTGCTGCTCGCACAGCACCGTGGTCGGCGCCAGCAGCGCCACCTGCCTGCCGCCAAGCGCTGCCAGCAGCGACGCCCGCAGCGCCACCTCGGTCTTGCCGTAGCCGACGTCGCCGCAGATCAGGCGATCCATCGGCGTGCTGTCCTGCATGTCGCCCAGCACCGCCTCGATCGCCCTGGCCTGGTCCGGTGTCTCCTCGAAGGGGAAGGTCTCCTCGAACTCGCGGAAGACGACGTCGGGCGGCGGGAAGGCGTGCCCCGGCAGGGCTTTGCGCTGGGCGTAGAGCTGCAGCAGCTCCTCGGCGACTTTCCGCGCGTCCGCCGACACGCGTCGGCGTTTCTCGATCCAGGTGTTGCCACCCAGCTTGTCCAGCTTCACCTCGGCGGGTGGCCCGCCCGAGTAGCGGTGGACGAGGCCAATCCGGTAGACCGGCACGTACACCGTGCCGCCGTCGTACTCGAGGTGCAGGAAGTCCTGCGCCACCCCGCGCACCGCCAGCCGTTTGAGCCCGCGGTAGCGCCCGACCCCGTGCTCCTCGTGGACGATCGGATCGCCCTCGGTGATCTCCGTCAGCCCGCCGATGCTCGGTGCGCGCGTGCGGTGCGTTTCCCGGTGCGCCCGCGGGCCGAACACTTCCTCCTCGGCCACCACCACCAGGCGATCCGCCGGCAGCCGGAACCCGCGGTGCAGCGGCCCCACCACCACCGCCAGCGGCGCCGCATCGCGCCCCGGCGCCAGCATCGTCAGGAGGCCATGGCCCTCGGCCCGCATCACCGGCTCCAGGTCGAACGCGCGGAGCACCCCCGCCAGCCTCTCGGCGTGCGCGCGGCTCGACGCCACCAGCCGCACACGCTGCCCCTCGCCGGTCCAGGCGACGATCCGGTCGCGCAGCGCCTTGCCGATGTCGCTGTGCTGCGCCAGCTCGCCGCGGAGGCCCGTATTGCCGTCGGAAGCGACGCGCACGCGCGGTGGACCGGTCTCGTGGTCCCCCTTGCGCTCGATCTCGACCGACAGGAGCTCGATGCGGGAGCGCCCCTCGATCGCCTGCTTCGCCTCCTCCTCGTCCAGCACGAATTCCCCCGGATCCAGCGCCAGCCGGTGCTCGGCCCGCCGGTGAGCTGCGCTTTCCCGCAGGCGCGCCACCGTGCGCCGCGCCTCCTCGAGCACCGCCTCCGGATCCTCGATCGCAAGCCGCGCTCCTGCGGGCAGGTACTCCAGCACCGAGGCCATGCGCGCGTGGAACGCCGGGGCCAGCGCCTCCATCCCGAACACCTCCTCACCCCGCTCGATCTGCTCGAGGAGATGGCGCGTTTTCGTGGAGGGTAGCGCCGCCGCATCTGCAGCCGCCAGCAGCCGGCCGCGCACGTCGGCTCCCGGCGAGGGGACCGTCTCGCGCACAGGATGCACGAACACGGCATCCAGCGGGCGCAGCGTGCGTTGCGTGGCGGCGTCGTACATCCGCACCGACTCGATCTCGTCGCCGAACAGCTCGAGCCGCACCGGGTGCCGGTAGACCGGCGGGAAGAGATCCAGCACCGCGCCGCGCACCGCGAACGTCCCTGGATCCTCGACCACCGGCGCCCGCCCGTAGCCCGCCGCGACCAGCCGGGCCACCAGCTGGTCGCGCGACACCGTCGTTCCCGAGCGGACCACCTCGCACAGCGCCATGAAGGTCTCGGGCGGAATCACCTTGCGGAACAGCGCCGCCGCCGAGGTCACCAGCACCGTCGGCGGCATCTTCTGCGCCAGGCGGAACAGCGTGGCCATCCGCCGCATCACGGTGCGGCGGTCCGGTTGCACCTCGGCGTAGGGCGACGGATCCGGCGCCGGCAGCTCCTGGACGGCCGGCGCCGCCAGCGGGTCATCACCTCGCACGTCGGCCGGCAGGAAGAAGGCGAGGTCCGCCACCCGACTCTCCACGGCGGCCTCGTCGGCGACGACGTACACCAGTGGCCATGACCCTGACAGAGCCACCTGCGCGGCGATGGCTGGTGCCAGCGCCCCCGCGGCCCCGTACACCTCGACCGAGGCTGCCGGTTGCAGCGCGCGCTCGATGTGGGCCAGGACCTCCGCCAAAGTCGACGTCGACATGGACGGAAGGTATTTACCGCGGTTATACCTACCCGGCAGCTCCCATGCTTCTCAAGATCGTCGAGGTCGGTGACCCGGTGCTGCGGACGCCTGCGCGTCCCCTGACGCCCGAGGAGCTCCGCGGCGCCTCGATCACCGCTCTCATCGAGCTGATGCGCGAGACCATGCGTGACGCTCCGGGCGTCGGCCTGGCCGCCCCCCAGATCGGCGAGCCGCTGCAGCTGGCGGTGATCGAGGACAGAGCCGAGTACCAGGGCGGCCTGCCGCCCGAGGAGCTGGCCGCGCGCGGGCGCGCTCCCGTTCCGTTCCACGTCATCGCCAACCCGCGCATCACCGTCGTCGATCCCGGCCCCGCGGTCTTCAACGAGGGCTGCCTCAGCGTGCCGCACTTCATGGCCCAGGTGCCACGCGCCGCCGCGGTGCGCGTGGATGCCCTCGATCACCGGGGCGAGGCCATCACCATCGAGGCGCGCGGCTGGTATGCGCGCATCCTGCAGCACGAGATCGACCACCTGCAGGGGACGCTCTACGTCGACCGGATGCAGACGCGCACGCTGACGACGATGCGCGAGCATGTCCGGCGTCGTTGACCGTCGTGATCGCCCGGGCTATCGTCGTTCCATGAAGCGCATTGTTCTGGCAGCGCTCTTGCTGGGGGCGTGCAACAAGGGTGGCGAACTGAAGGTCGACAAGGTCGAACCCGCCCAAGGCATCGCCGGCGGTGGTGATCAGGTGACGATCTTCGGCAGCGGCTTCCAGCCGGGCAAGACGCAGGTCGAGGTGCGCTTCGGCCGCCACAAGGCCGAGAACGTGGTCATCGCCTCCGAGTCCAAGATCTCGGTGACGGCGCCGCCGGGCGACAAGGGTCCGGTGGACGTGACGCTCCAGTTCGACAACGGCGCCTCGTTCAAGATCCCCGACGGTTTCCGCTACCAGGCCCCCAACGCCGGCGGTGACATCCGCAAAGCCTTCTTCACCGGCGGCGCGGGCGGCACCGACAAGAAGTAGACGCCCGCATCTAGCGGTACTGGATCCGGAACAGCTGCTGCCCCATCAGCAGCATGCTTCCCGCCGGCACGGGGCGGCTGCCCCTGACACGCGCGAAGGTCCCGTTGGACGAACCCAGGTCCGACAGGTGCACGTGGCCGTCCCGGAGCGTGACCTGCGCGTGCGTCCCCGACACGTACCCGTCCTCGGGGAACAGGATGTCGCCCCGCTCGCGCCCCAGCACGATCGACTCGTCGAACAGCGGGAACGCGGGCCCGTCCACGTCGCGTCCGACGATGATCGAGATGCGCCCCCAATAGCCCGGGTTCGGCGTGCCCGCCACCTCGGTCCCGTCCTCCATCGGCGCCGGCGGCGCGATGATGTCGAATCGCAGCAGCTCCTGGCCGATGCGGAAGACGTCGCCGGACTCCAGCCGTTCCTCCTGGCCGATGCGCATGAAGACGCCGTTCAGGCTCTTGAGGTCGCGCACCGTCAGGCCGTCGCCGGTCAGCACGAACTCGGCGTGGCGGGGTGAAAGATACGGATCAGCGTCGAACAGCGCACCCTGGCCGCGGCCGATCAGGTTCTCGCCCTCCTGGAGCGGGTGGACGCCTCCCTCGGTGCCGTCGGGTCGGATCAGCGTCAGGTGCCCGCGGGCGGCGGGTTTCTGGGGCGGAGCGGCCATGTGCATGGTCCGAGGCACGGCTCCCGTCGGAACTTGCGGCGCTGGAGCGGGGACGGTCGCCTGCCCGCTGCCGCCGGGTGACGGCTTCATCCGATAGCCGCACGCCCCGCAGAAGGCGAAACCGCTGGCCACGGGCTTTCCACAGGTCGGGCAGCCGATGATGGTGGTCTCGGGGACCTTCGCCGGAGCGGGCACGGTGGCCGCCGCGGGCGGATGAGCCGCCACGGCCGGTCGCGTTCCCATCGGCGCCGCCTGCTTCTGGAGGCCGATGGCCGCGAGCGGCACCGGGGCGGGTACCGGCTTGCGCGGCTCGCCGCCGATCACGCCGGCCACCACCCCCTGGGTCGAATCACCTTTGCGCGGCGCCTTCGGCTCGGGGTGCGTGTCCAGCGGAGGGAGCGGCTCGTCCAGCAGCGTCGACAGCGGATTCGAGGCCGGCGGAGGCGGCATCGCGGTCTTCGCCATCTCCAGGGGGATCGAGATCGGCGCGAGAACCGGTGCTGGCGCAGGGCGGGGCGCTGGCGGAGCCGGAGCGGCCGCGGCCTCCAGCTTCGCGCCACAGCCGAGGCAGAACTTGTAGTGGTTCTGGTTTTCCTTGCTGCAACGAGAACAGGCGATCACGCGAAACCCCCGGAAACCCTGATGAAGCTAACAGAAGGATGGCGCTTCATGAAATCTCGACCCGCATCAGTTGCTGGCCGATGAACACGTAGTCGCCGTGCGCCAGCTGGGACTCGTCGACGATGCGCATGAACGTCCCGTTCTTCGAGCTGAGGTCGGTCAAGGTGAACCGCCCGTCGGGACCGATGCTGATTTCCGCGTGGTGGCCCGAGATGTACGGATCGTCGGGGAAATTCACGTCGTTGCCCTCCCGCCCCAGCGAGATGGCGTCCCCGCGCGCCCGGAAGATGATGCCGATCTCGTTGCCGCGCAGCCGCTGGATGAGCCGCATCTTCGAAGCACGCTTGGGGCTGGCATAGAAGTAGGTCCCCTCGGAGTCCGGTTGCGGCCCGAAGTCCGGCGCCGACGCCTCGATCTGCAGCAGCTGCTCGCCGACGAGGAATGTTGCCCCCGACTCCAGACGCACCGGCTGGCGGATCCGCAGGAACACGCCGTTGGCCGAGCCCTCGTCACGCACGTGCAGCTTGTTGTCGCGGTAGACGAAGTTCGCGTGCCGGGGCGAGCAGAACGTGTCCTCGGCAAACAGGATCGCGCCATCGTCGCGACCAACGATGTGTTCGGTGCCGTTCAGCTGGTAGGCGACACCGTCGGCACTGTCGCTCTTGACGACCACCAGCTTCGCCCGGCCCGGCATCTGCACGCCGGCGAAAAACATCGTCTTGCCGGTCAGGGCTGGGTTCGACGTCGGCTCGGGTGCCGAGACGCGCGTCCCGCACTTGCCGCAGAACTTGTCGGCGGTCGGGACCTGGTTGCCGCAGCTGGGACAGATGCTCATGTTCATCACCTTGGGAGAAGGAGCAGGGGCGGTGGCGGCTGCGGCACGGGCGGCGAGGGGGGAGGGACCGGGGGCGGCTGTCTGGGGGCCGACCGGAGCCCCGCACAGCATGCATCTCGCGGCTCCGATGTCGGCCAGGGCGTCGCACTTGGGACAGACGAGGCCGACGGACATTGTAGCCGACTCTCGCTTTCCCTGACCTCTGTGTCAACGTGCGGCCGGGATCACCGCCGTCGCCGCTTCTGCGCGCACGAACGGGTTCGGATCGGCCGCCGCACGCCGGATCTCGGTGGCCGCCGCCGGGCCCGCCAGGCGCAGCACCCGTACCGCCGTCAGTCGCCGTTCCCACGAGCCGTCGGCCAGGAGCGGCCTGAGACTGTCCGCGAGGGTCGCCGGGGTCAGGCGGCCACTTTCCAGCTGCGCCCGCGCAGCCAGCAGTGCCGTTGGCTCGGCGTCGGTCGGCACCCCGCGCTGTTCGGTCGGCGGTGCGGCAGCGATCGCGCTCTGGATGTGCCAGACGCCAGGCCGCGCATCGTGGAGCTTGCTGGCCACGCGCAACGCCATCCGGCGCACCAGCGGGTCCGCGTCGTCCAGGCCCGCCGCCACGCCGTCCCGCAGTTCTGCGCCCAGTGTTCGCAGCGCCGCCTTGCCCGCCTCGGACGGTATGCCGCCCAGAGGTCCCAGGTCCACGCCGTCGTCGCGGCCGTCCAGCGTCAGCAGCGCCCGCCGCCTCGGCTCACCGGTCATGCGCAGCGCCCCCGCGAGCAACCGCTGGATGTCCGCCGCGTGCTCCGTCCACAGCCCCTCCAACTCGCCGGCCGAGGCCACGGGCGTCGCCGCGATCGCATCCAGCAACAGGTCCACGTCGAACCGCACTTCGCGCAGCGCCCGCGCCTCGTCGGACAGCCCGGCCGGCGCCGCGAACGATCGCAGCGCCGCCAGCGCCGCGCCCTGCGAGGGCCCGCGGCCCAGAAGCACCCGACTCCAGAGCGCCGGTAGCGTCCGCCGGTCCTTGATGGCGCCCAGCCCCGTCGCCGCGGCCTGTGCCAGCGTCGGATCCGGGGCATCCAGCATGCTCACCAGCGTGGCCGCGCCGTCGGCGTCCTCGGCGAGGCCCAGCCCCAGCGCCGCGGCCCTGCGCACGCGCGGCGGCCGGCCCAGGTCGGCCGCAACCTGCTTCAGCGCGGGAACACCCTGCCGGCCGCGCATCCGGCCCAGCCCCAGCGCCGCCACCGCGGCGATCTCCGGCCGCGGGTCCGCCAGCGCCTCCTGCAGCAGCGGCTGGTGGTTCGGGTTGCGCGTCCGTCCCAGCGCCCACAGCGCCACCACCCGTACTCCGGCGTCCGGCGAGCCCGCCAGCCCACGCAGCACCGCGCTCGCCTGGTCGTCGCCCAGCCGCCCCAGCGCGATCGTCGCCGCGATCGGCAGCACCGCGCTTCGCGGCCCGGCACCCGCGCGCGTCTTGCCCGGCAGGGGCTGCGCGAGGCGCATCAGCACAGGCGTCGCGTGCCGGTTGCCCAGCATGCCCAGAAGCTCGACCAGCGACGGGTCCGGATCGGCGTCGGAATCCGTGGCGATCTCCAGGGCTGGCCGGAGCGCCCACCGCGACAGGCGCTCGAGCGACGGCGCCTCGGCGTCCCCCGCCCGGTACAGCGAGGGCACCATGCGTGAAAGCAGCGCCATCGCCAGCTTCCGGCTGGAAGCCGTCCGGGTCGGCAGAGCCAGCAGCACCCGTTCCAGTTCGGGGAGCCGGCCCAGGTACTCGGCCAGATCGATCTCCTTGCCCAGGAGCTCGGCGCGCGCGTCGTCGTCGCTGGTGGCCACCGCGAATCGGGTCAGTGCCTCGGACGCCTCGACGCCGCCGCCCTGCCGCAGGAGCAGCCGCACCAACGCCGCCGCCGCCTTGGCCGCCGTTCCTCTCGCGAGAGCGCGCCGGTAGGTCGCCATCGCCCGCTCGGTCTGACCGGCCCGCTCCTCGATCTCCCCGATGCGGGTCAGCGCCTCGGGGTCATCCTGCGACAGCTTGGCCGCCTTGTCCGCGTACTCCAGCGCATGCTGGTCGGCATAGCGTGACAGATCGATCTCCGCGATCTGCAGGTAGGCGTCCCGCGCGCGATCCGGGTTCTTGGCCGCCAGGGTCTCCAGGCGCTCGACGGCCTCGCCCAGCTGACGCGACTGGCGCAAGAGGCGCACCAGCGCCCCCAGGACATCCGGGTCGTCGGGCCAACGCTTCGCCGCGGCCCGGAGCGTCGCGACCGCGCGATCGGGATCCAGGCGCCGCTGTTCCACCTCGGCCAGGAAGACCGTCGTCTCCTTGTCGTCCGGTTGCCTGCCCAGGTGCTCCTGTAGCTTCACCGCCTCCAGATCCAGGCGGCTCCGCCCCTCGCGCTGCAAGAGGCCGATGAGGCTCGACCGCGCCTCGCGCCGGTCACCGGCGCGCGCGGGACCCACGCTCATCGCCAGCACCGTCCGCCACTCCTGCAGCGCCCCGGCGAAGTCCTTCTTGCGCTCGAGGATGCGGGCCAGCGTGCGGTGGTGGTGCGGGTTCTGCGGGTCCACCTTCTGCGCCGTGCGCGCCTCCGCCACAGCCTCGTCGAGGAGATCGTGGTCGCCCAGCAGCTCGGCCAGCCGCGCATGCGCCTCCGGCCTGGGCTTCACCGCCCCCAGCAGGAGGCGCCAGGTCCGTCGTGCCAGCTCGCGACGCCCACGCTGGAAGTGCGCCTCGCCGAGCCCGACGATCGCTCGTTCGTCGTGCGGAGCCAGGGCCAGCACCGCGTCCCACGCCGACAGCACCCGATCATCCTCCGTCCAGCGCGACGCCAGATCCGCCAGCTTGGCCAGAGCGTCCCCATCACGCCGGAACGTCCGCAGCGCCTTGTCGAACAGGGCCCGCGCCTCGTCCCGCTCGCCGAAGCGGAACTTCCGTTCGATCCGTTCCAGCGCGAAGCTGGAGTCCTCCGGCCAGCGGCGTCCGATCTGGTCGTAGGCCGCCATCAATTCCGTCTCGCGCCCCAGCCTGTCGAGGAGCGCGACGAGATCGCGCCATTGCGCCTGGTTCCCCGGATCCAGCGCCGTCGCCCGTTGTGCCGCCGCCAGCGCGCCGTCCAGATCGCCCAGGTCCTCGCGCACGCGCGCGAGGGCCTGCCATTCGGCCCGCATGCGCGCCCCGGCCCCCTCGACCCGCTTGCCCAGCAACGCCGCGAGGGCAGGGAGGCTGTCACGCCGCCTGGCGATGCGGATCAGTCGGTCGTAGAGGTCGGCGCGCTCCGATTCGCCGCGCGTCTCGGCCAGGCTTTCGGTCAGCCGCCGCTGGGCCGCCTCGTCGTCTCCCGCCGTTTCGTGCAGCACCGCGATCTCTTTCAGCAGCGCCGCCTTGCGACGTCCGCTGCCGAGCATGGCCTCCAGCACCGCCGCTCCCTCGGCCGGGCGTCCCGACCGCTTCAGCGCGTCGGCCAGCTCGATCGCGGCTCGTTCGTTGCCAGGCTCCAGCTTCTGCAGTTCACGCCGGGCGGCGATCTCGCGCTCCAGAGCCCCCACGCGGGCGGCGAACCCCAGCAGCGATCGCAGCAACGACGAACGGGCGGCAGCTGCATGCTCGCGTCCGAGCGCCTCGTCGTAAGCTGCGAAGGCTTCGTCCCGCCGGCCTGCCAGCGCCAGCGCGCGCGCCAGGCCCCCCGCGGCGGCGCCGGATCCGGGCCGCAGCTTGGCGGCCATTGCGAACGCCTCGGCCGCCTCGCCGGCGCGACCCGCCGCGAGCAGGAGCTGCGCGAACGCCTGGCGTGGCTCGTACTTCTTCGGTGCCCGGTCAGCGGCCCGCTTCAATCCGTCGAGCGCCGCCGCCAGTTCCGCCTTGCCGGCCAGGCGGACGATCCGCGCCGCGAGCGCCGGCTGGTCCGGGTTCGCCTCGAGAGTCGCCAGGCCATGCGTCATCAGCGCGTCGGAACCGCGCCGCTTGACTTGCCAATCGGCGTGTCCGGCGCGCCCATGAGCGATGCTGACGATCACCAACGCCAGCACGAGAACCCCGCGCACGCTCTGATGATAACACCGCCACCGCGTCAGCTGCCGTGCGCCGGGGCACCGGCCTTACCGCTGGTATCGGGAGCGCAGGAACGACCGGACGGCGTCTTTCACGTCGGACGGCATCTCCAGCGCGAAGGCCTCGCGGGAGATCTCGGGGGTACGCCGGTAGGTCTCGAAGAACGTCACACAGGGGCTGCAGTGACCCAGATGGCGCTGGAACTCGCGCTGGTCGCCTTCAGGCAACGAACCGTCCAGAAACTCGAGACAGAAGTCGACGAGTTGCTGGCATGTGAAGCCGTGAGCCTTGTGCTCTAAAGACACCGCAGGCGCCCCCAAACTGCGTGAAATATACCCGACCCCGGTGCCCGGCGCACAACTCGCACGCATCCCGCCCGAAAAGGCAGCCAGATGCCCCGCGTTGCCGCCCCGCTCTTACCGCCCCAGGCCAAGGGGACGGCCGCCACCCCGCCCAGCAGCCCCGCGCGCTCCCCGGGCCACCTGCAACGCTTCCAGGAACTGCTCGATCGGGTGCGGGAACGCCCGGATCGGGCCCGCCGTCCAGGCGTCTGCCGTGACGAGAGCAGTCAGGGACAGGGTTCGCAGGGACAGGGTTCGCTGGAGCCGCCGATTTCGATGCCCGGCTCGTGGTTCAGGCCGGAGGGTCCTCCCGGGGTCAAACCTTCGACGCGGGCGGCCCCGCTGCCGCCAGTCCCGCCCTCGGATCGCCTGCTCGTGGGGACGGGGCCGACGGGAGGGGAGGCCCGGCTCCGGATAGGGCACGGGCCGCTGGCTGGATCCGAGATCCACCTGCGCGATGGGCCGCGTGGCGTGGACGTTTCGATCTTGACACACCACGAGGCTTCGCGGCAGACGCTGACGGTGGCCATGGACGAGGTCGCGCGCCGCCTCGAGCGCAAGGGATACCTGATGCGGATGCAACCCGCGGGTGGCTCCTCGCGGCCGGCGCCGGACAGGCAGAGGCAGCCAGGGCGTTGAGGTGACCACCTCCGGCGTCCGTCCCTTCTCCTTCTCGGCTGCCGAGCTGCCGCGAGTGCCGTCGGGCTCCGTCGAGCGGACGCTCGTCCTCGCGCGCGCCCGCGCCGGCTGGCCGCGGCAGGTACGGGCCGAGCTGCGCGGCCTGGGGACCGTGGTGGCCACCCCTGCGCGTCTCGGCCTTCCGTCCGCCGGCGAGCGGTTCGGCATAGACGTCGCGGGATCAATCGGGGCGATCACCCTCGACCCCGCCCTGGCGCTGGCGATCGTCGGGGCCTTGCTCGGTGCCCCCCGGGGGACGCTGCTGCGGCCTCTGGGACGCGCCGAGCGGGGCGTCCTCGGTGCGGTGGTGGCCACCGTGCTGGACGCGCTCGCTCCCGGCGAGCTCCGTCTGCGCCTCGACGGCGCCCCGTCGGTCCTGGATCCGACGACGGTGGAGCTGAACGTCTCGGCCGCGGCCGCCGGTCTCGATGGTCCCGCATGGCTCGAGCTGCCGGCCGCCTGGCTGAAGGCGCCTCGCACCCCCGATCCCGAGGCCCTCCTCGTGGGCGTCATCGTCGAGCTCGGCCATACCCTGCTACCGGTGGGCGAGCTGGCCGCCGCCCGCCCTGGCGACGCCGTCGTTTTCGAGGGAGCATCCTGCATCCATGACGATCCCCAGCCCTGGTCCGTGGTCCTGCGCCTGCACGACTCGGTGGTCGACGCCACCCTCGCTCTGGACGGCACCCTCCGCTGTCAGGGTCCGCTCCGCCACCAACCCTTGCCGCTGGGATCTCCGATGAGCTCCGACGCCAGGACGCGCGAGGACCACCCGCCAAGTTCGGTGTCGGCCGCCCAGGTGATCGCCGAGAAGATCGCCGCGGCGCCGGTGGAGGTCGTCGCCGAGCTCGGCCGGTTGACCGTGCGTGGTGACGAGCTCGCCGGTTTGCTCGAGGGGGGCGTACTCGCGCTCGGTTCGCGGCGCCCGACGCGTGTGGATCTCCGTGTCGGCGACCAGCTGTGGGCCGAGGGTGAGCTGGTGGTCGTCGACGACCAGCTCGGCGTGAGGCTGACCCGGCTGGTCTAGCCGGCGGCAACGGCGGGACGCGCCTGGGAGGCCACCAGCGCCTCCAGGTGCGCAACCGTCGTCGACCAGCGTGGTGCCGAGCGCATCAGTGCGCGGACCAGGTCCTGCCAGCGGTCGGCGTCGGCCTTGAGGGCCAGCGCCCGGCGCGCGGCGCCCTCGAGCTCGAACGGCTCGGTGAGGGTGACCAGCAGGGCAGACCCGGTCGCCGACGAGGCGTCGTGATCCACGAGGAAATCGCTGCTCGCGCCCCTGTCGAGGGCGATCGGCAGCGTCCCGTACCTCAGCGCCAGCCCCGTTGCCCGTCCAGTCTGGTCACGCTCGTCGGTGGACAGGTACGCATCCGCCCCCGCCAGCAACAGGCGGTCGCCACCCGGCGTGCCCCCGCCGAGAACCGCGACCTTTCCCGGGTGCTCGATGGCCAGCACGTTCGCCTGATCCGTCAGCGCCCGATCGCCACCGGCCGCCACGACGATGGCCACGTCCAGCTTCGCCAGGCGCCCGAGCGCATTCACGACGGCCTGGCCGCCACGTTCCGCGTCCAGCGGCCCCGTCGCCAGGAGCAGAGTCCGCGGCCCCAGTGCCAGCGAGGTCCGCCGGGCCAGCGCGCGTCGGCAGTCCGCCTTGCCCGCCGGCGCATCCGCCGAGAACCCGGTCGGCAGGGCCGGGTCGTTCGCCGGATCGAACGGCGGCTCGTCGCAGCCGAAGCGCGCGGCGACGAGCGGTTGATCCGACGCCCGCCCGCTCAACGCCGGCTCGCCCTCCAGCGTGCGCACCGATGACGGACTGGGGACCACCACCGCCTCGGCACCCGCGGCGCCCAGCGCGGCCAGCGAACGTACCCCGAGCGGGTCGAGCGCCTCCGGGCCCAGCGCCTCCCATTCCCGAGCGTTCAGCGCCTTGCCGGCCACGCCAGTCGGAAGCACGAACAGACGGGTCGAGGCGCCGACCGTCGACAGGCTGGCCGCCGAGGCCTCGCCCCACCCGATGATCACGTCGGGCTTGACCAGCCCATCGCGAGCCAGGGACGCCGCCGCCGACGCGAGAACCGCGCCCGCGTAACCGCGGTCCTCCATCGCCGTCCCGAGCACATATAGATGCGCCTGCCCGCTACGGCCCTCGAACAGCGGAAGGTCGAGCGCCGCGCCGCGCGCCGTGGCCGCGACGGTGCGCAGACGGCGCGCCATGCCGGGCAGCTGCGCAACGTGGTCCGACGCGGCGAGCGACAGCAGCGTCACCTTGTGCTTGGCGCCAACCAACGCCTGAGCCAGGCCCGCTGCGGTAACGGCCGGTTCGCCTTGCGCGACTGGCGCGACGGCGTCGACGACGACGAGGTATTCGGACATGGTCAGCCTGCGAGGCGCAGGCCAGCACTAGAGCCTATTCGCTCGCGCCGCGCTCGTCCTCTTCGCCAGGAAACTCGTTCACTGACGGGTATTTCATGATCTCTTTGCGAGCGATCTTCCAGGCCTTCTGCACAATCCAGGAAAGAGATCGATCCTGGCGCGTTGCTTCGTCCTGGATCTCTTTGAGCATCTCTTCGGGAAAGTAGAGACTTTGCTTCCTTTTGTCGGAACCGGCCACGGAGTCCCCCGTTTCTGGATGTAAGAATTGCACGGGCATTTACTCAGGACTATGTGTAGCTGTCAAGGACACACCCACCGACTCACATTTTCTGGGACGTTCCCGAAAACACGCGCTAGACTGGCGCGCACCTCGGACGGACCAGGCGCAAGGGGTTTCATGGAAGGGACAGGACTCAAGAAGAAGGATCTCAAACGATTTCGCGACATTCTGCAGGCGCGAAAAAAAGAGATTCTGAGGAATGCGCAGCGGACCTTGAACGAGGACATGACCCTCGAGTCCGACGATCTGCCTGACGAGATGGATCTGGCATCATCGGAATATCTGCAGTCATTCACGTTCCGGCTTCGTGGTCGCGAAAAGACGTTTCTCGCGAAAATAGACCACGCGCTCGAGAAGATCGATCAAGGGACCTTCGGCCTGTGCGAGACGTGCGACGAGCCGATCTCGTTGAAGCGCCTGGAGGCGCGTCTGGAGACGACCCTCTGCATTCGTTGCAAGGAAGACCAAGAGCGGATGGAGAAGGCGTACGGTTAAACTCGGGACCCTGGGAGGGTCCCGAACCCCCCGCGACGGGATCCGTCGGGCGTAGCCCTCCGGCTCCCACGCGGATACGGGACGCGTTCCTGTTGGGAATGCCTCCGGCTTGCGCGCGATGGTTGGTTCTGGCGATCGGGGCGCTGGTTGCTTCGGGCTGCCTGGGCGTCTTTTCTGACGACGGCAGCAGCGTCGCGGTAGGGGCGCCGAACCGTGGGGTGTTGCTGCGAGGGGTGGCGTTGCCACCGGTCGGCGCTGGTTACGAGGTACCGCGTGCCTGGCGTCCGCGGGGCCGGCAATTCGCCACCGAGGAAGTCGTCCGCTGGCTGACCTCCTCCTTCTCCTCGGTGAACACCGCCTTTCCGGACAGCCTGGCGGCCATTGGCGATCTGTCGGCCGCCGGCGGTGGTCGTTCGGGCGAGCATCGCTCGCACGAGACCGGTCGGGACATCGACATCTTCTTCTATGCCGTGGACTGGGAGGGGCGGCCGTACCGTCTCCCCGAGGCGATGCCCCGTTTCGGTCCGGACGGCCTTGCCGTGTCCTGGTCGCGCGCCGATCGCGGCTGGCGTGATCCGACGCCGATCCCACTCGTTCGCTTCGATACCCGGCGGACCTGGGCGCTGGTGCGCAGCCTCATGACGGACGGCGGGGTCGACGTCCAGTACATCTTCATCCAGCGGAATCTGGCGCAGATGCTGATCGAGGCAGCGCGCAGGGACGGCGAGGACCCGGCACTGCTCGCGCGGGCGGCGGCGTTGCTCCGGCAGCCGGCAGGCGTCGATCCGCACGACGACCACATGCACGTACGTGTGGCCTGTTCCGCCGGCGATCGAACGCTCGGCTGCCTCGACCAGAGCTTTCCGCGACTCAAGCCGCAGCCCAAGCGGCGGCGCCCAGCAAAGTCGCTCCGCCGTCGCGACGGCTGACGGCACCTTCCACACTCGGCGGACGCGGGATCGCACCTCTGCGGTGAGTGTGAACGCGTGAGTGTCGAGATCCCACCTGAACGGATTACGAGCGGTTTTTACGTTGAGAAGAATCTATTGAATAGAATACATTCGAGCTCCGCTAATGAGAGGAAGCTCACCGACCGGCGTCGCTCACGGACCGTCAGCCACGGCGGCGACAGCGACGGCAACGGTCACGACGGGGCAGCGAGCAGCCGGTCTCCTCGACGAGGACGAGCTCGCCGCGATCGAACGCGGCTCGCCCAACGGGCTCACCTCGCGGCAGATCGTCGACCTCTTCGAGGCCCGCGGGATCCGCTTTTCTGAGGCCACTCTGCGCAAGTACGTGCAGCTGGGGCTCCTGCCCCGCTCGGTGCGCGTGGGCCGCAAGGGCAAGCACCGCGGCTCCTGCGGGATCTACCCGGCCAACGTGATCCGCCGCGTGAACCTGGTCAAGGGGATGATGGCGGAGGATCTGACCATCGAACAGATCCAGCGCTCGTTCGTCCGTTTCAAGGACGAGATCGATGTGCTCGAGAAGGGGCTGCGAGAACTCCTGTCGGGGTTCGAGCGGGAGGCCAAGGGGCCGGCCCTGGATCCGCAACGGCGCAAGGAGCTGGAGCGGGAGATCAGCGAAGCGAAGCGCGCTGCCGGGGACTTGGTCCGGCAGATCACCAGTCTCGAAGTTCGAATTTCCGCTCGGGCCTCGCAGGGGCCCGGCACCGCCATCGGGAGCGGCAGCGACTTGTACTAGCGCGACGCCCGATCGCCGCGCGCCAGGGAGGCAGATACATATGGCCGACGACAGAGAAGAGATTGCCGAACAAATGATCGACACGCAGGACGAGGCCGCCCAGCCGGAGGTGGCGAAGATCCGGTTGAAGGTGCGGCCCTCCGCGGACGGGCGGGTGCGCTCCAAGACCATCGCTCCCAAGCGGCTGACGCGCGACGAGCGGCGGCTGGCTCAGGAGCTGGTTTACCCGGAGGACGTGGATCGCCCGCAGACGCGCGCCGAGTGCTCGAACATGGAGCGGCCCTGCCCCTTCGTGAGCTGCTCCCACCACCTCTACCTGGACGTGAACCCGGAAAGCGGCGCCATCAAGCTCAACTTCCCGCATCTCGAAGTGTGGGAGATGGCCGAGACCTGCTCGCTGGATGTGGCCGACCGGAGTGGGATCACGCTGGAGGAGGTCGGGGCGATCCTGAATCTCACCCGCGAGCGGATCCGTCAGGTCGAGGTGCGCGGTCTCTACAAGATCCGCGAGCACAGCGGCGAAGCGCTGGGCATCGGCAAGTAGTCGGGTCATCATAGGGTGCATGCACTTGCACCCGAGTCCTCTGGACGGGATTGACGCGTCGACTGCCGAGCGATTGCTCGCCGCGGCCCTCGATTCCGGAGGCGATTACGCCGACCTTTATTTCGAGTACCGGTCGGGAGCCGACTTCGTTTTCGAGGAGGGGCGCGTCCGTACGGTCGGGCGCGGGGTGACACTGGGCTTGGGCGTGCGCGTCTTGCGCGGCGATGCGACCGGTTATGCGTACACCGAGGAGCTGTCCGAGGCGCGCATGCTGGAGGCGGCGCGCACCGCCGGTCAGATCGCGTCGTCGGGGTCGGCGCCGGGCCCGGTGGCCGTGACGCCCGTGGTGGTGCCGAACGTCTACCCGGTGCGGGAACCCGCGTGGGAACGGGCGGGAGCTGAAAAAGTGGACCTCTTGCGCCGGGCGGACAAGGCCGCGCGTGCCGCCGACGCCAGGATCGTCCGTGTCGAGGTGTCGATGTCCGAGGAGTGGCGCGAGATGATGGTGGTCAGCTCGGACGGGAAGCTGGCACGCGACGGGCAGCCCATGGTGCGCTTCGGTGTGCACGCCGTCGCCGAGGAGAACGGCAAGCGCCAGGGCGGGCGCTCGGGCGGGGCTGCGCGCCGTGGGATGGAGCAGTTTGCGGTCCCTGGGCAGAGCCCGGAGGAGCACGGGCGCGAGGCGGCGCGGCTGGCGGTGGCCATGCTGCACGCGAGCGAGGCGCCCGCGGGTCCGATGGAGGTGGTGCTGGGGCCCGGTGAGTCCGGGATCCTCCTGCACGAGGCGGTCGGCCACGGCCTGGAGGCGGACTTCAACCGCAAGAAGACCTCGAACTACACCGACCAGCTCGGCAAGGCGGTGGCGTCGACCCTGTGCACGGTGGTCGACGACGGCACGGTGGGCAACTGGCGCGGCTCGATCAACGTCGATGACGAGGGGAACCCGGGGCGGAAGAACGTGCTCATCGAGAACGGCATCCTGGTCGGCTACATGCAGGACCGGATCTCGGCCAAGCACTTCGGTATCCAGCCGTCGGGCAATGGGCGTCGCGAGAGCTTTCGACACGAGCCGTTGCCCCGGATGACCAACACGTTCCTCGAACGCGGAAACGACGCGCCGGAGGACATCATCCGGTCGGTGAAGCGCGGGGTGTATGCCAAGCACTTCTCGGGCGGGCAGGTGAACATCTCGAACGGTGACTTCGTCTTCTCGCTGACAGAGAGCTATCTCATCGAGGATGGCAAGCTGACGGCGCCGCTCAAGGGCGTGAACCTCATTGGCAACGGCCCGGAAGTCCTGCGCAAGGTGACGATGCTGGGGAACGACTTCAAGCTTTCCGATGGGACCTGGACCTGCGGCAAGGATGGGCAGTCGGTGCCGGTAGGGATCGGGACGCCGACCGTGAAGATCTCGGAGATCACCGTCGGCGGGACGAGGGCCGGATGAAGCGTCCGTTACCGGATCCGAAGGAATGTCAGCGCATCGCCGAGCAGATGCTCAACCTGACGATGCGCGCGGGCGCGGACGCCGCCGAGGTGCTGGTGCGCGACGGCTCCGAGCTGGAGGTGAAGCTGCGGCTCGGCGAGACGGAGCTCGTGAAGGAGGCGGGGAGCCGCGCGCTCGGCCTGCGGGTACTCAAGGATCAACGATCGGCGGTGACGTACACCTCGGACTTGCAACCCGAGGCGATGGCCAGGCTGGCGGCGGAGACCGTCGAGCTGGCGGGGCTGGCCGAGCCCGATCCGATTGGCGAGTTGCCGGCGCGTGAGGAGATGGCCCGCGAGGTGCCCGAGCTGGATCTCTGGGACGACGCGGTTCTGTCCGTCGACGTCGCCGAGGCGATCCGGAGGGCGAAGCGGGGCGAGGACGCGGCGCTGAAGTTCGACAAGCGGGTCACCAACTCGGAGGGGGCGATCTTCGGGCGGGTGATGGGCGCGGTGGCGTTCGCCACGTCGGCGGGTTTCGCAGGCAGCTACCGGGGGACGAACGTCTCGTTCGTGGTCGAGCCGGTCTGCGACGACGCCGACGGGAAGAAGCGCAACGGATACCAGTGGACCTCGTCGCGGTTCCTGAGCGGCCTCGACGATCCGGAGAAGGTGGGGCTGGAGGCGGCGCAATGGACGCTGGCGAAGCTCGGCTCGCGCAAGATCGCCACCTGCGAGGTGCCGGTCGTGTTCTCGCCGGACGCAGGCCGCGGGCTGCTGGGGCAGCTGGCGGGCGTGATCTCGGGCGGCGCCGTGTGGCGCAAGAGCACCTATCTGGCGCAACGGGAACGGACCGCCATCGCCTCGCCGCTGGTGAACATCGTCGATGATCCGATGTTGCGGCGCGGGCCCGGCTCGCGGCCGTTCGACGGCGAGGGGCTGGCGACCCGGACCAACGTCATGGTCTCGGAGGGGGTGCTGCGCACGTTCTTGTGCGACGTGTTCTCCGCGCGCAAGCTGGGGCGGCGGTCGACCGGATCGGCGGGACGTAGCGTGGGAACCGGGCCGTACGTCACCACGTCCAACTTCATCATGCGTGCAGGGGCGACCGCCCCCGCGGCGATAGAAAAGCTCGATCGGGCCCTCTACGTCACCGATCTGATGGGCTTCGGCTTCAACGGCGTCACCGGCGATTACTCGCAGGGCGCGAATGGGTTCTGGATCGAGCGCGGCGAGCGTGTGCATCCCGTCAGCGAGATCACCATCTCGGCGAACTTCGACGACCTGTGGAAGGGGATCGACGCGTTGGGGACCGACATCGACACCCGTTCCTCGGTGCAGTGCCCCACCTTCCGGGTGGCGCGGATGACCGTCGCCGGATCCTAGGGCGTCATGTCGCCCTTGGCTCGCAGGGCGGCCAGGGTGCCGATGACCATGTCGTGCAGGAACCCATTCGACGCCACGAGGCCGCGGCTGTTGTAGAGATCCTTCGTCGTGTAGTCGATGAGCGCGCCGTCGGTATCGGTCAGCTTGCCGCCGGCGGCGACCAGGATCGCCTCGGGCGCGCAGCTGTCCCAGCGCTTGGTGCGCCCGCCCGGGTAGACGTACAGATCGCGGCTCCCGTCGGCGACCAGGCCGACCTTCAGACCGACGCCCCCGATGTTCATCTCGTCGTCGATGCCCAGCGCGTGACGGAAGGCGTCCACGTGGGGCGTGCGATGCGACTTCGAGGCCACCAGTCGGATGCCGGGCCCTTCGCGTAGCGTCGAGGGACGCAGCGGCTGGCGGCTGCCGTCGGGCTGCTCCTTCCAGGCGGCCTCGCCGACGGCGCCCGCCCAGGTGAGTCCCGTCGGCGGCTGCGACACCGCTCCGACGACCGGCCGGCCGTCGATGCACAGGCCGATCATGACGGCGTAGCCAGTCTCGCCGTTGATGAAGTCGCGGGTGCCGTCGATCGGATCGACCATCCAGACACGAGCGTTGGTCAGGCGTGAACCGTCGTCGGGGAGCTCTTCGGAGAGAATGGCGTCATCCGGGAAGGCAGCGCGCAGCCGCGCGACGATGAGCTCGCTTGCGGCGCGATCGACCTGGGTGACCGGCTCGTCGCCGGCCTTGTTCTCCACGGCGAGTCGGCTGCCGTGGTACGGGCGCACCAGGGCGGCGGCCTCGAGGGCTACCGCGTGGGTGATCGCCAGTTCGCGGGCGAGGCTCACGAGGCGCTCCGGAGGTCGGCGACCAGCGCGCGCCGGCCGATCAACAACACGATTCCGGCGATCGGGAGCAGGACTCCACAGGCGAGCACCGGGGCCTGCAAGCCGACCTTGTCGGATGCCACCCCGATGAGCAACGGCGACGCGGCGTCGCCAAGGAGGTGGATCGAGAGCGTGTAGAAGGCGAATCCCCGGGCCCGCAGGTCGGCGGGGAGCACGTTGGCCATCGCGGCGTTCAGGGGACCGGTGTTGAGAAAAAGCAGGAACAGGGTGACGAACATCGCCGGCCAGAAGATAGCAGGCTGCGGGGACAGAACGGCCATGGCCGAGAACGGCAGAGAGACGATGAGCGCCCATCCCGAGAAAACGAAATGGGCACCCGGGAACCGGCGCGCCAGCCGATCGCCCGCCTGGCCGCCGATGATGGTGCCCAGAAAACCGGCCACCACCAGCAGCGCGCCGAAAATGAACGTCGCCTGTTGCAAAGGGATGTGACGCTCGCGTACGAAGTACGTCGGCATCCAGGTCGCCAGGCCACCCATGGCGAAGGTGTAGAGGGTCTGTGCGCCCGTGTTGAAAAGATAGCTGCGGCGGCGGGCGAGGGCAGTGGCTGCGTGGCGCAGGCCCAGTGGCGCGGCTTCCTTGCGCGGCGGATCGAAGCGCCCGCGCTGCGGTTCTTTCAGGGTCAGGAGAGCGAAGGTGAGCAGCAGCCCGGGAGCGCCAGCGACGAAGAAGGCGGCGCGCCAGCCGTGGTCCGCACCGATCTGGCCGCCCAGCATGTACCCGAGCGCCGTGCCGACCGGGATGGCGGCATAGAAGATCGCCAGCATGCGGCCACGCCGCTCGGCGGGGTAAAGGTCCGAGATGATCGACGGTGTGACGACGCCGTAGCTGGCCTCGCCGATCCCCACGACCGCGCGGGCGAGCAGCAGCGTGGCGAAGCCCCCGGCCAGGCCCGAGGCGAAGGTCGCAGCGCTCCAGATGGCCACGCCGGCGGCCGCCATCCGCAGGCGTGAGTGCCGGTCGCCCAGCGAACCGATCAGCGGGGACACCAGCGCGAATACGATGATGAACACCGACTGCAGCGCGCCCGCCTGGCTGTCACGCAGCCCCAGGCCGACCGGCGGTGCGGCGATGATCACAGGCAAGAGGCCGGCCCCCATGAACCGGTCGAGGTAGTTGAGGACGTTGAGCGCGGTCAGGACGCCAAGAGCGACCGCCGGTCGATGGAACGCGCGCACGCCCGGATGATAGAGTCCCGCGCCATGAGCACGCTAAAAGAGATTTTAGGCAAGCCCGGTACCCGTCCCCAGGTGATCTCCGACTGCGAGCGACTGATCGAGGAGGAAGTCTCGTCCAAAGGGTTGATGGGTCTACCGATCAAGGCGGCCTATGCGGTCGTCAAGTCGGTCAAGCCCGGTTTTGTTCCCGAGGTCATCGACCATATGCTCGACGACTTCTGCGACAAATTGGATCCGCTCTACCAGGCCGCCATCGGCAAGAACGAACCGGTCACCGCCTATTTCAATGCGCGCACCGGCGAGGTCGCCGAGGCGTTGCTGTCGATCACCGACGCCCGAGCGCAGCGCGCGAAGAATCAGGGCCTGAAGTCGGCCTACGAGAGGCTGCGTCCCATGGGCAAGAAGCACGTCGAGGCCGCCGTGCCCCGCATCGGCCGCCTCGTCGCCAAGCACGCCGCCGCCACTCCTGCCGTGTAGGGACTTGACGCCGGCCGATCCTCACCGTAAGAAAGGCCCCTCGTTGATGCGGGGTGGAGCAGCCTGGTAGCTCGTCGGGCTCATAACCCGAAGGTCGTAAGTTCAAATCTTACCCCCGCTACAGTCAAAACAGGGGGTTCGGCGATGCCGGACCCCCTGTTTCCATTCCCTCATGAAGCATGAGGGACGAATGAGGGAATCGGCCGCGGATCGTCGGGGGTGGAACCGATGAGCGACGGTTCGAACGGCGAACAGAGCCCCCGTCCGATCGTGGAGGCATCCCTGATCGACGAGATGCTCCGTCTCACCCTCCGCCCAGCACCATCAGGGTGTGGTGGCGGCGACCCACGGACGGTCGAGAGCGGCTATCATGGGACGCCGGTCGCCAGTCCCGGGGCGTTGGAGGTTCGAGCATGAAAATCACGACGATCCTCGATCACATCGACGGCGGGAGCATGGCGCTGCCGGAGTTCCAGCGCGGCTACGTCTGGAATCGCGACCAGGTTCGAGGACTGATGCAGTCGCTCTATCGCAAGTACCCGGTCGGCAGTCTCC
>JANPFD010000155.1:0-242608 GCA_031423255.1 Myxococcales bacterium | reverse complement strand
GGCCGCAAGGACTACGACTGGTCCCACCTGGCCGCCCGCTACTTCCCCAGGCGCGTCCACGAAAAATGCCTCCAGGACCCCTCCCTCGCCGTCGCCCACAAGTGCTTCTGGACCCTCCACCCCGCCAAGGCCTTCGCCTGGGAGCTACGCCTGAAGGACGAGATCCGCCCCACCTTCACCATCGACGAACCCGGCTCCGACGAGGCCCGAGCCCGCTTCCTGAAGGAGCACCCGGAATCAGCCGCCACCCTCCGCAAAGCCGAGGAGACCCGCCGCGATCGCAAAGCCCGCAAGGCCCGCGCCGGCACCGACGACGAGGACCAGGCCACCCTGCCCCTGACCGACGACGACCCCACCGACGAAGCCGACGCGTGATGGGCTACAGGCGGGCGCCGTGACCTCGGCGTCACCAACACGTACCCATCCAGTCCTCCCTCCTTCCAGTTCTCCAGAGCGCCCAGGCGCGGCGGTCGGCCTGACCTTGAGCGAGCGACGGCGTTCGTGCGCGAGACGACCTTCCTGGTACCAGACAACCCGACACACGTTCGCGAGCCAGTGCGTGCTGGCCGGCGGGTCGATGGAGAAGCTGGCAGCGATCCTCGGCCACAGCTCGGTGCTGGTCACCGCCTGTTCGCCGGCAAGGACTTCGAGACCGTGTCCGTGGACCTTTCCGCCGAGCGGGGTGTAGTGCTACAACTTCCCACCCCCGCCGACTTGGCCTGCGAGGGCAATGGGTAGCAAATTGGTTGCAAGGAGACAGACGCGATGCACCAGGGAGGCACGAAAGACTAGTAAGATCGCCAAGGAGGGCCCTTAGCTCAGCTGGTAGAGCTGCGGACTTTTAATCCGTAGGTCGCAGGTTCGACCCCTGCAGGGCCCACTCGCCCTTATCGACCCCATCGTCTAGCCCGGCCCAGGACAATGCCCTTTCAAGGCATGAACGCGGGTTCGAATCCCGCTGGGGTCGCCGGATAACTACTCGAACTACTTACGCTCTCGGATCCGCCCGATCATCTTTGCCATGCCTTTGCCACGGCGGACGGGTCTTCGAGCGCTCGGATGAGATCCGCAGCCTGCAGTGGCCAGCGCCGCATCGATCTCGACCCGCGCTTCGGCTTCGGGGCGACCCGCAGGCGGTGTCGGTGGGGGTGTCATGCGGGCGTGCGATCGCTACGACGGAGTGTATTTTGCCTGACTCCGCCGAAGAGGTGAACGTTTCGGATGGAAAAGGCGACGTGCGGCCGGTGATCCTCTAGCGCCGACGCACCACCTTCGGGGGTCGGAACGTCGTCCCCCCGGATTCGAAAACGGACACTTCTCCGCTCGACGAGATTCGGGCGATGAACGGAACATCGAACCTGCGTAGCGCTCGCCTCATGGTTTGCAGCGCTCCCACGACAATGGCCGCCATCTGTGGGCCGGTGAGGTCGCTCCTGCCCAGGAAGAAGGCGGCGACGCCCGCAGATTGCAAGGCGTGACGCTCCATCTCGTTCAGACGAATTCGATCGTCCTTGCTGAGCACAATCCATCCCTTCGCACCGACGGCAGCGAGCCATTCGACGTCGGGAGCATCTTTGGCGAAGTGGTCGTCGTGGATCTCGACGGTCTCTCCAGCTGTGAGCAAAGCCTCTGCGACGATTCGACCTCCCACGGAACGGTCGATGAAAAACGTCCAGGGCTCAGGCAGCCGCTGGGACTTCGCAGCGGACCGCATCAGCGATTTGCTCTATTCCGATGCCGTAGTCTCCAGCGATCGACTCTATGGACTCGCCCGCCTTCAGGCGTCCGAAAACCACGCTAGTAGGAACGCCCGTCTTCACCAGGACAGGGCGGCCGAACGAAACGCGAGCGTCCACCACAATGGCACGTGGCTCATCGCCGCCAGTGCTGCGCACCAAGGGAAAAAGTCGACCAGCGAGACCATCGGGATCGTGCTCCACCCGCCGCAGCGAAGCCTGCAAAGCCTCCCGGATCGCCGTCTGGCCACCAGCAGACACGTTGAGCAGGCGCCCCAGTTCCAAAACAAACAGGTCGACTCCGTCCGTCTCGAACTTCGCCGTTATCAACGGATGCGCCTGATTCAACTTCTTGCGAACAAAAAGCAAAGCCTTGCGTACGCGTTGAAGCGAAACCCCGTGCTGGCGGCGGATCGACCCAAGGACGTGGGCTTCAACCAAGTTCTGAAACGACAATAAGGTCGCCGATGGAGGCAACACAATGACAGGCGCGGCACCTCGCTCCCCGGCTCGCGCCGGCCGACCTTTCACCCAGGTTGTCAGCGTAGCTGTGGGGACGCGGATGTACTGAGCCGCTTCTGCCACGGAGTACCGTGGCAGCATACGGGGGTCCTTCCCCGCGTAGATGTCGAGAATCTTGCCCACACGACGAAGACTACCACGCGAGCCGGTCAGGGCTCACGGGCCAGCGACTTGCGACCCTCCCCAGGCCCGCCACGAAGGAAGAAAAAGCGGAGACTCCGCGGACTCTTTGCCACCAGGTTGCCAGGACGTCCGACTTTCTGGCGGTGTGCGCCGGAGCGTCGCGGGCTCAGGCGGCTCGACCCCATCGGCCAAACCGCCCGCGATCACTCAGGAATCCGACGCAAGGCCGCGTCGCGCCTCAGTTCTTCCCGAATGACCTTCTTGTCGGCATCGAAGACACGAGCGCTCGCGTGCGAGGCGTGCCCGATCCCCTAGAAACCGAGGAGAGGATCGCCAACCTGGTGCGTGACACGATTGTCCCCCGCCTGTTGCCCGAGATCGAGATCCTCCCCTGGCGCCGCACTCACGTCGTCGCCGTCCAGGTGCATTCCAGTCCCGGCAGGCCTCATCACTTCAAGAAGGACGGCGTCGAGAAGGGAACCTACGTGCGCGTGGGCTCGACCAACCGACGCGCCGATCGTGAGCTCATCGAGGAACTTCGACGGTTTTCTCGTGGTGAACCATTCGACGGTACACCTATGGCCGACCTCGACTCGGAAGAGATCGACTTCAGAGCTGCTTCCGAGTCGAGTGCTCCGCTCCGCCGCATCAAGCGAAGCGACATGGAGTCACTGCGACTCGTCACCTCTCACCAGGGGAGGAAGGTGCCGACCGTCGGTGGAGTACTGATGTTTGGCAAGAACCGCGCGCGTCATTTTCCTGATGCCTGGATTCAGGCGGGACGGTTTCGAGGAACCGACAAGGCGCACATTTTCGACCACGCGGAATTCCGATCCTACCCGTCGACGGCAGTCTTGGAGGCCATGGCCTTCGTCGAGAAACACGCCATCCACGGCTTCTCCATCGACGCTCCTCGCCGGGTGGAGCAGTGGAACCTGCCGCCTGTGGCTGTTCGGGAAGCCATCATCAACGCCGTCGTCCATGCCGACTACTCACAGAGAGGCGGCCCCATCCGCGTATCGATCTTCGACGACCGGCTCGAGGTCGAGAATCCGGGATTGCTCCCCTTCGGACTCACAGTCGATGACCTGCATCAGGGAATCTCAAAACTCAGGAACCACGTCATCGGCCGCGTATTTCACGAATTGGGGCTCATCGAACAGTGGGGCAGCGGCGTCCAGCGCATGATGACCGCCTGCCGCGATGCCGGGCTCGAAGCTCCGATATTTGCGGAGTACGGTAACCGTTTCCGGGCCACGTTCAGCACCGTCCAATCGAGGTCCATCACCGTTGACCCTGTCGACCGAAAGATCCTGGATGCGCTCAAGACCAAGGACGGCCTTTCAACCCGGGGCGTGGCAGCGATGATCGCATTGTCGCCACGCGCTGCCCGGAACAGGTTGGCGAGACTGGTAGCCTTGGGCATGGTGCGCGAGATTGGCGCCGGGCCCAAGGATCCGAGACGCAGGTACGTTCTCAGGGATCGAACGTAGGCCGGTGTCGTTCGGCTACTACGAGAGGCCTACGAACTCGTGGGTGCCAAGGTCGTGGCGGCGTACCGACGACAGCGGCGCGCCGAGAGGGACCCGGCGCACGGTCGCCAAGCTGCGGGATCGGGCCCACGCAAGGCTCGCTCGAGATCACAGGTGCGAACCTTGATCGGGCCAGGCGGTGGCACTGTCCTCCATCCCACTCGATCGATCCGTCGGGTGGTGATGAAGTACCAAGGGTCGACCTTCGAGTTCGAACGCTTGGCCCGGAGCCGGCCCGCCTTGCTGTGGTGGGTCACGAGCTGCTTCATGTGGCGCGGAGAGACCTCCGCGAGCGTGATCTGGCCGATGATCGGAACCACGTGGAGCCGCATGCGCGCGGCATCGTCGGACCAGGACGTCAGGCCCAGCTCCTTGCGCTCCTCCAGCCAGCGCTCGACGTACTGAGCGACGGTCGTGCGCAGCGGATCGTTCGCCAGCGAGGCATCCTGGGCAATGGCCGACGTTTCCCGCCGCCGCGCGCGGGAGCTCAGCTCCGAAAGCGTGGCGAGGAAACGGGCGGCCTTGCCTTCCTCACCTACCGAGTAGCCGGTGGGGCGGTTGACCCCACCGACCGTTCTCGTCCTTGTACCGCGCCCAGAGCTTCTGACCTCGTGCGAACAGCCCCATCGTGCCTCCATTCTATCGCGGGCCAGGGCGCATCTTTCGGCGACGCTCGAATGCGACCAGCGCCTCCTCTTCTGGACTCCGTTCCGCCACCTTGGCCTTCACCGGCGGTTCACTGAGGAGCTGTTCGAGCTCGCTGCGCTTCACCCGCAGCACGCGGCCCGCGTGGTAGCGGCGGAGCTTGCCCTCCATCATCCACGCACGGATGGTCCCGGCCGCGATCCCGGCCAGCCTGGCCGCCTGGGCGACGGAGAGGAATTCTTCAGCAACTCCTGGAGCAGCCCTGCCGAATTCTTCCCGAACGACGGTCCGGAGCGCATCGGTAACCATCTCGATCAGCTGCTTCTCGTCGAACAGGCCCAAGGGTCACCTCTTTCCGATGAAGGTGTCGGGCTTGTTATCGGCAAAGCTCCGATCGACGTTGCAGGGATGCACACTTAATGACGAGTGACCCACCGAGTCGTCCCCGGCCGTGCCTATCTGGTACAATTTCACGATGCACGCGCACCGGACGAAGGTGACCATCCCGCAAAATCACGAGGTCGTGGTGCGTGTGCCAGACGAATTCCCACCCGGGGAGGCGGAGGTTCTCGTCATCGCGACGACAGCGGAGCCGACGCCAGCGCCGGACATGGCGTCACGGCTGGAGCGATGGATTGGCTCCCTTCCGCCCACACCCGTCGTCCCGCTGGCGTCCCTGGACCGCGGCGATCTGTATCGGTGAGCACGCACGTCCTCGACACCAACGTGGTGGTGCGCCTCGCGGCTGCATCCGCCCCTGAGCATCCGATCGTCAAGAGCGCGATCGTGAATCTGGCCGCGTCGGGCAACGCTCTCGTCATCGCGCCCCAGGTGCTGGTCGAGTTCTGGGTTGTAGCGACCCGGCCGGTGGAGGCGAACGGATTCGGCTGGGACCCCGCCGCCGCGGGGCCAGCCATCGCCAAGTTGCGGAACCAGTTCCCTCTGTTGGACGAGACGCCAGCCGTGTTCGAGCGATGGCTTTCGCTCGTGCAGGGTACCGGCGTTCGCGGCAAGAGGGCGCACGACGCCCGGATCGCGGCCCTCATGCTCACACACGGGATTTCCCAGATCCTGACTCTCAACCCGACGGACTTCACCGGGTTCCCTGGGATCGTCCCGGTTCATCCGGCGACGGCGGCAAGCCGTTGAGCGCTTCCCGGAGGTTCACCCCGTGACGCCGCCTCGAGGTCCTCGTCGACGGCGATCTCCTCCTTGATCACGTCCCCGACGAGCCGGGCACCGGCCTCGAACTGCGAGCCGACGAACTGGACGAATTGCACGTACCGACTGTGCGCTGTGCGCTCGAACTGACGCTGCCCCGTGGTCGTCTGGCAACGGACGACGGCCGCACCGAGGAGTTCGCCTCGACGGTTGTGCCGCGCTACTAGCGGCGGATGCGTGAGATCAACGAGGCGATCGCGGGCGTGTACCTGTCCGGCGGCAACACCCGCCGCATCCGGGGCGCCCTGCGGCCGCTGCTCAAGAACGCACCGCTATCGAAGAGCGCGGTATCCCGGATCGTCGGGACGCTCCGGGGCGACTGGGAGCGCTGGCGGCAGCAGTCGATCAAGGACCTGAACGTCGTGTACCTGTACCTGGATGCGATCGCCCTGCGCGTTCGCAGCGCCGGCAAGGTGACCAGCCTGCCGGTGCTCGCTGCCGTCGCCGTCCTCGCCGACGGCAGCAAGCGGCTGGTCGCGCTCGAGGTGTGCGGCTCCGAGTCGGGCGACGCATGGGAGGGGTTTGTCGAGGCGCTGATCGCCCGCGGGCTCAAGGCACCGCGCCTGTGCATCATCGACGGCAACGCCGGGTTGCACCGGGCGATCACGCTGTCGTGGCCAACGACGAAGATTCAGCGCTGCGCCGTCCACAAGCTGAGGAACATCATGCGCAAGGTGCCGCAGCACGCGCACGAGGAGGTCGCTGCGGACTTCCACCTGATCGTGTACGCCCCGGGCCTCGACGAAGCGGCGGCCGCGCGGGAGGCCTTCACAAAGAAGTGGAGCAAACGCTGTCCCGGTGCCGTCGAGAGCCTCAACGAGGCCGGCGACGAGCTCCTCACGTTCTACGGCTTCCCCAGGGAGCAGTGGAAGACGATCCGCACGACGAACGCCATCGAGCTAGCGGCCCTGGATCGCGCCGACCTGTATCGGTGAGCACGCACCTCTCGACACCAACGTGGTGGTGCGCCCGGCGGCATCGCCAAGACGCGGCGCATTGCCCACGAGCGGCGCAGGATGAGCTAGGGCCGTATTCGATCGGTGCTACGCTATCGCTCATGGGCGTCCCGTCGAAGGCCAAAGCCAAGGAGAAGGTTCGAGCCCGGCCACGCCACGCCCAACGCCCAGCCCGCACCTCGTCGACTCTCCCCTCCTGGGCCGTCACCTCGCCCGAGGAGAAGAAGAAACTGGACGAGGCGATCGAGCGCGTTCTCGACGGCAGCGAGAAGCTGACGCGCATCCGACTCTGACGAAGTATCCTGCGCGTCGCCGTGGCGCGCGCCCAGGTCTCAATCGCCCTCAACGAGGAGACGACGGTCTGGTACTCGAAGCTCTCGCCCGAGCGCCGCGCTGGGGTCGACGAAAGATTGCGCGAGCTGCGACGGCGATCTCCTCCTTGATGACGTCCCCGACGAGCCGGGCGCCGGCCGCGAACTGCGAGCCGACGAACTCGACGAATTGCACGTACCGACTGTGAGCCGTGCGCTTGGCGGCGCTCTTCTCCGACTCGGGGATCTGGGGCGCTTGGGCGAACCAGATGTGCACAAACACCGCGAACGCCTCCGAGAGCAGTTTCAGGTCGCGTTGATGGCGCTCCTGGGTACGGGCCAGGCGCCGCATGATGAGGACGTTGCCCTCGCCCCCGTGTCGAGCGCGAACAGGAGAAGCGCACGCTCTTCGTCCTGGCGCGCGGCTGCAAGGGTCACCTCTTTCCGACGAATGTGTCGGGCTTTGTTATCGGCAAAGGTCCGATCGACGTTGCCGTTACTCGAAACGAGGCGGTCAGCTTCATGGGTTACTCCTGATCATGCGTCCCCGAAGAGAACGAAGGTTGGTCTGCGCGAATCACAGGCCGGCGAGCGGGCCGGTGCAGTAGGCCGGGTTGCCGAACGTCCTCGTCTCCACGCCCATGGCGTTGAGGACCGACACCAGCAGGTTGTTGTGGGAGACCGTCCCGGCGTACTTCAGGAAGCGCCCGGTGCGGATGGCGTTGCCGGCGCTGCCGGCCAGCAGGAACGGCATGTCCGGGTGCGAGTGGGCGTTGCCGCGCGACAGGTCGTTGACCCAAAGAATGAGGGTGTTGTCGAACAGCGTCCCGTCGCCATCCTTCACGGCCTTCAGCTTGTCGATCAAGACGGCGATCTGCTCGGCGAACCAGGCGTTGATCTTGGTCAGCATCTCCTTGCTGTCGGCGGCGCTGTCGGGGTCGTGCGACAGGTCGTGATGGCCGCGGCTTGATCCCAGCCACGAAAAGCGCGTCTCGCCGACGGAGCTCTCCCATTGCAGGGTCGCCACGCGGGTCAAATCACAGGTGAAGGCCATCGTCAGAAGATCCATCTGCGCCAGGCTCACCTTGGGGAAGTTGTCGTTCGCCCTGAAGTCGAACGCGGGTGCAGGCGGCCGGATGCACCTGACGGCCGAGATCGGCACGTCGCTGCCCGGCGCGGACAGCCGCTGCTGGAGCTCATCGACAGTCGCCAGGTGAGCCTCCACCTTGCGGCGATCCTCGGTGCCGAGCTTCGGTGAGAGCAGTTTGTAGTTCCTGAGGACGGCGTCGAGGACCGTCTTCCGATCGCGCCTCAGTTGCAGGGCGCCGCTGTTGTCCTGGCCAGTGATCAAAAGGTCGCTGAAGATCCGGTCGAAGACCGACTTCGGGCTGCTGTCGGGCGGCAGCGGCTGGTTGGGTCCGCGGTAGGCCATGTAGCCCCAGGGCGTGCCGGCCATCCCCGACTGCACTCCCAGTTCCAGAGACGGGAATCGCGTGTTCGGCCTGGTCCTGCGCACCACCTCCTGGTCGATGGAGACGCCGCCGGCCAGCCCCGCAGGGGGGCGCGTGGGGTCTCCCCCCTTGCTGGCGCCGGGCAGAAGCTCGATGCCCGTCAGCGCGGTGCCCATGCCCTTTTGGTGCTCGTCCCCCGGGCCGTGGGTCGCCGCGACGTTGTCCACGCCGTCCAGCACCACCAGATCCTTCTTGTGCCGATCGAGCGGGGCCAGGATGCGCGACAGGGCAAACTCGGTCTCGGTGCCCGTCGGAGTCCAGTTCTCGCGGACGGAGCCGCTCGGCGAGAACATCACGATCAACCGCTTGGGGCCCGCGGCATAGGCGCTGCGCCGCGGCGCCATCGCCTCCAGCCAGGGGAGCGCGACCGACGCGCCCGCGCCCCGCAGAACCGCACGCCGCGACAGAGAGAGACTCATGGGGCACCTCCGGCCGTGTCCAGTCGTTTGTAGAGGAAGGCGTCGGTCGTCACCAGCGCCGCCAGGAGGTCCTTGACCCCGAGGTTCCCGGCCTGGAACTGCTTGCGTGCCGTCTCCAGGCTGCAGGCGTCCACCTGATCGACCTCGGTGCGGCCGTAGCCGAACCGGAACCAGCTGCGCAGATAGCAGTCCTGCGCCTCGGCGCTGGCCGCGAGCTTCGTCGCGAGATCCAGCGGGCCGTCGAAGCGACCATCCCATGGCACCCCGGCGACCTCGCCGCTCGCGTCGATGTCCCGGCCTGCTTCCTTGAGCCGCAGCACGCCCACGCCGTCGAAGGTCTCGAAGCCGAGGCCAATGGGATCCATCAGCAGGTGGCACCCCTTGCACGCGTCGATGCTGTCGTGTTTGGCGAAGCGCTCGCGCGTGGTCTGGGCAGCGTCGAGGGGAGGCAACTCCACCACGACGTCGGGCGGCGGCGGGGGCAGCGACTGGCACAGGAGTCGCTCGCGTACGAACTGGCCGCGCTTGACGGGCGACGTCTGGTTCGGCCCGGCGAGCGAGGCCATGAAGGTTCCCTGGGTCAGAAACCCCGCGCGCCGGGTGGCCGTCCCGTCGAGATCAACCCTGGCGATCTCTCCGCTCGACATCCCGTTTTTCATCGGGCTCACGTAGTTCTTGAATCCGTAAAAGGCCGCCAGCGTCTGCTCGACGAAGGTGTAGGGGGCCGTGAACAACGCGGTCAGGGTCCCTTCGGCTTCCCAGACGGTGTAGTCCATGAACTTCTCGGTCTCCTGCCGCATGGGACCGATGAAGTCCGGTTTCCAGGTCTTGAAGACCTTCGTGTCCTTGTCGAGGTCGTCGATCCGGTCGGTCTGCAGCCACTGGCGGTGAAAGCGCTTCACCAGCGCACGCGCCCGCGGGTCCATCAGCATGCGGCCCACCTGGGCAGCGATCTCCTCCCGGGTGCCAAGCCTGTTCTCGTCCGCGGCCGTCAACAGCGGGCCGTCGGGCTGGGCGCCCCACAACAAGTACGAGAGGCGGACCGCGGTCTCGTAGGGATCCAGACGGGTCACCCTGGCGCCGTTTTCGGGAGCCACGCCCGTCTCCACCCGATAGAGGAACCGCGGCGACTGAAGGATCGCCATGAGGCCGAGGCGAAGGCCGTTGCGGAAGCCCGAGGCGCCCACCTGCGCGGCGGAGGTTTTCCCGGCCGCGTAAACGTCCAGAAGAACCTGGATCTCGTCGGCCTGGACCGGGCGTCTATAGGCGCGCTTGCCGAGCGCTTGGAATACATTTTTCGCGCAGGCATCCTCGCCGGCGGGGCTGGAGACGTCGCTCGATCCGTTGCACGCATATCTTCTGGGCAGGTTGGCGAGATCGCGGTCGAGGTAGTCGCTGGCGAGCCGCTCGGCCGCCAGCATGTACTGCTCGGACAGCAGCGGCGACACGGTCAGCGCCTCGCCGTTGTTGTCGAACCCGTTGACCTTCTCTTCGCTCGGGAAGGTGCCGGCCGGCCGCGGGCCACCGAACAGCAGGTCGACCACTGTGTTGTCGTACTCGAAGCGGTTGAGTCGCCGCAGGGGCGTGGGGCCGGGATCGATCGTGCCGGTGCAGGCGCTCGGGGCGCCGCGGGTGCCGCCGCCCCCGCCGGTCCGGTCCTCCTCCTCGAGGCGCCCCACGCAGGCGACGGCGAACAACCCGGCGCCCACGAGCCAGGACCGCAGGACTCGAACGTGCATCGGATGCATAGTCTGCGTTTTATAGCGGACGCAAGCGCTTGCGTCAACAGAAGAGATCAGTTGAAGTGCTTCAGCCGCGGGTTCACGACGTTGTTGAAGATCGAACCGAAGGTGTACCGGAGGCCGATGTCGGTCTCGTACTGGTAGTCGGTTCCCAGCTCCTTCCGCCGCAGGAGGACCTCTTCGTCGGTGGCGTCGTCGCGTGCGAGGTTCAGCTGGTCCTGGGTGCGCCCGATCTGCATGTCGAAGGTCAGCGACAGGCCGCGCGTCAGCCGGATGCTCAGCTCACCTTCCACGCGGACGTGGTGCTTGCGCAAATCGCGCAGCAGCGCCCCGCCTTCCACCCGCAACGAGGCATCACCCCAGGGCTGGATGAAAGCGAGAAACGCCTGCAACGAGTGACGCAGCAACACCTCTCGCTCCTTGAAGTACACCGTCTCCTCGATGTACCGGGTCTGGCTGATCGTCGGGACGTAGGCGAATCCGAGCCTGCGGTAGGTCGACTGGCCATAGGGAAAGACGCTGTACTCCAGGCCAGGGCCGCCGCCGTATTCGAGCTGGCGGTTCTCGTAGGTCGACGATCCGGCGAAGGCGACTCCACCCCACGACCAGTGGTCCCCGAGGCTGCGAATGAGCTCGGTCGAGGAGCGGTACTCGGATCGGTCGTCGCGGACGCTGCGGTCCTGGAGCTGGTAGCGGTCCCACCGGCGCTTGCCCTGCAGCTCGATGTTGAACTTCCAGTCCTCGGTGATGCGCGCCGCCGTCAGCTCGGTGCCGATGCCGCGGGAGTGGCGCCTGGACTCGCCTTCGGCCCTGCCCTCCAGCTCGACGCGGAAGACCCACGAATCCCAGGGATCTGCGAGCACCGGCGGCCGCGATTCGCTGTCGTAGTCGACGTCGAACTCCAAGTCCGAGCTGACCTTGGCCATGTACGAGGCCAGGCCGATGCGGACCAGGCGCAGCAGCTTGCGCCGCACGTGATCCTCGGGGGCCTGTGACTCGAAGGCCTGATCCAGCGAGGAGGCATTCCCACTCATGACGCCCATGCCGATGAAGGTCAGGGTCACCTGGCGGCCCGAGCTGCCCGTCCTCTGTTCGGCGGCCAGGATGTGCACGTCGGCGACCGCCGGTTCGCGGACGAAATCGACGAACGTCAGCTCGCGCCTGAAAAAATCCGGGTCGCTGATGGCCCGCCCGCAGTCGAAGAAAACGCGCAAGCGCCGATCGAGGGTGGCGGCCTGCACGGGCGAGACGATGGCCCCGAGGACGAGAGTGGCGGCGAGGGCCAGCCGCACGCTCATCTGAGTTGCCAGACGCGGGCCGCGCCGAGCAGCCCGGCGTCGTCTTTCAGAGACGAGATCGCGATGACCGTCCTGTCGGCTGGCACCAGCTTGCACTGCATCCGGACGATCTCGCGGGCCGCCTCCAGGAACAGATGGGCGCCGTTCATCACGCCGCCGCCAAGGACGATCCGATCGGGGCAGAACGTGGTGACGAGATTGGCGAGGCCAAGGCCGAGGTACCGGCCCTCGCGCTCGGCCGCGGCGTGGCCGATGGAATCACCCTGCTCGGCAAGCCGGAACAGTTCTCGTGCGTCCAGCGCTTGACCCTGCTGCCGGGCCCACGCCGCGAGCGCGGTCCCGCTGGCCAGCGCCTCCCAGCACCCACGTGCGCCGCAATAGCAAAGCGGCCCCGAGGCGTCGATCACCTGGTGGCCGAACTCAGGGTGCGCACCGCCGGCCCCTCGGTAGAGCGCGCCATCGATGACGATGCCGCCGCCGATCCCTGTCCCCACGGCGACGTACAGCAGACAGTGTGTGCCCTTGCCCGATCCCCAGCAGGCTTCGGCCAGGGCCGCGGCATCGGCGTCGTTCTCGACGGCGACCGGTACCTCCATGACTCGCCCGAGAGACTCGACCAGGTTGGCCCCGCGCCAGCCCGGCAGCAACCCGACGTTGCCGACGATACCGGTCACCGGATCCACCGGTCCGGTGCACGCCACGCCGATGCCGTCGATGCGGACGCCCTGGGCGTGACTGGCGGCCCGGAGCATGTCCCGGATGCGTGTCAGGGCGTGCTCGAACCCCTCTTGCGGCGAGGTGGGCGTCTCCGCCCGGGCCGCGATGCGGCCGTGCTCGTCCACCAGGCCGACGGCGATCTTCGTCCCGCCTATATCGACGGCGCCGATCATGGCAACAGCCTCAACGTCACCAGTTGCGAGCGGGCCATGCGCAACGCGACGCCGCCCTTGCTGGGCGCGATCGGCTCGAGGTCGGTCTCGATGTGGCTGGTGCGACGGGCGCTCTTGATGCCGGTGGCGAGCGTGACGGCGACCTCCTGCGCGCCGGGCGCCATGTTCCACAGGCGGACGATCACGCCCTTGTCGATCCCCTCCTCGGCAGGCTTGACGGCCCAGATCAGAACCTCCGGGTTCGACACCGTGAGCAGCGAGAAGGTGGTCGCGGGATAGGGACCGGTGCCGTTCACGCTCCCCACCACCAGCGGGTTCTGGTGCTCGAGCGCGAACTTCATCGAGTCGGTGGGACGCAGGGTCCCGGCGTGCGTGCGCAGGGAGAAGCGCTGCAGGAACTGGTGGTCGCCGTCCTGGCCGGGAATTCCCAGCTTGGGGCCGTCGACCTGTCCTCCGGCCAGCACCTGGATCTGTGGCGTCGTCGTGTCCAGGTGAGAGACCCGCTTTTCGATCCTGCTGCGTCCGAGCTTCATGAAGGCCAGATCGCCGCTCGACAGAGTCACGCCGACGCCGTCGGGCCCGGTCATGGCGGCGAAGTGGTTCAGGGTCAGCCAGTCGAGGCGGGCGTTGCGGGTGGCGTAGTGGCCGCCCTCGCTCTGGAGCTTGGCGTGCAGCACCGCGCCGACCTCCTCGTGCCAGACGTCGGGAGAGCGCAGGGCGAAGCCAAAGCCCCAGGTCTCGACGCCCGCGAAGTTCCGGGTGATCTCGTTCCTGATATCGATACGCGGCGAGTCGCTGAACAGCGTGACCCGGGTGGTGTGCGCCAGCGGACCTGAAGCGGTGGCGATCAAGGTCGCGGACACCGGGCCCGCCTCCTCGACCCTGACCGAGCCCTCGCCGGGACCGAGGTCGTTGATCCAGCGCCCGTCGACCATGGCCGCCAGCTCGCGCCCTTGCAGCTTCTTGTCGACGAGGCTGATGATCGCGCCGCGGCCGTCGACGGTCACACGGTAAAACGCGTTTTCGAGGACGTTTCCTCGGGCCTGTACACCGGGCACCGGCGCGCCGGATTTGGCGCCGGAACGGACCTCGAAAACCTTGTACCCGATCGAAGGCACGTCCCGCGCCTGGAAGCGCAGCCGGCCCGGGGCCGAAAGCTGCGACGGTGTCTCCTGGCCGGTCACCAGATCGATCACGTGCACGGGCCCAGGTGTCGCGATCGGCACGTCCGCGACGTCGGTGCGCTGCCACCCGAGCGGGTTGAAGACGAAGAAGCGCTGCTTGCCGCGTTCTGCGCGGACGAGGGCGCCGAGCGCCGTCACGGCGTCGCGGTGAAGCGTGTCGACGTAGTCCTCGATCTCCGTCGCCACCCGCCGTTGCCAGGCGCCGCGGGTCTTGCGGCTGACGACCTTGCCGTCGGCGGTCCAGTTGTGTTCCCAGTAGAGGCCGAGGTTCATCCACGTGCGTTCCCGGTCGGCGCCGCGGCTCTTCATGAAATCGGGGCGCTCGAGGCTCACCGCTGTCGCCAGGGCTTCAGCGGCGCGCAGCTTCTCCACCGCGCGCCTGACCCGGCCTGACACCTCGGCCATCGAAGCGCTGTACAAGTCCCACTCGTTGCCGAACGCCACCGAGGAGGTCGGCAGAGACGAGCCGTGACTCGCCTCGAAGTCCTGGAAGAAGTCGACCGAGTTCGAGACGATCACCTTCCGGTCCGGCCTGGCCGCCGTCCTGGCCTTGACGACGAACTCGTCGGTCATGGTCTTCAGGTCATCCCATCCCTTGCCGAAGATGCCGATGACGGGATACGGGTGCGCCTGGCGGAACCGCGCGCTGTCGACCAGGTCCAGGGACTCGCCGAGGCGACGGCCTTCGGCGTAGCCTCCGAGGCTCTCGTTGTCCCCGGGCTTGCTGTACCACTTCATCAGGATGCGGCTGTCGTCGAGGCCCTTCCACCAGTAGATCTCGTGTTCGCGTGGGGCCTTGCCGTCCATCTTGGTGGCGCAGCCGCAGATGCCTTTCCAGCTGTAACGCGCGCCGGAGCCCGCCCAGAGAGCCCCGAGCCCGAGCGGCAGCGTCTGGTTCTCCATGGCAATGGCCAGGGGGAACCGGAGACCGAAACGCCGCTCGAGCGAACCGGCGTAGTACATGCCGCGCAGGACGGCCTCGGTCGGAGTCGCGCCGTAGGTCGACACGACGGCGTTCAGCGGCATGCTGATGTGGCCGTCGCGGATGCGCGCGATGAGTCGCTGGAACTCGGCGGGTGTCTTGTCCTTCTCGTACGTCCGCACCCACAGGCTGCCGTCGGTGTTCCACCGGGCCTGCTGCTCGGCCGGCAGCGCAGCCGTCGAGTCCGCCTGCGCGAGGTAGTAGTCCAGCATCTCGACGAACGCCCGACGGTACGTCTCCTCGTCGCCGCTCCACATGTAGTCGGTGTGGTCGTCGGGGGCGATGTAGACGCGGGTCATCCGTTCCTGGGCGGCTGCCGAGCGCGAAACCAGGAGAAACCCAACGACGAGCGCGTGCTTTTTCATGCGATCCCTATTCGACGAGCGTGACCTTGGTGGCATGCCTGAAGGCGCCAGGCGTGAGGCCACGCCGCGCGGCCAGGGCCAGGGAGACCATCTCCATGGGCAACGCTTCTAATAGAGGGGCTGCCGCGGACGGAACCCGCGGCAGCTTCAAGGCAGCCTCCTCGGCGTCCGGGCCAATCATCGCCGCGCGTCCGCCGGCGCGCCTGACGTCCTCGACCAGGCGCCGGTTCATCGGCGCCGCCACCGGGTCACCCTCCATCACCAGCACCAGCGAATCGTCACCGACCATCTCGATCGGGCCGTGGCGGAACGCTCCCGCGCTCATCCCCTCGGACGGGAACCGCGCCGCCTCCTTCAGGATCAGGCCTCCGAATCCCGCCGCCGCGCGCGACCGCCCGCGTCCCACCACGAACACGTGCTCGACACCCACGAGCATCTGCGTGAGAGCCTCGACGTGACGGGGCCAATCGGTCAGGTAGGCCTCGATGGCCGGTATGGCGGCCTCCAGGTCGCGGCGCAATTGCCAGGCATCGCCACCGCCGAGGATGGCGCCCAGCCACTCCAGCGCAGCGAGCGTCGCCAGGTACGTCTTGCACGAGACCGTCGATTCCACGCCCGCCCGGGTGACGACGCATGCCCGGGCCATGCGCGCCAGGGGCGAGTCCCCGTCGTTCGTCACGGCCAGCAGCGCACCGGGCGCCGGACCGGGATCGAGCAGGCGAACCACTTCGATCGTTCGTCCCGACTGCGAGGCAACGACGAGGAGTGTCCGCTCGTCGACAAGGCCAGGCATGTACCGCAGGAGTTCGCCGGCCTCGACCAGCCGACAGACGCGCCCCCCCTGTGTGAGGGACAGCTCCAGCGGCACCAGTGCATGGAAGGAGGCGCCCATCCCGGTCAGGACGACGTGCGACAGGGAACCCCCCGACAGGGCCCGGGCGATCCCCGCGATCTCGTCGGAGAGCACGAGGCTCTCCATCGTGCGGCGTAGCGCCGCGGGTTGCTCCAGGAGATCGCGAACGTAGGGCGAGGCGGTCACCATCCCCCGCTAGATACCATGCGCAAGCGCTTGCTTCACGTTGATTTTGCACGTCGACGCGGGGCGGCCGAGGACTCGCGGATCGCCAGCTCGGTCTCCAGGGTCTCGTCCCTGCTCGTCTTTTCGTCCTTCAGCATCGCGTGCAACACCTCGAACGCGACCTGGCCCAGCCGCTCACGGGGGATGCGGATGGTGGTCAACGATGGGGAAGTCAAGGTGGCGAGCGGGATGTCATCCGCGCCCACGACGGAAGCGTCGGCCGGCACGTCCACGCCGGCGTTCCGCAGCGTCCGGATCACCCCGATGGCGGTCAGATCGCTGCTGCACAGGATGGCCGTCGGCAGGTTGCCGCCGGTCAGAAGGTCCCTCGCTCCCGCTTCGCCCCCGGCGACGGTGTTCGGCGCTTCGACGACCAGCAGGCGCGAACGGTGCGCGCGCACCACGGTCTCGATCGCCTTGCGGTAGGCGACGTGTGAGGGACGATTCTGCGGGCCGGCCACCAGGGCGTAGTCTCGATGGCCGAGGTTGTGAAGGTAGTTGATGGCAGCTCGCGCCCCGGTGCCGAAATCGAGGCGGATGCGGCTTCGCCGCCGGCCCGGCGTGCCGGCGTCCAGGAACACCGACGCGATGCCGGCCTCGGACAGCAGCGTGGCCAGCTTGGGGTCCACGCTGGAGGTCATGACGGCCACGCCGGCCGCGCGGTTTTCGATCAGCTTGCGGCAGGCGGCCTCGGCGCGATCTGCATCATAGCGGGTCGTGGACAGGAGCACGTCGAAGCCGCCTTGCAGCGCCGCGCCCTCGAATGCCTTGATCAGCCCTGGGTAAAACGGATTCTCGATGTCGGAGATCACCAGGCCCACGAAGTCGCTGTGGCCGCGGGCCAGACGACGGGCATGGGCGTTGCCGTGGTAGTTGAGCTCGCCCATGACGCGCAGGATCTTGGCCCGTGTCTCGGGCGCGACGGGTCGGGTGTTGTTGATGACGTGCGAGACGGTCGACTCGGAGATGCCGCAGCGTCTCGCCACGTCTTTCATCGTCGCCATGGGGCCACCTTATCAACCGTGAGCATCACAGCGGAAACGACGGCGACCAGGATGCCGGCCAGCTCGACCGTTCCCAGGCGCTCGCCCAAGAAGGCGACGGCGAGCAGGACGGTGAACACGGAGGTCAGCATCCCGGCCATGGGTGTCACCAGGGAGGCCCGGCCGTCCGAACGGTAGGCCGCGAAGCTGGCGAGCATGCCGATTCCGTTCAACGCCCCTGCGAGAATCGCGAGCGACGCCACCTTGCTCCCCAGGCCCGCGAGGGCCGCCGGTCCGACCTCCGTCGGCCGTAGGACGAGCAGCACGACGGCCACGGGCAAGAAGGCGAGCGTGAACAAGGCGAACGACAGCTCGGGCGGCAGGGAGTTCGTCGATAGCTTCTGGGCGACGCTGAGCAGACCCCAGGCGACGAGGGCCAGCACCGCGTAAAGCATCCACTTCGCCGCCGCTGCGTTTGCCAGCAGCGCCGAGGGGCGCGCCAGTTCCCGGGCCTCGCCGCTCAGAAGTACGATCGCCACCACGGCGACCGCCGCGCCGGCCACCTGCGGCCAGATGAGCCGCTCTTTCAGGAAGAGCCAGGCCACGAGCACGGTGACCAGGGGATAGAGCGAGGTGAGGGGAACCACGATCGAGGCCTTGGCGCCTCCGGTGAACGCCGCGTAGAACGCCAGGTTTCCGAGTGCGCCGAGCAGCCCTGAAAGGACCGCCCACAGCGCTCCGCTCACCTTGAACGTGCCGCGCCGCAGATGGCGGCGTCGAAAAACCGCCACGGCCGGCGGCACGAGACCAGCCGTGAACAGCAGCTGGATCTGGGCAATGGTCATGTGCGCGCTTTCGACCGTCTTCGACAGGATCGCCCACAGGGCCCACGACAGGCCCGCGAGCGCACTGAAGATGAACCAGCGAGGCATCGACCGCTCCCATTGCTGGTAGCAAGCGCTTGCGTATCATCCTCGACCGCACGCTGTCAATCGGCGGCCAAGGTCGCAGACGTACGAGCCAACCGCGTCAGGGTGGCGGGGCACAAGCCGCTACAGATCGTCAGCCTCGAAGACTTCGACCGAATCGAGATCTCGCGGGCATCAAAGTTTGTGCGCCGCTATGACGTCGCGCGGGCGGAACTTAGGCCGATATTGTCGGTTCCGATCCGGTTGATCTCGGCTTCAAAGGCTCCAACCGCATCGCCAACCACCGCGCCTTTCTTCAGAAGCGCAGTACCGATGAGCGCAGCTCGGTATCCCAAGTCGGCTAGTGCATGGACGTCGGTGTACGCATGGATGCCGCTTTCAGCAACCGCAGTCTTGCTCTTGGGGATCTGCGCCCTGAGTGCCGCGTGTGCCTGCGCTTCGATCGAAAGATCCTTTCCTACCAGGCGGCCGAGCCTCGCATGTGCTTGAAACCGACTGGTCTGGAAGCGGCGGGAGTTGACTCCCCAAATCAGGGCATCACGAGGGATGATCTTTCTCTGCTCCTCGACTGAGGAGTCACCGGCCATTCCGAGTTCAAACAAAACATCCATCCCCAGGGTCGTGGCCAAATCGAAAAGTCGCTTGGATCTTCCGGGATCGCTGACGTGAAGAGCGGCCATGAGTAAAACGGCGTCAGCTCCGTGAGACCTAGCTTCCCACACCTGATACTCGTCGAGGATGAAGTCCTTTCTCAGTAGCGGCTTCTTGGTTCTTTTTCGCGCCTCCAAGAGATCTTCAAGCCGACCACCAAAATGGTCCTCGTCAGTCAGGATCGATATCGCAGATACGGCCGAGTTGGAGTCGTATGCTTTCAGCGCGTTCTCGACGTTCTTCGGGTCCATCTCACCTGCGCTCGGGGAGCGTCGCTTGATCTCAGCTATGACACTGAAAGCATGTGCGTGGAGTGCCGCACGGAAGGACGTGGAAGCCCGGGGCGCGATCAGCGCACGCTCCTTGAGCTGGACGAGAGGCAGGGATACTTTCCTCGCCTCAAGACGCTGCCGGGACGCCTGCAGGATGGTGTCAATGAGTGACATTAGAACCTCACGCAGCGAGATGGAAAACGGCTGTCGCCTTCGCCGGGAACAACGCCTCTCCGTCGTCGGCGAACCTTCCTATTAGCCCTCGGCGATCCATGTCCTGAACCTCATCGACCGTGAGGTTCTCATATTTTATCGCGATCTCTCGAAGAGAGATGCCGTCGAGGGCGGCATTGGCCCTCACAGCGTCAAGGATTTCGACACCCAGTGGTGGGGTTCTGTCAATACTGGCCGACATTTACGTGCTTGGCGGTAGATCCGCGCGCCCGAAGGACACATGGTGCGTCGCGCTAAAAAATGGGGACCAACTCTGGCCGGGTTGTCCAGGCGTAGCTCGATCTCGGTGGGGAACGCCGTCGGGGTCAGCGACGGGTTTTTCCGGCGTGGCCGCGCGCTAGAAACCGAGCGAGACGCGAGACGGATCGATGAGGGAGGGAATCTCGTGCCCCCGTCGGTCACAACTCCGTGGCCTCGATCCGACGGTTCTTCTGCCGCCCGTCTTCCGTGTCGTTCGGCGCCATCGGGCGCTCGTCGCCGAATCCGACGGCCTTGATGCGGCTGCCGTCGATGCCCTTCGCCATCAGGTACGCCCGGCAGGCCTGCGCGCGCTGCTGCGAGAGGAGCTTGTTCTTGCCGGGGTTGCCGTCCTTGTCGGTGTGGCCCGCGATCTCGATGCGCGCGCTCTTCTTGTGGGCCATGAACTCGACGACGCTGTCGAGCTGCGGATACGACTCGGCGCGGATGGTCGCCTTGGCGTTGTCGAAATACACGCCGCTCAGCACGAACCGTGGCTCGGGCGCAGCCTCGCGCTTGTAGCGCAGGGTCAGACGGACGTTCTGCTTCGGTTCGTCGCTGACTGTCACGGCCGCCGCGATGTCCTTGCGCCCGAGCGACAGGTAGACGATGTCGTACTTCTGCCCCACCGGCACCAGCGCCTCGGCGTAGCCCTCGGCGTCTGTCTCGTCGGTGTAGTGCTTCTTGCCGTCGGCACCTGTCAGCGAGATGGCGATGCCCTTCACCGGGCCCTTGTCCTTGTCGATGACGGAGAACTTCAGCACGGCCTCGGTCAGGGTCGGCTTCAGCTTCGAGGGCCGCGCGGCCGGCAGCTTGCCCGCGTCCTCGGGGCTGGTGGGCTGGAACTCGTTCGTCTTGCCGTCCGCGGCCGGCGCGGCGGCGGACGGCGGCACCCATTGAGCGCCCGCACAGGCGACCAGCGCCATGGTTGCGAACTCGATCGGGGAGAGGCGGCGCATCGGTCGCATCGACCGTATCACACACGGGGCAAGGCGAGCTGGATCGAAGGACGTTCCCACCAGATACGAATTCATCGTCACAACAGACCCTGCGACGTCGTAGGGTCGTCATGAAGCAAGTTGTCGTGATCCTGGCCGGATTGCTCACCGTGGTGCTCATGGGATGTGGCGGGTCGATCGAGAGCAGACAGGCGGCCATGGATGACGACATCGCCTCGCTGATGCCCGAATCCGCCGAAGCGATGCCGGCCCCGGCGCAACCGCCGCGCGGCGTGGATGGCGGCGTGGCCCCTCGGGATTCAGGACGCGCGGGAACCGACACCCTGCCCTCGATCGTGCCCACGCCCCCGTCGGGCCCGGTGCTCGGCGTCGATGGTAAGCCGCTCGACAAGGCGGAACCGTGCGCGCCTCCACCACGGTCGGACAATGTGGTCAGCGTGCGCGACCACGGCGCTCGCGGGGACGGTATCACCGACGACACGGCCGCGATTCAGCGGGCCATCGATGCCGTGGCGGGGACGGGCGGCACGGTCATGGTTCCCGACGGCATCTACATCATCGACGCCGTTCACGTCTCGTCGTCGTACGGCCTGCGCCTCAAGAGCGACATGACCTTCCGGATGACCGCCGCCGCCGTTCTGCAGGTCAAGCCCAACAGCGCTGGCGGTTACCGCGCCATTCTCATTCGCCAGGCGAAGAATGTCGCCATGGTCGGGGGGACGTTGATCGGCGATCGTGACCAGCACCTCGGTACCCGCGGCGAATGGGGCATGGGCATCGGGATCCAGGCGAGCGAGAACGTGGTGATCGACAACGTCACCGTGAAGAAGGCATGGGGCGACGGCTTCTACGTCCACGCGGAGAATGGAGTCCGCACCAGGCAACTCACCATCTGCCGGGTGGTCGCCGACGGGAACCGCCGCCAGGGACTTTCGTTCATCGATGTCGATGGAGCGGTGGTCAGGGACAGCGCCTTCATCAACACCCAGGGGGCGCCGCCCGCAGCCGGCATCGATTTCGAGCCCAACAACGGCAACACCAACGAGAACGTGCGGGTATTTCGCAGCGTCTTCAGGGGGAACCAAGGCGACGGCATCCAATCGGGGGTGCCCGGACGGGAGACGGGGTTCGCCTTCATTCGCAACATCGTCATGGAGAACAACCTCATCTCGGACAACCTCAAGCACGGGATCGAGATCTCCAACTCGGGCCCGCAGGTGGTGCGGAACAACCTCATCGAGCGCAACACCCGCGACGGGGTGTACATCCGCGGTGGGGCGCACGACATCACGGTCACCGGGAATACGGTGCGGGACAATACCGGGCGCGGGATCGTCGACGCTGGGCTGCGCGGCTCCAACACAATCACCAACAACATCCTCTCCGGCAATCTCAACAGGGTCTTCCGTTGATGAGGATCGAATGCGCCTCCGAATTCTAAACCTGGCTATGCTCGCGGGTTGATGGCCCTACGTCCCTACATGGAAGGCCTGTACCAGAAACACACCGACGATCTCGTGGGCTGCGCGGAGTTCGTGGCGCTGGAGTCTGGTCAGGTCAGCCGCGCCGGCTATGACCGCTTCCTGGAGAATGTCATCAGGACGCATCTGAAATCGCCGCAGCTGCTGGCATTCCTGTTCGCCCTGGCGCCACCCCGCGCCGCCGAGCGCCTCAGGCACAACATGCTCGAGGAACTCGGCCTCGATCAGGAGTCGGGCGCGTCGCACCCGTCGCTGCTACGCGTGCTGGCGACGGAAGCGGGTCTGGGGTCGGTCCTCACCCAGCTCGAAGCGGGTGCCGCCCAGGATCTCAAGAAAATGGTCGAGGAGCCGCTGCTCTTCGGAACCTTGAAGGAGGTCGGGTTCTCGGCCTTGGTGGAGATCTGTGCATTCGAGTTCATGCTCTCGCGCGTGGCAGGACGGATGGCCAGGGCCCTGGCAGCGCACCGGGGGTTGTCGGCCAGGGCGATCGAGTGGTTCACCCATCACTCGGAGGTCGACGTGGGGCACGCGGAACAAGGGTTCGAGAACCTGGACGCCTACGCCGACTACTATTCCCTGGCCGAGGAGGACGCGAGAACGCTGGCCGGCATGGCCTTGCGCGACAACGTGTTCATCAAGCGCTACTTCGGCGAACTGCCGCTGGCCCGCGCCCGATCGCTCCTCTAGCGTGAAGCTCACCTCCGCCACCGTCCATGCGTTGCAGCTTCCGTTCGTGGAGGCGTTCCGCCACTCCGCAAGCGAGCGGACGTTTTCCGATTCGGTGATCGTCTGCTTGCGCGACGACGCCGGCCAAGAAGGCTTCGGTGAGGGCGTCCCTCGGCCGTACGTGACCGGTGAAACCCAGGATGTCGTCCTCGATCACCTCGCGAGGAACCTGCTCCCGCCGCTGCTGGGCCGAGACCTCGCCGACATCGACGCGCTCGAGGATGCCGACCGGATGATTCCGTCCGTGGCCATCTCAGGGACGCGGTCGGACAACGCCAGCCGCTGCGCGGTCGAACTGGCGCTGCTCGATCTGTCGTTCAAGCGCCAGACGGCGTCACTGGCGAAGGTATTGCCCGCGACGAGCTCCCGGGTCAGGTACAGCGGCGTCATCACGTCGGGCTCCCACGAAAAGGCCCTGGCAACCGCCAGGCAGATGCGGGTCGTTGGCTTTCGACACATCAAGGTGAAGGTCGGCTACCCCGACGACGTCGAGCGAATGACCGCACTGCGTGCGCTTTTTGGTCCGAACGTGTCGATGCGGGTGGATGCCAATGGCGCCTGGACCGAGCACAGGGCGCTGGAAGTCCTTTCCAGCCTCGCGCCATTGAACATCGAGGTGGCGGAGCAGCCGCTTCCTCACGGTGACCTCGACGCCTGGGCGCGCCTCAAGTCGAAAAGCCCGATCCCCCTCATGGCCGACGAGTCGCTGGTCACGATCGAGGACGCCCGGCACCTCATCGACAAGAACGCCACCGACTTCTTCAACCTGCGCATCTCCAAGAACGGCGGCCTGGCTCGGACGGTTGCCCTGGCGCGGCTCGGTCGCGCCCACGGAATCCGTCTGCAGATCGGCGCCCAGGTGGGTGAGACCGCGATCCTCTCGGCGGCGGGGCGGCACCTGGCCGCGTACCTGGACGGAGTGGAGTTCGTGGAGGGTTCGTACGGCTCGCTCCTGCTCACCGAGGATGTCACCCGCGAGCAGGTGCGTTTCGGCCACAAGGGCGAGGCTGGCCTTTTGACCGCGCCCGGGCTCGGGATCACCGTGCTGGAAGAACGGCTACGCAAGTACGCAACCCGGAGCATCGAGGTGAAGGCTTGAGCTTCCTTCGGACCTTGATCCTGGCCGGCAACGCGAGCGCGAATGCCAGGCTCGAGGCCGCGTGCCGCCATCCCGACCGGGCGCAGCGCGAAGTGCTCGCGCGGCTGCTCTCACGAAATACGGCGACAGCATTCGGTCGCGAGCACCGGTTTGCCGCCATCGACGGTCCGAGGTCCTACGCAGACGCCGTTCCCGTCCGCGAATACGAAGGGTTCAGACCCTACATGCGCCGAGTCGTCGCGGGTGAGAAGTGGGTACTGACGCGCGAGCCGCCCCTGGCATTCGCCACGACCAGCGGGACCACCGGCGAGCCCAAGTTCGTGCCGATCACGGGCGCGTTCATCGAAGATGTCGGGGCGGTCGCCCGGCTCTGGATCCGGCGGCTGGTCCTGGATCACCCTCACGCATTCGATCATCGCACCTTGCTGATCGTCAGCCCGGCCGTCGAAGGGCACGCCGATTCAGGCATCCCGTTCGGCGCAATGTCCGGAATGGCCTACCAGCGGGTGCCGTGGATGCTGCGCCGACGCTCTGCCGTGCCCTACGAGGCGTGCCTGATCAAGGACAGCGAATCGCGCTACCTGGCGACCGCACGCTTCGCACTGGCGGGGCGCTTGTCGGGCATCAACACGCCGAATCCGAGCACCCTGGTGCGGCTGGCGAAGGTCATCGAGAAGCATGCGGAAACGCTGTTGCGCGCCATCGCGGACGGCACACCGGGCCTTCGGGCAGATCCGGGCCGCGCGAAGGTACTGGCCCGGCTGGCCACAGCCCGTGGCGTCTTGCTTCCTCGCGACGCCTGGCCTGAATTGGCCTTCATCGCCTGCTGGCTGGGTGGCAGCGCCGGTGTGCAGGCGCGGGCGCTCGGCGCCCTCTATGGCCCGGACGTGCCGCTGCGCGACCTGGGCCTGTTCGCCAGCGAGGGGCGGCTCACGATCCCGATGGATGACGGGGATCCCGCCGGCGTCCTGGCGTTGAACTCGATGTTCTTCGAGTTCATCCCGGAGGAGGAGAGCGAATCCTCGCAGCCCTCCATCCTGCTGGCGCACGAACTCGAGATCGGGAAACGGTACCAGCTGGTGCTGTCCGGGAGCCACGGGCTGTACCGTTACGACCTGAATGACGTGGTCGAGGTACGCGGATTCCACAACCGAGCGCCCAAGATCGCATTCGTGCGCAAGGGCCGCGACATGCTGAACATCACCGGCGAGAAGCTGCACCTGAACCATGTGCTGGCCGCCGTCGCTTCCGCCGAGGGAGCCACGGGAGTCAAGGTCTGGCAGTTCCGCCTCATTCCGGACGTGGAGGGAAATCGCTACGATCTCCTCCTCGAAGGAGCCGACGACCGCATCGACGTGACCGCGGCTCGCCGCCTCGGCGCCGCCTTCGACGAGGCCTTGGCTGAACAGAACTGCGAATACGCGATCAAGCGGAAGTCCGGCCGACTGGGCGCTCCGCGATCGGTGGTGATGCGGCCGGGCTGGTCGGAGCGGACCACGAAGGCCGATATCGACCGCAGCGGCAAGCGCGACCACCAGTACAAGTGGCAGCAGATGAAGCCGACGTGGGACGACGTCAGCCGCACCGAGATCGACGAAGGTGGTCTGTGTTGAAGCGCGCGCTCCAGGCGCTGGTCGTCTGGGCGATGGTCCTTGCCGCCCTTTTCTTCGCCTGGCCTCCGGGGCTGGCATTGCCGCAGGTATGGCTGCTCATGGCCGTCGGTGTCACTGCCAATGCCTTTCAGCCGTCCTACAAGCTCTCGGAAGGCTCACGCACAAAGGAAGATCGCGGGACGGCCCTGCAGATCCTGTACTCGGTTTACTTCGTGCAGATCGCCGCGCTCGTCGAGCTCTGCGTGAAAAAACCGACGCTGCCCCTGGGGGCACTGTCGTGGGTCGCCCTCGCCGCCATGGTCGGCGGACTGGCCCTACGGACCTGGTCGGTGTTCGAACTGGGCAAGTTCTTCACCTGGAACGTCGCCGTGCAGACTGACCAGAAAGTGATCCAGTCGGGGCCTTACCGGGTGCTGCGCCACCCGAGCTACACGGGCGCGTTCGTCACGTTCCTGTTCGCGTGCGTCCTCCTGCGGAGCTGGGTCGCGACGGGGATTGCGCTGGTCGTCCTGCCGCTCGCATTCCTGCGAAGGATCGCCCACGAGGAAGCGCTCATGAACCGCACGTTCTCGGATTACGCCGAGTACTCGAGGAAGACCTGGCGTCTGGTACCGTTCGTCTACTGACGCTACCCAGAGCCAGGATCGCCGAGGAACTTGCGCACGCTCACGTCCAGCTGACTCTCGATCAGCTCCATCACGCCGCCGAGTTGAGAGGTCGACAAGCTGAGCCGCGCGTCGATCTGGGCTCGCGTCTCCGCCAGTATTTTTTCGCGCGCTTTGGCGATCCAACGGTTCACCGTCCGTCCCGTGCACTTGTTGAGGCGGCCGATGGCTTCGGGGGTCATGCCGTGCAGGAAGTAGAGGCGCAGCACGTTGGCCTCGCGCGGTTCGAGCGCGGCCAACGTGCTCTTGAACGCGGCTTCGAAGGCCAGCCGGGAATCACGCTTGATGAGACGTAGCTCGGGATCGGGGTCAGCCGACATCAGGCGCAGCAGAGGCTCCTCTTCCTCTCGGCGCTCCCGTCGCGCCCGCGCGCGCCGTAGATCGATGGCCGTACGCACGGCGGCCATCCGCAACCAGCCGCCCAGGGGCCCGTGGCCATTGTAGGCGGCGATGCGGGGCGGATCGCCATCGGCCCCCATCAGGAGCCGCACTCGCAGATCTTGCTTCACCTCGTCCGCGAAGGGCGCCGTCTCGGGGCTGGCGCCAATGTACAACGACACCTCCGACATGTACTGACGCTCGAATGCCAGGAGCGCTTGCGCATCGCCGTGGGTGCAGCCGCAGGCGAGGTACAGGTCGGGCGCATGGATGGCCCCCAGGGCTCGGCCGGAATCGTCGGCGGTCGAGAGCCGCTCCGCGACGTGGGCGAGGAACGTGGCCTCGGGAAGGTGAACATCCGGCCAGGCGGCGTGGGCCGCGACCACCATCCGCTCGAGCGTCTCGTCGAGGTTGCGCTCGACCGCCAGCGCCTGTGCCGCGGCGCCGGCGTGCGCCAGGAACACGTCGCGACGATGCACCTTTCCTTTTTCCTAGCTCTGCCCCACGATTGCAAGCTGTCGCTCGCGATGTCCTGCCTCACCGACGAGACGGTGCTCGCGCTGGTGCTCGGCGAGATCGACGACGAGAAGCGCGCAGCTGCCGATGTGCACCTCGGCGCATGCGCCGACTGCCGCACCGTCGTCGCTGAGACAGCGAAGTTCTACTATCAGAGCGAGAACAGCTCGGCAGCTCTGACCCGCGCGGTCACGCCGTCGGAGCCGGGCGCCACATCCGCCGCTGACCTCCCCGAGGGAACCATGGTCGGGCGATACCAGGTGCGGGGCCGTCTGGGCGACGGCGCCGGGGGGGTGGTGTACCGGGCCTACGATCACCGGCTCGCTCGCCCGGTGGCCATCAAGCTTCTGCGCACGGCGAGCTCGCCAGCGCGCGCCGAGCGGTTGCTGCTGGAGGCGCAGATCATGGCCCGGCTGTCGCATCCGCACGTGGTTGCGGTGTACGACGCGGGCACCTTCGACGGCCAGGTGTTCATCGCCATGGAGCTCATCGAGGGTGAGACCTTGGCGAGCTGGCTGGCGCGCGAACGTCGGCCTTGGCCTGAGGTGCTACGCGTGTTCGTCGACGCCGGTCGCGGCCTGGCGGCGGCCCACGCCGCTGACCTCGTCCACCGTGACTTCAAGCCGGAGAACGTTCTCTTGGGCGCCGATGGGCGGGTGCGGGTGACGGACTTCGGGCTGGCCCGCCTGGGGAGCAGCGACGCCGAGAAGGGTGTGCTGGTGGCTGGCACCCCTCTCTATATGTCTCCGGAGCAGTTCCTTGCCCGCGGCGTGGATGCCAAGAGCGATCAGTTCTCCTTCTGTGTGGCGCTGTATCAGGCGCTGTATCGGACACACCCGCATTTGGAACCGGGCGCTGCGACGCCGCAGGTGGCGACGCTTGCCCGGGCCGTCCTCGCCGGTGCGGTGCGGGCCCCGACCCGAGGGACGGTCCCGTCCTGGATCTTTCGGGTGCTGCGCAAGGGGCTCAGCGCGACTCCCGAGGATCGGCACGCCTCGATGGACGTCCTCCTCGGACTGCTGGCGGTGCCCTGGTGGCGGTCCCGTCGTCTGGCAGCCGGGGGTGTGGCCGCGGGGCTGCTGGCAGCTGCAGGCCTCGTCGGCTCATGGCTCGTGGAACGCGCTCGGCCTTCTTGCGGCGACGGCAAGGTGCGGGCTCCAGCCGAGGAGTGTGACGACGGTAATCAGCGCGACGACGATGGATGCACGTCGCTCTGTCTGCGCTGCCCCCGGACCGACACCAAAGTGTTCTGGCCGCAAAACGGTCATTGCTACGAGAGGCACCCCGAGGCGGTCTCCTTTGCCCAGGCGTCCGCCACCTGCCAGCGCACCGGCAGCTATGTGGCCAGCATCAACAGCCTGCACGAGTTGGCCGCTCTGCGGCCGCTGCTGGCGAGCGACGGAGCAGCCACCCACTGGATCGGTCTGGTGAGGCGGCCCCTGGCGCCCAAGGGGTTCGAGTGGATGAGCGGCGAGGGAATGCTGAGCACCACCTGGGCCGAGGGCGAGCCACGCGTCGACGGCGGCGATTGTGCACGCCAGCCGACCGAGGGCGTGCAGTGGACGACGGCCCTGTGCGACAGCCCGGCGCCCTTCATCTGCGAGCGGGAACCCTGGATCGTTCGCCCGACCGATCGCCACGCCTATCGTCTGTTCCCGTACCTGACCGACTGGCACACGGCCCGCGCGGCGTGCGCGGCAAACGGTGCACACCTGGTCACCATCGGCGACGCCGCCGAGCAGGAGTTCGTCAGCGCGTCGGTGCACGTGTCCATCTGGCTGGGCGCTGACGACCTGGAACGCGAAGGCCAGTTTCGATGGATCACCGGAGAGCCTTTCGAATATACGAACTTCGCGCCGAACGAGCCGGACGAGATGCCCTCTCCATCGGACTGCATGATCCTGGGGACTGACACGGACTGGCACGACCGCTCCTGCGGGATCTCCGTGCGCTCCCTGTGCGAAGTGGACTGAAAAAAGTCCAGATACCTCGGGCACATCGCGGGCACATAACGACAGGCGTGTCTTGGCGGGCGACGGCGATCGTCAGGGGAGTGAGGACCCCATGTCGCCATGCCGCACACTCACTCTGCTCCTCGTCGCCGGGGCCGCCTGTAGCGGCACCATCGGTGATGGGATGCCGGGCGACGAGGACGAGGGAACCGGCGGCGACGGGGCTTCCATGGTCCCAGTCGGCAAGCCGCTTGACGACTTCGGAGGCTTCGGCGGCGTGCCGCCCAGCCCGATGACCGTCGACCTGTGCAAGAAACAGAGTGCCGGCTTCTCTCCGATGCGGCGGTTGTCGCGCCGCGAATACACCAACACGGTGAGGGAGCTATTCGGCGTCGCTGACGTGCAGAACCCGGGGCCGTCCTTCCCGCCGGACGCCGAGGTGCATGGGTTCGACAACGCGGCGTCGGTGCAGACGCCCAGTCAGGCGCTGGTCGCGGGTTACGGCGACGCTGCCCGCGATCTGGCCGCCATCGCCATCACGAACATGCCGAAGCTGCTCGGCTGCGATGTCGCGGCCACCGGCGAGGATGTCTGCGCGAAGAGCTTCATCGGCAGCTTCGGCAAGCGCGTCTACCGGCGGCCGCTGGCACCGGCCGAGCAGGAGCGCATCGTCACCTTCTACGCGGGGCAGCGCGCCAAGTACGGGTTCACGGCGGCCATCGAGCAGCTGGTGACGGCGATGCTGCAATCGCCTCACTTCCTTTACCGGGTCGAGGTGGGAACCCCGACCGCCGGCCAGACCGACCTCATCAAGCTGACCCAGCACGAGGTGGCCTCGCGCCTTTCGTATCTGGTCTGGGAGTCGATGCCGGACGCGACGCTCTTCACCGCCGCCGACAAGGGCGAGCTGGTGACGCCGCAGCAGGTGGCGGCCCAGGCCGAGCGCATGCTCGGCAACGCGAAGGCCAAGGCGGCGGTGGCTCACTTCAACAACCAGTGGCTGCACCTCGAGGCGATCGACGATCCCGGCCTCACGAAGGATGCCAAGGCGTACCCGGCCTTCAGTGCGACCTTGCGCAAGTTCATGAAGACCGAGACGTCGAAGTTCCTCGAGGACGTGATGTTCGGCGCCAGTCCGACGCTGAACACGCTGCTGACCGCCGACTACACCTTCGCCAACCTGCGGCTCGCCAGCTTCTACAAGACCACCGGCCCGCTGACCGACGGCAATTTCGAGAGGACGATGCTCCCCGCGGGCAGGCGGGCCGGACTGCTCACCCAGGCCAGCTTCCTCACGGTGAACGCCAAGGAGGATCAGTCGTCGCCGATCGCACGCGGCGTATTCGTCCTCGAGCGACTGCTGTGCACGGAGCCCCCGCCGGCGCCGAACGACGTGAACATCGTGCCGCCCAAGGTACAGGAGGGGACGAGCACGAGGCAGAGGTTCGAGATGCACGACAGCAATCCGTGCGCCAGTGCCTGTCACACGCTGTTCGACCCGATCGGATACGCGTTCGAGAACTACGACGGCATCGGCGCCTGGCGCGACCGGGACAATGGGTTCCCGGTGAACGCCCTCGGCGAGGTGAAGATTCCCGAGGAGATGGCCGGCAGGTACAACGGCGCCATCGAGCTTGCGACCAAGCTGGCCACGAGCGACACGGTCCGCTCCTGCGTGACCAAGCAGTGGTTCCGATTCGCCCAGGGACGGACGGAGGCGGAGGCGGACGCCTGCAGCCTCGGCATCCTGCGCGACCTGTTCAAGGGCACGGGCTACGACATGAAGCGGCTGATCGTCGCCCTGACGCAGACGCCTGCCTTCCTCTACTACAAGAAGACCGGAGGGACGCCATGAACCGAGCACCGCTGTCGCGACGGACCGTTCTGCGGGGATCCGGCAGTGTCGCCGTCGCCCTGCCTTTCCTGGAGGCGATGCTGCCCAGAATGGCGACGGCGGCGCCCGCGCCCAAACGCTTCGTCTACTTTTTCTTCCCGAACGGGGTGAACCCATCGTCGTGGTTCCCGGCCGGCGCGTCGTCCGGACTCGGGACTCTGCCCGAGACCCTGTCGCCGCTGGCGCCGCTGCAGAGCAAGCTGGTGGTGCTCGCGGGGGTGAACATGCAGAGCGCGCGCGAGAACCCGGGCAACGCGCACGGCGTGGGGATGACCAACCTTCTGACAGGCCGAAAATTCATCTTCGAGGAGAACACCCGATTCGGCGCCGAGGGCTGGGGCGCCGGGATCACCATCGACCAGGAGATCGCCAGCCGGATCGGCGTGGGGTCGCGGTACGCGTCGCTGCAGTTCGGGGTGCAGACGTTGCGCGTCTATGGAGGCGCTCCCGTCTACGCGTACACCTCGTACTCCGGGCCGTCCAAGCCGATGCCCTGCGAGGACAACCCACAGCGGATGTTCACCAAGCTGTTCACCACCATCGACTCGGGATCGGGCGACGCCCAGGCTCGCCTCGACAGGCGCAAGAGTGTGCTGGACTTCATCGGTGAAGACTTCAGGCAGGTCAACACCAGGGTGGGCGCAGGCGACAGGTCGAAGCTGGATGCGCACCTCACAGCGCTGCGGGACATCGAGTCGCGCCTGAGCTTCGTGGGCAAGGCTGGACCGGCGTGCACCAAACCGATCCAGACCTACCCCAGGGACCACAACACCAACAGCGCCTTCCCCGCGGTGGGCAAACTGCAGATGGACATGCTGGCCATGGCCTTCGCCTGCGAACTGACCCAGGTGGCAACGCTGCAATGGTCGAGTGGCGCGTCGGGGACCACGCACACCTGGGCTGGCGCAAACGAACCTCACCATTCCCTATCCCACAAGACGGACGCGGCATCGGTGGCGCAGTTGCAGCGCATCCAGCAGTGGTACATGACCCAGCTCGCCTATCTGGGCCAGGCCCTGGCCATCAAGGACTCGAACGGAGTGTCTGTCCTGGACAACAGTGTCGTGCTGGCGGGCAGCGAGGTCGGCGTCGGACCGACGCACACATACCTCAACATGCCCTATGTGTTGCTGGGCGGCGCCGGCGGCGCGATCAAGACCAATCGCTTCATCAAGTACAGCAACGCCACCCACAACGATCTGTTCGTCTCGATCATGAACGCGACGGGCATCCCGGCGACCAGCTTCGGTGATCCGAAGTACTCGATGGGTCCCCTGCCAGGACTCGCGGGATGACGTGCTTCGTCTTGGCTCTGTTCGCTGCCGAGGCGTTGCTCGGCGCCGAGGACCTCCGTGTCGGGGCGGCGCGGGTCGAGATCACCCCCGCCGCCGATGCTGCCCTGCCGATGAGCGGCTATGCGGGCCGTAAAGACGGACACAGGAGCGTGCACGATCCTCTCTATGTCCGCGCCGTGGTCCTAGAGGCGGGCGCGCGGCGGGCCGCGATTGTCAGCGCTGACCTGATCGGCTTCTCTCACGAATTCTGGGCCCACGTTGCGGGCCGCCTTGCGGCGGAGCACCGGATCCCGGTCTCGCACCTGTTGCTGGCGGCGACGCATACCCACGGCGCGCCGTCGCTGAGGGACGCGTACGCCCAGCGGGTCGAGGACAGTCTTTCGGCTGCGGTGGCTCAGGCGGCGAGCCGTCTTGCCCCCGGCCGGGTGGGCATGGGCGTGGGCCGGGCGAACGTCAACGTCAACCGCCGGGCGTTGCAGGCCAACGGCAGCTGGTATCTCGGGATCAATCCCGACGGGCCGTCAGACAAGACCGTCGCCGTGGTGAAATTCGAGTCCGCTGCGGGCGTGCCGCTCGCCATGTTCGTCAACTACGGTGTTCATGGCACGGCGCTGGGGATGAGGAACTCCGCGATCACCGCCGATCTTCCCGGTGCGACGTCACGCTGGGTCGAGCGGCACTTCGGCGACAAGGTGGTCGTTCCCTGGACCAGCGGCGCCGGCGGCGACCAGTGTCCCATCTACGATCGGCTCGACGATCGGTTCGACGGCATGGAAGCGATGGGCCGCATCCTCGGTGACGAGGTGATCCGCGTAGCCGCGAGCATCACCACCACCGGCCGCGTCTCCCTCGGCGGAGCTCAGAAGGTCGTGACCTGCCCGGGCCAGAAGGCCGTCCCCGGACTGACCAAGGGCGCCCCGCCCGCCTTCGTCGACGCCGCTGCGACGTCCATCCGGCTGTCGCTGTTGCGAATCAACGACATTGCACTGACGGGGGTCTCGGGCGAGGTGCTGACCCTCATCGGCCAACGCACGAAGAGCGAGTCACCGACGTCGAACACGATCATGGTCACGCATTGCAACGGCTCCAGCGGCTACTTGCCCGACGACGCTGCGTACGCTCGGGTGAGCTACGAGATCAAGAGTGCCCGGGTCAAACCGGGGTGCGCCGAAACGGCAATCGTCAAGGGACTGGTGCAGATGATTCAGGAGCAGACCCTGGAAGGTCGGGCTCTCTCCGCCGACAAGTAGCTCATGAAGCTCGTGGCGATCAAGGACCAGGCCGCGTTCCGCGCCGACCTCGATCGCTATGCGGAGCTGCCGGACCTGAAACGCTGCATCGTCGCCCACGAAAAATGCGCGCACGGTCCCGATGCTCGCGCCGCACTGCTGGAGGCTGCAAGGTACCTGCGCTGAGCGAAACTTCCGCCCTCAAGGCGCCCGGCGACGCCAGACCGAGGCCAGCCAGGGCTGCTGGTCGCGGGGGAGCCCTTGCGGCCGGTAGTAGTGGGTCACCTCGTCGAAGCCCGCCGCGCTCAGGAAGCCTCGCCAGGCTGGCAGATCGTGGTACGCGCCGTAACGGTTGTCGGACCAGCCTTCGTCGCCCTCCCCCCGCGGATTGGAGGTGAAGAGCACACCTTTCGGCCGCAGCGCTGCGTGGAGCTCACTCAGGATCCGGGGGAGCTCCTGCGTGGGGACGTGGAACAGGGAGGCGTTGGCAAAGATCCCGTCGAAACGCCCCGCCGCCAGGTCCAGGTGGAGGAAGTCCTGGTGCAGGATCTCGCAGCCCGAAAGCTGACGCGCCATGTCCACGAAGCGCGCGGCACCGTCGAGCCCGACCGCGTGATGTCCCAGGCGCGCGAACGTCCGCACATCCCGTCCCGGACCGCAGCCGAGATCGAGGATCGCGAACGGGGGCTCACTCTCGATGTGGTCGAGTAGCGCCGCGACGTTCTGGGAGACGTCGTGGTCGCGCGTTCCCTGCCAGAACCGTTCCGCGGCCCCGTCGTAGTGAGCGAGCGTGCCCTTGGTGATACTGGCCAGCTCGTCGGGCGTCAGTGGGCGCACTCGAATAGCACCTGGTCGACTCACTCGCCGCCAGTCTACGCCGGAATTACCTCTATTTTTACGATGTATTGGCTAGTAACTTTCTAATAGTCGTCTGATACGCCCGGGCGTATTCACGAGACAACATGAGTCGACGAGCGCTCGCCGGTGTGATGACAATGACGATGGCACTGGCGATGTCCCCGGAGCCCGCCCTGGCGTTCGTCAAGGCCTGCCACCAGGGGATCACCACGGAGGCCTTCGACGGCGCCGCCTGGCCCACAGGTGCGACACCGCCGGAACTCGAGGCCAGGTACAAGCTGCTCATCGACGACCTTTCCATCGACGTCGCCCCGCGTGTGCGGAACTTCTGGGTGATGAGCGCTCTCATCGGCAACCAGTACAGCGACCAGGGGCCATACGACCTGAAGGACCTGGTGAGCCTCGCCCAGTTCGGAGCCGCTCCGAACGGGCAGCGCGACCACTGCCTGCGCAGCGCTCATGACGACGGACCCGACGGAAACGCGAAGGCACTCGCCGCGTGCAAAGCGTACATCGTCGAGCAGATCGGCATCGCCCTCGGCACGGCAGAGGTACCGGATCTCGCCGCGCGAGAGACGGTGCGCCTGCACCTGGTGTTCAGCGGGCAGACCGACGTGCCGCTCAACCGGTATGCCTTTCATCTGGGGCAAGCGACGCACGCGCTCCAGGACTCGTTCACCCACACGTTCCGCTCGCCCGATCTCAAACGGGTCCGCACCGTGCTCAACTGGGTGGACTGGCTCGAGGGGGGCAACGATTACGTGGTCGACCGCGACGGCTTCCAGCATCTGTCGGCTCTCGATGCCTGCGGCGAGTCGGACAAGGGTGGCATCGCCCGGCGCGATGCCGCGAAACAAGCCACCACCGAGCTCATCGCCGCAGTGGCCAGTGACGTCGGCGGTCGGGCCGGGCGCCTGGCGCGGGCCGAGGCAGTCGTGGCGTCCTGGTTCCAGATCGAGGAGGGGTGCAACGAGGCGAACGACTGGTGTGACGCCCCCGAACGGAAGATGACCTCGCTGACCGGATGTTCGATCGGGCCGGCCGCCGGAAATTCGAACGGCCCCGGGTTACTCCCGGCGATGCTGGGGCTGGTGATGTTGCTGACCTGCAGGCGCAAGCGGAACCTGATTGCGGCACTGCTGTTCATGCTGGGCGCTCCAGCGGCGGCGCGGGCTGCCCAGACTGACACCGAGACCGCCAAGGAAGCGGCCGCGGTCAAGAAGGACGACCACCCGGTCGCCAAGGCCGAGCAGAAGGAACACGCGGACCGCGGCGAGATCAAAGGTGGAGTCATCGGCAAGGCGACACCCGCCGAGCAGCGACAGCTCGAGGCTCACCCTTTCGGCATCATCGTCAAGGCAGGTATCGCCATCGACAATGCGGCCTACGACGTCGGCGGCGGCGTCCGGCTGGACATCAGCAAGGGGTTCACCATCGGGTTGGACGCCGAGTACAACCCCTGGATCTCGATCGAGACCCGCCGCACCAAGCCCGGCACGACGAACATCTACGGCGTCGGCATCTATCGGCTCAACGTGCGCGACTACCTGGAGTTGCGCGTCACCGCGGGCGCCGGAGTGAGCATCTTGATGTTCGATACGTTCGCCGCAAGGAAGGGGAGCATCGGGCCGTACTTCGCCATATCGCCCCTCGGGGTGGCATTCCGCATGAGCGGAACCTGGCGTCTGATCATCGATCCCGCCGAGATCATCATCCCGATCCCCCAGCCCAAGGGTATCCCTCTCGTCTACCGCCAGCACCGAGCGACGGTCGCCCTCCAGGCGAACTTTTGACCGGCGTCCCCGTACGCGCCTCCGTGAGCGGCCGGGATATAGTAGGGGTGTGGGTCTTCGCGCTCGTGGGTTCGTCGCGGCCTTGGCCGCCTCGGGCTGCGTGGACCTTTCGTTCCCGGTGCCGCTCGACGACGCGGCCGTGGATCCGGGAGATGCGATCCCGCGCGTCGGTCTTGTGGGGCACTGGAAACTCGACGAGACCGACGGGACGATGTCGGCCGACTCGTCGGGCAGCGACAACCATGGACGTCACGTCGGAGGTCCCACGATCTCGTCGGTCGTGGCTCCGGTCAGTTTCTCGAATCTCCGTAGTCTGAGCTTCGCGCGCACTTCGAATCAGACCGCCAGCGTCGTCGATTCGCCGACCCTCAGCCTGGTCGGAACGATGTCGATCGCCGCGTGGGTCCGGCCGACGATCGAGGTGGTCGGCAGTCATGGAATCGTCGAGAAATGGGAGAACGTGAACGGCGTTGCCCGACGGGGCTACATCCTTCGCATCGGCTCCAACGGCAGCCCGTCTTTCGGCGTCGCCAACGCCACGTCGTTCACGGACACGTCGGGAGCCAAAGCGTTACCCCTCGGCGACTGGAGCCACGTCGCCGGTGTGTATGACGGCAGCGCCCTGCGCGTGTACGTGAACGGCACCGTGCAGGGAACGCGCGCCGGCGTGAGGCCTCCCACGGATGGCAGCAGCGCGCTGGAGATCGGCCGGGCGATGGGCGGCAACGGTTTTCAGGGCAACATCGACGACGTCCGGATCTACCGCCACGCGCTGAGCGCGGCCGAGGTGATGAATCTGGCCAGCGGCGGGATGTGAGCGGCGTGCGCTCGCGCACGGATGAACGCCGGTGAAGAGGCAACGCTCGAAGTTGCCCTCCTCGAGCGCGTACTCTCGGCGTTCATGGTCATGGCACCCGTCGCACTCGCCGCTGTACTCCTGCTGGCTCCCGCTGCGCCTCGCGAGGTCTACCAGCTCAATCTGGCCGTCGACATCCCCGTCACGCTGGTCGCGGGTAGCGTGGGGTTCGTCCGGGCGTTCTTGACGGACAAGCTGGCACGAATCAGTTGCCCCTGCGATCCGGCCGGGCTGAATGCCATCGATCGCGGCACTGTCGGAAACCGCAGTCACGCCGCCAGCGTGGCGGCGGACGTCACGGTGTACGGCACGATGTTTGCGCTTCCGCTTCTCGACCTGTTCGACCTGGGCGTGAGTCGAGCGTTCGGGGAAGACTTCGTTGTTTATGTCGAGACGCTCGCCGTGAACACGGCCATCCAGAACATGGTGAACTTCGCCGTGGCGCGCCCTCGGCCCCTTGCCTACGCAGGCGACCCCGCCTTCCAGGACACGGGTGCCGGGTACCAATCTTTCTATGCCGGACACGTCGCGACGGCCTTCGCGGCGCTCTCGGCCGCCTCGTTCACGCTGCACAAACGGTATGGCACCGGGATCTGGCCTTGGCTTACGACAGGCCTCATCGGAACCAGCGTGGCTCTCGAACGCGTCGTTTCCGGGCACCATTTTCCAACCGACGTCGCCGTTGCCGCGGTCATGGGCACGGCGATCGGCATCACCGTGCCGTGGCTGCACACGCGCACCCGGTCTGTCGGCCTGGCCATCGTGCCGGTGCCGGTTGCTGGCGGTCAAGGGGCCGGTCTCGCCGGGACGTTCTGAATCTCGGGAGCCGCCCGCCCGATTGGCTCCAGACGGTTAAAGGCTGTGGTGGAAGCAGTCCGACGTGCACCATCCTGGATCGACCTCGCTCTCGTTATTCGTGTGCCTGGGGGCGGGCATGGCCCAAGCGGACGACGGTACGGATTTCTTCGAGCGTTCCATCAGACCGGTGCTGGTGACCAGTTGCTACGGCTGTCATTCGGCTGGATCAGGCAAGAAACGGGGCGGTCTTTTGCTGGACAGCCGGCAGGGCCTGCTCCGAGGGGGTGACTCCGGTCCCGCACTGGTCCCCGGCAAGCCTGCCGACAGCCTTGTCTTGAAGGCAATCCGGTATGGCGATCCGGATCTTCAGATGCCCCCCGATGGGCCCCTGGCCCCGGAGGTGGTGCGGGCCTTTGCGACCTGGATTGCGATGGGTGCCCCGGATCCACGGAGCGGCCACGAAACTGTCGACGCAGCAGTAGCCCCCAGGCACTGGGCATTCAGCCCGCCGCCTCATCCCCCTTTGCCACCCGTGCGACGCGAGTCCTGGGTGAGATCGCCGCTCGATCGCTTCGTCCTGGCCGAGCTCGAGGCAAGAGGCCTCACCCCGTCTCCCGAGGCCGATCGGCGGACACTGATCCGACGCGCGAGCTTCGACCTGATTGGCTTGCCGCCGACGGCGGTCGAGATTGCCGCCTTCGAGAAGGATCGTTCGCCAGAGGCGTTCGCGAAGGTCGTCGATCGCATGCTGGCGTCGCCTCATTACGGTGAGCGCTGGGGACGTCATTGGCTCGACGTGGCCCGGTATGCCGACACCAGGGACTATGCGTACCAGACCGAGCCACGGATGCCGTTCGCGTACACCTACCGCGACTGGGTGATCCGTGCCTTCAACGAGGATCTCCCCTACGACCGTTTCGTCACACAGCAGCTCGCGGCCGATCTGCTGCCGGAGTCGCGCGAGGACCCGTCGTCTCTCGCTGCGCTCGGCTTCCTGACCGTCGGACGCAAGTTCTCGGGCAAGGAGCCTGACATCGTCGACGACCGTATCGACGTGGTGACGCGTGGGTTTCTCGGTCTCGGCGTGGCCTGCGCGCGGTGCCACGACCACAAGTACGATCCGATCCCGACGCGGGACTACTACTCGCTGTACGGGATCTTCGCCAGTGTCACCGAGCCAAGCGAGCTTCCCGAGATCGGCCCCGTCGCGAACGAGGAGGCACGTGCGAGCTACGATGGCGAGCGCGCGGCCTTGCGAGGCCAGATCACCGGCTTTCTCGAGTCTCGTCAGAAGCGGGCGCAAGAGACCCTGAACCGCCCCGAAGAAATCGCCGCCTACCAGCGTGCCATCGCCGAGACGAGCGGCCTGTCGCGAACCGCCGCCGACGGCTACCTCGAGGACCGCGGTCTGTCCCGGCTGGTTCTCGACCGGTGGCGCATGTTCCAGGGAACCGGGGACTCGCCGACGCTCATTCCGCTCGACGACCTCCCGAAAACATTCAGCTTCAAGGGACGGCTGTTCTCCGAGCGCGATCAGGGCGAGTTGCGGAGGATGAAGAACCGCCTAGCCACACTCGATGCCAACCACCCGGGCGCCCCGCCGCGCGCCATGGTGGTGATCGAACGAGAGCATCCCCATGGCGCCCATGTCTTCATCCGAGGGAATCCCAACACCCTCGGACCCGCCGTGCCTCGGCAGTTCCTGTCAGTACTGGCGGGGCCGCATGCAACGCCGTTCCCCGAAGACACCAGCGGGCGCCTGCAACTGGCCCAGGCCATCACCGCGTCGAGCAATCCCCTCGCGGCACGGGTGATGGCGAACCGGATCTGGATGCACCACTTCGGCCGCGGCATCGTCGCCACCCCCAGCGACTTCGGACTCCGCGGCGATGCCCCGACGCATCCCGCCCTGCTCGACTGGCTGGCCCGGCGGTTCGTGGACGGCGGCTGGTCGATGAAGGCGCTGCACGGGCAGATCATGCTGTCGGCGACCTACCGCCAGTCGAGCGTCGACCGTCCGGCCGCCCGCAAGATCGATCCGGAGAACCGGTTGCTGTGGCGACAGGTGCCGCGCCGTCTGGACTTCGAGGCGATGCGCGACGCCCTGCTCGCGAGCTCGGGTCGACTCGACGGAACGCAGGGTGGCCGGCCCGTGCAGATCGCGACCGCGCCTTTCTCACTTCGCCGCACGGTGTACGGGCAGGTCGAGCGCAGCCCGTTTCCCAATCTGTATCGGATCTTCGATTTCCCGACGCCGGATCTCCACGCAGCAACACGCGCCGAAACGACCGTGCCACCGCAGGGACTCTTCTTCCTGAACAGCCCGTTCGTCATCGACGCCGCCGCTCATCTGGCCCGGACATCGGGTCCGGCGGACCGCATCGGGACGGTGTACCAGCGCCTGTTCGGTCGAGCGCCCACCTTCGCCGAACGCGTGCTCGGACGGCGCTTTGTGCGCGAATCGACGTGGGAGAGCTACGTGCACGCCCTCCTGATGACCAACGAGTTCGTGTTCGTCGACTGAGGAGGATGCCGATGCTTGCCCGTCGTGACCTGCTGAGACGCTCCGGAATGGGTCTTGGCGCCCTGGCGCTGTCGGATCTCCTCGGACGCACCGAGATGGCCGAGGGCGCATCCAACCCCTTGGCACCGCGGCCGCCGCACCATCCCCCGCGCGCAAAGAGAATGGTCCACATCTTCGCCAATGGCGGTCCCTCGCACCTGGACACGTTCGATCCGAAGCCACTCCTGGCGCGATACGCGGGCCAGCCCCTGCCCGGCGAGACCCCGCGCACCGAGCGCAAGACCGGAGCCGTGCTGCCCTCGCCTTTCACCTACCGTCATCACGGCCAAAGCGGCACCGAAGTGAGCGAGCTGTTCTCCCACGTCGCCGAGCATGTCGACGACATGTGCGTGGTGCGCTCGATGCGCACCGACGTACCCAACCACGAGCCGTCGCTGCTGCTGATGAACTGCGGCGATCCGCGGCAGAGCCGGCCTTCGGTCGGTTCGTGGATCACCTACGGCCTCGGGACGGAGAATCAGAACCTTCCTGGCTTCGTCGTGCTCTGTCCGGGCGGCTTCCCGCAGGCCGGGCCTGCGAACTGGCAGTCCGGGTTCCTGCCCGGGATCCACCAGGGCACTCACATCGACACCGCGGCCGCTGACGTCGACAAGCTGATCGAGAACCTCAGCAGCCCGAAGCGCCCCCGGGATCTGCAGCGGCGTCAGCTCGACCTGGTGGCGGCGCTCGACGAACGTCACCTCGCGAGCCGCCGCGAGAACCGCGATCTGGAGGCGCGTATCCAGTCGTTCGAGCTGGCTTACCGCATGCAGATGGAGGCGACCGACGTCTTCGACATCTCGCGCGAGCCGAAGTCGGTGCGCCAGCGCTACGGCGACGGCGTTCAGGGCCGGCAGCTGCTGATCGCCCGCCGACTGCTGGAACGAGGCGTGCGCTTCGTGCAGGTGTGGACCGGCGCCAACCAACCCTGGGACACGCACGAGGCGAACGACAGCAAGCATCGGCAACTGGCGGGCGCCTGCGATCGCCCGATCGCCGCCTTCCTCGAGGACCTGAAACGCCAGGGGCTGCTGACCGACACGCTGGTGCTGTGGGGCGGCGAGTTCGGTCGCACCCCCACGGTCGAGATGCCGGCCCCGGGCGCTTCTCACACCGGTGGTTCACCCGGACGCGATCACAACAGCTACGGCTTCTCGGTCTGGATGGCTGGCGGCGGTGTCAAGGCGGGGCACGTTCACGGCGCCACCGACGACTTCGGTTTCAAGGCCGTCGACCGTCCCGTGCACGTGCACGACCTGCACGCGACGATGCTGCATCTACTCGGCTTCGATCACCAGCGACTCACCTTTCGCTATGCAGGCCGGGACTTCCGGCTCACGGACGTGCACGGCACGGTCGTCGACGAGATCCTCGCTTGAAGCCGGCCACCAGCCGGTGGGTGCTGGCCGGGCTGCTCCTCGGCGGCTCGATCCTGAACTATGTCGACCGCCAGGCGCTGTCGCTACTCGCGGCGACGATCCAGCATGAGCTGCACCTGGACGAACGCGACTACGCGCGGGTGGTCCAGGCATTCTCCGTGGCCTACGGCGCGGCGTACCTGCTGGCGGGCCGTCTGGTGGACCGGATCGGCCCACGCCTCGCCGAGACGATCTTCATCCTCTGGTGGTCGGCCGCAGCGGCTTCGGCCGCTCTTGCCACCGGGTTCCGGTCTCTCTTCGTCACGCGCGCGCTGCTGGGGCTCGGCGAGCCGGGTCACTACGCGGCAGCGGCGGCGACGGTCGCCAGCCACTTCCCGCCGCATCAGAAGGGCCTGGCCGTCGGCCTCTACATGATGGGAGGCACCCTCGGCGCGGCGCTTGCCGGCTTCATGGTCCCTGCGCTCGCCTTGCGCCTTGGCTGGCGTGCGGTGTTCGTCCTGGTCGGTGCCGCGGGCCTGGTCCTTGCGGCGGCCTGGCTGCTGCTCTGTCCGCCGACCACGCGCCGGTCACCCGGGATCGACAGAGTCCCGCTCGGCCGCCTCGCACGCGCGCCGTTGCTCTGGCTGCTGACGGCGGCCCGGCTTCTGACCGACGTCGTCTGGTACTTCTACCTCTACTGGTTCGCCAAGTACCTCCAGACCGAGCGTGGATTCTCGCTGGCCGATCTCAGCTCCTCGATCTGGATCGTCTTCGTGGCCGCCGACATCGGCTGCCTCCTTGGCGGCCTCGTTCCGCGCGCCCTCATCGCGCGAGGCTGGGAAGCCTCCCGCGCTCGACTGGCCGTGATGTCGGCAGCAGCGATGATTCTTGGCTCGGCCTTCCTGATGCCGTCCTTGCCGGGACGCTTGCTGCCGATCGCGTTGGCCTCCGCCCACGCGTGCGCGGCGCTGGCATTCATGGGCTGCGCCATCACGCTGCCTCTCGATCTGTTTCCCGCGCGTAGCATCGGGTCGGTCCAGGGCGTGATCGGCACGGGCAGCGCCATCGGGGCCGCCCTGTCCGCCGGACTCATCGGCTGGACCATCACCACGCGTTCGTACGACGACGTCTTCGTCGCCATGAGCGTGCTCCACGTCTTCACCGCCGTCGTGCTCTGGCTCGCCCTGCCCGGTTTCACAAGGAGGTCCCAACTTGTCCTCGCGAATCACTGAAGTCGAGTCGTTCAAGGTGTTCGTCCCGTTCAAGCGCAAGGTCCACTGGAGCGCAGGAACGCGCTCCGGCACCACCCGCCTCGTCGTCCGGGTGACGACCGAGGACGGGATCGTCGGGCTGGGCGAGACCATCTGCCTCTGGGAATTCGTCGAGCCTGTCCTCCGTCACACCATCGCGCCGCTGGTGATTGGCGAGGACGCGTTCGACGTCGAGCGGCTGGTGCGGAAGACCGAGGGCGCCGGCTACTACCACCACAAGCGGGCGCTGGTCGCCGCCCGGGCCGGGCTAGAGATGGCGCTGTGGGATGTGATCGGCAAGAAGGCCGGCCTGCCGCTTTACAAGCTCTGGGGCGGAAGGTACCGCCCGGAGGTCGTCATGGATGCTTACCTGCAGGAGAGCGATCCGGACCAGCTGGCGCTCGAGGCCGCGGAGTGCGTGCGACGGGGCTTCGGCACCGTGAAGGTGAAGATCGGCATGGGGGAGGAGAGCGACATCCTTTTGGTGCGCGTGGTGCGCGAGGCGGTCGGTCCGCGCGTCCGTGTTCGCGCCGACGTCAACGGGGCGTGGACCCTCGCCACGGCCAAACGCCAGCTACGCCGCCTCGAACCCTACGACCTCGAGTACGTCGAGCAGCCGCTACCGCTGGAGGATCTTGCCGGGCACGCCCACCTCCGGCGCCTGACATCCGTACCGATCGCGCTCGACGAGAGCGCCTTCACACTGGCGGACGTCGCGCGGATCGTGGCTGCCGAGGCGGCCGACGTCATCGTCATCGATCCGTTCAAGGCTGGCGGACTCCTCGAGGCCCGCAAGGCCGCTGCCGTCGCCGAAGCGGCTGGGCTGCCGATCACCTTTCACAGCGGAGGCGAGCTGGGCATCGCCACGGCCGCCTGCACGCACCTGGCGACGGTCATCCCGAACCTGCTGTTCGCCATCGACAGCCAGTACCCGAACCAGGCAGACGACATCATCACCACCCCGTTCGACGTGTCGGAAGGACGCCTTGCCGCCCCGCAAGGCCCCGGCCTTGGCGTGTCGCTGGATGCTGCCAAGGTCGAGCAATACACCACCGATCGGATAGACGGCGCCTATCTGGATCCAGGCCGGCCGGGTTGGTTCCCCACGAAGCCGATGTACTAGGATGGGCGTCGGTCGATGTCGTTCCCCACCACCTCCTGGTCGCTGATCTGCGAGTTGAAGGATCCCGCCTCGCCGCGCTACCGCCAGGAGCTCGAACGCCTGGTCCAGATCTACTGGGCGCCCGTGCATGGAGTCATTCGCCAGTTCTGGGCGCGCAGCGACGAGGACGCCAAGGATCTGGCGCAGGAGTTTTTCGCCCGGGCCACGCTCGAGCCCGGCCTGCTCGACCGCTTCGACGCCGAGCGCGGAAGCTTTCGCACGTTCCTCAGGGCAGCGCTGAAGCACTTCATGCTGAACGCCAACCGCGACGCCGAGCGCATCAAGCGCGGCGGAGGCGTGATGTTCGTGCCGTTCGAGGCCACGGCAGCGTCCGGGCTCTCGCCCGAACAGGTGTTCGATGCAACGTGGAACAAGACCGTCTTCGACCGCGCGCTAGCGTCCCTCGAGGCGAGACTCGGCGCCGAGGGACGCGCGCAGGTGTTCACGTTGTTCAAGCGCTACGATCTCGAGAACGAAGGGCTGTCGTACGCGGAGCTGGGCCGAGACTTCGGTCTGTCAGGCGACCAGGTGAAACACACGCTGGTGTCCGCACGGGCCGCCTTTCGCGAGGCGCTGGTGGAGGTCGTGCGCGGCTACGTCGAGGGGCCGGACGCCCTTGCGCGCGAGCTCGAGCAGCTGTTTCGCGGTTGAATGTTAGGATCCGGCCGTGGCGCCGGACCTCCCGCTCGATCGCATACGGTCGCTGGCGAGGGCGGCGCACGAGGCCGCGATCGCCGACAAGGCGCTGGCACTCGGAAAGCTGACCGATACCCAGCTCGCAGGCGCGCGAGCCCGTGCCGATGAGAGCGGCGCGAGCCTGAAGGAGGTCCTCATCGACGGCGGTCTCCTGGCGCCGACGGACTGGACATCCGTCGCCCGGACGGTTCATCACGACGATTTCACGGGCCCGGCGCGACAACTTCCCGCGCTGCCCGACGAGGTTCGCGCCGCCCTTGCCTTCTCCCACGCTCGCCTCGACGAGTTCGTTCTGGTCGAGACGATCGGGCGAGGCGGTGGCGGCGAGATCTGGAAGGCGTGGGACACGGCTCTTGGTCGCTGGGTCGCGCTCAAGCGTCCGGTCCTCGATTCCACCCAGGCAAAAGAGCGATTCGCCCGCGAGTCCCTGACGGTTGCGCGGCTCGAACATCCCGCAATCGTCCCGATCTACCGCGTCGGCGGCGCTCCGGGCTCCCCGTACCTCGTGATGCCTCTCATCGAAGGGACCACGCTTGTGGACGCTGACCTGTCGCTCGCGGACGCCTTGAACGCGGTTCGAGTGGCGGCCCTGGCCGTCGAGCACGCGCACCAGCGTGGCGTGGTCCACAGGGACCTCAAGCCCGGCAACATCATGCGCGACGAGCAGGGTCGGATCCTCGTCCTGGACTTTGGCATCGTCCACCTGCTGGGCGCGTCCACGGCGATGACCGCTCCTGGTGACGTGCTCGGCACGGCGGCGTACATGGCGCCCGAACAGGCACGCGGTGATGCCCAGGCGATCGGCAAGGTGACGGACATCTACGCGCTCGGCGCGACACTCTACGAACTGGTCACGCGCCACCCACCTTTTGCAGGCGGCTCGGTCGCCGAGATCGTGCACAAGGTGATCCACGACGTGCCGATCTCCGTCCGGAGACGGGTTCCCTCGCTGCCGTCGGACGTGGCTGCGATCATCGAGACCGCAATGGCTCACGAGCCGCACCGTCGGTACGCGTCGGCCCATGCGCTGGCCGAGGATCTCGGCCACGCCATCGCCGGCGAGGCGGTCAGCGTGCGCCCTTCGGGACGTCTGGCGCCTTTGCGCAGACTCCTCCGCCGTCATCCGCTGGTCCTCGCGCTGGCGGTGGTGGCCACCGCTGCGGTGCTCGCCGCGGGAGCGGTGGCGACCCGTGAGAACGGGGCAAGACGCTCGGCGGTCGAGTCGGTGCGGCAGATGGCGGAGATGTCACTGGACGCGGCTCTCCGTCTTCGCCGCAGCGGCGACAACCAGAGCATGCGGCAGTTCGTGCCCCGCCTCGCGGCCTCATACCAGGAAGCCAGGCTGCGCGCGCCCGATCTCGCCGAGCTCGATTTCCTGATGGGGCGCATGTTCCGGGCGGTCCTCGACGACGACACGGCGCTCGAGTATCAGGGACGCGCGCTGCAGAAATCCCCCGACTACGGCCCGGCGCTGTACGAGCACGCCGTGCTCCTGTCGAAGAGATACGGACAGCTCCTCGGCGAGGCGCAGGCCGCGGCGAGACGCGACGAGGAGCCTGGACGCTGGCCCGCGGAGCCAGGCCACGAGGATCTCGACCGGCGCGATCCACGTCTGCGAGATCTGCGTGCGGCGATCGTGCGCGATTGTCGAGCGCTGGAGCGGGTCCTCGCCAGCGATCCGCGAGCAACGGCGGCTCGCGGAATCTTCGCCTATCACCAGGGCGACAGCGAGCAAGGTCGCCTCCTCCTGGAGCAAACCGTGGCGCGAGACCCAGGCCTGGAAGAGGCATGGGAAGCCCTGGCGCTCGCCCTCGCCGCGGCCCGCCGGACCGAGGAGGCCGAGGAGGTTTACACCCGGGCGATCGCTTTCGATCGCGGATACGTGCCGCACCTCCTGGGGAGGGCGCGGTTGCGCGGAGGACGAGCCATCGCCAAGCTCGGACGGGGGACGGACGCAGACGCGGATTTTGCCGGCGCGCTGGCCGATGTGACCGCCGCGATCGAGCTGGCCCCCGAGTCCGTGAGCGGCTGGATGGCGCGCGGTCTGATTCACGTCCAGGTGGCAAACCATCGGTTGCTCGGCGGCGGCGATCCCGTGGCCGATGCCACCGCCGCCGAGCGCGACTTCGGGCATGTGCTGACCCGATCATCGAATAACCTGGAGGCTCTCGAGGGTCGCGCCATGGCGCGCGGGTACCGCGGCACCTACCATGGCCGCGGCGGTCGCCGGCAAGCCCTCGATGACTTTGCGGCGGCGCTCGCGGACTCCAGGAGCGTGCTCGCCGCAGCGCCCGGGCAAAGGTCCGCCCGCCTTCAGGAAGGCCGCCTGCGCATCAACCGCGCCGCGTACCTGGCCTTGGCCGGCGCCGATCCCCGAGCGGAGTGCGAGGCCGCGGTGGCAGCGCTCGACGAAACACTGCGGGGCGACGCTCGAAACGAAGAGGCGATCGCCTGGCGCGCCTACGCCTTGGCACAGGCGGCCGCATACGCGCAGAACAAGGGAGCTGATCCCAGCAGCTACCTGTCGAAGGCGGAGGAGTCGCTTGGGCTCATCGGCGTCGGTCCTATGGCGATCTGGACCCGGTTTCGCAGAGCGTTCGTCGCGATCATTGCGGGCGAAAACGCCGCTCGCGATGGGCGCGATCCGACGACGTGGTGGCGCCGCGGCGAGGAGGATCTGCGAAGCGTGATCGAGGAGCTCCCCGAGCTCGCCGATGTCTGGCTACGACGGGGAGTGTTGCGCGCGCGCCGTGCCGACCACGCACTGCGGACCCATCGTGATCCGCAGGCGGATCGAACGGCGGCGGCAGCGGACCTCGACCGCGCCGTCTCCCTCAATCCGAGACGCGCGGACACGTTCCTGGAGCGTTCCGCGCTCCGGCGGCAGATGGGCGATCGCAAGGGAGCCGAGATGGACCGCAGGCGGGCGACCGAGCTGGCCGGAGGCGCCCTCCCCTGATCGGGTGCATCGCGTAGTACCATCCTCTTGCCGTGCCAATCGCCTCCTGCCGGCCGCTGGTCTGCGCCGCTGTCGCGGGCCTGCTCCAGGCGGGATGCGTCGATCTGAATCGACCTCGCTTCGACGGAACGTCGGACGGGAGCACGAGCATGGATCGTCGCTCGGGGAGCGACACGTCCGATGCCGCGGCGCCAAGGCCGGACGGTCCTGCGCCAATGCCCGGACCGGACGGCCCTGCCCCGAGTTGCCGAGGTGTGCAGTTCTCGAACCCCGTGCTCGTGGCCAACGTGAACTCTGCCCTGGACGATTTCGCCCCCGAGATCTCTTCGAACGGCCTTGCGCTCTACTTCAGCTCGCGACGGGCAGGCGGCGTCGGCGCCAAGGACATCTGGGTGGCCACGCGGGGCGCCGCGTCGGCGACCTTCGGCACTCCGGTCCTCGTCGACGGGGTCAACAGCGTGTCCGACGACTCGGATCCGTTTTTGAACCTGGACGGGCGACGTCTGTTCTTCACCTCGTCCCGCACGGGCACGCTGGGCGGCGCGGATGTCTGGATCGCCTCCCGTCCCAGCGACTCGTCCCCTTTCTCGGTGCAGCGCCATGTCACCGAGGTCAGCGGCCCCACCGATGACGCCGATCCTTGGGTGTCCGCAGACGGGTTGCGCCTCTACTTCGACCGGCGGGAAGCGGCCGGCCCGGTCCTCTTGATGGCGTCGCGCACGGATCCCGACGGGACCTTCGGCGCCCCTGTCGTCCTCCTCGGTCTCGACGGTCATTCCCCTCGCATGCCCAGCCTCTCGGTGGACGAGCTGGAGATGTTCTTCACATCCGTGACCGTAGGGGGCGTTGGACGGCACGATATCTGGGTGGCGGCGCGAACCAGCGTGACGGCGGCCTTCTCGACACCGGTGAACGTCACGGTCCTCAACACACCCAGGGACGACGGTGAATCTTCGCTGTCTCGCGACGGGCGGACCCTGTACTTCAACCGCGATGCCGACTTCGGCGGAGGCCAGAACGCCGATATCTGGATGGCCACGCGGACCTGCGCCCCGTGATCGCGTCGTGCCGGGATCGTTAGTATGATTCCACGCATCCTGATGCGTCGCTGGGCTGCGCCGGTCTTGCTCGCCTTGGCAGCATGTGTCGACCTGACTGCGCCGGCCTCGGCACCCGACGGAGGTGGCGGGCTTGCCCAGATGGGGAGCCGGTGTGCTTCGCCTGCGGAGTGTGCATCGGGGTTCTGCAGTGACAGCGTCTGCTGCGACGCGCGTTGTGATGGGGCGTGCGTTTCATGCACACCGACTGGTGCGTGCAAGCCGATCGCCGCCGGCCTTGATCCCCGGAACGCGTGCGCTGCGGAACCTGTGGACACCTGCGGCCGGGATGGCTTCTGCGATGGGGCGGGCGCGTGTCGGTTTCATCCCGTCGACAGTCCGTGCGCTCCCCCCTCCTGCGGCGCCGGCGCCGAGACCGCGCGTACCTGTACCGGCACGGGTTCTTGCAGACCCGCCGTGCCCCGGGCCTGTTCGCCCTATGTTTGCAGCGGCAGCCGGTGTGGAACCACCTGCGTCCAGCCCTCGGATTGCGCCTTGGGATATTTTTGCAGCGCCGCTTCCCGTTGCGAGAGCCTCGGCTCGGGGCTTCTGGCTCACTGGCGCCTCGACGAGGCGGCGACGCCGTCCAGGGAAGCTTCCGGGTCCGGGTGGGATGGGTTGTGGGAGGGCGCGCCCGTTCTGGACAGGGGTTGTCCGGCGTCGATACGTTTCCCGAATCCAGGATGTCTGCGTTTCATCCAGACGACCCGCGATCGCGTCCACGTCGCCCGAGTCGCGCAGCTGGAGCCGAGGGCGGTCACGGTCTCCCTCTGGGTCAAACGCGAAGACAGCCGCGATTTCGCGGGCGGCCTGATCTCGAAGAGCTGGCAGTATCATGGCACTCCGACGCTCGCCAGCTATAGCCTGATCCTCAACCAGACCGACTGGAGCAAAGCCGTGTTCCAGACGGGACACAAGGGCACCCTCAACGCCATCTATTCGCCAGCTGGTGCCGTGCCGATCAGAACCTGGGTGCACATTGCTGGCGTCTACGACCCCTCAGGACCACCGCCTCAAAAACGGCTCTACGTTTCAGGAGTTCTGAGCGCATCCACCACCCTGAATTTGGCAATCGAGTACGACGCAAGCGACAAGGGTGACCTGTATTTCGGCGAGCTTGGCACTCCGCTGCTGTACCGCCTGATTGGTTACCTCGACGACATCCGCATTTTCGACCGGGCTCTCACCGATCCCGAGATCGGGGCGCTCGCGGCCGGCCAGTAGGCCACGTTGATTTTTCCTGTCGGGTTGGGCGATGTGGCGCCGTCAGTGCTTCATGATGACGGCTTGGGGCATGAAGAGCTCTTTGCCCGCATGGACGAGGGCACTTGGAGCAACTCTCCTTGTCACCGCTTCCCCGGGCTGCGTGGGCAACATCAGTGACTCGGATGGGGCAGAGTTTCCCGGCGTGCCGGCGGCAGGGGTGGACCCGCCATCTTCATCCGCGTCATACGTCGTGCCCGTAGCACCTCTGCGCCGCCTGTCCCGGCGCGAATACAACAACACCGTGCGCGATCTTCTTGGTGACTCCACCGCGCCGGCTGATGCCTTTACCCAGGATCCGGTCGGGCTCAACGGGTACGAGCTACCGGGCGCCATCGGTACGCTGGAAACCGAGGCCTATCTGACCGCAGCGGAGAATCTCGCCACGGCGGCGAAGAGTCGCCTTTCTTCGCTGATGCCTTGCAGTCCCAAAGTGGCGACCGAGGAAGAACCGTGCGCCGCGCAGTTCGTCCGAAAGTTCGGACCGCGCGTGTACCGGCGGCCGTTGCGCGATGAGGAGGCAAGCGATCTTTTGGCCGTCTACAAGGACGTGCGGCTGAATGCCAAACGGCCGTTCCAGGACAGCGTCGGCGCCGTGTTGCAGGCGATGCTGGCCTCGGCCAGTTTCATCTACCATCGAGAGATCGGTCCGGACCCCGCGGTCGTGCAAGGCGACGTGGTCCGTCTGACGAACTACGAGGTTGCCTCGCGGCTTTCGTATTTCATCACCGGCACCACACCGGATGATGCTTTGTTGCAAGCAGCGGCCGCGGGCAAGTTGACCGACGTCAGCGGAATCGACCAGGAGGCCCGGCGGCTGGCGGTGAAGTCAGCGGTGGTGGCCGAGTCGGTGACGGACTTCGTCCGGCAGTGGCTGATCCTGGACATCAGGCACGTGGAAAAGAGCAAAGACGTCTACCCAGACTTTGCCGGTATCCAGCCGGACCTGTTGGGCGAATTGCTGAGATCGATGGGCAAACTGGTGCAGTCGGGCGCGCCGATCGAGGCACTTTTCACGGATCGTTCTGTGTATGTCACCAAAGCGTCGGCCAAGATCTATGGCGTTTCGCCTCCGCCTTCCGATCAGGTCAGCGAGGTCGTCGCGAACCCAGGCGAACGCGCTGGCGTCTTCACACAGCTGGCGTTTCTGTCCGTGCACGCCAGCGCCATCGGGTCGCATCCGGTCAAGCGCGGCAGCGTGTTGCTCCAGAACGTCCTGTGCGGGACCTTGCCGCCTCCACCCCCCAACGTGCCGGAACCGGAAGCGCCCAAGCCCGGCCAAACCACGCGAGAGCGCTTTGCCGCGCATGGCAAGAACGCCTGCGCGAACTGCCACAAGGTGATGGATCCGCTCGGATTCGCTTTCGAGGTCTACGACGGAATCGGACGTTATCGGACCGTGGAGGAAGGCAAGCCGGTGGACGCGAGTGGAAGCATCTGGCTGCCATCCGGTGATCAGGTGATGTTCCAGAACGGCGTGGAACTCCTGTCCAAGCTGGCCAAGACCACCGACGTGGCGACCTGCCTGGCCCGGCAGCTGGGGCGATATGGGGCCGGGACAGCCAACGGGTTCGACGATGCCGCGGGGCAAGAGCTGCTGCAACTGGTCGGGTCAGGGCGAAAGCTGGCCGACCTTTTCGTTTCGGTGGTCAAGACCAGGGCGTTTCGCTATCGCCAGCTTGACGTTGGAGAAGTGCTCTGATGCACTCTCGGTTCTCGCGGAGATCCTTTCTGAAGGCGGCGGGGATGGGGCCTGCGCTCTTGCCCATGCTCGAGGACGACCTGGCGCGGGCATCATGTTTGGCGACGGGCCTCAAGCGACTTGTCGTCGTCAACTGGGGCAACGGGTTGCAGCAGCGGGTGAGCGGGACCGGAAGCACGTTCTCCTTGCCGGGAATCATGAAGCCCCTCCAGCCGCACAAGGCAGACCTTCTGATTCCCGACGCCCTCTTCAACAAGACGTTCGACGATGTCTACAACAAGGCCGGATTCGACAACGAGGCCCACGATTCGCCGCCATCCCTCTTGATCGCGAAGCCCATGAAGCAGAACACGCCTGCACCGACGGCGTCACTGGACTACGTGATTGGCAACGCGCTCAGGCAGTCGGCGAAAACGCCTTACACCGTGTTGAATCTGGGGGTCCTCTACAAGAATCTGAGTTGTTCCTGGCAGGCAGCCTCGGTCGTCGCAACGCCCGACGACGATCCCTATCACGCCTTCGACAAGATCTTCGGCGGTCTGCGGCCGGGCGTCGGGATGCCGATGATGGATTCGGTCCGGTCCGTGCGCAAGAGCGTGCTCGACTACGTGCAGAAGGACATCACCCGCTTTTCCCGCAAGCTGGGAAGCGAGGATCGACTGAGGATCGATGGCCACCTGTCCTCGATTCGCGAAATTGAGAACCGGCTCGCGCCTCGACTGGTGTCGGACGAATGTCAGTTCCCGACCCTCGGACCCAAGTTCGATGTCCATTCATCAGACAACTACGAGAAGGTCTTGCGGGCCCAGATCGACATCGGCGTGGCTGGGCTCGCTGCGGGGCTCAGCCAGGTACTGACGCTGCAGGCGACCAGCGCTTCCTCATCCCACTATGTGGTGAGCTGGCTCGGCTACAACGCGACCGGCGTGATCCGCCCGGGTGCCGGGGGCGGGGATGTGAACTCCCACCACGCCATCGCCCATATCAATGCTGCCTCCAAGACCGCTCTCGATACGTGGTTTTTCACCCAGGTGGCTTATCTCATCGACAAGCTCAAGGCGGCCAAAGAGGGCACGGGATCCGTCTTCGACAACAGCGTCACGTTGGTGACGAACAACATGAACTACGGCAATGTTCACAGGGTCAAAGACCTGCCTTGGCTGCTGGCGGGCACGGCCGGAGGGTTCTTCAAGACCGGCCGCGTCTTGCCTGCCGCCAACGCGTCGCACACGCAATTGTTGATCGGCCTGTGCAACGCCTTCGCGGTGTCCTCGAACGGCTTCGCCGATCCGGCCTACGGCGGCGAGCTTCCTGGATTGCGTGGCTAGGTCGTGTGTCGGGTTCCGGCGGATCGTCCGTCAGTGGTCATGGTGAAGCTGTTTCTGTTCCCGATTCTCGCGCTGCCTGCGGTGGCCCACGCCGACCAGTTCCTCCTGACTGACGTGACGTACACGCACTCGGTGGAAACGACCAGGGACAGCCACTACCGCGTGTCGCCGCTGCCGGGGACCCCGCGCAACTGGCGCTCACCCGTCGACTACACCCGCGGCACGATCCAGGTGACCGCAGAGGTGCTGACCAAGCCAAGCAATGCCGATACGGTCCTCTGGATCTGCTTCGAGGCGACTCCCACTTACGATTGCACGATCGGGCCGGTCTACAAGACCCCGAAGGTCATGACCTGGACCGACAAGGGGATGCTCGGCCGCACGAACAGGATCGACTGGACCCGCGGCGTGGGCAAAGTCGCGATGATCCTCAAGGACAAGGCGGGCAAGAAGGTGGCGCCCGAGAGCGTCGGTGCCGACTACGCCGCACAGTTCATGCCCACCATGTTGCGCGTCACCATCACCGTCTCGTCCGCGGGCGACGGCGGTGTCGTCGCCCGCGACGCCTCGGCGGCCCCGGACGCGCGTCCCGACGTGCGTCTGGACGTGGCCCCGAATGCCCGTCCCGATGCGGCGGCACGAGAGGCGGCAGCGGCCGTCGAGGCCGGCCTTTCCGAGCCGGATCCCGAGCTGCCAACCGGGACGGCTCCGACCTCCACGGCTTCGTCCGGCGGATGCTCGATGGCACGCGGGCCATCAGGCGGGCTCGGTGTGTTGCTCGCCCTCCTCATCTTGCTGCGATCGCGCGGCCGTCTTCACGGCCAGCGCACCGTCCAGGGCGGACGACAGTAGAGGTCGAATGAGGAGACACAAGACCGACCTGGTGTTCCTCTTGCCGCTGCTGGGCGGACTGACGACGATTCACGGTAGCGGCTGTAGCGCTGTCTCGACCAACGGCGCGCAGGACCTCGGCCAGCACGTCGGGGGAGACCCGGCTTTCTCGTCGAATGACGACGGCGCGGCGGGCGACACGGGAGTACCTGCGCCCGACGCCAGAAGGCCCGATGGCGCATCCGACATCGCCGTCCGAACGGACGTCGCCATGGGCATGGATACGTCCGTCGTGAGCGCGAGCATCGCCAGAATCGTGGCGGCCGTGGGCGGCACCGACAAGCTCTTGAAGCTGTTCCGGATCAAGGAACTGATGAACGCGGGCACTCAGCTGGCTTTGCCCGCGAGCGCTCAGCGGCGCGACTCGGTCCTTGAGCCACCAGGCTACTGGTGGGTCAACGCGAAAGACCGGACGGATGAGCCGGCGAAGTTCGACGTCTGGGCGTGGACCCTCGCCCCCCTCGTCGATCCGCGGTCCAAGGTGGAGATGGTCCCCGACGTGATCGAGGGGACCAGGGCTGCCTTCGGGTTGCGCATCAGCAAGACGATCGAGCCGCCGCTGGAGCTGTACTTCGACCGAGCAGACAACCGCCTCGTGCGCTTCGACTGGCGCGACGACATCTACCGCGTCAGCGCCTGGAAGGAACACGACGGCGTCCGGTACCCGAGCAAGACCGTGATGTACAGGAAAGCCACCGGAGCACCCTGGTTCTTCCACGAGATCCTAGAGTTGCAACGGCTCGCCGCGCTGCCCGCCGGATTGTCCCGCTGACGCGCTAGCGATTGATACGCAGCGCCTGCTGGGCCGACCGATCGTGCAAGAAGGCGATCAGGTCCGCGAACTCCTGCAGGCTCAGGTGGTCGGTGGTGCCCTCGGGCATCAGCGAGACCTGCGAGCGCGCGAGGTGGGTGATCTCGGCTCGGCGGAGGTGGACCTCCTGACCGACCGCATCCCGCAGGACCACCTCGTTCCCTGACTCGCCGAGGAGCCGTCCCGAGAGGTGGCGACCATCCTTCAACGCCACGTCGTAGGTCTCGAAGGCCTCCTTGATCTCCTTCGAGGGCTCAATGATGGATTCGATCACCTTCTCGATGGTCAGCGTCTCGAAGGCGTTCGTGAGACTGGGGCCGACATTTCCGCCGGTACCCTCGAGTTCGTGGCACAGCACGCATCCGACGCGCTGCCGATCCAGAAACAGGCGGGCGCCGCGCCTGGGCTCGCCCAGACGGCGGACCGCATCGGCGAGGCGACCTGGATCGCGGTCGGCGGTCAGCTGCGTTCGCAGCAGCGCGCGCGCTGCGGCCTGCACCGCAGCGTCGGGGTTCGCGCGGACCGACTCGATGACCTGCAAGACATCCTCGGCAGGCAGCTTGCCCTCGGCCGCGCGCGCGACCAGCCGTCGTGCCTCGGCGGGACGCTGTCCCAGGACGCCGATCGCCTCGCGGCGGAGCGCGCGCGACTCGCCGGCGAGCAACGGCTCGGCGATGGTCACCGCCGCGGGATAGTCGATCCGGGCCAGGCCGCGCAACGCCTCGCCGCGCAGAACTGCGTCGTCATCGTCAGTCGCCAGTCGGGCGAGGATCTCGCGAGCGCGCTCGGTGGGAAATGCCGCCAGGGCGCGTATGGCGCCCGTCCGCACTGCGCCGGGCGCGTCGCTCTGGACCGCGACCAAGGCAATCGCGTCGTCGGCCCCCGGCGGTCGCAAGCGCTCGGCGGCTGCCATCCCGGCCAGCCGCACCTCGGGGTTGTGGGCCGCCAGCAGCGTGGGCATCAGCGAGGCGGTCGCGACTCGCGCGGCGTCCGGGAAGGCCTCGCCCAGCGTGACCAGGATGCGAACACCCGCGATGCGCACGCGAGCCGGCGCGCGCGGGTGCGCCAGCATCCAGGCAGCCAGGGCCTGCGCGCTGCCGCTCACGGCGACGCCGGGCATGTCGGAGAAGAGGGCGAGACGCTCGTCGACGGACAGCCAGGACGCCGCTAGCGCGCGCTCGAACGCAGCCGCGGCCGGCGCACCCCGCAGGGCGGCCAGGGTTCGTAGCTGGCGCCGTGCCAGCACGGCGTTCGCCCCTCGGGTCCCGGCCGCTTCCAGCGCACGAAGGGTGGCATCACGCACGAACGGATCCGCCTTGCCCCCCAGGAGCCGTTCGTCGACCAGGCGGACGATGTCCTTGCCCGGGCGCAAGCGTGCCTGGGCGCGGATCGCTTCGCGTCGCGCCCTCGGGGGCAGCCGCGGGTCCAGCAGATCCACGCCGCGAGGGGCGCGGCCGAAGCGTCCCAGCAGGACCGCCGCGGCGGACACCACCGACTCGTCGTCGTGCGGGCCGCGTGCCAGGACTTGCTCGGCTGCGGCCTGAGTGTCGCTGCCGAACGGCGACGCGAGAGCGTAGAGCGCATGCAGACGGGACGGGACGGGCTGCTTGCGATCGAGGGCGTGCGCGCGCAGGGCAGGCCTTACGGCGGCGCCGCGTCGGACCAGCTCCCACTGCGCGTGAGTGCGCTGGTCGCTGGCGAGGCGGGCGATGAGTTCGCCGTCCGGCAACGACCGCAGCTGCGACCAGCTGTCCAAGGGGCGTGTCGGCCGCGCGGGCTCGGTGGCCGTGCCGCCCCAGGTGATCCGGTACAAACGCCCATGTTGTGCGTCTCCCGACAGGCGGCCCGCGCCCCCCGAATCGGTGCGCCAGTCGAGCACGTAGAGAGCGCCGTCGGGTCCGACCTCGGCATCGGCGGGACGGAACAGCCCCTCGTCGGGACCGGTCGCCTGCAACAGCGGAATCTCGTCGGTGACGCGGAACGTGGCGCCGTCTGGGGCCACCGTGTAAAGGCGAACCAGCCGCCGGAAGACGTCGGGGTGGACCAGCGTCCCCCTGAAGCGCTCGGGGAAGGCGTCCGAGTCGAGCACGGCCACCCCGGTGGGCGCGCCCCGCCCAGTGTCGGCCAGTCGTGGGAGGCGACCCGGGCGTTCACCGAACCAGGCCCCACGCGCGGGATCGGGCGAGCAGCAGCGTGCTCCGAAGCGCAGGCGCCAACCGTAATCGCCGCCATCGACCAGGTGGAGAAGCCGGCAGCCCTGGAATTTCGATCCGTCCTCGTTGTCGTTGTCGGTATGAAACAGCTCCAGGGTCGGCCCGAAGGCGACGTTGCCGAACGGGTTCCGCATGCCGAACGCCACCACCTCGACCCGGGAGCCGTCGGGCCGCAGGCGGAACACGCCGCCACTGCGTCGCACCTCGGCACGTGAGCCGTCGGCGGCCTGTACCTCGGCGTCGCTGTCACCCGTGGTGACGTACAGCCAGCCGTCGGGCCCGAGCGTGATGCCCGAGAGGCGATGGTGCGAGTTGTCGTTGTGAAATCCGCGCGCCAGGACCTGCTTGGTCCCGGGTAGCGGCACGCCCGCCTCCAGGCGAAAACGCCACAGTTCCTCGTCCTGGGGAACGTAGAGCCAACCGTCGTGGACGAGCAGGCCGCTCGGCAGGTGCAGCCCCTCCATCACCGTGCGCACCTCGTCGAAATGGCCATCGCCCCGGCGGCTGCGCAGCGCCTTGATGCGATCGTTGTGCCCGTCGCCGGGGGTCCATTCGGCGACATAGAGGGCGCCGTCCTCCGCGAAGGTCATGGTCACCGGATTCACCAGATCCGGGAAGTCCGCGGCCACCTCGACCCGGAAGCCCTCCGCGGCTTGCACGCCGTCCAGCGAACCAGCGGCCACGGCGAGCAGGAGCAGAAGTAGTCCGGGGGCCATGGCCAAGTTGTATCATATGCTAATACAATTTGTTCATTCGATCTCGCAGAGGAACGAATGGAGCTGGTTGCAAGGGCGGTCGTGCCAGACCTCGTCGGAGCCGGCCAGGGCGCAGTCGTCGGTGCCGCGGGCGTCGTCGGGCTCGCCAGGTGCGAAGTGCTGGAAGGCAAACGGCTCGCCCGTCATCCACTCGAAGCGCCCTTCTGCTCTGCGGTCCGTGGCGCCAATCCAGAGCTCGACGGCCGACTGCGCTGCGACGAAGCTCTGTTCGTCGGCGCTCTCGATGGTGACCAGGTGGGAACCGCGGGCAGCGCAGACCGCCCTGGCCGCGTCCCACGTGACCGGATGCGAGCCAAACCAGTAGGCGTGGTTGTCAGCCGGCCGGATCGTCCAATCGGTTCGTTCGCACACGAAACCTCTGGCGCCCGCGCAATCGGCCGTGCTCCACCGGATTCCGGAATCCACGGTGGCGGGAACCAGCTGCGGCCTCACGGTCTGGAACACGCACCGCCCGCGGGCCACAGCGGGCTCTCCGCCGGCCCACGCCGTGAGGGAGATGAGCGGCTCGCCGGCAACCCAGGTGAACGTGCCCGCGGCGTCGGCTGACAGACCGATCCAGGTCTCGGTGGGATGCGCCACCAGCAGAGTTGCCCGCACCGCCGAACTCTCGTAGTTCCCGACGTACTTGACGAGGTCGGCGCCGATCCGCCCGCATTCGGCCCGCGCGGCCTGCCAGGTCAACGGCCGATCATGCCGGGAATAGCAGTGGCCGTTCTTGTCCCAGACGAACGAGGCATCGCCGGCGCGGCAGGTGAGACAACTCGAACTGCAACCGTCTCCGTCGCGGGTATTGCCGTCGTCGCATTCCTCGACGCCGCCGCGGACCACCCCGTCCCCGCAGCGTGCCCAATGGCAAGCCGTGCAGCCGTCCGTGTTCGCGGGGTTGCCGTCGTCGCACTCCTCGCCGAGCTCGACCCGGCCATTGCCACACAGGACGCCACCGAGCAGTGCCCACGCCGCCGCCGCTGCTGACAGAGCCACGGCCGTGATGACGACTCCCACGAGACGGCGCGCGCGCTTCGGGGCCACGGCGGGACCGGCCAGGGCTGTGATGAGATCGTCCATCGAGGAGAAGCGTTCCTCGGGGCGGGCGCCGAGGCCGCGCCGCAGGAGGGTCTGCAACCAGGCAGGCACGTCCCCCGCATCGACCACAGGAGGGAGATGACCGCTCATCAGGTCTCCAACCGCGCCGAGCAGCCCGCCGCGATCGCCCGCGTGGGGATGGCGCCCGAACAGCGCCAGGTGCAGGGAGACGCAGAAGTTGAACTGATCGGTGCGCGCGTCGGAGACGCCCATCTCGAACTGTTCGGGAGCCATGTAGGCCGGGGTGCCAGCCAAAGTTGTGACGGTGACGGCGCCGGTCGCCTCTGCTGACGTCGCGGCGGGAACGGCCGTCGCATCGGGACGCGCTAGCCCGAAATCGGTGACACGCACGCGGGCATCGCGTCCCACCAGGACGTTCTCCGGCTTGAAGTCACGGTGGATCAGATGGGCGGTGTGCGCGGCCGCCAGTCCGCGAGCAGCGTCCGTGAAGGCGTCGAGCACCTCGCGCCAGCGCCGGCCGCCGTGGGCGAGCCAGGTCGCCAGCGTCTCGCCCTCGACCAGCTCCATCACGATGAACACCATCCCCGGCGCGATGGTGCCAGCATCGAACACATTCACCACGTTGGGGTGCGACAGCCGCGCCATCGCTCGCGCTTCGGCAAGCAGGTGGGCCTGGACGTCGGCCGAGAACGGCTCGCCCGGTGCGCCAGGCCGGAGCACCTTCAACGCCACGTTGCGCTCCAGCTCGGGATCGCGTGCCTCGTAGACCATCCCCGCCCCGCCGGCTCCCAGTGGCCGGACGATCACGTAGCGCGAGACCTGCATGCCCGGCGCCAGCAGGTCGGAGCCAGGGGGCGGCTCGCCGTCCTTCTGGAAGCAGAACTTCGTCGCCTCGGCCACGACGGTCAGGCAATCGGCGCAGCCACTCAGGTGCTGATCGACGCCGCGCGCCGCCTCGGGCGACAGCCGGCCCTCGACGAAAGCAAACACCGTTTCGTCGGTCAGGCACCCCATCGCGACCCGGACTTGCGATCATGCCTGTGGCGGGGTGAGAAAGGAAGGAAGTGAAGTGACGTGACGCCATCCGAGATGTTTCTAACCGCGGTGAAGGACGGCGACGCGCGTGCGGCTCTCGCGGCGACGCCGGACCTCGATGTCACGCTGGTCCGCCTGCTGGGAACGGGGCGCGCCGCATGGCCCACGATCAGCCGGTCGATCTCCGACGAGGCCTTCCTGCATCACCTCGCCGAACGCCTGCCACCGGGCGGTGAAGCGCCGGCCGCGCTCGCCGCCACGCACGGCGGCGATCTCTACCTGGCCTGCGGCTGCACGGGCGGTGATCCGCAGGCACTCGCCGCGTTCGAGAAACACTTCATGGCCGAGGTGTCTCACTACCTCGCCCGCTCCGACACCCTGCCCGCCTTCACCGACGAGGTGAAGCAGATGCTGAGAGCGCGCCTGCTGGTCGCGGAGGGCGGCCTGCTCCCTCGCATCGCCGGTTACACCGGGCGCGGCCCCCTCGGCGGCTGGCTGCGCACGGCCGCCGCGCGATCGGCGATCGATCTGCGGCGCTCGCAGCGAGGGGGCGTAGTGGCTCTCGAGCACGACGTGCTCACGCTGCAGAACGAGGCGTCGGACCCCGAGCTCGGCTTCCTCAAGACACACGCCGCCGCCGAATTGAAGGCGGCCTTCGAGACCACCCTGGCCCGTCTTTCCCCGCGCGAGGCGAACGTCCTGCGGCTGCACTTCCTGGATGGCGTCACTCACGAGGCTGTCGCCGCCCTGTATCGCGTCTCGGTGCGTACGGTCGAGCGATGGACGGCGCAGCTCCGTCAGAAGCTGCTCGACGAGACCCGCCGGCGGCTGGCAGAACGCCTGCGTTTGCCTGCGTCACAGCTCGACGAGCTCATCGGGCTCGTCCAGAGTCGGCTGCACGTCAGCATCCGTCGATTCCTGAACAAGTCCGACGAGTAACGGAAGCCCTCGAATGCCGTGTCGGGTTGGGACGGCGGCCTCCGTCAGCGGATCATGGTGGCGACGCACGTCAGGTGGTTCGTGGCGGCCGCGTTGGTGTCCTGCACAGGGCAGATCGATCCCGGGCCGGCGCTCGAGTCGGAAGCGCCCGAGGGCGCTGGCCCGACCGGGGCCGGGGTCATCCCAGCCGGAAGCACCTGCAACAGGGCTGCCCCCACCGCCGCACGACCGGCGGTGAGGCGATTGACCCGCGCCGAGTACGACAACACCGTCAGCGACCTGCTCGGACCAAGCTTGACGCCGGCCCGGAACTTCGTGCAGGACGAAGTGCTCCACGGCTTCGACAACAACGCCGACAGCCCGATCGGCGCAACCGTCGCACGCCAGTACGGCGCAGCCGCCGACTCGCTGGCGGCCGTCGCGAACCTGACCGCCATCCTGCCGTGCGCACCATCCGGCGGCGAGGATGCGTGTGCGAGCCAGTTCATCCGCGTCTTCGGAAAGAAGGCCTACCGGCGCCCCTTGAGCGACCTGGAGATGAAGCGCCTGCTCGCGCTCTACACCGCGGCCCGCTTGCGCAAGTCGGACTTCGCCGCCGGGATCCGGATCGTGCTGTCGGCAATGCTGCAGTCGCCCCACTTCGTCACCCACATCGAGCGCGGTGGACCCATGCGCGGCAGCAACGCCCTCGTGCCGCTGAGCGCTCACGAGATTGCCTCGCGGCTGTCGTACTTCCTGTGGTCCTCGATGCCAGACGAGGCGCTGTTCGCCGCGGCGGACAGCGGCGAGCTGGCGACGCCGGCCGGCATCGAGGCCCAGGCGACACGCATGCTGGGTCTGCCCCGGGCCAGGGCGGGAGTGCTCGCCTTCTTCCAGCAGTGGCTGGACCTGCGGCACCTCGACGACGGATCCGGCAACGGGCCCGGCAAGGACGCCAAGCGCTACCCGCTGTGGAGCCTCACTGTTCGCGGACAGATGCGCCAGGAGACCGAGGCCTTCATCAACGATGTGCTGTGGAGCGGCGACGGCAAGCTCACCACGATGCTCACCGCGCCCTACTCGTTCATCAACGACAAGCTGGCCAGCATCTACAGCATGCCGGGGATCACCGGCGCCGCCCTGGTCAAGCGCGACCTCGATCCGGGCCGCCGTCGCGGGCTCCTGACCCAGCCGAGCTTCCTGGCGCTGCGGTCGTACGCTGTCCTCACCTCGCCGGTTCACCGCGGGCTCTTCGTGCGCGAGCGGCTGCTCTGCCAGGCGATGCCCAGCCCTCCCGCGAACGACCCCGACGGCAATCCGGTGGACACCACGCCGCCGGCGGCCGACCCGTCGAAGACGACGCGAGAGATCTACGCGCAGATGACCGACCATCCGTTCTGCGGTGGCTGCCACGTCCTGCTCAACCCGCCCGGCCTCGCCTTCGAGGGCTACGACGCCATCGGGCGCTCGCGCTCCACCGAGAACGGAAAGCCCATCGATTCGAGCGGCCAGATGACCGGGACGCGGGACCTCGACGGGCATTTCACCGGGATCCTGGATCTGACCGACAAGCTGGCGCGCAGCCAGGAGGTACGGGATTGCATGGCCGGCACCATGTTGATGTACGCGACGGGCAGCGAGGCCTCGGAGCTGGGCTGCGAGGTGGCGAAGCTGGGCGCTGCCTTCACCGCCGCGGACACCGACATCCGGAAGCTGATCGTCGCCCTGACCCGGAGCGACGCCTTTCGTTTCCGACAGCGAATCAGTGCGGAGGTGTGCCAATGATGCGATCCTCGAGCCGTCGAGCCTTCCTTCGTGGCGCGGGCCTGGGTGCCTTCGCGCTCCCGTTCCTGCGGGCAGCACACGGCGTCGCCGCGCCGCCTCAGCGGAACCTCGTCTGTTTCTTCACCATGAACGGCACGGAGATGAGGGAGTTCTTCCCACGCAGCAGCGGCGAGTATGGGCGCATCCTGAAGCCGATCGAGAGCCTGAAGGCGAAGGTGAACGTGATGCGCGGGATCGACATGAAGTCCGCACTGAAACCGCCGATGCCGACCAACCACGGCCCCGACCTCGCCAACGCGCTGATCGCCCGTCAGTCGCCCGGTGGCGGTTACAGGCCCGCGGGCATCTCGATCGACCAGCACATCGCCAACGCCATCGGCGGAACGAAGATCCACAGTCTGCAACTCGGGGTGGCGGGCCTGGGCGGCGGTGGCAATCAGGCGATCTCCGCGCGCGGTGCGGGGCAGACGCTATTCCCCGAGAACAACCCCTACCGGGCGTTCGACAATGTGTTCAAGGGCGTCACCGCCGACCCGGCCCAGTTCGATCGCCTCAAGGCCGAGAAGAAGAGCATCGCCGACCACCTGCTCAACGAGATCAAGGATCTGCGCTGCGCGCTCGGCGTGGAGGAGCGCCCGAAGTTCGACCTGCACATGGAGTCGATCCGCGAGATGGAGCGTGGGCTCGCCTTCACCGTGCCGAGCAGCTGCCAGCCCGATCTCGGAACACCGGTCGCCGCGAACGACACCCGGATGACTGCGACGATCCTGGACAAGCAGATCGACATCGCGGTCAATGCTCTTCGCTGCGACGTCACGCGGGTGATCTTGCTGGTCGTCTCGCGTGGCGGGAGCGGCCTCAACTACGACTTCCCGGGCGGCCCCGGCGTCCCCGGCAGCCACCACGGCAACAGCCACGGTAGCGAGGGTCAGGAAGGAACCACGGTCGCGGAGCGCATAGAGCGGCTGATGCGTATCGAGACATGGCACGCCCAGATGTACGGGCGTCTGATTTCCAAGATGGATGCGACGCCCCAGCTCACCGGCGGTGGCACACTGCTCGACAGCAGCGCCGTTCTCTGGGCGCACGAGCAGTCGAACGGCGCCAGGCACCTGCGCGTCGACATGCCCTACGTCCTGGCCGGGAGCTGTGGCGGCGCCTTCAAGACCGGCCGTGCCATGGACTTCGGCGGAAAGGCGCACAACGGGCTCCTCATCAGTCTGGCCAACGCCATGGGCGTGCCGACGGAGACCTTCGGTGACCCGGACTTTTCCAGCGGCCCGCTCACGGGTCTGTAGCCGAGACGTTGTCCATCCTGGCCAGCACCATGATCCTGGCCGCCCTGACCAGCGCTGCCGGACCTGCCGTGATACCCGTGGTACCCATTGATTGGAAGCGGTTCAAGAGCATCAAGCTCCTGACTCCGCACAGCGAGGACCTGCGGCAATCAGGTCAACTCCTGCTCAACAGCATTCGCTACAACTTGACGTGGGCGCCTACCGCGACGGAGCGAATCACAAGAAACCCCCAAGGTTTCTGGCCAACAGGCGCACGACTTGATCCGGCCGGCCTGCAACGTGGTGTATGGCCTGGCCGTGGTTCTCGAGACAGGTCTCTTCAACGAGAACGAAGCAGGGACTTCGGAGACGCAGTCGCTCGATCGCGCCATCGACCTGATGAAGGCTGTGCTCTTCGCTCACGAGAGCAACCGGAGCTGGGGCTACACCTGGCAGTCCGCCCTCTGCGCCGGGCTGCTTGGCCACGGCGGCTGGATGCTCTGGGACAACCTGGACGCCGATACCCAGCGCCGGCTGGCGGCGGTCATCGAATACGAAGCCAACCGTTTCTTGAAATACAAGGTTCCCTACTGGACGGGGCGCGACGACGACGGTGACACCAAGGCGGAGGAGAACGCCTGGAACTCGATGGTCCTCGACGTGGCCATCGCCATGATGCCCTCTCACCCCCATGTTCGCGGGTGGAAAGAGAAGTGCAGTGAGCTGGTGGTCTCGGCCTACTCGTTGAAGACGGACCTGCAGAACACGTCCGTCCTGGACGGCAAACCGGTGAAAGACTGGCTCAACGGATACAACCTCCGCGACGACGGAGCAGCCATCAACCACGGCCCCGGATTCGTACATCCCGACTACATGGCGTGCATCACGTTTCAGCTGCGTGCATACCTGACCCAGTCGCTGGCTGGCCAGCTCATTCCCGAGGCCGCAGACTTCAACGTTGACTTCATGTACCGCACATTCGTGACCAAACCATGGGATTCCCCTCCGTATGACAAACCCGGAGGCACAATCTACGTGCCGGGGAAGCCTGGGCTCTACTACCCCAAAGGGACTGATTGGAGCCGGCTGTACTTCCAGCTCTACTATTTTTTTGATGCCTTTGCGCACACGTTTCGACGTGACCAAGGTCTGCCGCACCCTGCTGCCGATTGGATGCGGATTCGGGCGAAACGAATGCTGGAAATGCAAGCCCGGCACGCTGACGGGCACACCTGGGCCCAAGGAGAGTTCGATGCGGCGGCAGGCCGGGAGCAGATTGCGACGAGGTACTTCGCGGACGTCTTCTTGCTCCAGTGGCTCAGTGCTCAAAACCAGATCAGCAAGAGAGGTAATTGGTTGTCGGCAGACGACAGTGCTGACGCCGGTACGCCGGGCGACTCGGGGATGGCCGCCGAGCCGAGCGTCGAATTCGGCGGGTGCCAGTGTGTTTTTTCCAGACGCACCGACGGCGCTGGCTGGTTCCTGGGGGTTTTGTCCGCGTGGGTCATCCAGCGGGTCGCAGCAGGATGCCGTTCGGCGCGCCGCCGACGTCGAGTGAGCGCGTGACCGCGCGGCTGACCACCTCCACCTCATAGACCTTGCCGGCCGTTTCGTCGGTGACGAACACCCTGCTGCCGTCTGTCGAGAGCACGAGGCCGTGCGGACGCTGGCCGACCGTGATCTCCGCGAGTGGCCGGAGATCGGCGGCGGCGAAGATGGCCACCTTGCCCCGGTCCTCGTAGGCCACCCATACCTCCTTGCCGTCAGCTGTCGTGATCACCTGACCAGGCGTTCCCTGCAGGTCGGAGGTGGCCCGGACCGAAAGGCTGGAGACATCGATGACGGACAACTTGCGGTCGGACTCGCTGGTCACGTACGCGCGCCCGTCGCCGCCCATCCAGGCCGCAATGGGGTTCATGCCCACGGGGATCGTCTTCGTCACCCGTTTCGTCCCGACGTCCACCACGGCGATGGTGCCGGCGCCACTGTTGGAGACGAGCACGAGATTGCCACCACCCGCGGGCGTGACTTCCAGAGGCGCCTTTCCTACGTCGATCGATCCGGTCGCGGCGAGTGTCGCCGCGTCCGCCGTCTGCAACACGCCGCGCTCGGCGAGCGCATAGACGAGGGACGCGCCGTCGGGAAGAAACGCCAGGTTGTGTGCGGTACCGGGCACGGTCGTCTGGACCAGAACGTCACCCGTCCGGCCATCCATCACGAACAGAGCTCCCGTGGCGGCATCGGATCCATGTCCCGAGTGTCCGGCGCTGAAATCGCTGCCCGGCGCGCCCACGGTCACGCGCGTCCCATCCGGCGAAAGACCGAGGTGGTGCGGATGGAAGGCGGAAGCCAGCTTCACTTTCCCGGCAACCGTCCAGCTGCCGATATCGATGACCGCCACCTCTCCCGTCCTTCCCAGTGCCACGAAGAGTGCAGCTTGCCGCACATCCAGCCCACCCTTGGCCGGCTCGCCGAGTTTCGCACCGTCGCCATGACCACCGTGACACGCGCCCGTCGCTGCTACCGCGATCGTCTGCAGAAGTCTTCGTCGTGTGTGCATGATTGTGCGGGTGAGTGTGGCACGACTCGGCGTGCTACCGTGCCTCGGATGTCGAGGTGCGGATGGCAATCAGTCGGCACGACCCTGCTCGTCGTTCTGGGTGGCGGGCGGGCACAGGCTCATCACGAGGCGATCTTCGGACCGCAGTCGTCCCTCATGATGAGTCAGCGCGGCTTCGCCAGCTTGCAGATCTTCTCGAAGCGGCAAGGATCGGGGGCGATATCGGTTCAAGACACCACGGCGCTGGCCTCCGTCGGCATCTCACCGTTCCATGACCTTCCCCTGTCATTCGCGGTCACGGTGCCGGCGGCGTACGAGAAGGAGAGGGGCAGCCATGGACACCTGGGTGCCGAGGACGTTCTACTCGGAGCTCGGTATCGTCTCGACCTGACATCCTTGCAGCAGGCATTCGGCGCGGAGGGCAACTTCTTGATGGCCGTCGCCGGTATCGAGCTTCCGACCGGAACGGTTCATCACGATCCTTTCGATCGCCCACCAAGCTATGTCAGCGCCTTGTTCGGAAGCCTCGAGCGCGGTCCCATCTCGGCCATGGCTTTCGGTTTCGGCAGTCTGCGCGCGGCGGGCGCGGGCGGTAGCCGCGAAGGGCATGAGATATTCGCCGGCGGGGGAGTGGCGTACACGCCCATTGATTCGGGGAACAGGCTCGTCAGCTTTCAGCTCGGGGCTTCGTACGAGTACCTTTTTGCCGCCCGGATGGCGGGCGACGTCGTCAGCGACGGCGGCGAGCAGGTCATGCTCACTCCGACCATCGTGGCCGGCCTATCCCAGCATTGGCAGATATTTGCGATGGGCGCCGTCCCCGTTCACCAGGGCCGAACCGGACCCGAGAACCGCGACAGATGGCGCGTGGGGACAGGCGTCGTCTACGCGTTCGGACACGAGCACCCGTAGGCTACTCGATCTCGCAGACGTAGGCGTTGGCCTCGCCGCACGTCCGGTCGTGCCACACCGGATCCGGGCCGAGCGCGACGCAGTCGTCGGTACCGTCATGATCGTCGGGTTCCTTCGGGCCGAAGCGCCGGAACGAGAACGCTTCGTTCGTCACCCAGGCGAAGGTCCCCTCCTTGTCGGCATCGCAGGCGCCGATCCAGACGCGGGTGCCGACCAGCGTGGAGACGAACGCCTCCTCCTCGGCGTCGGCCAGGGTGGCGAGATGCCCGGCGTTCCGCAGGCAGGCGTCGCGGGCGGCGGGCCATGCGAGGGGAACCGTGAATACCTTGTAGGCGTGGCCAGCGCCCTGGCGCACGGTCCACGGCACGGTCTCGCAGAGAAAGGACGCCGACCCCTGACAAGGACTGGTCATCCAGGCGATGCCCAGGCCCGTGAGACGCTGCGCCTTGCCTGCAAACTGCTGGACGCAAGTGCCCGCCGGCTTTGGCTCGCCGGGCGCCCAGGCCGTGATCACCAGCGGCTCGCCGGTCACCCAGGAGAAATTGTTCGTTCGCTCATCACCTTGCAGACCGATCCAGATGGGCGACGCCGATTCCCGCAGCAAGGGGTCCACCACGGCGCGGACCTCGTAGATGGCCGTGAACGTGGCCAGATCGCCGCGTACGTCGGCACAGGCCGCCCGGGCTTCGGCCCACGACGCCGGCTTGTCGAACCGGCGGTAGCAGTGACCGTTCTCGGACCAACCGAACGCAGCGTCGCCACCGGTACATTGAAGGCAACTGCCAGTACACCCGTCGGTGTCGATACGATTGCCGTCATCGCACTCCTCGCCGCGATCGAGCTGGCCATTGCCGCACACCAGAGCCGGGGCGCCCCCCCGACCGCGGACCATGAAGAATGCCGCTACCAGCGCGACGAACGCTCCAGCCACCAGGCTGACGCGGCCGAGGCGCCGGGTCGGCGACGCGGTCAGCGCCGAGCGTAGACCTTCGGCGATGGCCGTCATCGATGGGTGCCGGTCGCCTGGTCGGGACGAAAGACCGCGCACCACCAGCGCACGCAGCGCCGCAGGCTCACCGCCATCCGTGGGGATGGGCCGGATGCGTCCCGCAATCGTGGCCTCGGCGAGCGCTTGCAGAGGCTCGACGGCTGCAGGATCCGCAAACGGGTGAACGTCGTGGAGCGCCTCGAAGAGCGCGGCGCAGAACGCGAACTGATCGCTCCGCTCGTCGGCAGTCCCGCCGTCGAACAGCTCAGGCGCCATGTAAAGCGGCGTACCGGCCGGGCCCTCGTCACCCGCCGCGTGTACCGGCCGGGCCATGCCGAAGTCGGTCACCTTCACCCGTCCCGCCCCGTCGACGAGCAGGTTCTCCGGCTTGAAGTCCCGGTGCACGAGACCCGCGGCGTGCGCGGCGGCGAGCCCGTCGGCCGCGGCCGCAAACACCTGGGCGATCTCGCGCCACGACCGCGACTGCGCCTGCCGCCACGCCGCCAGCGTCTGTCCGGTGACGAGTTCGATGGCTATGTAGACGCAGCCGTCGAAGCCGGCGTCGAAGACGGCCACGACATTCGGGTGCGACAGCCGCGCCAGCGCCTCGGCCTCGGCGAGGAGGCGTTCCTCGACGTCCGTCGGCGCACCTGCGGCCGGGGGTGGAAGAAGCTTCAGCGCCACCTCGCGTTTGAGCCTCGGGTCATACGCCCGGTACACGATGCCGTTGGCGCCGGCGCCGATGGGCGCCACCAGCAGGTAGCGCCCGATGCCGCTTCCCAGCGCGGGAGGCCACTCCGGGTTTCGCCCCGCGGGGCGTGTGGATCCGTCCGCGCGCGCCGCCTCGGCCACCAGGGCGCGGCAGTCGCGGCAGGTGGCCAGGTGCGACTCGGCGACCTCGATCTCGTCGGGCGAGAGCGCGCCGACGACGAAGGCCAGGACCGTATCGTCGCTGAGGCAGGCGCTCATCGGCGTTGCAATTCTGCCCGCCCGGTCGGAGAAGATAAAGGCTTGGCTCCGGACGCAGCGCTCGAAGACCGCCTCACCGCTTGCTGGCAAGGCGGGTGCCAGCAATGGCCGGAGATCCCGCTCGAGCGCGCCGCGTTCGTCCAGCACGTGCGCGAGCGGCTGCCGTCCGGCGTGGATCCGGCCGCGGCCGTCGAGGCGCTGCACGCGTCGGACCTGTACCTCGCCTGCGCGTGCGCGCGTGGGGATCGAGCGGCGCTGACGGCGTTCGAGACCCACTTCATCGCCCGGCTCAGCGCGCATCTGGCGAGCAGCGAGGCCCTTTCCAGCTTCAGCGACGAGGTGAAGCAGACGCTGCGGGTGCGGCTCCTGGTCGCTGAACATGAGCTTGTCCCGCGGATCGGGACATACACCGGGCGCGGCCCGCTGCTGGGGTGGCTGCGCGTGGCCGCGACCCGCGTGGCCATCGACCTGCGCCGGGCGGAGCTGCCGGGTCTGGCCGAGGATCTGGGCCAGCTGCGGTCGCCGGCGCCGGATCCCGAGCTCGGGTATCTCAAGGCGTTCTACCGACCGCAGCTGGAGGCTGCCGTCACGGCGACGCTGGCAGCCCTGCCACAGCGCGAGGCCAACGTGTTCCGGCTGTTCTTTCTCGACGGACTGTCCTCCGAGGAGCTCGCCAAGCTGTACCGCGTCACCGACCGGAGCGTGCAGCGCTGGATCGCGGACGGCCGGACCCGGCTGATGGAGGAGACCCGCCGCCGGCTGGGCGAGCACTCGGACCTGTCGGGCTCACAGCTCGGCGCGGTGATCGGGTTGGTCAAGAGCCAGCTCGGTGTCAGCGTCACACGCCTGCTTTCACCCCGCCGCGGCCGACGCCCGCGTCAGTAGCGCCCTTCGACCGCCAGCGCCTAGTCGCTCGACGGCGATGCCGCCGGCGCTGTCGAGCGAAGGGCGAGAATACGAGCAGGTCGGCTCCCCGCATAAAAACCGACGGTGGTGCCGGGGCGATAGAAGTAAGCATCGCCGGCCTTCGCCGGGCGACGGCCGGTCCCCGCGACGATCTCGCCTTCCCCGTCGAGGACGAAGTAGATCTCCTCTTCCTTGTCGTGATGATGAGGATCGTTCGTACCGCCGGGGAGGATGTCGATGATGAAGAGACTCTTCAGGACCTCGGCCACCGCGAGACGATCGCGCTTGCTGCGCCTGTCACCCACGAGCAGCTGGTAGCGAGCCGTCGGCGGATGATTGGGAAGCACCTGCTTGACGACGTCGTCGATGTTGGCCACCGAAGGTTCAGCCGACGACTTGTTGGCGACGCGGTAGCCGACCAGCAGCAGCTTGCACGGCCCCGCGGCCGAGCAGGAGAACCCACGCGTGCCTCCCGGCGGCAGGTAGGCGAAGTCAGAGCGGCGCAGCGGCAGGTGTTTCCTGTCGAAGCTCAGCGTGCCGGCACCCTCGACGAGGAGATACACCTCCTCGTCATCGGGGCGAGCCACGGTCGCGCTCTGGCCGCCCGCATCGACGACGAGTTGCCCGAAGCGGGTCACCCCCCGGACGATGCCCCCGTCCCCGGCAACGAAAAGCGGGCGAAAGCGGCAGGACGAAGTCGTCAGGTCGGACGGCGCCGCTGCGACGTCATCGAGACGACGCCCGAGGAAAGTGGGTTCTGCGACCGCCAAGGCCGTCATGAGCGCGAGCGTGTGCATGCAGCGATGACGGCCAGGTGAACACAACCGACGCAGAATTCGGCAAAGCCAAGGGATCCCGGCAGCTTCAACGATAACTGCGTCGGTGCCGCCACTCTCCCCGTCGGATGGGCATGCGAAGAAGAGATCTGGTCCGGTGGATCGGTGCCGCGCCCCTGCTGGCCGCAGCTGGGGCCTCGCGCGCCGATCACAAAGTCCGCATCACAGGGCTCGAGGTTCTGTTTTTCCCCGAAGCGAATCTCCGCGGCGGGTGGCTGGTCACAAGAGTGAGAACCAGCGCGGGTCGGACCGGGCTGGGCGACGCCTCGCACTCCTACAAGGACGCCGTCACCGCGAGCGCGATACGCCGTCTGTTCTCGTCGATGGAAGGTCGGACCGTGTTCGAGGTGGAACGGTTACGCCAGCTCGCGCGGCCGGAGATCGCCCGCCTCGGGCGTCCGGCCGTCATCGCGCTCAGCGCGCTCGAGCAGTGCATGTGGGATCTGCAGGGGCAGCTCCTGGGCGTCCCGACCTACGAGCTCTTCGGCGGCAACCTGAACGCGCGGCTGCGCAACTACGCCAACGTCAACAAGGCCAGCGCGGATCGCACGCCTGATTCATTCGCCCGCCTGGCCGAGATCGCCATCGGGGACGGGCTGCGCGCGGTGAAGCTCGCGCCCTTCGACGAGATCCAGATACGCATGGAACCGGCGGCCATCGACCGGCTGATGGACCACGGCGTTGCCTGCACCGCGGCCGTCAGGGAGGCCATCGGCCGCGATTCCATGCTGCTCATCGACGTCCACAGCCGGCTGGATCTGACCCGGGGGCTCGACCTGGCCCGGCGGCTCCGTCCCTACGACCTCGGCTGGCTGGAGGAGGTCACTCCCGCCAAACCGATCGACGCGATGGCGGCCATCAACCGCGCTGCCCCCATGCCGACCGCGGGCGGCGAGAACCTGCATGGCGTCCAGGAGTTCCTCCCCTATGTCAGCGGTCGCGCCGTCGACATCGTCATGCCAGACGTGAAGTACTGCGGCGGGATGCTCGAACTGAAGGAGATCGCCGCGGTCGCCCACGGCGCAGGGCTACAGGTCGCGCCCCACGGACCGGCCAGCCCGATCGGCAACGTCGCCGCCGGGCACGTCTGCGCCACGATGCCGAACTTCCACTGCCTGGAGTACTCCCACGGCGACGTCCCCTGGCGCGCGACGCTGGTGGAACCGCGCGAGGAGCTGTCACGCGGCGACCTCGTCCTGTCCGACCGCCCAGGGTTCGGGATCGCATTGAACGAGAAGACCGTGAAACGCTACGCCCGGGCTGTCCCGGCGTGAGGGTCAGCGCGGGACCAACGTCCACATCACCACCTCATCGAACGAGGCCGTGCTGCCGCCGACGTCCAGCGTGAAGCTCTCCTTGTCCACGTCGACGACGTCATCCATGCCGCGCACGGAAGCGCCCGTGTCGAGCTGCGCCGCCATCTGCTTGCCCGAGACCTCGACGAGCAACGTGTACCAGAGGCCGTTCTGGAGCGACACCCTCGTGTCCGCCATCAGCCGGTTGACCGTCGTGGGACCGATTCCGGTCTGGGCGTAGATGGCGAGGGTCGTCGACGAGACCCGCACCTGACTGACGTGCTCGCGCTCGTTCACGGCGTTGCGCTTGATGAAGTTGACCTTGATCTGCTTGGCGCCATCGAACCGGAAGACGACCTGGATCGCGGCATCGTGGTGCCGTCCGAGGTGGCTGACGCCAGCGTCGTGCTGGTCCGCGGGGATCGAGGCGCCCGTGAGGCGGCCATCAGCGAGCGTCCACATTCCCTTCCCCTCGTTGAAATTCCGCGCGTACGACGCCGCGACGTCGAAGGGCTCTCGCATGAGGAGAGCGCCCGTGCGGCCCAGCAGCGGGGCCAATGTGCTCGGGGGACTGTCACCGCCGGTCCGGTCTGGGGGCACGACCTCGCGGCTTGCCAGGTCCGGCCTCGCCATATCGGGCTCCGCTGTCGTCCGGTCGAGGCGAACGTCGGCGCCAGATCCGTCGGGCCTCGCGAGCGCCTCGATGCCGTCGTCGCCCGACCTGGTCGCGCCATCCACGGGGGCGCCCTTGGTGACGGACGTGCAACCGACAAGAGCCGCGAAGGTCAGCGAACCAAGAACGACAGTGCGCATATCTCGAGGACGGGGCGAGCCCCGAAACCGACGCATCTGAACGTTTTCCTTCGTGATCACTGGCAGATAGGGACAGGGGATGTCGGATCCCCGACCCTGCCCGTCTTCTACGCATGGGTGGATGTCGCAGCCTGCTGTTTGGTCTGGTGACCGTCGCCTCCTGCATCGGCTCGATCGAACCTGATGACGTCATTGATAGCCCGCCCTCGCCTGCTGATGATCCAGCTGCTCCTGCTGATCCGACGCCCCTGCCGATTCCCACCGTCACCCAGAGCGCGTGTGTGGACGGCGCGCGAAAGACGGGCCCCGCGGTGCTCGCGCGCCTGTCGCGTGACGAGCTGACCGCTTCGGTCGCGGACCTCGTGCGCGTGGGAGGTGACCCGGGCTCGTTCATCCGGCCGCTGGACCGGAACGGCTACATCGGTGTTTCGGATCCGATCGCCGATCCCGAGACCCAGCTCGGGTACCTGCTGGCCGCCGAGAAGATCGCCCAGCAGGCGCTGCAGACGGTGCCGGAGCTCGCGGACGCCAGCAAGCTCGGCGACCCGGTGTACGTGCGCGCCTTCCTGGCTTCTCTCGGCACACGGGCGTTCCGGCGGCCAATGACGCCCACCGAGGTGGACGAGACGTTCAAGCTGTACACGAAGGGTGCCGCCTTCGGCCCGGCCGAGGGCGTCGTGTGGGCGCTGACCGCGATCTTCGGCTCGCCGCACTTCATCTACCGGATCGAGCTCGGCCTTCCGCAGCGCGCCGAGGGTGACCTCGTCCCGCTCAGTCCGTTCGAGCGCGCCAGCCGCCTGTCCTACTTTCTCACGGGGAGCACGCCCGACGCCGAGCTCATGGCGGTCGCGAGCCAGAACCAGCTGGGCGATGCTGCCCAGCTCGAGAGGCAGGCACGGCGCCTGATCGCGACCGACGCCTCCCGCCGGCGCATGAACACCTTCTTTCGCCAGTGGCTGCGAATCGAATCGGCCGACGCCAACATCGAGGAGCGCTTGCGCTCGTTCGATCCGCTGAGCCCGACTGTGGTGACGGACCTGCGCGCCTCGTTCACGCGCATGGTCGACCAGGCGGGCACGGGGTTTGCCGACCTTTTCACCTCTCCTCGCTTCCACGTGAACCGCACGCTGGCCCGATCCTGGGGCGTCGCCGGAACGTTCGGCGTGGACTACACGCCCGTGCGCCTCGATGCCGAGCTACGTACGGGCGTGCTCGGGCATCCTGCGTTCCTCGCCGCGAACGCCTCCGATGGGTTCGCCTCGGCGTCGATCCGCGGCAAGCTGCTGAGCGATCGGGTCACCTGCACGCCCATCCCCAGCCCGTCGGACGATCTCTTCGACCTGTTCCCGAGGATCACCAGACCGCTGGCGACGGACCGCAAGACACTGGAGGTGCTGCACAGCAATTCGGGCACCTGCGCCGCCTGCCACAAGGCGCTGGATCCGCTGGGCTTCGCCTTCGAGAACTTCGATCGCCGCGGAAGGTTCCGCGCCACGCAGGGGACCACGCCGATCGACAGCAGCGGCGAGGTCACCCTGGATGGCAAGAGCTGGCCCTACCGGAACGCCCCGGAGTTCAGCGCCATCCTCGCGCGATCAGCCACCGTGTCGGCGTGCCTGGCGCGGCAGGTGTTCCGGTTCGCGCTGGACCGCCACGAGGACGCTGCCACCGACGGCTGTTCGATCGAGCGCCAGCTGGCTGGCTGGCAGAAGAGCGGGGGCGGCCTGCCCGATCTTTTCGTCGCGCTCACCACGACAGACGCCTTTCTCTACGTGAGGAAACAACCATGATCTCCCGACGCGATCTCGTCACCCGCGCTGGTCTCGGCTTCCTCGCCGCGCCCCTCCTGGCCCGTCGGGCGCGGGCGGCCCCGCCGCGCAAGCTGCGCTTCATCACGGTGTTCACGCCGATAGGCCAGATGGATCAGTGGCTGCCGACCGGAACCGGCGCCGCCTTCCAGCTCTCTGGGATGGCGGCATCGCTCGAACCCTTCAAGCGCAAGCTGATGGTGATGCGCGGTCTGCGCTCGGCGCTGACGATCAACGGGCGCAACTTCGGCGGACATCCCTGGGGGATCCAGTCGTCGTTCACCGGAGCGCCGTCATTTGACGACGTGGCCCCGTACGCGCGCGGGCTGTCGATCGACCAGCACATCGCCAATGCCTGGCGGGGTCAGACCCCCGTCCACTCGCTGCGGCTCGGGGTGGTGCCGACGCCGAGCCACGAAGGTGTGATGTCCTACGCGGGGCCGCAGCAGCCGCTGTTCCCCGAGCGGAGCGCGGCCCGGGTCTTCAGCACGCTGTTCCAGGGCGCAGCCGGCTCTCCTGCCGACGTCGAACGCATCCGCCTTCGCCGGCAAAGTGTGCTCGATCGCTGGACCGGCGAGCTGAACGCCCTGCGAACGAAGCTGGACGGTGAGCGTCGGACGACGCTGGACGCGCAGCTGGCGCAGATCCGGGCGGTCGAGACCCAGCTCGCCAGCCCGCGCACCTGCAGCACCGCTCCCTTCACCAACCCCGACCGCTTCTACAGCTCGGCGACGAACTTCCCGGCCATCGGCAAACAGATGATCGATCTCACTGTCTCTGCCCTGGCCTGTGATCTGACCCGGGTCGTGTCGCTGCTCTGGAGCGGCAGCGGCTCTCACCAGCGGCATCCCTGGGCGACCGCCGTGAACCAGGACCACCACGCCTTCACCCACGCCGCCGATGCCGTTGCGGCCGACCGCGAAGTGGCCAAGGTCTACCAGTGGTACACCGAGCAGTTCGCGTATCTGCTCGCCAAACTGGACGCCATCCCCGAGGATGGCGGCACCATGCTCGACAACACCGTCGTCCTGTGGACCTCCGAGCTCGGCAGCCACCGCAGCCACAGCGGCTTCGACATGCGGGTCGTCGTCGCAGGGAACGCCAACGCGTACTTCAAGACCGGGAGCTACTACCCCTTCCCCGGCCTGCGAACCGACCAGCAGCCGCTCAACAACCTGCTGGCCGAGCTGGCGACGGGCGTCGGCGTGCCGACGGAGAAGTTCGGCGATCCGACGTTCGCCACGGGGCAGCTCCCCGCCATCCGGGCCCGTTGACTTCCAGCAGGCGCAGCTTTGGCCGCTGGGTGACCGGATCGGCGGTGGGCCTCGTCGCCGGCTGCGCGGGCGGCCTTCGCGCCCTGCGCGGCAAGGCAACAGGGTGGTTCCACCTCGAGGAGATCGGCGGCCGGAAGATGCTGATGACCCCCGAGGGCCAGGGGTTCCCGATGTTCGGACTCAACCACGCGATTGCCGAAACGCCAGCCCGGCTGGTGCGGTCGTGGGGATTCAACGCGCTCGGGTACAGCCCCCCGGCCTCGGTCGTCCAGGCGACGGCCATGCCGTACTGGGTTCACTTCAACGCGGCCCCGATAGCCAAGCACAACATCCAGTTCCAGTTCCCCGACCCTTTCGACCCGCGGTGGGTGGAACAGATCGGCGAGCGCATTGCAACCGTGTGCCGCGTTCATCGGGACAGGCGCGACCTCATCGGGTACGTCTGGATCGACACGCCCACCTGGGATCTCTACACGACGCGCGGCCTGCGCGGCACCGACTGGGTCTCCGCGCTCAGGCGGCTCGGGGCCGAATCGGAAGGCAAACAGACCTACGCGCGGTTCTTGTACGAGCGCTACCGCGACCGCGCGAGCCTTCTCTCCCAGACGTACGGGCCGGCCGAGGCATCGGTGGAGGCGATCGCCCGACACGATCTGGCGGGCGTGCTGCTGGGCGACCCGGTGGTGATGGAGGATGACGAGGTCTTCCTGGGCCTCATCGCCAAGCAGTACTACGCCGTCATGGGACGCGAGTTTCGCCGTCACGACCCCCACCACCTTCTGTTCGGTGACAACTACCTGGTCGGCGATCACCCGCGCGTGGTGATCGAGCAGGCGAGACGGCACATCGACGCCCTGTCGGTTCAACCCGGCGACAGCTACACCCCGCTGTGTCCGCCGAGCGACGTCTTCCCCCGTGATTTCATCGCCCGGTTGCACGCAGACACGGGGCTGCCGGTGCTGATCGGCGATCACCAGGTGGCGTTCCCGACGGCGACGCAGCCCCGGACCATCTGGACCCAGCGTGACTCTGAGACCGCGGCCGCCGAGGCCACGGAGGCGTTCATCATCCGGGCCTTCGAGGAACCGTACATCGTGGGCTACTCCCGCTGTCAGTATCGCGACGCCCCTGGCACGGCACGCGGCGCGCGGCGCGGATTGGTCGACGTGGGGGGACGGCCCTACGAAAAGATGGTGCGTGCCCATCAACGCGCGTTCGGAACGGTTCGCCAGCGCCTGAATATGCGTGGGTAATCCGGGGAAATCGCAATTCTCCGAGGACTCTCCCCCGTCCCGGTAGTAGTCTGCGGCCGATGAAGACCACCGCCCCGCTGTCGACTTACGTCCAGTTCAACGATCCGCGGCTGGCGGCGCGCTGGGACGTGGATGGCCGCCGGATCCCGATCTCCACGCTGTACGAAGCGTACTTCGACGGCGCCCTGGACTTCACCGGCGACATCTACGATTTCCTGCGGAACCGCAACGACCACGTCAAGTACAGCCTGACCCTGCGGCACCTGCGCTGGGCGGTGACCAACTTCATCCCCGAGGTGGCCATCCATTCGAAGGATCAGGATCGCCGGATCGTCCGGGAGCACTACGATCGCGGCAACGACTTCTTCGGCTGGTTCCTCGGCGAACGGATGGTCTACACCTCCGCATTTTTCGAGCACGAGGGCGAGACTCTCGAGCAGGCCCAGGACAACAAGATGAACCTCGTCTGCCGCAAGCTGCAGCTGAAAAAGGGCGAGCGGCTGCTGGACATCGGCTGCGGCTGGGGGACGTTGACTCGCCACGCGGCCCGGCACTTCGGCGTCGACGGCACGGGCGTGACCCTCGCCGAGAAGCAGACCGAGATGGGCAACCGCCGCATCGCCGAATGGAACCTGTCCGAACGCGCGCGCGTCCTCTGCCTGGACTACCGCGACATCCCGGCTCAGAAGTTCGACAAGATCGCCAGCCTGGAGATGGTCGAGCACGTGGGCGTCAAGAACCTTGTTCGTTTCTACGAGCAGGTGCGCGACCTGCTGGCCGATGACGGCCTGTTCCTCTTGCAATGGACGGGATTGCGACGTGGGCTGCGCCCCGAGGATCTCATCTGGGGGCTGTTCATGAACAAGTATGTGTTCCCCGGCGCCGACGCCAGCCTGTGTCCGTCACGGATGCTGGCGGCCATGGAGAAGGCCGGCTGGGAGACCCACAGCGTGGAGAACGTGACTCCCCACTACGGATGGACCATCCGCCGCTGGTACGACAACTGGCAGAGCAACCGCGACGCGGTGGTCGCCACCTACGGCGAACGCTGGTTCCGCATCTGGAAGTTCTTCCTCGCCTGGTCGGCGATCATCGCCGAGCAGGGCAACGCCGCCTGCTTCCAGGTGGTCCTGAACAAGAACGTCGACGCTTACAACCGCTTCCGTTGGATCGAGAACAAAGCGGTGATCCTGGGGGATCGGACGGCGGTCGCCGAGCCTCCGGCGGTCAGCGTGGCTCAGGCCAGATAACCCGGCAACGGCCCGCTGCCCGTGCCGGGGCCATCGCCGAAGGTCTGTTCGGATCGCAAGCCCATGGCCTGCAGGAGCGACACCAGGAGGCGCGTGTGCGACGTTCCTTCATCGCGGGATCGCGAGGTGGTCGGCCGGATCCAGCGGCCGGTCTGTACGCCCAGGTTCTTGCCGCCAACGGTGAAGAAGGTGAGTCCGGCGTTGCTATGCCCAAGGCCGATCTCCGTGCCGATGAAGACGATGGTGTTGTCCAGCATGGTTCCGCTGCCCTCGGGGATCGCGGCCAGCTTCGCCAGCAGATGGTCGGCGATGAGCTGGAAGATGAAGCGCTTGGCTTGCTGGAAGACCGCCGCGCCCGCCAGCCCATGTGACAGTCCGTGCAGGTCCATCGGCTGGTTGATCGGGGCCCACAGGCACTTGAAGCCCGCGTACTGCCGGGCAAAGAAGGCCAGCACCGCGACCCGGGTGCGATCGCAGGCAAAGGCGTTCACGACATTGCCGAGGGCCAGCTGGCTCAGCTCCGGAAACTTGGTGCTGTCGCGGTGGGGAAACGTCGCCGTCGGTGCCGCCGGTTTCTGGCAGGTCGGGTTCTTCAGCAGCGACGCCAGGCGATCCTCCATGGTGCGGATTCCATCCAGCTGGATCTCGGCGCGCGCCCGGTCCTGGGCCGGCAGGCGGCGTTGCAGTTCCACCAGGTCCTTGGCGGCAACGTCGAGAACACTCTTGCGGCGAGCGATGTACGCCGCCAGCTCGCGGTCGTTTGCGGGCCTGACCATGAGATTGGCGAAGAGCCGGTTGTACACATCGAACGGGTTGTCGTTCGAGGGGACCGGCGTGCCGTCGGCGGTGTAGGAATGGGTGAGGCCCGACGTGTGGACGCTGGTGACCAGCGCCGGAAAGTCCGGCGTCGTCACCCGCCCGACCTTCTGCCCCAGGTACTGGTCGATCGAGATGCCGCTGGCCTTGTTGATCTTGGAACACGAGATCGGGGACACGCGTCCCGTCAGCCACTGCGTCTGGCCGCCGTAGTGCGTCTCACCGCAGGCACCCTTGAACTCGAGGTTGTCGGCGACGACCAGATCCTTCAGGTACGGCCGCAACGGCTCGGTCATGGTGCCGAGGCCGATGTCGGTCGGGGTGGGCCCGGCCTTGAAGTAGTCAGCGCCGCCAATGAGGCCGTTGGGGATGAACACGCAGACCAGGCGCTTCGGAAGATCGACGGCTGCGCGCGCGGTGCCGGTGAAGGCAACGGAGCCCGCTCCGACGGCCAGGGAGCGCAGGACATCGCGGCGGTTCATGGCATGCCTCCGGGAACGGCGTGGGCGTCTCGCAAGCGAAATACATCCGTGCCCACCACACCCGCGAGCAGTCTCTTGATGTCGCCATCTCGAAAAACGCCGGCCGCAAGAGCGCCGAGCGTGCGCGCGTCCGCCTCCACGCGCTCTCCCGGATCGGCGACCGGGCGGCCGAACGCGTACTCCATCATCTGCGCGGCGAAACACTCCCTGACGACGGCGCTGGCCGCCAGCTTCCGACCGAGCGCCACCGGGCCGGCGAAGGGGCCGTCGACGTCCGTGTTCGTCAGCTCTCCCTGGCCCGTGAGTGGCACCTGGCGCGCAGCCCGGCCGACCACCTCGAACTCACGAAGCAGGCCGGTGACCCCGTACTTCTCGAACCCGAAGCCCACCGGATCGAGGCGGGTGTGGCAGACGGCGCAGCCGGGATTGCGCGAGTGAACGGCGAGCCGGTCGCGGGTCGATAGCTCGGGATCCTTGGGAAGCTCGGGGACCTGCGGCGGCGGGTCCGGCAGCGGCTGACAGAGGAACTTGCTGCGTACGGCCAGCCCCATGAAGATCGGGTTGAACTGCCCGGCAGGGGTGTGGGCGGCCACGAAGCCCGCCTGGGTGAGAATGCCGGACCGCGAGCCGGGATCCAGGTTCACGCGATTGAACGTGTCGGTCGTCGAGCCGGTTCCATAGATGGGCCTGAGGTAGCGGTTCGAGAAACCCGTGGTGGAGGTGAACAGGGCCGACAGGGACGAGGTCTGACCCCAGAGCAGGTCGTCGATGAACATCGCGTTCTCTTTCACCATCGCCTGCGCGACCGCCGCGCTGAATCCACTGGTGGTCTTGAGGATCTGATCGGGCCGGTCGATGTTCAGCCATTGCTGGAACATCGACCGCAGGCTGCCCTTCGTCCGCGGGTCCGCCACCATGCGTTCAGCCTGCTGTTCGATGCCGCGGGGAGCGTCGAGCTGGCCGGCGGCTGCTGCCTGGAGCAGCGCCTCGTCGGGTGCGGACTGCCAGAGGAAGTAGGACAGCTCCGAGGCCACCTCGTACGGCGTCAGTGACATGCGAGCACGACCGGCCTGCCCGGGAGCGCCGAGCTCGGTGCGATAGAGGAAGCTCGACGAGTGGACCATCGCTTCGGCCACGGTGCCGAGTGCGAGCTCGTAGGAAGCGCCGCCCTGCCGTGCCGCGGAGAAGACACCACCGAGCCGGGTGACTTCACCGCTGGTGAGCGGCCGCCGGTAGGCACGGCCGCCAGTCGTCTGGATGAACCGGGATACGCAGGTGGCTTCGGCCGTGCCGGCCGGACAAGGCGCGATCCGGGCGACCGCCGTATGCAGGACGGCGCCCAGATCCTTGAGGAAGTCCATGAACCCGAGGTCGACGGTCAAGGTGTCGGCGAGGTTGTCGAACCGGCCGGTGGCCACCGTGGCGGGGAGCGGGACCGGCGCCAGAACCGTGGCATCGCCCGCGAGAAACACATCGCGCACCGAGTTCAGGACCTCGGTGGTGGTCAGCCGACGGATGTGCGCCGGAGCCAGCGCGGCCGGCAACCCCGGAAGGTCGACGCCCGGAACGATTCCCGGCGGCTCGGGTTCGTCGTCCGCCGACGACCCTTCGCCGATGAGGCCCGAACAGGCGGTGGCGGTCATGAGAGCGACGACTGCGATCCGGAGGTGGTGCTGCAAGTGGCCTCCCATCGGGACTGACCGCCCCCGCACCCCGGGTGGCCAAAAAAAATCAGCGCTTGGGCGAATTCTTCAAGAACTGCACCAGGCTAGGCTCGAGGTCAGCCTGCACCAGCCGGATCAGGCTGTCGACCTGGGTGAGCGAGGCGTCCAGGTGTTGCGAGAGCTCGCGGCGCGTCTCGTCGACGATCTTCTGACGGGCGTCGGCCACCCATCTGCGCGCGCTGCGCTTCGACGTCCGGTAGAGAGCGGCGATGCCTTCCAGGTTGAGGCCTTGCAGGAAGAAGAGACGCAGGACGGTGGCCTCGCGCGGTTCGAGCGACCGCAGGGCCGCGCCGATGGCCGCCCGCACGACGTCGCCATAGCGCTTCCTCAGGAAGTCGAGCTCGGGATCCGAGACGGCCGGCAGGGACTCGGGCTCCACGCTGCCCTTCGGGCCGGCGAGCTTGTGGCGCAGGTCGACCGCCTCGCGAACCGCCGCCACGCGCACCCAGGCGCCCAGAGGCCCACGACCGGTGTAACCGGCGATGCGAGGCAACAGACCTCCGTCGGCGACGAGCAAGCGCTCGCGCAGCACCTGTTTGAGCTCGTCGGTGAATCCCGGCATGGCGTCGCGACGTGACAGGTAGGCAGACACCTGCGAGACGAACTCCCTGTCGAACGCCTCGGTGGCCGCCGGGTCGCCCCGGGTGCAGCCACAGGCGAGAAAGAGATCGGCCGTGTGCACGTTCGCGAGGGCCGCAGCCAGGTCCCCGCCTCGGGGCACGCGCTCTGCGAGGTGCTGCACGAACGTGCCAGCGTCCACCTTCACCGAAGGGTGGACGTCATGCGCGCTCTGGTACATCTTCGCGAGCGTCCCCTCGATCCAGGACTCGCTGGCCGCACCGCTCACGGCGATGAACAGCCCCGCCAAACCTGGCTCGTCACCCGGCATGCCTTCCCTTTTCACCCACCCCGGGCGAGGATTTCAAGCGCGTGAGCCGGATCGATGCCTGCCTCGACGACGCCGTCGTGTTCGATTTCGTCGACGGCCGGCTCGATGACGAAGCGTCGAGGGCGGTCGAGCGTCACCTCCAGAACTGCGCCGATTGCGGCGCCATCGTCGCCGAACTGGCACGTTTCAAGTTCCAGAGTCAGCCGCCGTCGCAGACGGCCGGGCAGAGCCTAAACGAGGATCCGGCGCCGCTGCCGCCCGGCACCCTGGTCTCCCGGTACGTGGTGGGCGCGGTCATCGGCCTCGGCGGGGGCGGGGTGGTGCAGGAAGCCTACGACCCGCAGCTGCGACGAAAAGTGGCGCTCAAACTGCTGCGGCCAATGGCCCGCGAAGGGATCTCCGCCGAGGAGGTCCAGCAGCGCCTCCTGCGCGAGGCGCAGGCCATGGCCCAGCTGGCGCACCCCAACGTCGTCTACGTCTTCGATGCCGGCATCTTCCGGGGTCGGGTCTTCATCGTCATGGAGCTGGTGGACGGGGAGACGCTGTCCGACCTGCTCGCTGGCCGGCCCCGCCAGCCCGCGGAGATCCTGGAGGTCTTCATCGCCGCGGGACGCGGTCTGGCCGCCGCTCACGCGCAGGGGATCGTCCACGGCGACTTCAAGCCGCAGAACGTCCTCGTCGGCAGCCAGGCCCGTGCCCGCGTGACCGATTTCGGGCTGGCGCGCCCGGAACGGCAGGACGCCAGCACGCTGGATCTGAGCGGGGGGACACCGGCTTTCATGGCGCCCGAGCAGCGCCACGGCCAGCTCGATGCGCGCTCGGATCAGTTCTCGTTCTGCGTGGCGCTCTTCATGGCGCTTTACGGACGTCACCCGTCCGAGACGTCCACGCAGCCGCCGCAGGACCGGGTCCATCCCTCGATCGTGCGCGGCCTGGCGCCGGATCCGGAACACCGGCATCCCTCGATGGAGGCGCTGCTCGACGAGTTGGCGCCGGCCGCCCGGAAGAAGCGCTTCGCGGCGGCCGTCTGGATCGCGCCGGTGTTGATCCTGCTAGGCGTGTTCGGCTGGCGGCAGTTTTCCGGTGCACGGTGCGGAAACGGCGTCGTCGAAGCGGCAGAGGAATGCGACGACGAGAACGGACGGCAGGACGACGCCTGCCTGTCCAGCTGCCGATGGGCGAGTTGCGGAGATGGACACCTGCGAGTCGGAGTCGAGGACTGCGACGACGGGAACAACGGCAACGACGACGGCTGCAGCAACTCCTGCCTGCGCTGCGGCGAAGGCGCGGCCGCGTTCGTCTGGCCGCAGAACGGTCACTGCTACTCGCGGCATGACGAGCCGGCGGACTGGACCTCGGCACGCAAGCGTTGCATCGGCGCGGGAGCCGATCTGGCCAGTTACTCAAATGCCGCCGAGTCCACGGCGGTGGCCGAACGATTGCTGACGCTCGGCAGCGCTGGACACTGGATCGGCCTGTCACGCCTGCCCACGACCAACGAGTACACCTGGATCGGCGGCGACCCCTGGCCCGAGAATCTGAAGCTGTGGTGGGCGACCACCCGGACCGCACCCGGCGACGACTGCGTCTACGAGATCCGGGAACGAGACGTGAGGATCAAGGGCCTCGTCCGCCCGAGTCAGTGGCCCACGGCCCCATGCACCGAGCCCCGCGGCTTCCTGTGCGAGCGGACGGCCTGGCAGGTGTTTCCACGCAACCACCACGGTTACCGCGTCGATCACCGGCTGGCCAGCTGGCCCCAGGCGCAACGGCGGTGCGAGAAGCTGGGCGGCCACCTCGTGACGATCAACGACGACGACGAACAGCACTTCGTCGCCGCGCTGTCCAACGGAGGCGCCTGGATAGGCGCCACGGACGAGGCGGACGAGGGGAACTATCGCTGGGTGAGCGGCGAGCGGTTCACCTATGCTGCCTTCGCACCCGGCGAGCCCGATCAGAAGACGCGTTCGAACTGCCTCGTCCTCGACGTGGACGACCGCTGGCATGACCGCCATTGCGAGGACGTCAGCCACACCGCCATCTGCGAGATCGATTGAGTGCTAGATTCGTGGCATGCGACATCTGGCGCTGGTGGTCGTCCTCGTCGGGTGCGGGAGCAGCAGCAACCGCGCGAAGGACCCCACGGTTCCTGACAGCGCCGCCGCCGAGGCCTCAGCTGACGACCGGTCCTCGCCCACTGCGGATACCGGGGCGAGCGACGTTGTCCGTGATGCCCGACCCGACACCGCGCCGGACATCAGCCCCGGTGCCGACCGATCTACCGCCACCGTCGATCCGGTCGGCACCGCCGGCAGAGCCGAGCTGATTCGCGGTGGCTTCGGCTTCACGGAGGGCCCCCTGTGGATCGCCGCCCGTGGCTTCCTGCTGTTCTCCGATCTGAACAGCTCGACGATCCACCGCTTCACTCCGCCGACGATGGTCGATGTCTTTCGCACCGCCACCAACCGGAGCAACGGCCTCGCGCTCGACCCGCAGGGCCGCCTGGTGATCTGCGAGACCGCGACCAGCCGGGTGACCAGGTCGACGCTGGATGGCGCCCCCACCGTGGTGGCCGACCGCTACCGCGCACAACCATTCACGCGTCCCAACGACGTGATCGTCCGTTCGGACGGGACCATCTATTTCACGGACATCAACGTCGCCGTCTACCGCATCGATCCCGCGGGCGTCGTGCATCTGGTGTCCGACACGGTCAAGCCGAACGGCATCGCGCTGTCTCCCGATGAGAAGACTCTCTACGTCAGCAATGCCCCGCGTAGTATCTGGTCGTTCCCGGTCACTGCCGATGGTTCGACGGGCGCCGGCGCCCGGTTGGCGGACATCTCGGCCGGCTGCGACGGCATGGCCGTCGACGACGCGGGCAACTTGTACACGACGGTCGACACCGGCATCCAGGTGCTCAAACCCACGGGCGAGAGCTGGGGCACGATCCCGGTGCCCGAGCGCCCCGCCAACTGCTCTTTCGGAGGCGCGGACCGGAAGACCCTGTTGATCACCGCACGCACGGGCCTCTACCAGGTACGAACGGCCATTCCAGGCCTTCCCTAGTGGCCTGGCGCGTCGAAACGAGTCAATGAAAACGGTGCCGCGACCGGTATTCTGAGGCGATGCGCGTGCGAGTGGCGGCCGGCTGGATCTGTGCCCTCTTCGCCGGGCCGAGTATCCACGCTGAGGCGGCCGATAAGCCCTTCGCGGCCAGGGTCGCGCCCCTGCTGAAGCGGCATTGTTTCAAGTGCCACGCCGGTGCGGACCCCGACGGGGGAATCGACCTGCCACGCACGCTCGCCGCCCGCTCCCCCTCGGAGGTGTTCAAGACCTGGCAGAAGGTGGCGGACGCCCTGGAACAGAAGGACATGCCGCCCGAGGAAGAGCCCCAGCCGAGCGCGGCGAGGCGAGGCGAGCTGGCGTCGGCGATCCGCAAGGAACTGGGCCGGGTCGTCGACGAGCAAGCGCGCGATCCCGGCCCGGTCGTCATGCGGCGGCTCACCAGCGCCGAGTACGCATACACCATCGCAGACCTGACCGGCCTGTCGCTGGACCTCGGGTCGGACTTCGTCGCCGATGCCGTCGGAGGCGAAGGGTTCGCCAACGTCGGGGCCGCTCAGTTCATGCAGGACTCGACCCTCGAACGCTACCTCGAGGCTGCCAAGCAGGTCGCTTCTCACGCGGTGATCGGGGCCGGACCGCTGGGTTTCTTCCGCGATCCCGGCAAGACGGGTCTCGAGCTGTCGGCCATCAGCCGGATCCAGGACATCTATAGAAGACACGGGTTCAGGATCGCGGCGGGAGAGGGAGGAGAACCTTTCGGCCTGGACCGATATCCCAAGGCGTTCCACGCCGCATGGATGCACCGGCACCGCGTGGCCCTGGGGCTCGACGCCGTTCCGATTTCACAACTGGCGACACAGCAGGCGCTGGCGCCCCGTTTTCTGGAACACATCTGGTCCGTCTTCAATTCACCTTCGCCGTCGTTTCCGGTGTCCGAGGTCATCGCGCGATGGCGTGAACTGCCAGCGCCGCGCGGCCCGGATGACCGGCAGCGGCCGGAGGTGCTGGCAGCGTGCGACGCGCTCTATCGGTTCCTGCTCGACTGGCAGAAGCGGCTGGCGTCGAACGTCTCGAACGAAGAGCAAGCGGTCGTCTTCGCCGAGGCGCCGTTGAGCGCTACCAAGACACACTCCTTCCGGGCGAACCTCACGTGGGAGAAGGACGCACCGACGGTGCGCGTTCACCTCTCCGTCGTCTCAGTCGGTCCCCGGCGATCCGGCAGTCCTGTGGTCAGCTGGCGCGCGCCTCGTGTCCGCTTTCGCGGGCCGGATGCGTCGTCGGGGGACTATCGACCGCTCGCCGCCCAGGACGTGGTGATGCCAGCGGACGGATCACGGTCGTTCGATCTTCCGATCCCGCGCGGGGCGTCGAAGGGTGAACTGCTCGTCGAGGCCGAACTGGATCTCCGCAGCGCAGGCGACAGCATCCTCCGCGCCGCCATCGCCCAGGGCGAGGAGGCGGCCAAGGGCAACGAGAGCTGGGCATTCCTCGCCAACACGAAAGGGCCGGCGTTCGCGTCCTGGCGGTCCGGCGTGCAGGACCTGGCCCGCCTTCTGCCGCAGATCTCCCACCGCGAGCCGGCTCCGTCGGACCGCGATCCGATCCCGTCGGCCTTCGACAACACGTACAACACCAGCGAGCGCAACGCGTTCCACGCGAAGCTGAAGTACCACCGCGACGATCGGTTCCTGGTCGAGCATCTGCTGGACGACGACACGCGCAGGCGCCTCGACGAGGCGTGGACCGACCTCGTGGGTTCGTTCGACTACCACGAGATCTTCTTCCAGCTTTTAGCCGACAAGTACGGCTGGGACCTGGGGGGCCGGACCCTCGCTCAGCTGGATACCGCATGGATCGATCGTCTGGACGAGGGATCTCGCCGCTACGCGCGCAGCCTCTTCGAGCAGCAGCGGGGAACCAGGAAGACGCTCGCCGCATCGGAGCGCGGTCACGTCGCGGATGCGCTGCACCTGGCCCGGCGCGCCTGGCGCCGTCCGCTGGCGCAACAAGAGACGGCGGGGCTGCTGTCGTACTACGAGCGCCTGCGGACCCGATCGAAGATGGGCCACGACCCGGCGATGCGTGCCCTGCTGGCGCGCATCTTCGTGGCGCCCGAGTTCCTGTACCGCGGCGAACGGGTGGCGCCGGGGCCCGGTCACGCGCCGCTCTCGGACTGGGAGCTGGCGAGCCGCCTCAGCTACTTCCTCTGGTCTTCCGTCCCCGACGAGGCGCTGGCACGCGCGGCAGAAGCCGGCGAGCTGAGGAATCCCGAGCGGCTGGCGGCCCAGGCGCGGCGCATGCTGGCCGACCCGAAGGCACGGCGGCTGGCCACGGAGTTCTTCGGCCAGTGGTTCGGTTTTTACCGCTTCGACCGCTACACCGGCGTCGATTCCAAGCGCTTCCCCGAGTTCAGCGACCGGCTGAAGGCGTCGATGTACGACGAGGCCGTGTCGTTCTTCGATCACATCGTGCGCGCAGATCGCCCCGTCGACGAGATCCTCTTCGCCGACTACACCTTCGTGGATCGGGAGCTCGCTTCCTACTACGGCATCGAGGCCAAGCAGCAGTCCGACCAGACCGCCCGCGTCGACGGAGCTGCGCGGTTCCACCGTGGCGGCCTGATGGGCCTCGGCGCCGTGCTCACCGTGACCTCGGCGCCGCTGCGGACGAGCCCGGTCAAGCGGGGTGACTGGATCCTGCGCCGCGTGCTGGGGACGCCCGTCCCTCCCCCTCCGGCCGATGCCGGCTCGATCGCGGCGGATGACGTGCTGGCCGATCGCAAGACGGTGCGCGAACGGCTGGAGGCGCACCGGAGCAAGCCCGCGTGCGTGAACTGTCATTCGCGCATGGACCCGCTGGGGTTCGCCCTGGAGCATTACGACGCCACCGGGCGTTTCAGGACGAAGTACCGCGACGGCGAGGCGATCGACAGCGGCGGGACGCTGTCGGACGGCACGGCAATCGAGGGCAAGGATGGCCTGGCGGGATACCTGCGCAAGCAACGGGCCCTGTTTCACCGCACCCTCGCCACAAAGCTCGCGGGCTACGCGCTGGGCCGCAGCCAGGAGCTGTCCGACCAGCACCTCATCGACAGGATGATCGGCAAGCTGGCGAGCGGTCCCGGCCGCTTCTCCGACGTGGTGGTGGACATCGTCGGTAGTCCGCAATTCCGCCAGCACAGGGCCGGCTCATGAACCGCCGGCGGTTTCTCGGCGGCGCCCTGGCCTTACCCTGGCTCGAATCGCAGCCGACCTGGGCCGCCGATTCGGGCAAACGCGTGACCGCGCCTGCCACCAGGCGCCCTGTCCGCTTCGCCTGCATTTATTTTTCGAACGGCGTCGAGCCCGAGCACTGGTGGGCCAAAGGCGCGGGCGCGGCGATGGAGCTCGGGCCGTGCCTTGCGCCGATCGTGCCGTTTCGCGAGGAGATCGTCTTTTTGCGAGGCCTCTACAACGAGCAGGCCCGCGCCCACAAGAGCCCGCACCTGGGACGGATCCCGAACCTGCTGTCTGGCGCGTGGGTCAGCACCGACCAGAACGACATCCGCGTCGGCAAGACCATGGATCAGGTGATGGCCGACGAGGTCGGCAGGCAGACGGAGATCCCAAGCCTGGTGCTGGGCATCGAACCGACGGAGATGCGGCTCGAGGACGGCCTGTCGATGATCTACGGTTCGTCCATCTCATGGTCGACTCCCACCAGGCCCGCGACCAAGGAGATCTATCCGGCGCGCGTGTTCGATCTGCTGGTGGGCTCGCGCGATGGCCGCGGGCTCGACCGCAGCATCCTCGACGAGGTCGCGGGCGACGCCCAGCAACTCTCGCGTCAGATCAACCGCGGCGACCGCGCCAAGCTGGACGAGTACCTGGGATCCGTCCGCGACATCGAGCGGCGTATCGATCGGGCCAAGGCCAAGCCCACCGCAGCGCCCGTCAAGCTCGACATGCCGAGGCCCAAGGACGGGCTGCCCCGCAGCGTGCCCGAGCACATGAAGCTCATGCTGGATCTCATCGTGCTGGCGTTCCGGATGGACAAGACCCGGATCGCCACCTTGATGCTGAACAACGATCTGTCGCAGATGAACTTCGGTTTCCTGCCGGGAGTCCAGGGCAGCCTGCACATCGATCTGACCCACAACGGTCACGACCCCGTGCAAGAGGCGATGTACCTCAAGAGCAATCAGTTCCACGTCGAGCAGTTCGCCTACTTGCTGTCGAGGATGAAGACCATCGACGACGGCGGGCAGTCGCTGCTCGACAACTCGCTGTTGCTGTTCTGCTCGAACCTCCTCGACGGCGACAAGCACCAGGCCGACGAGATGCCGATGCTGCTGGCGGGCGGCGGCGGCGGGAGCCTGCGGACCGGACGGATCCTCGACTACCTGAAGCGGGGCGATGACAACCGGCGCGCGTGCAGCCTGCACCTGTCGCTGATGGAGCGCATGGGGGTCCGCATGCCGCGGTTCGGGGATGCCGACAAGCCGCTGGCCGAGATCTGACGGCCGTCCGGGCCTCCGCACTTTGAAGGCGCCCCTGGTAGAACAGGTCATGGCGAAGGCTCTTCTGACCATTTTGCTTCTGGCGGCGGCGCGAACAGGCCATACGGCTCCCGAGCAATCGATCCTGTTCATCGGGAGCAGCGCCCTCGGGCGCCACGATGTCCCCGGGCTCGTGGAAGCGCTGGCCACGGCGGCAAACGGCGGGAAGTGGAGTCACCAGTCGGTGCTGAAGAGCGCCACCACTCTGGGCGCGCTTTACGGCGACGGAAAGACCAGCCCCGCCGTCCGAGCCTTGCAGTCGGGGCGCTGGACCCACGTGGTGCTGCAAGAGCGAAATGTCGAGCTTCTCGAGCGCTACGAGGACGCCTTACGATCAGCGCGCGCCTTCGCGGATCTGGCACGCGAGCGAGGGGCCACGCCGGTGTACCTCGGCAAGTATCCGTTTCGCTCGGCACCCTCCTCGGCGGCCGAGCTGGCCAGCCGATGCCACCGCATCGCCGAGGCGATCGGCGCCCGTTACGTCCCCGTTCCCGAGGCGTGGACGCGCTCCCCGACGAAGCCGCTCTACGACGACGAGGAGCACCCTTCCCTCGCGGGCGCCTACGTCATCGCCGGCCTGATTCAACAGGTCGTCGCCGGGGAGCGAGGCTGGCGGATGCTGTTCGACGGCAAATCGACCAAAGGATGGCGCGGCATGCTGGGGAAACCGTTTCCGGAGGACAGCTGGACAGTCGCGAACGGCTGCCTCCAGCACGGCCGGGGCCAGGGGCGCGAATCCAAGGAGGGCGGCGACATCCTCACCGAGGACCAGTTCTCGTCCTTCGAACTCGAGCTCGAATGGAAGCTGGAGGCCGGTGGCAACAGCGGCATCAAGTACCTCGTCGCCGACGTGCCTCCTCCGATCGGGACGTCCCTGGTCGGTTTCGAGTATCAGGTGCTCGACGATGCTCGCCATCCCGACGCGAAGAAAGGTCGGGACGGCAACCGGACGGTGGGTTCGCTCTATGACACGATCCCCGCTGCCACGGACAAGCCGGCCCGGCCCATGGGCGAGTTCAACCAGACCCGCATCATCGTTCGCGGCGGTCACGTCGAGCACTGGCTGAACGGCAAGCTCGTCGTGTCGTTCGACCGCTTCAGCGGACAGTTCGACAAGCTCGTGACGCAGAGCAAGTACAAGGACATCGCCAACTTCGGCAAGTGGGCCCGCGGCCACATCCTGCTGCAGGATCACGGAAACGAGGTGTGCTACCGGAACATCCGGATCCGCGACCTGTAGGGTGTCCAAACCGACGCCGCATCGGCCTTCAGGTGACGATGCGAGGTGGAATGGCCGCCGCCGTGCTAGCCGCGCTCGGGACGACCAGCGCGGCAGCGAGCGAACCGGTGAGCTTTACCCGGGACATCCGCCCCCTGCTGTCGGACGCCTGCTTCCATTGCCATGGGCCCGATCCCGCTCACCGGCGAGGGAAGTTGCGACTCGACACGCGCGAGGGTCTCTTCGGCAAGAACGAGGACGGTCTGGCCATCGTCACCCCGGGCGATCCGGAGCGAAGCGAGCTGGTGGCCAGGGTCGCCGCCGTCGATCCGGACGACCGGATGCCTCCCGCGGACCATCCACGCGCGCTGGCAAAGGAACAGATAGCGCTCGTGCAGCGCTGGGTGAAGGAGGGTGCAACGTGGAGAGGACACTGGGCCTTCGAGCGCCCGGCGCCCTGGGTCGCGGGCTCCATCGATGCCTTCGTCCGCGTTCGTCTCGACAAGGAGGGCCTCCCGCCGTCGCCCCCGGCGGACCGGACTGCGCTCATCCGTCGCGTGACCCTCGACCTCACCGGACTGCCGCCCACGCCGGCCCAGGTGAAGGCTTTCGTCTCGGACACCCGGCGGGACGCGTTCCAGCGGGTCGTCGACCGCCTGCTGGCCTCGCCGTCCTACGGCGAACGGATGGCGTTGCCGTGGCTCGAGGCGGCCCGGTACGCGGACACCAGTGGCTACCAGGCGGACTGGGAGCGGACGATGTGGCCGTGGCGCGACTGGGTGATCGAGGCGTTCAACCGCAATCAGCCGTTCGACGCCTTCACCGTCGAACAGATCGCCGGCGATCTCCTGCCCCGGCCGACCGCCGCGCAGCTCATCGCCACCGGATTCAACCGCAACCACCGGATCAACGACGAGGCGGGCGTGATCCCCGAGGAGTTCCTGGCCGAGTACGTGATCGACCGGGTGGAGACGACGACGGCGGCATGGTTGGGTCTGACCGCCGGGTGCGCCCGTTGCCACGACCACAAGTACGATCCCCTGACCCAGAAGGAGTTCTACGGCCTGTTCGGGCTTTTCAACAATGTGCCCGAACTGGGGAAGGACGGGCGCAACGGTTCGGCGAAGCCATTCCTGCGCGTGCCGACTCCGGGGCAGGAGCGCAGCCTCACGCGCCTGCTCGCACGCGTCGAACAGCAACGGAGACTGCTGGCCCGGCACGACGCCACGGCTCCGACGCGCCTCGCTCGCTGGGAGGCGGGCCGGCCCGATGCCGCGGCCACCATGGAGCGGGCGCTCACTCGAAGCCGCGTCGACGCTTTGTCGCCCGAGCGCCACGATCCGTTCACGATGGCCCTGTCCGTCCGGATGAAGCGTCCGGCGCGCACGCGACTCGTCGAAAGAACGGATCCCGGCAACAACAGCCGAGGCTTCCGGCTGGAGACGGACGACGAAGGCCGCCTCGAATTCCAGCTGGTCCACAACGTCGAGAACGATCGCCTCACGGTCGTCACCAGCGAGCCACTGGCGACGGGAGGCCTGCATCACGTCGCCGCCACGTACGACGGATCCAGTACGGCTGCGGGCGTCCGCGTGTTCGTCGATGGCTCCCGCGTCTCCACCGAGATCCGTCAGGACACCCTGACCAGCAGCATCTCTACGAAGGCCGCGCAGAAAATCGGCGACGTGGCGAACCTGCGGCTTTACACGCGCCAGCTCGCAACTCTGGAGATCGCCGATCTGGCCGGGCACCCATCGCTCGCCGCCCTCTTGAAAAAGCGCCTGCGCGAACGGACGCCGGCGGAGACGACAGCCCTGCGCGCGTTCTTCCTCGAGCAGTTGGATCGGCCGCGCCGGCTCCTCTCCGAGCGGCTCGCACGGGCCCGCGAGGACCACGCCACCGCCGACAGCCGCGTCGTCAAGACGATGATCATGCAGGAGCTGCCTCGGCCGCGGCCGACTCACGTGATGTTGCGCGGCCAGTACGACCAGAAGGGGCCCGAGGTCGCGCCTGGCGTGCCGGGCTGGCTCCCGCCGCTGCCTCCGGGAGCGCCCGCGAATCGCCTGTCGTTTGCCCGCTGGCTGGTCTCGCCCGAGAACCCGCTCACGGCGCGCGTGGTGGTGAATCGCTTCTGGCAGATGTACTTCGGCGTGGGGCTGGTGAAGACGGCGGAGGACTTCGGCGCGCAAGGCGAGCTGCCGAGCCATCCTGAACTGCTCGACTGGCTGGCGGCGGAGTTCGTGCGGCTGCGCTGGGACGTCAAGGCGATGCAGCGTCTGATCGTCACCAGCGCGACCTACCAGCAGGCCTCCGCCCTCACCCCTGCGCTGCTGGAGCGCGATCCCGAGAACCGCCTTTTGGCCCGCGGTCCGCGCCTGCGTCTTCCCGGGCAGACGCTACGTGATCAGGCCCTGGCCGCGGCGGGCCTGCTGGTCACCAAACGAGGCGGCCCGAGCGTGAAGCCCTACCAGCCTGCAGGTCTGTGGGAGGAGCTGTCGTTCAACCGCAAAGACATTCCCACGGACTTCTACAGTCAGGACCACGGAGCTTCGCTCTACCGGCGCAGCCTGTACACGTTCTGGAAGAGGAGCGTGAACCCGCCGATGATGCAGCTGTTCGATTCGCCGACGCGCGAAGTGTGTAGCCTGCGGCCGCGCGCCACCAACACGCCACTGCAAGCGCTGGCGTTGCTGAACGAGACCGGCATGGTCGAGGCGGCGCGCGCCCTCGCCCAGCGCATGCTGCTCGAGGGCGGCGAGCGGCAAGACGACCGCCTCCGGCACGGCTTCCGCCTGGTTCTGGCCCGCGACCCCAGCGAGCGGGAGCTCTCGGTGCTGCGACGAGGGCTGCGAGACCACCTCGCTCGCTTCGACGCCGATCCAGCAGAAGCCGCGCAGGTGCTGACCGTGGGCGAGTCACCACCTCCCCGCCGCCTGCCACCCGTCACCCTCGCCGCCTACACCGCCGTCGCCAACGTGCTGTTCAACCTCGACGAGGCAATCACCAGACCATGAACCTCGACCCCTTGTTCACGCGGCGCCAGCTCCTGCGAAGCGGCACCTTCGGCGCGCTGGCGCTGACGTCCATGCTGCAACGGGAAGCACTCGGCGCGCCTTTTCACCACAAACCGCGAGCCAAGCGCGTGGTCTACCTTTTCCAGTCGGGCGGCCCCTCCCAGATTGATCTTTTCGATCACAAGCCGCGGCTGGCGGGTCTCTTCGACCAGGAGCTACCCCCGTCGGTGCGCATGGGCCAGCGCCTCACGGGAATGACATCGGGTCAGAGCCGGCTGCCGCTGGCGCCCAGCGCGTTTTCTTTCGCGCAACACGGGCAGAGCGGCGCCTGGTTCAGCGAGCTGCTGCCGAACATGGCGAAGGTAGCCGACGACCTGACCATCGTGCGTTCGATGCAGACCGACGCCATCAACCACGATCCCGCCATCACCTTCTTCCAGACCGGGGCGCAGCAGGCGGGGCGCCCGAGCGTCGGCTCGTGGATCACCTATGGACTCGGCACCCAGAACGCCGACCTGCCGGCCTTCGTGGTGCTGGTCTCGCGCGGCACCGGCCGGCCGAGCTGCCAGCCTCTGTACGATCGCCTGTGGGGCGCGGGTTTTCTTCCCACCACCTTTCAAGGCGTCAAGCTGCGCGGTCAGGGCGATCCGGTCCTGTACCTGACGAACCCTCCCGGCTTCGATGCGGCCACCCGCCGCCGCGTCCTCGACGACGTCGTTGCCCTGAACGCCGTCGGCAAGGAACTGGTCAACGATCCCGAGATCGCCACGCGCACGGCGCAATACGAGCTGGCCTACCGGATGCAGACGTCGGTGCCCGAGCTGACCGACCTCGGCAACGAGCCCGAGGCGACCTTCGCGCGGTACGGACCGGAGTCCCGCCGCCGCGGAAGCTACGCCGCGAACTGTCTTCTCGCCCGCCGCCTCCTCGAGCGCGACGTCCGCTTCGTGCAGCTGTATCACATGGGGTGGGACCAGCACGGCAACCTGCCCAAGCAGCTCCCGGGTCAGTGCAAGGACGTGGATCAGCCGACGGCCGCCTTGATCACGGACCTGAAGGAGCGTGGCCTCCTCGACGACACTCTCCTGGTCTGGACCGGCGAGTTCGGCAGGACGGTCTACAGCCAGGGGACACTCACCAAGACCAACTACGGCCGCGACCACCACCCGCGCTGCTTCACCACGCTGCTTGCGGGCGCCGGCCTCAAGCCGGGCACCTTCGGCGAGACGGACGAGTTCGGCTACAACGTCGTGCGCGATCCCGTACACGTGCACGATCTCAACGCCACGATCCTTCATTGCCTCGGCATCGATCACACCCGCCTCACCACCAGGTTCCAGGGCCGCTACTTTCGCCTGACCGACGTCCACGGCAAGGTGGTGGCGCCGCTCCTGGGGTAACCTCGCCGGCTGCCGCTGTTTCCGGCATAGTGCGCGCATGATCCGCAAGGCCGACGCGCTCGAGTATCACAGCCACACACGCGCCGGGAAGATCGAGGTCGTCCCCACCAAGCCTCTCGTCACCCAGAGAGACCTCTCGCTCGCCTACTCTCCCGGTGTCGCCGAACCTTGCCTGGCGATCGCCGCCGATCCCGAATGCGCCTGGGAGTACACGGCTCGCGGCAACCTGGTGGCCGTCATCTCCAACGGCACGGCGGTGCTCGGCCTTGGCAACATCGGCGCCCTGGCGGGCAAGCCGGTCATGGAGGGCAAAGGCTGCCTGTTCAAGAAATTCGCCGACATCGACGTCTTCGATCTGGAGGTCGCGGCCACCGACGTCGACTACTTCGTGAACACCGTCGCTGCGCTGGAGCCCACATTCGGCGGGATCAACCTCGAAGACATCAAGGCACCCGAGTGCTTCGAGATCGAGGCCGCCCTCAAGAAGCGCATGGCGATCCCCGTCTTCCACGACGACCAGCACGGCACGGCGATCATCTCGGGCGCAGCGCTGGTCAACGGGGCCGAGCTCATAGGCAAACGCCTGGCGGACATGAAGGTGGTGATCTCCGGCGCCGGAGCCTCCGCCATCGCCTGCGCGAACTTCTACGTCGAGCTCGGCGTCCGCCTCGAGAACATCACCATGATCGACTCCGTCGGCGTCCTTTACGAAGGCCGGACCGACGGCATGAACAAGTACAAGGCCCGCTTCGCGCGCAAGGACGACGGAGCCCGGACCCGCGCCGACGCCCTCCGCGGCGCTGACGTCTTGCTCGGGCTGTCGAAGGCTGGCCTGGTCACACCTGACATGCTGAAGACCATGGCGGACAAGCCGCTGGTGTTCGGCCTGGCCAACCCGGACCCCGAGATCAGCTATCCCGACGCCCGCGCCGCCCGACCCGATGCCATCGTGGCCACCGGCCGCTCCGATTTTCCGAACCAGGTGAACAACGTCCTCGGCTTCCCCTACATCTTCCGCGGCGCGCTGGACGTGCGCTCGCGCGAGATCAACGAGGCGATGAAGATCGCCGCGGCCCGCTCCCTGGCGGCGCTGGCGCACGAGCCTGTCCCCGAGAGCGTCGCCGCGGCCTACGGCGTCGAGGACATCCGCTTCGGCCCCGAGTACATCATCCCCAAGCCGCTCGATCCGCGCGTCCTGTGGTGGTGCGCCCCCGCCGTTGCCGAGGCGGCCATGGCCTCGGGCGTGGCGCGCATCAAGTTCGACATCGGCGAGTACCGTGAGCGCCTGCAGAGGCGCCTGGGCGGGACGCGCCAGACGATCATGCGCGGGATCATCCAGCGGGCGAAGTCGACGCCCCGGAAGATCGTTTTCCCGGAAGGCGACAACATCAAGGTCCTGCGGGCGTGTCAGATCGTGCTCGACGAGGCGATCGCGCACCCGGTCCTGCTGGGAACCGAGCGCACCATCCGGCAGCGCGCCGCCGATCTGGACCTGCACCTCGACGGCGTGGAGATCATCGATCCGCGAGACGCGCCCCAGCTGGGCGTCTACGCCGCCGAGATCTTGAAGTTGCGTTGCCGCAAGGGCGTCACCCCGACCAACGCCACCCAGTGGATGAACCGCCGGACCAACTTCGCCATGATGATGGTGCGCATGGGCGACGCCGCAGGGCTCGTGGGCGGCCTGACCGCGCCCTATCCCGAGACGATCCGCCCCGCGCTGCAGATCCTGGGTCTTCGCGACGGCGTTCGTCGGGCGACCGGCATGTACATGATGCTTCTGAAGAACGACGTGAAGTTCTTCGCCGACCCGGTCATCAACATCGACCCCGACGCCGAGACCCTGGCCGACATCGCCATCCAGGTCGCCGAGGCCGTCAAGGCGTTCGAGGTGGTGCCACGCATCGCCATGGTCTCCTACTCGAACTTCGGGTCAGCACCATCCCCCGCCTCCACGAAGATGGCGGCCGCGGTGGCGCTGGTCCGTGCCAGACGGCCGGACCTGGAGATCGACGGCGAGATCCAGGCGGACATCGCCCTCGACCACGACCGCATGCGCGAGCTGTTCCCATTCTCCCGCCTCACCGACTCCGCCAACGTCCTGGTGTTCCCGAACCTCGACGCGGCCAACGCCTCCTACAAGGTGCTATCGGCACTGGGCGGGGCCAGCGCCGTGGGGCCGATCATCTTGGGCCTGGCTCGTCCCCTTGCGGCCCTTCCGCGCAACGCCGACGTGGACACCATCGTCAGCATGACCGCATACACCGTCGCCCGCAGCTGAACGAACGTGTCGTGGACCCGCTGGTACAGGTGTATCGGCGGTGAAACAGGTCTTTCACAGATGCGGCGGCCCGTCGATGGCCTGGCTCTTGCTGTCGTCTCGTGCATGTGTGTGAGGATCTTGCTACCGCTGGTCTTCGTGGGCTGCGCCGTGCCCGAGATGGTCACCGTAGACATGCAGACATCCGAGCCCGGCGTGGATGCCGCCCCTGCCGACACCATCGCCGCCGATCGACCGAATCGTGCGGACGTCATCACGCTGCCCCTCGATCGACTCCCCGATGTCCGACTCCCCGATGCCGTCGAGCCGGCAGGCAGGCTGCTTCTCTTCGATTCGTTCGACGATCCGTCGACCCTCGGCCGCATCTGGCGCGTCGGCAAGGGCACGTGGCGCGTGGACGCCGGTTCACTGGAAGGTGCGGCCATCGCGGCAGAGCACCACGCTGCCGGCGTCGCGCACGCGATCAGGACACGGGAGATCACGGTCCAGCTCAGATTCCAGTTCAACGGCGCGAACCAGGTCGCAATCTGCTACGACACCGTGCTCGCAGGGATGCCCGAGCACGTGGGCTGCGTCTGGGTCACCCGTCGCAGCATCAGGATCGAGCGAGCGACCGGGTACGGGCCGACCACGATGTCACAGCTGCTCGACAGCCGGACCATCTCGCTGCAACAGGGGCAGTGGTACACCCTGGTCCAGGAGATTGTCGGAACCACCATGGTCGCCCGCCTGGACAACGGCGTCGAGATCCGCGGCAGCGCACCCGGGCTCGATGCCGAAAAGTCGTTGCTGAAACTGCACATCGGCGGTGAGACGGCCCGCTTCGACGACATCAAGGTCTGGATCAGGCCCTAGCCTTCTCGACAGAGCTCGAGCCAGCGCTCAATGGCAGCCCCACGGTACTTCCGTTTGTGGAGCAGGAAGAAGAACTGACGGCGGAAGTCCCGCTGGGGGACCCGGCACGCCTTCAAGGTGCCCGAGCTGAAGGCCTCCTCCAGGGCGATGCGGGAGACGCAGCCAACGCCGAGGCCCGCCTCCACCGCGCCGCGGATCGCCTCGGTGTGCTGTAGCGCCAAGACGACGTGAAGCTGCAGCCCCCGCATCGCCCGATCGAAGGTCTGTCGCGTGCCGGAGCCGCGTTCGCGCACGATCCAGGCCGCGCCACGGAGATCGGCGTCGGTGAGGACACGTTTGCGCGCGAACGGATGCGACGGCGCGCAGAACACCACCAGTTCGTCGTCTCGCCAGCGGGTCACGTCCAAATCGGGGTGCTCGATTTCACCCTCGACGAGGCCGACATCGATCTCGAAGTTGGCCACCTGTCGCGCGATCTCCTCGGTGTTCGCCACCGACAGCAGCACCTCCGCGCCTTGATGCGCGCGCATGAAGCGCCCGATCAACGGCGCCGCCAGGTGGTTGCCGATGGTGAGGGTGGCGCCGATGCGCAGGCGTCCCACGTCCGTGCGCTGCTCGAGGGCTCGCTGGAGGTCGCCCGCCTCGTCGAGCGCCGCCTCGGCCCGCGCGCGGATGGACTGACCGAACGCGCTCAAACGCAGCCGCTTGCCGATCCGGTCGAACAGCTGCATGTCGAACTGGCGCTCGAGGTCTGCCAGCGATCCGCTGACCGCCGACTGGGACATGTGCAACGCTTCCGCGGCCCGGCTGACCCCCTCGACGCGCGCCACGGCGACGAAGACTTCCAGCTGCCGGAGGGTGTACCGCATATATCGGTTCTACCGATTTCATATATCAGATTATCCTGTTTGTCCGATTATTCGTCGGCCCGTACATTCGACCCATGAGCCACCTGAACCAGGAGCAGGTCCTCGATGTGCACCACTGGAATGACTCGCTGTTCAGCTTCAAGACCACGCGCAACACCGGCTTTCGGTTCCGCAACGGGCACTTCGTGATGATGGGCCTCGAGGTCGAGGACCGGCCGCTGCTGCGAGCCTTCAGCCTGGTCAGCGCGAACTACGACGAGCACCTGGAGTTCTACAGCATCAAGATCCCGGACGGCGCGCTCACTTCCAGGCTCCAGCACATCGAGCGGGGCCAGCCAGTCCTGATCAGCCGCAAACCGACCGGTACGCTCCTCATCGACAATGTTCTACCTGGGAAACGCCTCTACCTCCTGGCCACGGGCACGGGTCTCGCACCCTTCATGAGCATCGTGCGCGACCCCGAGACCTACGAGCGCTTCGAGCAGATCATCGTCGTGCACGGTGTCCGTCGCGTCAGCGACCTCGGCTACCGTGGGACCATCGAAGACGAGCTGCCGAGGCACGAGCTGGTCGGCGAGCAGGTCGCAGCCCAGCTGCTCTATTACCCGACTGTGACCCGCGAGCCTTTCCGCAACCAGGGTCGCGTCACCAGCGCCGTCGAAAGCGGCAAGCTGTTCACCGACCTCGGCCTGCCGCCCCTCGATCCAGCGCACGACCGGGTGATGATCTGCGGCAGTCCGGGGATGTTGAAAGATCTGGCGACGCTTCTCGGCGGCCGCGGCTTTCGCGAGGGAAGCAGCGACGCCGGAGGCGAGTACGTGATCGAGCGAGCGTTCGTCGAGAAGTAGGATCGCGTGCGGGCGCGCACGCTCCTCGACCGGAGTCGCAGCCTGCCAGGCTTGCTGGAACGGGGTCACGCGCGTAGGTTGTCCGCAGTGCCGGCCGCAGCAATGACCATGGGCGGTGTCCTACTGGCGGAGGACGACGACGACCTCAGGGCCAAGTTGGCCGAGGTTCTCCGGGCCGAGGGTCACAAGGTGATCCCCGTGCGCAACGGGCGTGAAGCGCTCACCGCGATGGCCAACTGGCAGCCGGCCCTGGTCTTGATGGATCTGGTGATGCCGGTGATGAACGGCTGGCAGCTGCTGCTCGAACTCGAGAGCACCGGCATGCTGAACACGACGCCGGTGTTCATCCTGACCGCCCCTTCGGTCAGTCCGGTGCCACCCGGGCACGCTGTCTTCGTCAAGCCCCTGAACATGGACAGCCTGCTCCGGGCCGTCCGCGTGTACGCACACTAGGACCTCAAGCCCGCTCGAACCGCGTCGCGGAACTCCGATTCCGTGGCGGAGAGGCGGTGACCGGACCGGGAGTCTAGCGCACGGCTATACTGCCGCCACGCCATGACCGGTTCGGAACTCGACGGCGCCTACCGCCTGACCCGCCTCATCTCGGAAGGAGGCATGGGCACCGTCTACGAGGCGCTGCAGATCCGACTCAACCGCAAGGTGGCGGTGAAGATCATGGTGCCCGAGCTGGCGGCGAACGCCGAGGCGCTGGCGCGCTTTCGCCGCGAGGTCGAGGTCACCTCTCAACTGGCCCACCCGCACGTCATCCACCTGGTGGACTTCGGCGCGACCCGTTCGGGTCAGCCGTACCTGGTGATGGAGTACCTCGATGGCGAGGACCTGTCCCAGCGGCTCGCCCGCGTGAAGGCGCTGCCGCTCGACGCCGCGGTCGAGATCGTCAACCAGGTCGCCTCGGCGCTGACGGCGACGCACGCCAAGGGCATCGTCCACCGCGATCTGAAGCCAGCCAACCTGTTCCTGCTCAGGACCGACGGCGCCGTCGACTTCGTGAAACTGGTCGATTACGGGATCTCCAAGGTCAGGGCGTCCAGCGAGAAGCTGACCCGCGCCTCGATCATGATCGGCACACCCAGCTACATGTCCCCGGAGCAAGCGCTGGGCAAGGTCGACGACGTCGACCACCGCACCGACCAGTGGGCGCTTGCCTGCATCGCCTGGGAGATGCTGTCGGGCCGGGTTCCCTTCGAGGGAACGGACCTCAACGTGGTGGTGAAGAAGGTGACACACGAGGAGCCGCCCAGACTGGCAGCCCAGGTCCCGTCGGGGATCGAGCCGACATTGCGGCGGGCGCTCTCGAAGGCGCCTGGGGATCGGTTTCCCACCGTCGCTGCTTTCGCGCGGGCATTCGAGGCAGCGGCCGCCCCGGCCGCCGTCCCCGCCCGTCGGGGAGCCGGCATGTGGGTGGTGACGGTTCTGGTCTCGCTGGCACTCGGAGGCGCGCTCTACCAGACGGTGGCGAAGGACCCGACCGCTCGCCGCTGGATGCGCGTGTTCGGCAGGTAGCCGTCCGGCTACTTCATCTTCGCCAGCGCGGCGCTGTACCGCTGAACCCGCTGCCCAGGCACCTTGGACGCCGGCGTCTTCGCCAGCTTGCCTCTGCGATCCGTGGCCTTGGGGTGGGTGGCGAACATGCCGCCCTTGCCGGTGTCCTGCACGCTGGCAAGGTTGTCCAGGAAGCGGCCCATGCCGCCCGGGTCGTAGCCCGCGGCGGCCGCCAGCTCGACGCCCAGCTTGTCGGCCTCGAACTCGGTATCGCGGGAGTAGCCTTTGACGAAGATCGCCTCGAGGGTGTCGTCGATCATCCCCTCCATGAGCCCGTTGAGCTGTTCGACCTGCTGCGGAGTGAGCGTGGCGCTGCCCGCGGCCTGCAGCGCCTCCGAGCCGACGTTGGCGTAGCGCGACTGCTTGATGTTGCCGAGCGCGTGCCCGCGCATCACGTGCGCCACCTCGTGGCCGAGAATCCCCGCCAGCTCATCCTCGGAGCGGGCGGTCTTCAGAGCCCCGGTGGTCACGAAGATGTATCCACCGGGCGAGGCGTAAGCGTTGATCTCCGGACTGTCGACGACCACGAAGTGCCATCCCGCGAGCGGCGCGGGCCGGTCACCCTTGCGGGTCTTCTCCTGGGCGGCAGCCGCCACCAGCCCGCCGACCTGGTTCACGTAAGCGGTGATCCCCTCGAGCTTGCCGCGCGCGATCGCCTCCTTGGTCAAATACCGGTACTGGTTCTTGGCCAGGATGTTGGTGGCGATCGATCGCCCCACGAAATACTCCTGCTCGGGAGTCATCTCGTCGCTCAGGCTCTGGATTGACTTGATCACCTTGGCCGACTTCTCGCTCACTTCCTTGACCTGCTGCAGGTCCGAGTCGGTGAGCTTCTCGCCCTTGACGACCTTGGTCATCGCCTGACAGCCGGAAAGCGCTACAGCGAGAATCAAGAGGCGAATCACTTGCCACCTCCGACCTTGCCGTCCGCCGCGAACTTCGCCAGCGCCTCGGTGTCGACGTCCAGCTTCTCGACGTTGTCGACGTGGCTGAAGTCGAGTTCGGGGTGCTTTCCGCGGTAGGCGCTCTCGACCTCGGGTGAGAACCCGCGGCCGGCCAGCGCGATCTCGTCCTGGGAGGCGCCACCGGTGCCGCCGCCGGGCCTGGTCGACAGCGCCACTTTCTTGTCGACGACGCTCGAACGGTTGACCCACCCGGTCTTTCCTTTGCCGGTCGTCACCTTGTACCAGTCCTTCTGGGCATCCTCGAAGGTCAGGTGCTCGCCGCGCACGACGGTGGCCACCGTCGCACCCAGGAACCCGGGAGCCTTCATCACCTTCACGCTCATCACCTGCACGGTGACGGTGCTTCCCTTGCTGGGAAGCGCCTCTATCACCGCGCTCCACAGGAGAAGAACTCCCGCCGCCAGCGCCGCCGTCAAGATCCTGGTTCGCATCTCACTTCTCCTTCATGTGCCAGACACCGTCCCAGTCTTCCGCGGGCGGCTCGTTCATAAAATGCTCGCAGCGGGCCATGTACATCTTCGAGGGCTCGTCATCGGGACGGATGCTCACGGCGTCCGCGAAGACTGCACGGGCCTCGGAAAAGCGCCGCGTCCGGTAGAGAACCAGCCCCTCGCCGAAGCGGGTCACCGCCCGCAGGGTCACGGGGTCGGTCTTCCCTTTTTGCTCGAGCACCTCGTAGACGGTGATGGGCTTGTTCTTCCCCTTGACGGTCATGAAGTCGAGCTCGCGGCAGTCGACCAGGTCCTGGACCTGCGTGTACGTGGATTCGCTGATCATGATGACCGTGCCGTAAGGCTTGTTCGCGCCTTCGAGGCGCGAGGCGATATTAACCATGTCGCCCATGGCGGTGTAGTTGAACTTGTTCTGTGACCCCATGTTGCCGACGACGCTCTGGCCCGAGTTGACGCCGGCTCTGGCCATGATGTCGGCGCCGAAGCGCTGTCTCCAGTCGGGCGCCCGGCGGGCACACTCGTTGCGCATCTCCACTGCCGCCAGGACGGCCTTGCGGGCGTGTTCATTGTCGGGAACCAGGCCGCCCCAGAAGGCCATCACCGCGTCGCCGATGTACTTGTCGACGTAGCCGCCGTACTTGTCGACGATGTCGGTCATCGCCGTCAGGTACTCGTTCAGCAACTCGACCAGCCGCTCGGGAGAAAGACCCTCGCTGATCGTGGTGAATCCGGCGATGTCCGAGAAATAGACCGAGATCTCGCGCCGCGCACCGCCCAGCGCCAGGTACTCGGGGTGCTTCATCAACTGGGCGGTGAGCGCCTTCGACGTGTAGCGGTTGAGCGCCTTTTCCACGAAGCGCTTGTCGTTGCGCTCCATCGCCGAAGCGACGAGCAGCGCCGAGAAGGTCGCCAGCACAGCGCCGGCGACAGGTGTTGCTGCGGCAATCCAGAGACCGCGCGCATCGAACAGATACGCCGCCGCCACCAGGTACCCCCCGAGCGCGGCCGCCGTGGCCACGCTGGTCGCCAACAGCGCCGCCACGGTGTGGGGGATCGAGCTCCCGATCAGCACCATCCCCACCGCCAACAAGATCGCCAGTCCGAACGCCAGCGCCGCATCGACCGCGGGCGCCACGCGAATGACCGCGTCGCCATGGAGGAGGTTGTCCAGCGCGGCAGCGGTGATGGCGGCCCCGAGGTGCGTCTTGTCCACGGGCGTGGCACGCATGTCGGCCAGCGCGTGCGCGGTCGCCGAGACGATGACGTACTTGTCCTTGAAGGCAGACGACGGCACCTGCGGCGCCTGCTTCTCGGCCACCTGCTGGAACGAGCGCAGGACCTGATACGCGCTGTGGTGCTTGTAGGACCTGTCCCCTCCGTGGAAGCGAATGGCAAAGCTGTCGAGCGGCGGCGTGGCGGCCGGGTTGGCCACCAGGAAACCGGCGAGCGCCAGCGACGGATAGACCCGTCCGTCGTGCGCCGTGACCAGGTTGTACCGGCGCAGGATGCCGTCGGCCTCGGGCGACTGGACCACGTCACCGAGACGCGCCGCCGCGACCGCCAGTTGCGGCAGAGGCAGATCGATGGTGCGCCGCTGGGGGAACGCCAGCGTCGTCTCGATCGCCGGAAGACGGCGCGCGAGCGCGGCGTCGGTCAGCTCGCCCTCGAAGAGGGGGGTCGCGGCGGGTCGGCTTCGAGGGAACAGGGCCTTCAGCTCGTCGGTCGCGGCGAGGTTCGACCACAGCTCGGCGAACTCCGTTTCGTCATCGCCGCCGATGAGCACCTCGTTGCCACGTGCGAAGACCCGCGCGTCGTACGCCAGCAATTTGAGGCCTGCTTCGAAGGCCGCCTCGGGGGTGTCGAACCGGCGCAGCGTCGCCCCCACGGCGGGCCTCGGCGGATCCGGCTCGCGGTTCGAGACGTAGATTCCGATCACCGTGCGACCGTTCTCCTCCATCGCCGCGGCGAACTCGGCAGCGTCGTCGGTCCCACCGACGCCCCGGCCCTGGAACAGCCAGTCGAAAATAATGGCCCTGGGCTGGCCAGCGGCCACGTGCCGGGCGATGTACGCGTACATCGACCGCGGCCACGGGAAGGGCACCTTGATGTGGCGCTCGACGTCGCGGATGTCCTCCTCGGCGACGTCGATGAGGACAATGTTCGGGTCGGCGCGCTCGGCGTGCGCAGCTCGGCGAGCGCGGGAGTCGTACGTCCAGAACTCGCCACGCTCCAGGATCGACGGCCGGAAGTAGGCGCCGGAAGCGGCGAGCAAACCCGCCAGCGTCCCCACGACCACGCCGGCCTGAAGCTTGCGCCCCCGGACGCTTCGCACCACCCGCACGGCGCGAAGGGTATAAAGTTCCCAGTTCCATGTCACGAACTAGGGTGGGCCATCTGCCCAGCCGGCGACAGGTTCTGCAGGCGGGGACGCTCACGTTGGCAGGCTGTAGCAGTTCGCCTCCGGTCACCCGGTGCCAGGCGCCGGCGGCCGCGCAACAGGCAGTCGCGTGCACGGACGAGCGATTCGCCGCCCTCGTCAACGAGCTCGTCGAGACGCCTCGCCGCGCGATCTTCGATCGAGTCGCCGAGAACCTGCGCAAAGGCTTCGACCTGCCGACCGTTCTCGCCGCAAATTTTCACGCCGGCGTCCGGGTCCTCACACCGTCGGTCAACGCCGGTCAACATTCGGTGCTCGCCGCCCATTCGGTGAATCTGCTGGTGGGGGCCGTCAGCCCGGAGTGGCGGCTCGCGGCCGTCCTGTGGTCCGTCGACAACATGAAGGCCGAGCAACAGGGCCGGCATGCGCCCCTGAAGCCCGTCGAAGAAAATGCCATTCCCGATGACGCGCCCGCCGCGCGTACCCTCCTGCTCGCGGGTCTCGACGACTTCGATCCCGACACGGCCGATCGGGGCGCCACCGGTATGTTCCGCCACGCCCGCGAAGAGTTGCAGGACATCCTCCTCGGTTACAGCACGCGCGATCAGCAGGAGGTCGGCCACCGAGCCATCTTCGCCACCCAGGCCATGCGCTCCCTGGACGCATTCGGCTGGGGTTGCGGCGAGACGGTGGTCCGCGCCCTGGCCCGCGGTGTGGCCGAGGCAGGCGGCAGCCCCGAGACCTTGGTCCCCTACCCCACCAGCGTTGCGTGGACGCGACGGGGCGTCGATCTCGGTGGCACGAGCCGGGACCGCACGCGGGTGTTCGAACTCCTGGCGGCGAGCCGCGAGCTGGGTCCGGAGGCATTCCGCGACGCGACAGTCGACGCCCTGGCTGGCGGACTGTCCCCGGACGCGGTGTGGGACTGCCTGCTGGCCGCCGGCGCCGAGATCATCCTGCGCGGGAACGGCGGGGTCGGCCTTCACTGCTTCGATGCCATGAATGCCCTGCGCATCGGTTCAACGCGGGTGACACGTCCCGAGATCCGTGCCCTGATGCTCCTGCAGGCAGCCGCGTGGGTCCCACTTTACCGCCGCCAGGGGAAGAACTGGGTCGACCCGATCTTCCACAGCATCGACATCGACAAGCTGGAGCCAGGCACGGCGCCGGACGATGTCGACGGCCTCTTCGACGTAGGCGGCCAGGGCCGTGGCACCGTTTACGATCCAGCGCCTGCGCGGGCTGCGATGGCCTGGTTCGCCGAGGGAGGCGACGTCTGCGCCTACACCACCCGTGGCCGCCAGCTGGTCATCGCCAAGTCGGGGCCCGACGCTCATCATTACAAATACCCCGTGGCCGCGTTCGAGGAGGCCGCGCGCGTGGGCGATCGAGAGGACGCCTTCTGGCAGCACCGGTTCCTCGCCGCCGAGCTCCTCGTCAACCCGAGCACGAAGAGACGTGACTGGGACCGCCTCGCCGCCGTGAAGCAGCTCAGCGCCGAACTGCAGCCATGACAAACAGAGGAAGGACGAGTATGCGCCGACGAGTCGTTACGGCTGCCTGCCTCCTCGCCCTCGCGGCCGCGCCAGCCTGGGCGGTCGATCCGTTCGAGATCCAGGTGTACGAGGGAGACATCAACGACCCCCTGCAGCCAGGGATCGAGCTGCACACCAACTTCGTGGCCAGCGGCCGATCGGCCTCCGCGTTCGACGGTGAGCTGGTGCCCGATAAGCGCCTCAACGTCACCTTCGAGCCGTCGTTCGGAATCCTGCCCTGGTGGGAGGTGGGCGCCTACCTGCAGTTCGCCACCGCGCCCAGTCGCTCGGATTCAGCTCTCGCTGGCTTCAAGCTGCGCTCGAAGTTCATCGTCCCCAAGGCGCGCACGACGCCGTTCGTCGTCGGCGTGAACTTCGAAGTAGGACGGGGAACGCACGCCCTTGGTTCCGAGGACTGGGACACCGAGATGCGGCCCATCTTCGCCTACGAGATCTCCCGCTGGTTCTTCGCGGTGAACCCGATCCTGGGCTGGGCCCTCAGCGGCTCGACCCACGCCGTGCCGGAGTTCGAGCCCGCGGCCAAGGTCCGCTTCGACACCCGCCTCGGGTTCGGTGTGGGGATCGAATACTACGCCGGCCTCGGTCGTCTGGATGACATCTTGCCAGCCTCGGCGCAGCAGCATGTCGCCTACCTCATTGGCGATCTGATGGAGGGTCCCGTTGCCCTGAACGTTGGCCTCGGCCGCGGCCTGACAGACGCCACCGAGGACTGGATCGTCAAGTTGATCCTCGGCTACGCATTCTGATGCTCAGAAGGGAACCTTGGCCGCGATCAACAACTCGGCCTCCTCGGCCGGGAGCGGCTGCGAGAACAGGTATCCCTGCCCGCTGGTGCAGTTCAGCTCGCGCAGCGCCGTCGCCTGCGCCTCTGTCTCCACGCCCTCCGCGGTCACATGCATACCAAGGTTGGTCGCCAGGGCCACGATCGCCTTGACGATCTCGTTCTGCTTCGGCTTGCCGTCCATCTGGCTGACGAACGACTTGTCCACCTTCAGCGTGTCGACCGGAAAGCTGTGCAGGTAGCTGAGCGACGAGTACCCCGTCCCGAAATCGTCGATGTACAGCTTGACCGCCATGTCGTTCAGCCGCTTGATCACCGCGGCGCTGGACTTCAAGTTCTGCATCAACGCGCTCTCGGTGATCTCCAGCGTCAGCGACTTCGCGTCGAGGCCGGTCTCCTTCAGCACCCGTTGCACCTGTTCGGCGACATCGGACTGTGACAGCTGGCGGGTCGACACGTTGACGCTGATACCGAGTTCCCTCTTGTACTTCACCTGCCAGGCGCTCATCTGTCCGCACGCCTGCCGCAGCATCCAGAAGCCGATGGCGCTGATGAGGCCGGTCTCCTCCGCCAGCGGGATGAAGATGTCGGGCATCACCAGCCCCCGTACCGGGTGCCGCCACCGGGCCAGCGCCTCGAAGCCCAGCAACTGCTTGGTCCCCATGTCCACGATCGGCTGATAGAAGGCGACCAGTTCGTTGCGCTCGATCGCCCGCCGCAGGTCGGTCTCGAGTTTCAGCATCGAGATGGCCTTCTTGTGCATGTCCGAATCGAACACCTCGTGCCGCGAGCGCCCGTTGGCCTTCGCCCGGTACATCGCGGTGTCCGCATCACGCAGCATGTCCTCGGGCTTCTCGTACCCGGTGCTGGAGATCGCGATCCCCAGGCTGGCGGTCGAGAATACCTCGGTGTCCCGGACGGTGAAGGCCGTGGACAGCTCCTTGTGGATGCGGTCGGCCACCCGGGTCACGTCGCCCTCGTTGGCGATGTCCTCGAGCAGGATGGTGAACTCGTCCCCGCCCAGCCGCGCCAGCGTGTCGCTGGGCCGCACGCAGCACTCCAGCCGGCGCGCCAGCTGCAAGAGCAGCTCATCGCCCGCCTGGTGACCGAGCCCGTCGTTGATCCCCTTGAAGCGGTCGAGGTCGAGATAGATCACGGCGAACAGGAACCCGCGGTTGGACAGCCGCCGCGCCCGATGAAACAGGTGCTGCAGGCGATCCGTGAACAGCGCCCGGTTCGGGAGCTGGGTCAGCGGATCGTAGAACGCCTGCCGCTCCAGCTGCGCCTCGAACTGTTTCTTCTCGGTGATGTCCCGCGAGATCCCGAAGGTGCCGATGATGTTTCCCGCGGGATCCCGCAGCGGCATCTTCGTCGTCGATACCCAGCGGATGCTGCCGTCGGCACGCGTTTCCTTCTCTTCCAGGTTGACCAGCGGCCGGCCGGTGCTGACGATCTCCTGCTCGTCGCGGAACGCCTTGTCCGCGTGCTCGCCGGTGAAGAAGTCGAAATCCCGCTTGCCGACGGCCAGACCCGGGTCAGTCAGCCCGAAGCGCTCGGCGGTGTACTTGTTGATACGGGTGAAGCGGCTGTCTCGATCCTTGAAGTAGATGGAGTCCGGGATGGTGTCCATCATCGTCGCCAGGAGGAAGATCTCCTGCTCGAGCCCCAAGATCTCCTCGTCGTGCGACGCCACCGGGAAAGATCTTCGATTCTACACCGCTCAGCGCAGCAGAACCAAAATCGCCCCCGCCACGGCCAGCACCGCGATGACGATCCCGACGATGACTCCCTTGCCCGTGCGCGAGCGCGTCGCCGTCATTCCCGTGTTCTCGGTGGACTCGGCAATGCGGGCCGACCCCTGACGCAGCCGCACGAGCCGGCTCGAATCATTGGTGTTGGTGCTGGGCGCCGCCAGGGGCGACAGCGGCTCCACCTCGACGTGCTGCAATGCCCCCAGATCGATGTTCAGCGCGCTGACCTGGCTGGGGTTCTTGCTGGCCGCCGCCGGCTCGGCGATCTGGATCTCCAGATCGAGGATCTCGCGTAGCTCGCGTGCGTCGTTCGGCTTGGCCAGCGCCACCGCCTGCACCGGCGCCGCCTTCTCCTCGATGCCGATCAGGTCCTCGGACTTCACCGAGGACGGCATGGCCCGCCCCACGGCCGAGATCGACCCGCGCGAGGCACCCTCCCCGCCACTCACCTGCATCTTCTCGGTGCGCCGCGGGATCTGCGCCGATAGCGCCTTCGTCACCTCGGCGGCCGTCTGGAAGCGTTTGTCGGGGCTCTTGGCCAGCAGCTTCAAGATCAACGCGTCCACCTCGACCGAGACGTGATCGGGCATCAACGCGCGCGGTGGGCGCGGCATCTTGCGGACGTGGCCCTCCCAGATCTCCACCGTGCCGTGCCCGGTGAACGGCAGGTAACCAGTGAGCGCCTCGTACAGCATGATTCCCAGCGCGTAGAGATCCGTACGCCCATCGACCTTCTTCGCCAGGCACTGCTCCGGCGCCATGTAGTGCGGCGTCCCCACGGCCATGCCCGCCGCGGTCACCGGGTCCTCGTCCTTGTTGCTCTCGAGCAGCTTCGCCAGACCGAAATCGAGCAGTTTGGTCCGCGACAATGTGCCGTTGCCGTCGGCGAGCAGGAAGACGTTGTCCGGCTTCAGATCCCGGTGTACGACGCCCTTGGCGTGAGCCGCCTCGAGCGCGCTCAGCACGTCCAGGAACACCGGCAGCACCTCCTCGGGCCGCAGGGGCCCGCGCTCGCGCAACACCACCCCGAGGCTGCGGCCTTCGAGGTACTCCATGGCGTAGTAGTAGCGGCCGTCCGTCAGCTGCCCGAACGAGAAGATGTCCACCAGGTTGGGGTGGCGGATCTCGTTCACCGAACGCGCCTCGAGCACGAACCGGCGGATGACGTTGGCGTTGCGCGAATGGACGTTGGCGAGGATCTTCACCGCCACGTGCTTGCCGATCACCGGGTGAACGGCGCGGTACACCTCGCCCATCCCGCCGGCGCCAATCTTCTCTTCGATCAAGTACTCGCCGACGTGCAGCCCCTTCGTGATCGGGGTGGTGCTCGGCTCCTGCAGCTTGCCGGTACCTACATCGCTGTCGACAGGCGGGTTGGTGCCCATGGCGTGACCGGCGGCATTCTATACGACGGGATCGAGAAAACGCGCCGTTAGCGCTTGAGCAGGAACACCAGCAGGCCAACGACGACCGCCAGCGCCACCGCCCCAAGCAGGAGCAGCTTGGTGGGGGATCTCGCGGGCTCGTCACCATCGTCATGGTCATGGCGGGCTTGCGACTGCGACGAGGCCACCGCCGACACCCGAGGCGCCGTGGGACGGGCCGCCGCGACCGCCACCGGCGCCGGCATCGGAGGAGGCGTGGCGAAGGTGACCTTGAAGCCGCGCTGGGTGAAGAAGGTCTTCACCTGCTCGAGGAGCGCCTCGTACTTTCCCGGATCGCACGCGAAGGGCACGCCCTTGAAACGCTGGCGGTGGGTGGCGTCGACATGCTCGAACATCCGCAGCTCGGCGTTCTTGTCGACCATGTGCGCCGAACCCATCAGGAGCGCGATCCCGCCGCCCTCGGGCATCAGCTTGATGTGCTGGAGCGCCTGCTGCCCACCGCCCGTCGAGGGCCCGTCGGGCGCCGACAGTTCGGGCACGTAGGCCGTGGTGCCGGCCTCGAGGCGCTGCTTGGCCATCATCAGCTTGAAGATCTGCGCGAGGCTGACCGCCTGCCCCGCGACGATGGTGTACTTGGCCTGGCTCATCCGATTCCCCCGCTGTATATCGTCACATCCACACTCGACTTGACCCGTGGACGGTAACACGTACGTCGGTTAGCGTCCGGGCTGATGCCATGGCTCGCGCTCGCGTGTTTGCTGTCCGAGGTGCTCTGGCGGGGTGACCTCGAGACCGGGAATCTCGACCAATGGACGTTCAAGTTGAACCCGGGTGGGCTCGAGGTGGTGTCCGAACCGAAGCGCGAGGGGTTCCACGCGCTGCACGTCCACATCCGCCCCACCGACCTGGGGAAGAACGGTCTCAACCGGGTCGAGGTGAATCACAAGATGACGATCGCCGAGGGCGACGATCGCTACTACGCCTGGAGCATCTACCTGCCGAAAGCGCTATCGAGCGAGCCGCGCCAGCTCGGCACTTTCGAGACCAGCACCAGCTTCAAACAGATCATGGCGGTACAGGCGCGCGGGACGACGTTCGAGTTCGTCACCCGTCAGCCCCAGACGGTGGTGCGCTACTCGCGCGAGGGAAAACTGACGCCTGGCCTGTGGCACGACTTCGTCATCCACGTCCGCTGGTCACGCGATCCGGCCAAGGGGCTGGTCGACGTCTGGCTCGACGGCGACCGGGCGGTCAGCGGCCTGAGCATGGCCACGCTCATCGACGAGAACACGCCCTTCCTCCAGATGGGCATTCTGCGCCAGCCGACGTCTTCGGAGGAGGACCTGTTCCTCGACCGGGCCATCGAGGCGACGTCGCTCGTCGACGTGTTGCCACCGCTGGAGATGAATGCGCCGGGCGAGCTGAAACGCGAGATCGAGTTCTCGCGCCCCGGTGGCGAGCGGCTGACCCTGGATGCATTCGTGCCCGCGGGCAAGGGACCGTTCCCCACGGCCATCGTCGTCCACGGCGGCGGCTTCACCCGCGGCGACAAGCACAGCTATGTGCCTCCGCTCTTGCGGGTCCTGGCCGACGCCGGCTTCGCCTGGTTCACAATCGACTACCGGCTGGCGCCCAGGCACAAGTTCCCCGCGGCGGTCGATGACGTCGAGGCGGCGCTCAAGTGGGTGCGGACCCACGCCCGTCAGTACAAGGTCGACCTCAAGCGTCTGGTCCTCACCGGCGAGTCGGCGGGCGGCTATCTCGTGTCTCTCGTCGGCACGCGCTACAAGCGTGGCGGTGCGCTGGCCGCCGTGGTCCCGTTCTACGGCAGGCACAACTTCGATCTCTCGAAATCGGCCGCGCTCACCGACTTCTTCGGCATCGATCCCACTGCTCCCGACGCCGGTAAGAAAGTGCGCGCCGTCTCGCCGCTACATCTCATCAAGCGCGACATGCCACCCTACCTTCTCATCCACTCGACCGACGACCCACAGGTTCCCTACGCCGAATCGGTGAAGATGTGCGAAGCGATGACAGCCGCCGGCGCCCGCTGCGAGCTCTTCACGACGCAGGGCCTGGGCCATGGCCTCGGCAAGTGGAAGGACGTCCCCGCCGAACACCAGCGGTTGATCGGCTGGCTGCGCGAGACCCTGCGCTGAGCCGTGTTCAGTTTCGAGGCGCCGTCTTCCGGTACAGCGTCTCGATCTTCTCGCGCAGGAACGGGCGCATCTGCATCGTCACCACGCGGTTGAGACCACTCTCGGCGCCGCTCTCGTGCGCCTTGCGCAGGTTCTCGACCTGCTCGTGGACGGCGCCTATCGCAGTGACCATCTCGGTGGCCCGCGGCCGCAGGCTGGCGCGATGCCGAAGGCCCTCCAGTTCCCCCATCACCTGCGAGTAGAATTGCCAGTTCGCCTTGTAGGAGCCCGAGGCCTGGCCGGCCGAGCGCTCCATGGCGTCGAGAAACCCCTCGACCCGCCCGTCGAGCTCCGTCACCCGCTGGTCCAGGACCGGATCCGGCCAGTTCTGCATGGCTCCCCCGCAACCGATCAGCGTCAGAAAAACCAGCGCTCGCTGCATGCGCCGGAATATAGCAGACGCGACGCGCCAGCGACCCGCCCCCTTCCTTCCCATGGTAGGTTTCGTGCCGGCGACGTGCGGCACGGGCGTTACACCATCGTTCGCAAGATCGCCGAAGGCGGAATGGCGGAGATCTTCCTCGCCAAGCAGCACGGCTCGGAGGGCTTCGAGAAGCTGGTGGTCCTCAAGCGGATCCTGCCGCAGTTCTACGCGGACGAGCAGTACCGCACCATGATCACCGACGAGGCCCATGTCTCGATGGGGCTCACGCACGCCAACATCGCCCAGATCCTGGACGTGGGCCGGGCCGAGGGCCGCATCTTCCTGGTGCTCGAGCTGGTGGACGGCTGGGACTTCGGCCGCCTGTTCAAGCGCGCCGAGAAGGCCGGCATGCCGATGCCGCCCGGACTGGGCCTGCACGTCATCGCCGAGATCTGCCGCGGCCTCTCCTACTCCCACGGCAAGGTGGACAACCAGGGCCGCGCCCTCGGCCTCGTCCACCGCGACGTCAGCCCCCAGAACATCCTTGTCAGCGAGCACGGCGAGGTGAAGCTGATCGACTTCGGCATCGCGAAGGTGATGACGAAGACCGAGACCACGCAGGCCGGCCTCGTCAAGGGGAAGTTCGCCTTCATGTCCCCCGAGCAGGCGCAAGGCCAGCCGATCGATTCGCGCTCGGACCTGTACGCGGTCGGCATCCTCCTTTACATCCTGGCGACCGGCCGACGCCCCTACGAGGCGGCGACGGACATCGAGGTGCTGGTGAAGGCGCAGAAGGGCCAGTACGCCCCGCCCGAACAGGTGAACCCGCGCGTGTCGCCGGCGCTGGCCTACGCCATCCGCAAGTCGATGACCTATGACCGCACCCAGCGCTACCAGTCGGCGGATCAAGTGCTGGTCGACATCGAGGCGATCCTGCGCAACGAGTTCGGCTCCGTCGGGCAGACGGCGCTGAAGATGTGGCTGCAGGCGCTCTCCCGCCGCGACGGCGAGCTGCCGATCGGCCGCGCCGCCAATCGCTTCTCGCAGCCGGGCGCCGATCCCGTCGAGGGCAAGTCGTTCGAGCTGGATCACGACGGCGCGCCCCGCCCCACCCCGGTGCGCCGCAAGACCAGCCCCACGGGCGTCGTACGCAACACCGGCGGCGTGGGTCGCGTGACCGGCATCGAACGAAGGACCAGCTCGGACATGGCCATCCCCATGGGAGACGACGGACCGATGCGCGCCTCGAGCGGGCGCGCGGCCTCCGATCTCGCGCTGCCGATTCCGGACGAGGGTCGGCCCACGCGCGTGCGGTACGTGGCCGAGAAGCGGGGCTCGGGAACGCTCGCCACCGTGGTGGTGCTGGGGCTGATCGGCGGAGGGGGCTATGCCGCCTGGCGGGTGCTCGACAAGGAGCAGAACGCGGGGATCGCTCCCGCCGTCGCCAGTCCCGAATCGACGCGCGCCACCGGCGCCTCGAAGCCCACGATCATCCCGACGGCGCCCGAGCCGACGGCGCCCGAGGCATCGCGAGACGCTCGCGCCGCCGTCGCCGCTCCGACGCAACCGACGCAACCGAAACAGGTACGCGAGCGTCGACCGGCGGCCGATCCCTACGCTCGCGCCCGCGCGTGGCAGAAGCCCGATGAACCGGTCTCTCCGGGCATCGAGATCGCCCCCTTGGCCCCCGCGCCGGCGCCCTGAACGCCTGTCTTTTTTCAGGGCTAACCCGGGGGATCCCTTGCTCTAAGTTACTTTGTAATATTACTTACTATTAATGTAGCTCAATTTTGTGCGCGGGTCCGTCGATGCCCCTGATAGGCCGGAGTGCCATCCCCATGAATCACACGCGCACATCGATCGCACCTTGGGTGTTCGGAGTCCTGCTGACGTTCGCCACGGGGGCGTGTGAAACGCCACCGGGGAGCAGCGGCCCGCTGGACGACAAATCGAGTTCCACGGTCTCGCTGGCGCAGACGATGCGTGGCGCGCCGAAACATGGGACGGTCTCCACGGACAAGCTCGACTACCCGCCGGGCACGACGGTGGTCATCACCGGCAAATACTGGGCGCCAGGCGAGACCGTCCGGTTGGTACTCACCGAAGAGCCAAAGACCCACGCTGATCGCACGTGGGCCGTCGTCGCGAACGACGAGGGGACATTCAAGAACACCGACTTCGCGCCTGACGAGCATGACCTCGGGATCAAGTTCACGCTCACGGCGACCGGCGATCAGTCGAAGGACGTCGCCACTCTCCAGTTCCTGGACGGCCACAGCGCTGGCGGTACGGGCACCCCTGGGGACTATTCGGTCACGGTCGCGAACGGCGCCACGTTCACCCCGGGGACCACGGACATTGGTCTGCACTGCGACGACTGCACCCAGCTCATCAGCCTGCCGTTTCCCATCAAGGTCTACGACCGGACGTTCACGAGCACCGCCGTCGTCGACGCGAACGGAAACATCCAGTTCGACAGCAACGACAGCAACCCGTTCAACACCTCGGTGGCCTCGCCGACCATGTTCCGGTACACGGCGCTGCCGTTCTGGGACGATTTGGTGACCGATTTCCCGGCAGGCTCGGGCGTCTTCACCAGCCTGACGGGCACAACCCCCAACCGGGTCTTCACCGTCGAGTGGCGGGCCTCCTCACTGGACACCGGTGGCAACGTCAACTTCGCGGTCGTGTTCAAGGAGGGCAGCGACGCCATCGAGTTCATCTACGGCGCACTCGACGCGGCAAACAGCGCCACTGTCGCCATGTTCAAGAACGGCAGCGCCTGGACCCAGTATGTGGCGAACGAGGGCGGCATCCTCACTCAGGGGTTGAAACTCACCTTCGCCATCGCGACGTCGAATTCGCCGCCGGTGGCCAACGCGGGCGCCGATCAGACGGTCGAGTGCAGCGGGGCGACGACGAATGCCACCCTGTCCGGTTCGGCGACCGACCCGGACAACGACATGCCGCTGACCTTCGCCTGGACCGAGGGCACGATGAGTCTCGGCTCCGCCGCGACGATCACCGCTCCGTTCTCGTTCGGCTCGCACATCGTGACCGTGACGGTGAGGGACCCGTCCGGTGCGGAGGGCAGCGACACGGCGACCGTCCAGGTCAACGACACCGTCGCCCCGGCGCTGTCGGTTCCGCCGGCCGTCAACGCTTTCACCGGCGCCGCTACCTGCTCGGCCAACGTGGCCGACGGCGTGTTGACCGCCACCGCCAACGACACCTGCACGGGCTTGGTCACGCCCAGCCGCTCGGGCGTGCCGGCCGGTAACGAGTTCCCGCTAGGCACCACGGTCGTGACCCACTCGGCCGTCGACGGCCACAGCAACACGGCTAGCGGCACCCAGAACGTCACCGTGGTGGACAACGTCGCACCGGCGATCTCCTGCCCAGGCGCCGTCACACAGGGGAACGACAGTGGCACCTGCGGTGCGATCGTGTCTTCGATGGCGACCGGCACCGACAACTGCGGCGCGACCACCATCGGCGGCACCCGCTCGGACGGCCAGTCCCTGGCCGTCGCGTTCCCGGTCGGCAGCACCACCATCTCCTGGACCGCGAGGGACAGCGCGAACAACCAGGCCGGCTGCGACCAGACGATCACCATCGTGGATAACCAGAACCCGACCATCGTGTGCCCGGCGAACATCATGGTCGGGACGGCGCCGAACGCCTGCTCGGCCAGTGTGGCCTTGGGCACGGCGACCTCCAGCGACAACTGCAACGGACAGGTCACCGTGACGCCCGTTCGCAGCGACAGCCAGGCGGCGGGCTCGCCGTTCATGCTGGGCCTGACCAGCGTCGTCTGGACGGCGCAGGATCCGAGCGGTCTCACGGCCACCTGCACGCAGACGGTGAAGGTCACCGACACGCAGGCCCCGGTCATCTCGCTACCGGCCAACATCACGGTGCCCACCACGCTCGCGGGGACCTGCTCGTCGGGCCCGGTGTCGTTCGCGGCAACGGTGACTGACAACTGTCCGGGCGCGACGGTCGCCACCGACGTCGCCTCGGGCTCGGTCTTCGCGTTCGGCGCCACGAACGTGGCCGCGACGGCGACGGACGCTTCGGGCAACACCGCCTCGGGCCAGTTCTCGGTGACGGTCTCCAAGGTGGCCGCGGTCTCGGCGGCGACGGTGAGCCCCGGCTCGCAGCAGTACAGCGACCTGGTGAACGTCTCGGCCAGCATCCAGCCGGGGTCCTGCGCAGGCGCCGGTCAGGCGGCCGGCACCGTGGCCTTCGCGCTCGATGGCACGGCGATGGGGACCGACGGGCTCGACCCCTCCGGCAGCACCCTGGTCGGCGGCCTCAGTGGTGTGCCGATGACCAACGCACCCGGGGCTCACACCGTGACTGCGACCTTCGGCAGCGTGTCGGCGAACTTCATCGTCACCGACGCGAGCGCCGGGCTGACGATCACCCAGGAAGACGCGCGGGTCTTCTACACGGGCGCAACGTCGGCTTCGACCCTGGCCGCGTCGAACCCCAGCGCCGTCGTGCACCTCTCGGCGACGGTCAAGGACATCACTGCGGTCTCGGCGGCCACCGACCCGTCTGCGGGTGACATCCGCAAGGCGACCCTGCGCTTCGTCGACCGCGGCGCCGGCAACGCCACCTTGTGCAGCACCACGGTCGCGCTGGTTGCCGCCGGCAATACCATGACCGGCACGGGCCACTGCCACTGGACGGCCACGGTCCCGGGCAGCACGCGCACCGTGACCGTCGGCATCGTGGTCGAGGGTTACTACACCCGGGACGCGGCAGCCGACAATCAGGTGGTCGTCATCTCTCGCGCGGACGCCGACGACTCGGCCAGTGGCGGCGGCACCATCATCGCCAGCGCCTCGGCCGGTTCCAAGGCCGCGGACGCGGGCACCAAGATCGACTTCGACTTCAATCTGGACGTGAGCCGCGGGAGCCGCGGCATCACCGGCCCGATGAAGATCACCTTCGTCAGCGGCGGCCGGACCTATCTGGTCACCGCGGAGCGCGCCGAGCGGTCGCTGGACGTCAGCAACATCGGTCGGATGGGCACTGCGGTGTTCGACGGCGCGGCGGATCTGACGGACATCACCGACAGGCGGCGCCCCGTCCTCATCACCGACAACGCCGATCTCAAGGTCACGATGTCGGACGCGCCCGGGGGCGACTCCCTCGGCATCACCCTCATCAGCACCACCGGTGGCCTCCTCTTCTCCAGCAACTGGAACGGCACCCAGACCGTCGATCAGCAGGTCAGCCGGGGCCGCATCAGCCTGCGCTGAGTCTGGCGCTCAGGCTTCGGCCCACATCCTGCGGATGAAGGCCAGGCCCTCGCTGGCCAGCTGTTCTTCGTCGGCATACATCCGGCGCCAGATCTTGGTCGCCGCGGCCAGGTCGGGGAGCGCGAGACCAAACGCCTCGATGTTCAACCAGCCGTCGAAGCGCAGACGCCGGAGCACGCGGAAGGTCTCGCTCCAGGCCACCTGGCCTCGGCCGGGGGTGCTGCGGTCGTTCTCCGAGATGTGTACGTAGGCGAGTTCGCCGATGCAGGACTCGATCGCCTCCGTGACGCTCTTCTCCTCGATGTGGGCGTGGAAGGTGTCGTAGAGCAACCGGCAGCGCGGGTGGCCGACGTCGCGGGCGAAGCGGGCGGCATCGGCGGCGGTGTTGAGCAGGTAGATCTCGAAGCGGTTCAGGAACTCGAGGCCCAGCGTCACGCCACAGCGATCCGCGTACTCGGAGACGGCGCGCATTCCCTCGACGCCGCGCCGCCACTCGTCGTCGGTGGGGGGCGCGCCGGAGAACACGCCCAGCGCGGCGTAGAGGGGCCCGCCCAGCAACTCAGCGCCCGCGGCGTGGCAGCAGTCGAGGACGCCGTTCAGCTTGGCGACGGCAGCGGCGCGAACCTTGGCATCGGCGCTGATCAGGTTCTCCTCGGGGCGGCAGGCCGTGACCGCCGTGCGGGCCAGCCCCAGATCGTCGAGGCGCCGGCCCAGCGCCGCATACCTTTCCGGGCGAAGATTGAAGACCGGTAACTCCAGTCCGTCGAACCCCATCTGCTTGAGGCGCCCGTAGAGCGGCAAGAGCTTCTCGTCGGTCGGATCGGCCGTCCACAGGAACAGGTTCATCGCGACGCGCATCCGCCGGAGCTTACAATGACCGCCGTCGATGGACATCGCGCGCCTCAAGAAGCGGTTCCTCGCCCGGCTCCCGGACGCCCACGCGCTGACGGCGCTCTTCGATCTCATTCCTGATCTGGCGTTCTTCGTGAAGAACCGCGAGGGCCGCTTCGTCGTGTGCAACCGCGCATTCCTCACGCTGATGGGGGCCAGGGACGAGCGGCAGGTGATCGGGCGACGCGACGCCGACTTCTTTCCGCCCTCGCTCTGGGAGACCTACGTCCAGGACGATCGGACGGTGCTGGATACCGGTCAGGCGGTGGTGGACAAGATCGAGCCAGTGCGCAACCCCGACGGGACGATCGTCTGGTACCACACCACCAAGATCCCGGTGCGCGATCGCAAGGGCGCGGTGGTCGGCCTCGCGGGCGTCACCCGCGATCTGAAGAAGATGACGTCGACGACCGAGCGGTTCTTGCAGATGACCCCGGTCGTGGAGGCGATCATGAGCGACTACGCCCGGCCGCTGTCGGTCGCCGGGCTCGCCGCGAAGGTGAACCTGTCAATCAGCCAGTTCGAGCGGCAGTTCAAGAAGAAGTTCCGGGTGACCCCGCGCCGCTACATCAGCCAGATCCGGGTGGAAGCGGCGTGCCATCTGCTGACCACGACGGCGCTTCCGATCGCGCAGATCGCCGAACAGACTGGGTTTTACGACCAGAGCCACTTCACCCACCAGTTCGTGCGGCACCGGGGCATGACCCCGTCGCGCTACCGGGAACGCCACACGCCCAGGTGAGGTGAAGCTATACTCCGCCGCCGTGGATCTGCGGTCCCTCACACCGACGGAGCTGAAGGCGCGCATGCTGGCGCGACGCGAGCCCGTCTTTCGCGCCGAGCAGGTGTTCCGCTGGCTGCACGCGCAGGGGCCAGGGGGCGTCGGGTCGGTTCGGGCTCCGGAAATGGTGAACAACGTGCCGGGAGCGCTGCGCGAGGCGCTGTTGGCGGATGCGCCTCTCCGTCCGCTGGTGATCGACGCTGTTCGACAGGGGCAGGACGGCACGCGTAAGTTCCGGTTCCGCACGCACGACGGGCGGGCCATCGAATCGGTGCTGATTCCTGATGGCAAGATCGAGCGAGGAAAGCTGACCCTGTGCATCTCGTCGCAGGTCGGCTGCGCGCTGGATTGCGGCTTCTGTGCCACGGCGACGCTGGGGTTCGGGCGGCACCTGACGGCGGGTGAGATCGTCGAGCAGCTGTACTGGGCGATGGAGGTCAGCGGCGTCAAGCCGACCAACATCGTGTTCATGGGCATGGGCGAGCCGCTTCACAACCTCGAGCAGGTGACGCGCGCGCTGACCATCCTCGAGCACCCCTGGGGCGCGGCGCTGTCACCGCGGCGGATCACGGTGTCGACGGTCGGGCTGGTGTCGGGGATCGAGGAACTGGCGAAGGTCAGCCCCTCGCCGAACCTGGCCATCTCGCTGAACGCCACCACCGACGAGGTCCGCGACCGGCTCATGCCGGTGAACCGCCGATGGAACATCGCCGCGCTCCTGGCCGCTGCGAAGAAATTCCCGCTGGCGCACGGGCGGCGCGTGACCTTCGAGTACGTGCTGCTTGCCGGCGTCAACGACACCGATGCCGATGCGAAGCGCCTGCCGAAGCTGCTGCGCGGGATCCCGAGCAAGGTGAACCTCATCCCCTGGAACCCGGTGGAGGGCCTGTCGTTCGCGCGCCCGGCGCCAGAGCGGATCCTCGCGTTCCAGAAGGCGCTGCGCGCGGCGGATCTCCCGGTCTACATCCGCACACCGCGGGGCGATGACGTGGACGCGGCCTGCGGACAGCTGGCGGCGCGGGCCGAGCTGGTGCCGCTGCGCCGCACGTCCGTGGCTTGATGCGCCTCACCGAGGCCCAGAAACTTGGGATCGAGACGTGCGGCCGCATCGCCAAGTTCTGGGGCTTCACGCCGAGCATGGGCCGCACCTTCGGGCTGCTCTACCTGTCGCCTGAGCCTCTGGCGCAGGCGGACATCCAGCGTCGGCTCGGGATCTCGGCAGGGAACGCCTCGATGACGCTGGCCGGGCTCGTGACGTGGGGCGTCGCGCACAAGGTGCCGCGCTCAGGCCGACGGCGCGACCTTTACCGCTCCGAGACCGACTTCTGGAAAATGATCTCGGGCGTCCTCAACCAGCGGGAACGCAAGGAGATCCGGACCGCGATCCAGACGGTCAAGCGGGCCCTCAAGGCAGCCGAGCGAGAAAAGTCGGACCAGATGACCGAACGGTTGCGGCAGCTCCAGCGCATCTGCGAGCTGGGCGAGACCATGCTGGACATGCTGCTGGGCGATCTCACGCTGGACGTCGGGCGGTTTCGCGACGTGTTAAGAGCTTAGTTCCAGACGATTCCCGTCCTTGCCTTATTTCAATTTGTTTTGAATATTTGATTCGTCGATGAAGGCCGCCATCCCTGCCAGTGCTCCGCGACCGTGCGGCCGTGAGGCCGATGCGCTGGCCATCGTCCGGGCGGAGATGGAACAGGTGGAGGAGCGCCTCGCCGAGCGGATGGAGAGCCCGATCGGGCGCATCCCCGAGGTCGGCGCCCACCTGCTGGCCGCAGGTGGCAAACGGCTGCGACCGCTGCTGTCGGTCCTGGCGGCGCGCGCGACCGGAGCTTCGCTGGACGTGGCGATCGCGGTCGGCTGCGCCGGCGAGATGATCCACACGGCGACCCTCTATCACGACGACGTGGTCGACGACGGCCGGGTGAGGCGCGGCCGCCCCGCGGCACGGATGGTGTTCGGCAACGCCGTGGTGGTCCTGGTCGGCGATTTCTGTCTGGCCCGTGCACTCGAGACCGTGGCAGCGACGGGCGTCCTCCCGGTCGTGCAGTCACTGGCGGCAACGGTGACCGAGATGGCGGAGGGCGAGGTGGCGCAGCTCGAGGGCGCCGGGAACCCCGATGCCACGGCCGCGTACTACTTCGACGTCATCGACAGGAAGACGGCGTCGCTCATCGCATGGTGCGCGCGTGTCGGGGGAGCGCTGCCCGCGGCGATGGATGGGCCGCTCGAGCGCTACGGGCGGGCGGTGGGCCGCGCGTTCCAGATCGCCGACGACGTCCTCGACTGCTCGGCCGAGGAGCAGGTGGCCGGCAAGTCCGTCGGCCACGACCTGCGCGAAGGCAAGCTGACACTGCCGGTGCTTCTGGCCTGCGAGGCGCGCCCTGCCCTGCGCGAGCGGCTGCGAGCCGAGCTGGGCGAGCGTGGCATGTCGCCCGAGGCGGCCGCCGCGATCCTGGAAGAGGCGCGCGACGCCGGCGGGGTCGAGCAAGCGCGGGCCCGGGCGCGAGCGCTCGCGGACGAGGCCGTCGCACAGCTGGCGGCGCTGCCGCCCTCGCACTACCGCGAGGCGCTGCGCGACCTGGCGCTGTTCTCCGTCGAGCGCGTGTCGTGATGACGACCGAAGCCCAGGTCGATGTCCGTGGCATGTTCGACCGAATCGCGCATAGGTACGACGCCGCCAACCGGGCGATGTCGGTGGGCATCGACGTGCTCTGGCGGCGCAAGGCGATGAAGCCGTTGCTCGAAGGCATGGGGGAGCGACCGCGGATCCTCGATCTGGGCGCGGGCACCCTGGACGGCGCTCTGGAGATTGTCCGGCGACGGCCCGGAGCATGCGTCGCCGCGGCCGATTTCGCGCGCGAGATGCTGCGCGTGGGCCAGAGCAAACCGGGCGCGGCACGGATTGCCTCTCACGCGGCCGACGGGCACCACCTTCCCTACGCGGCCGGCGCCTTCGACGGCGCGTTCTCCGCCTTCTGCGTGCGCAATCTGCGCGACCTGCCGACGGCCCTGGGCGAGTTGCGCCGGGTGGTGCGGCCTGGCGGCCCCGTGGTGATCCTCGAATTCTTCCGGCCGGCGCGTACCCGCCTGTTCTTCGACCGTTTCTACAACGCTCACGTGTTGCCCCTGGTGGGCTGGGCAGTCACGGGCGATCGCGAAGCGTATCGTTACCTGCCGGCCTCCATCGAGAGGTTCGCCAGCCGGCCCGAGTTCGAGGAGCGGCTGCGCCAGGCCGGTTTCTCCCAGGTGAGCGGCGAAGATCTGTTTCCCGGTGGAGTCGCCTCGCTGGTGGTGGCGCGATGAAGCTGGTGGTCGCCGTGGGTGGCGCTTCGGGATCGGTCTACGCCCGGCGGTTCCTCGACGCGCTGGCCGGCCGCCCCGATCTCGAGGTCGGCCTCTGCTTCTCGAACGCCGGGCGGCAGGTGTGGCAACACGAGATCGGCGCCGAGCCGCAGTATCCCTTCCGCCAGTGGGGGCTGAACGATTTCCGGGCGCCCTTCGCTTCAGGATCGGCGGGCTGGGAGGCGATGGTGGTCATCCCCTGCTCGACCGGCGGGATGGCGCGTATCGCTCACGGGATCTCCGATGACCTCATCGGCCGCGCTGCCGACGTCATGTTGAAGGAGCGGCGCAAGCTGGTGCTCGTGGTCCGTGAGACACCGCTGTCGCTGGTGCACCTCGAAAACATGCTGGCGGTCACCCGCGCGGGCGCGGTGGTGCTGCCCGCGACGCCCTCTTTTTATTCGAAGCCGGCCACGATGGAGGACCTGGTGGATACGGTGGTGGGCCGGGTGCTGGACCAGATCGACATTCCCCACCAGCTCGCGCCGCGTTGGGGTCAGGAGACAGTCAAGTCATGATCGACCTCGCCCGTGAGACTCCGCGAACCGCGAACGCGCCGGTGTCCTTCGATCTGTTCACGCTGGGACGCCAGGCGGCCGCGCTGCGGGGCAGCCGGGTGATCTTCGCGCGCTCGCGACAACTCCTGTCCACGGGTGCGTGGCGCGGGCCGCGCGATGCCGCGGATGCATACGTCGAGGAGGAGGATCTGGCGGCCATCGGGGGCATCTCCGCGGCCCTCGAAGCCGGCGTGCGGACGTTGGTGGCCTCCTCGCCCGGCCTCGCCGCTCAGACCACCGGCCTGCGTGTGTTGCTGCGGGTGCCGTTCGGCGACCTCGACGTCCCATCCTCCGTCGACGGGGTGATCCCGACGCCCGTCGGCGAGCCGATGGGGCTGGAGACGCTTCGCTTCTTCGCGCTGTGCCGCCTCCAGACCAGGGCGCCCCACGTGATCGCGGACGTCGCTCGCCTCGGGCACCGACTGGCGCAGATGGCGCTCGGCTTCGGCGCCGACGAACTGTTCGGGCCCATCGTCTCGGAACGGGCGCTGCGCCTGGGTGCCAACGCCCACAATCCGGCGCTGACCCGCAAGGAGGCGGCGACGCTGGTCCGCGCGGCCGGCCTCGTGCCCTACGAGCGCCTCTCCGGCGGTTCCGTCGAGGAGGTCACGCCATGAGCCTCGACGGCATCCGGGACAGGCTCGGAGCCGGCGAACCTCTGTCGTTCGAGGACGGCGTCGCCCTGTACCAGCACCCGAACCTGATGGAGGTCGGCGCGCTGGCGAACGAGGTGCGCGAGCGGTTGCACGGCGCCCGCACCTTCTTCAACCGTAACTTTCACATCAACGCCACCAACGTCTGCGTGGCGAGCTGCATGTTCTGCTCGTTCGCGCGCCTCAAGGACGGCGATCCGGGCGCGCACACCATGACCCACGAGGAGGCCTGGGCGAAACTCCAGAGCCGCGTCGACGCCGGCGAACCGATCACCGAGATCCACATCGTCAACGGCTTGCACGACGGGCTGTCGTTCGAGTACTACACGGATCTGCTGCGGGGGCTCAAGCGGATCAAGCCCTCGATCCACCTCAAGGCCTTCACCGCCGTGGAGATCTTCTACTACCACCAGCACTACGGGATGAGCGTCGAGGAAGTGCTGCGGCGGCTGCGCGAGGCCGGCCTCGATTCGCTGCCCGGTGGCGGCGCCGAGATCTTCGCGCCCCGCGTGCGCCAGCGGATCTGCGACGACAAGTGCAACGCCGATCAGTGGCTCGACATCCATCGCACCGCCCACCGCATGGGCCTGCGGTCGAACTGCACCATGCTGTACGGGACGATCGAGACCGTCGAGGAGCGCGTGGATCACATGCTGCGGCTGCGCGCGTTGCAGGCGGAGACGGGCGGGTTCCAGACGTTCATCCCGCTGGCGTTCCACCCCGAGAACAACTCACTGATGAAGCTGCCAGCGCCGACCGCGGTCGAGGACCTGCGCACCTACGCGGTGGCTCGGCTGCTGTTGCACAACATCCCGCACCTCAAGGCGTACTGGGTGATGCTGGGCGTGAAGACGGCGCAGACCGCGCTCTGGTTCGGCGCCGACGATCTCGACGGCACGGTCCAGGAAGAAAAGATCTACCACATGGCGGGCGCCGAGACGCCCCAGGCCCTGACCTCGGACGAGATCGTGCGCGTGATCGTGGAGGCAGGGCGAACGCCCGTCGAGCGCGACACCCTCTACAACGTCGTGGCCGAGGGCGAAGCCCTGGTGCCGAAGAAGCCGTTCCGTCGCTCCGTGCGCAAGTCCCTGGAGGTCGTGCCGTGAAGAAGATCCGCCTGGCGGCCGTGTCCTTCCTCAATGCCCGCCCGATCACCTACGGGGTCGAGCGGGGCCTGGGTGAAGACCGGTTCGACCTGAAGTTCGACCTGCCGTCACGGTGCGCGGAGGCGCTGGCGTCGGGCGAGGCGGATCTGGCACTGCTACCGACGGCCAGCTATGCGGCGGCCGAGGACCTGCGCATTCTGCCGGGCGTGGCCATCGCCGGGCGCGGCCCGGTGCGGACCGTGCTGCTGGTCGGCGATGTGCCCTGGGAGGAGATGACCCACGTCGCGCTGGATGCTGCGTCTCGCAGCTCGGCGATGCTGCTGCGGATCCTGACCCAGGCCCGTGGTCTGTCGCCCACGTTCGAAGAGGTGGATCACGACCAGATCGCGGCCACCGCCACCGGTCGCCGGGGCGCGATGATCATCGGGGACGCCTGTTTCGCGGCGGCCGAGAGCTACCCGTACGTCTACGACCTGGGTACGGCCTGGACGGAACTGACCGGGTTGCCGTTCGTCTACGCCGTGTGGGCCGGCCGCCCGGGCGCCATCGGTCCCGAGGAGGTGGCGCTCCTGCGTGAGAGTCTGCGCCTGGGTCTGGATCACCGCGCCGAGATCGCCCGCGGCTGGGCCGAGGAGCGCGGCATCGATCCGGCGGTCTGCAGCCACTACCTGCATCACCACATCCGCTATCAGCTGGGCGCCGAGGAGCTGTCCGGCGCGGCGGCGTTCATCCACCGCGCCGCCGAGACCGGCCTCTTGCCGCGTAAGGTGACGGTGCGTTTCTTCGACGACGGCCGGCCCGAGCGGCCGATCACCATCGCCAGGAACGCAGCGGTGTACCCGGTGCCGGTGACGGCCAAGTCGCGTCCGGCGCGAAGCATCGACACCCTTCTGTCGGACGCCTCCGTCGGCGTGCGCTTGAACCTGGAAGAGGCCGTCCGGTTGTACCACGAGGCGCCGGCCATCGAACTGGGCGCCGCGGCGGACGCGCGCCGGCAGTCGCTCCATGGCGACGGCGTGGTCACTTACATCATCGACCGCAACGTCAACTACTCGAACGTCTGCGTCACCCGCTGCAAGTTCTGCAACTTCTACCGGCCCCCCGGTCACGAGGAGGGCTACACCCTGTCGAAGGACGTGCTCGGGCAGAAGCTGCAAGAGACGGTCGATCTCGGCGGCGTGCAGATCTTGCTTCAGGGCGGGCTCAATCCCGACCTTCCGCTCGCCTACTACGAGGACCTGTTCCGCTGGATGAAGGCGAACTTCCCCCTGGCCATCCACGGCCTGTCGCCGGAGGAGATCCGCTACATCGCCGAGATCGAGAAGATGCCGATCCGCGCGGTGCTCGAGCGGCTGGTCGCGGCTGGTCTGGATTCGGTGCCCGGCGGCGGCGCGGAGATCCTGGACGACGACGTGAGGCGGAATATCTCGCCGCTCAAATGCTCGACCGAGACCTGGCTGGAGGTGATGCGCCAGGCGCATGCACTGGGTCTACGCACGACTGCGACGATGGTGTTCGGGTTCGGCGAGACGCCTCGGCAGGTGTTCGGTCACCTCGAGCACCTGCGGGCGCTGCAGGACGAGACGGCCGGATTCACCGCCTTCATCTGCTGGCCGTTCCAGGCCGAGGGCACGCGCCTCAAGCTCAAGGACGACACGACGGCGATGCGCTACCTGCGGGTGTTCGCCCTGTCACGCCTCTACCTCGACAACTTTCCGAACCTGCAGGTGTCGTGGCCGACGATGGGACCCGACGTCGGCCAGGTGGCGCTGCGTTTCGGCGGCAACGACTTCGGCTCGGCGATGATCGAGGAGAACGTCGTCTCGCAGGCCGGCGCGGTGTTCAAGCTGTCTGCTCCCGACATCGAACGGTACGTGCGCGCGGCCGGTTTCGTCCCGCGCCGCCGCAACATGCGGTACGAGCTCCTCCCCGCGTGAGACTGCTGAGCGCGCCCTGGGTGGTCCCGATTGCCACGCCCCCGATCGCGGAGGGCGCGGTCGCCGTCGACGACGACGGAACGGTGATCAAAGTGGGTCGGCGGGCCGATCTGCGCGCGGAGTTCACCAGGGAGGAGCGGGGCGAGGGCGTCCTGCTCCCCGCCCTGGTGAACGCGCACACGCACCTCGAGTTGTCGGCGCTGAGCGGGCGCGTACCAGGCGGCGCGGGCCTGGTCCCCTGGGCGATGGAGGTGGCGCGCGAAGCGGCGGCTATGCCGGTCGAGCAGAAGGAAGCCGCCGCACTCCGGGCGGCGCAATCCATGGTGGAAGCAGGCACTACCGCCGTCGGTGACGTCGGTAACTCGCTTCTGGCGGTGGAAGCGATCGACACCGCCGGCCTGGGTGGCGTGATGTTTCACGAGCTCCTGGGGTCTCGCGACGTGCGCACGGGAGACGCCCTGGCCGACGCAGCGGCCGAACGCGCCGACTTCGCACTGTGGCCGGAGCGTCTCGGCTATGTGCCAGCGCCGCACGCGCCCTATTCCGCCGGTCCCGAGCTGCTGCGGAGGATCTTCGCCATCTCCTCGCCCCACCCGACCTCGATGCACGTCGCCGAGGACGCGGACGAGATCGCGCTGCTCGCCGACGGCTCCGGACGCTGGGCTCCGATCCTCGAGGCGATGGGGATCCCGCCCGGCTCCCGCACGCCGCGGATGCGCCCGATTGCCTACCTCGCCTCGCTGGGCGCCTTCGCGGGTCCACGCCGCCCGCTCCTGGTCCACATGGTCCACGCCGACAGCGAGGATCGGGCGCTGGCCCAGCAGTTCGGGGCACCGGTCGTGGTGTGTGCGCGCTCGAACCTGCATCTCGGTGGGCGCCTTCCTGACCTGCCCGCCCTCTTCGATCTCGGCGTGAAGGTCGCACTGGGGACCGACAGCCTCGCCTCGTCGCCCGATCTGTCACTGTGGGGAGAGATCGCCACCCTCGCCGCACAGTTTCCCGACGTTCCTGCAACCACCTGGCTGACCGCTGCCACCTGGGGCGGCGCCACAGCGCTCGGGCTCCCCGCCCTGGGCGCCCTCGCTCCGGGCAAGCGCCCGGGCATCATCGAAGTGGCCGCCGATGACCTTCTGGCCCTCATCCGCGATCCCGCCCCACGCGTACGGTGGATGGCCTCGGCATGAAATCGGTCGTCACCTTCGGCCGGATGGTGAAGTTCAGCCACACGCTGTTCGCCATGCCGTTTGCGCTCGCTGCCGCCGCCATCGCCGCCCGCGGCACGGGGATCACCGTCGGCCGGATCGCCGCGATCGTCATCGCCATGATCGGAGCACGCACGGCCGCCATGGGCTTCAACCGGATCGTCGACCGCCACATCGACGCCAGGAACCCCCGCACCGCCAGCCGCGAGCTTCCTGCTGGCAAGGTCTCGCTGGTCGCCGCCATCGCGCTGACCGCTGTCAGCGCCGCGGTCTTCGTCGCCGCTGCCGCCTGGCTCGGGCCGCTGTGCCTGATGCTGGCGCCGGTGGCCCTGGCACTGGTGCTCGGCTACTCGTACACGAAGCGCTTCACCTGGCTCTGCCATCTCTTTCTCGGCGTGGCCATCGCCGCCGGCCCGGGCGGCGCCTGGATCGCTGTGCGTGGGGACATCGGTGCGCCGGCTCTATGGCTGATGGCCGCAGTCGCCACCTGGATCGGGGGCTTCGACATCCTGTACGCGCTGGCGGACCGCGACTTCGATCGCCAGGCGGGGTTGCACTCGATCCCGGCGCGCTTCGGCATCCGGGGCGCGCTCCTCGCCTCCGGCGTCCTGCACCTCATCACGCTGGCGTCGCTGCTGATGCTGGCGCGCGCCGCGCACCTCGGGCCGATTTATCTGGCGGGCGTGGCCGTGGCCGCGGCAATCCTCATCTGGGAACACGCCATCGTGCGCCCCTCGGATCTCTCGCGGTTGAACATGGCGTTCTTCAACCTGAACGGCTACGTGTCCGTGGCCTTCTTCGTGGCCACGCTGGCGGACGTGCTCAGATCTTGATCGCCACCATCTGGTGGCCTTCCACCTTCGGCACCGTGAACTCGGTGCGGCCGGTCTTGAATTCGAACGTCAGCGGCTTGCCTTCAGGCACCAACGCCACCTCCGCCGGAGCCCGCGGCGTGCGCACCGAGACCCCCACGGCGTGGATCGGGATCACGTCCTCGATGATGTCGAAGTCGTCCCCACGACGCTCGGGCACGTAGTGCAGCAGGTGCAGCACCCAGCGCTTGTCGCTCGGCTGCTCGTTCAGCGCCGACAGCGCGCTCGAGGGCGCCTGCAGGCGCAAGAGCGGCTGCGGCAGCACCAGGTCCAGCGCATTCATGAACAGGGTCTTGCACCAGCGCGGGGCGTTTTTCGCGTATTGCGTGAAGATCGGATGCGCGAAGGCGATCGTCCGGCCCCGCCTGACCACCCCCGGATACGCGACCTTTCCCGACGACGGCGTGTGCTTGTGGGAGAAGAAGTGGTCCCAGGTCCGGTTGAAATACGGCGCCAGCACGTCCGCCAGCACCTCCGTCCCCGCCGACGGCACCAGCTCCAGCCCCTTCAGGTACATCACCAGCTCGGTGTTCGCCAGCCCCTTGGCCAGCGGCTGCCGCGCTCGGATGTAGTCCGGGCTGAACGGAGCGTCTCCCTTCACCTTCGCGCCGAACAGCTTCTCCGATGACGACTTGTAGCTGCCGATCACCGCGCCGCCTTTCCGCACGTAGTCGACCAGCTTCTGCTCGAGCTTGCCCTTCACCGGGATCTCGTCCGGCAGCACCAGCACCTTGTACCGCCCGAAGTCCGTCACCGAATCGATGACGTCGAACTGCTGCGCCGCCTCCTGCAGCATGCGCACCACCCCCCGCGCCGACGGAGGTGTCCGCGCGCCCGCCTTGTCGAACTCCTCCGGGCTGACGACGCCGATGTCCACAAGTGCCCGTGCTCCCTTGCACCAGGGTTCCTTCATCTCGACCTGCGCGTACACGCCGCCGATGAGATCGTACGTCGCGCCGTCGAGCTTGCCCGTCGGGTGCAGCTGATCGCCGACCGAGCACTTCGCTCCCATCGCCAGCATCTGGAAGCACTCGAACTCCAGCGCCGCTTTGTTCTTCAATGAATGGAAATCACCCCACGAGGTGTGGAACTTCCCCGTCATGCCCAGCGAGTCCAGTCCGAGCGTGCGCGCGTAGCGGATGGTCAGCGGGAAGTGCAGGTAGCCCCATCCGCCCGATGGCAGGGATTCGAGCTCGAGGTGCGAGTAGGTGTCCACCGTCGACCGGAAATGCGGCCCCACGTGCCCGCCATTGTAGAAAATCGTGGCGTCGCGGTTCAGCTTCCGGATGGACGCGGACATCTCCCTCTTGAACCGGTCAGTCACCTGGCGCCCGAACTCCTGCCGCGCCTCGGCCACCGAAGCGTTGATCCCCTTCTTCGCCATGTCGCGCAGGCAGTGCTCGCACGAGCAGTCCTGCGCCTTGACGATGTCCAGGAACAGCCCGTCGACGGGAACCAGGGAGAACAGCTCCTCGATGTGCGGCTTGAGGAAGTCGGCCACGTAGGGCGAATTCAGACAGAGCTGCCGGTAGAACCCTGGCTCGAACGGCGGCGGGCCATGGAGTTCGCCCTTGGCAGTCACCTGGCGCCAGTCCGGGTGCTGGTCGACGGTGTACTGGTCCCACATGATCGTCGAGTAGATCGGCGCGCGGATCCCCTGCTTGTGGCAGGCCTCGATCTGCTCCTTGAGTAGATTGCGCGACAGGTGCGGGTGCTTGCGGGCCGCGAATTTCTTGCTGTCGTAATACAGGTACCCGTGGTGGCAACGCGCGAACACGGTCACCGAGTCGACGTGGGCCTTTTTCAGTGACGCCGCAAACGCCTGGGGATCGAAGTCAACGGCGATCCCCTTGACGTGCTGGCTGGTGTGAAAGTCCAGGTGCACCTGGCGGAAGCGCAACTGAAGCGGCTCGGCTGCGCTCGCGCCCGTCGCACGCAACGCCCACGGCGCCACTGCGGCCCCCGCCAGGAACCCTCGCCGACCAAAGTAGATCGGTTCCATATCTTTCATGACCCGATACTAGCTGTTTGTGTGGGTGCGCAGGGAATCGAACCCCGAACAAAAGGATTAAGAGTCCTCTGCTCTACCAGTTGAGCTACGCACCCGAAAGGGCGTTCGAATTACCACGCCAACGGGGACCCGCGCAAGAAGGAGCGCGCTCACGGTCGGGGCGTCACTTGCGTCCGAGCGCGAGCGCCCCGAAGCGGCGGGCCTGCTCGGCGATCGCGCGCTCGGTAGGGAGGCGTTCGAGCGAACTTGCGCCGTAGAAGCCGTCGAGCTCGGGGCAGCGTTCGAGGACATACGCGGCGTCTTCCGGCTCGGCGATCGGGCCACCGTGGCACAGCACCAGGACATCCGGGCGCCTGGCCCGTGCGGTCTGCACGATCTCGCGGATCGCCCCCACGCACTGATCCAGCGTGCGAGACGTCTTCGCCCCTATCGTCCCCGAGGTGGTCAGCCCCATGTGCGCCACCAGCACGTCGGCGCCGGCGTCGGTCATCTGCTCGGCCTGCGCCGGGCTGAACACGTAGGGCGTGGTCAGGAGATCCATCTCGTGTGCCAGCCGGATCATCTCCACCTCGCGTCCGTATCCCATCCCCGTCTCCTCGAGGTTGGCGCGGAACGTCCCGTCGATGAGGCCCACCGTCGGGAAGTTCTGCACGCCGGCGAAGCCAGCCTCCTTCACCTGCCGCAGGAACAACGGCATCAGCCGCATCGGATCCGTGCCGCAGACCCCGGCGAGCACCGGCGTCTTCTCGACGACGGGCAACACCTCCCGCGCCATCTCCATGACGATGGCGTTGGCGTCCCCGAACGGCATCAGCCCGGCGAGCGAGCCGTGTCCCGCCATGCGGAAGCGCCCCGAGTTGTAGATGACGATGAGGTCGATGCCGCCGCGCTCCTCGGACTTGGCGGAGATGCCGGTGCCGGCGCCGCCGCCGATGATGGGACGCCCGGAGGCGACCTTGTCGCGCAGGGCGCGCATAATCTCGGTGCGGGTCATGATTTCCTCCTGATGTGGGCGCTGATGTTGGCGAGCAGCTCCTCGGCAGCTCGCCGCGCGAACGTGGGATCGTTGATCGGGCAGTCCATGCGGATGACCTTGATCTCCGGCCGCAGCGCCGCAGTCAGCGCCTCGAACAGCGCCGCGTCCGCCTCGGGCCAATGAAACGGGCCGCCGGGCGCGCCGATCACGCTGAGTCCCTGGAGCGGGAGCAACACCGTCACGGGACCGCGGCTGGCGTTGAGCTTCTCGGCCAGGATCTCGCCCAGCCGGCGGCTCTCGGAGACATCGGTGCGCATCAAGGTGATGTCCGGGTTGTGCTGGTAGAGCCGTCGCTCGGCGAAGCGAGCGGGCACCGTGGCCCGCGGCCCGAAGTTCACCATGTCCAGGCATCCGGGCACCACCACCGCCGGGACGCCACGCCGAGCGGCCGCCTCCAGGCGTTCTGGCCCCGCCGTCAAGACGCCTCCCACCAGTTCGTCCGCCCATTCCGTCGTCGTCAGGTCGAGCACGGCGTCGACCGAGCCCATGTCGATCAAGCTCTCCATCGTGCGCCCACCGGTGCCGGTCGCATGGAACACCAGCACCTCGTAACCGGCGGCCTCGAGGATCGCCTTGCCCGCCTCCACAGCCTGCGTGGTGTTCCCGAACATCGAGGCCACGGCGATCGGACGGTCGTCGCTGCCCTTCACCTCGGTGGTCGCCATCGCGCAGACCGTCGCCGCCGCTCGCGCGTACACGCCGCGGCTGATGCGGTTCAGGCCCGACACGTCGACGATGGACGGGATCATCACGATATCGCTGACGCCCACGAACGGGCGCACATCGCCGCCCGCCACGGTGGATACCATCACCTTGGGGACGCCCAGCGGCAGCCGCCGCATCCCCCGGCACACGACCGAGGTGCCACCCGTGCCCCCGAGGCCGATGACTGCGTGAAACGTGCCCTTTGCGTGCAGGCGGGGCAGCAGCCCCTCCAGGCCCTGCCCCATCGCCACCATCGCCTGACCCCGATCCCCGCCGGCGACGAGCGCCTCCAGCGACGTGCCGCCCGCGGATGCCACCTCGTGACTGGGTATGTCGGCACGCAGCCGCGGCTTGCCGAGGACGCCGATGTCGACGACGCAGGTCCGGAGGCCACGGGCCTCGATCTGCTCCTTCACGAACGCGTACTCGGCGCCCTTGGTGTCCAGGGCTCCGACGAGGGCAACGGTCTTCGTCATGCTGCCCGGTTTCTTTTGCAACGGGCGGGCCGTCCCAGGAGTGGCGCGAGCGGCGCGCGGCTTGGGCCGCGGCTGTTTACTCATGTGTGTAGTAAACAGTACTCTACCCGGCTGTCACCGGGTCGGGATCGGCCGACGTTCGCCCGCGTGGCGGGTCAGCTCCGGCCAGGTGTCGGTGCGAAAAGGCACGGCGGGCAGGCCGGCCGCATTGACCAGGCCCGCCTCGGGATCGTCGGACCAGGCGTAACGGACGGCGACCGGCTTCACTAGCCCCGGCGCCGTCACCACCAGGGTCTCGCCGTCGACGCGCGCCTGGGCCTCGACGAACACCCGATCGGCGCCGGCGATGGTGAACCCGGCCATGCCACCAGGGCGGGCGCGCATTCCCTGCCCCGCCTGGAAGGAGATGCGCACGGCGCTCCCTTGAACCTTGTAACCGGCGAACGTGGGGCCGCGGTACTCGATCGACTGCCCGTAGGTCCGGGCCAGCGCCCACAGCGCCAGGCGACGCCCGACCTCCTGCTTGTTGCGCGGGTGGATGTCGTCGCGTTCGCCGACGTCGATGGCCACGGCCATCCCCGTCTGGGGAACAGACAGCGTCATCGCCTGCGCCTCGCGCAGCTCGGCCCAGTTGTCCTCGCGGCGAAAGCCGAACGATTGCCACGGCGGGCGGAAGTTGGCCAGCTGCACGAACAGGAAGGGAAAGTCCCCCTGCCCCCAGGCCCTGCGCCAGTCGTTGATCATCAACGGAAACAGCGTCCGGTAGCGGTACGCATGGGCGACGTTCGATTCGCCCTGGTACCAGATGACGCCGCGGATGGCGAAGGGGATCAAAGGCGCCAGCATGTTGTCGTAGAGCACCCCGGCTACGTTCGGCTTGAACGTCCCGGGGGGCGGCTGCGGCTTGTCCTTGTCCGAGATGACCGGGAGGGTCGCCTCGATCTTGTACGCCCACTCGCCCGCGAGAGAGACCGTGGGGCCATCGTTGCCGTCGGCGCGCGCCAGCGTCATGCTGCCCGGGTCGCCGCACATGCCCCCGGTCCCGACGCCGTCGTAGACGCGCACGGCGACGAGGAACTGCCCCGGCCGTGTCGCCGCGGCGGGGACCCGGTAGCGGCGCGGCCAGCGGTTCGGATACGTCACCTCCTTGCAGACGCCGCCCACCTTGACGCCGTTGATGTAGGTGGTGTCGCAGTCCGCGATCGGGCCGAGGCGCATGTCCAGGTCGTGGCCGACGAGCTCGGGCGGCAGCGCCACCCGCCGCCGGAACCAGACCACCCCGTCGAGGTCGACGAGCCCCGCCTTCTCCCAGCAGTTCGGTAGCACCATGGTCGGCCAGCCGATCTGCGGCGCGCTCGAGGCGTAACCGAGACCCTCGCCCTGGTTGCCGGGATCGCGCCGGCTGTGACTGGCGTACCAGGCGCTCAGCTCCTGCTGGTGGCGGCGGAAGGACTCGTCCATGTCGGCGGGCAAAGTGACGGGAACCCCGTCCGCCTTGAAGTCCGCGCTGGCGGCCAGGGTCTTGCGGCTGGTCCAGGCCTCGGCTCGCGTGCCGCCCCACGAGTTGTCGATGATGCCGATCGGCTTGTCCAGCTTGCCCAGCAGCTCGCGCCCGAAGAAGTAGCCGACCGCCGAGAACCCGTGCGCGCTCTCGGGCGTGCAGGCCGCCCAGCTCCCCTCCACGTCGGTGGGATGGTCCTGGAGGATCGCCGGGTGCTTGGCGCGGAAGAGCCGCATCTTCGGGTGGCGCGCGGTCTCCACCGCCAGATCGCCCCGCACGGCCTGCGACACCATGAACTCCATGTTCGACTGCCCGGAGGCGAGCCACACCTCGCCGACGAGGACATCGGTGTAACGACGATCGTTGACGTTGACGACGTGAGGGCCCGGACCGGGCACCGGGCCGATCTCCAGCCGCCAGCGGCCGCTCTCTTCGGCGTTCACGCTCGCGGAGAGCCCGGCCACGGAGACGGTGACCTTCTCGCCCGGCGCGGCCGTCCCCCAGAAGGGCACCTTGCGCCCCTCCTGCAGCACCATGTGGTCGCCGAAGACCGCCGGCAGCTCGACGGAGAGAAGCAGCGCGGTTGTCAGTACAATGCTGGTCATGGTCCCTCTCCTCCTGCTAGCGGTCGTCGCCGAGCCGACGTTGACGTCGTATCACGGGCGCACCCCGGCGATCGACGGCGTACTCGCGCCCGGCGAATGGGACGACGCCACACCGTTCGCCGGTGTCCGCGACTGGGTGCCCCAGTTCTCGCCCGTGACGAGCGACGCCGATCTGGCGCTGCGCGGGTTCGTCAAGCACGACGACCGCGCCGTGTATTTCGCCTTCGCCATCACCGACGACCTGCTGTACGGCCTCGACACGCCTCGCTGGCTGCCGAAGGAGCACCCACGGGTCCACGAACTGACGCCCGCGGGATTCCCCTGGTTCGGCGACGCCATGGAGATCCTGGTCGACGCCCCCCGGACGCGCGCCGAGAAGGACTCGGAAGGGAGCGGCGCGAGCTGGCAGATGGTGTGCAACCTGACCAAGTCGCGTCTGGGCGGCATCGGCAAGGGCGGCCTGCTCGAGGGCGAGCCACGGGTGAAGCCAGCGGCGTTCGCCACCTACCGCCGCTGGATCGACACCGGCGCCCAGACCTGCGCCGCGCGCCGCGGGCCCGGCGGTTACGTCATCGAGTGGGCCATCAGGTTCGAGCCCTGCGTCGAGGTGGCCCCCGGCCGTTTCTACGCGCCTGCCCAGGGCGAGACGATCATCGGCCTGAACATCGCCCTGGCGGATCTGGACCAGCCGGTGCCCGGCAACTTCGGCGGCTTCCATCACGAGCAGTGGCTGGCCGGCGCGAAGAACACCCGCACCAAGAGGAGCAACTTCGCCTCGCTGCGGATCATGGGTCGCCAGCAACGCCCGCGTTGAGCGGCTTCTCCCGCGCGCCCTCCGCCTCGACGATCGGCCACGACGCGCGCAACGGATCCTTCTGCGGTCCTATCTTTTCAACCGGAATCGGCTTCCAACCGAGCTTGAAGGCGGGCGAACCGGGGCGGAGGCGGAAGTCGTCCTTGTCGATGTCCACGAACAACGGGTCGGCCACCACAGAGTGCTTGTCCTGCCCGCGCGCCTGCCACTGCGCCCACTCCTGCCGCGTCACCACGCCCCTCAGCTTGCTCTCGGCGACGAGCGAATCGCCGTTCTGGTGGAACACCAGGTTGTGGTCGAACTGGTTGTGATCGATCGGCACGTCCCGGAAGCGGTACAGACGCGCCTCGGGATCGCGGGCCACGATGATGTTGCGCCGGAACACGTTGTCGGCCTGCATCAGGCCGTCGGGCAGGACGGCATCCAGCGGGTGGGTGGTCATGCCGCGCACGCCTCGCCAGGCAGGCAAGCCAGCCACCGACACATAGCCCTTGACCAGGTTGTCCCGCGCCCAGGCCCAGTACTGGGAGGTGGTGTGCCAGCCGTTGAACTCCACCTGCTGCAGCTTGCCGCCCACGAAGACGTTGTTCTCGACGATGTTGTCGCGGCCGTTGTGCAGGTGGATGAGGCCCCTCTGCGCCCGGGTGACGATGTTGCCGTAGACGTGGGCACCGCTGGCGTTGTCGTCGAGGTAGATGCCCCAGGCGAAGTGCGGCGAGGCCCATTTGCCATCCTCGTGGCCGTACCCCATCAGATCGTGGAAGTAGTTGTACCGGATCACCGTGCCGCGCGGCGAGGTGTAGTCGCGGCCCCCGGCGTAGATGGCGCCGGTGTCCGCGGTCTCCAGGTTCATGTGGCGGACGTGGTTGTACTCGATGGCGTGGTTGTTGCCCTTGATGAAGATCCCCATCCGCGGCCCGTCGTGGATCAGGTTGTGCGCGACACGGTTGCCGACGCCGCTCACCTCCACGCCCACGCCCTGCTTGTAGAAGACGCCGGTGTGGTGGATGTAGTTGTTGTCCACGTAGTTGCCGCCTGCCGTCAACGTGGCGCGATCGCCGCCGATGATGGTGATGGCGCTGCTCCCGATCTCGTAGATGTCGTTGCCGACCACGCCGTTCTTCTTGCCGCTGACCGAGACGCCGTCGCCCTTGTAGTCGCCGGCGCTGCGGATGGTGTTGCCAGCGACGAGACACTCGCTGGTCTCCTCGAACACCACGGCGGTGCCGTAACACACCTCGATGGTGAAGCCGCGCAGGGTGACCTTGCTGGTCCCCTTGCCCACCTCGACGATGGTTTTCAGCACCGGGATGTAGACGGTCGGGCTGGGATCCTCCTCGGGCGGCCAGAAGTAGAGCGTGGCGGCCTCCTGGTCGAGGTACCACTCGCCGGGCGCGTCCAGTTCCTCCAGCAGGTTCTGCACGTAGTAACGGTCACCGGGGCGGATGGCGTACGAGGCCTTCTTGGTCAGGTTGATGATCCGCTTGTCGCGATCGATGGACTCGATCGGGACGATGTTGTTCCACCAGTTGTAGCGAGCGAAGATGAACACCTCGGCGCCCTGGAACTTCCGCCAGGGACGTTCGTCCGCCGCCTTGTAGTTGAGGGCCGTCGCCGACTCGCCCTTGATGTCGGGATCGGCGGGGATCAGCTTGCCGTCGACGTAGACCCAGCCGCCGCCGTACGGGTTCTGCGGGTCGAAGTTCGGGTAGCGCGCCAGGTACTGCCGCTTGCCCTTGTAGTAGATCTGGCGGAAGGGCTCGCCCTTGAACGGGGCTTTGAGGATGCGCCCCTCGTGCGGCACGAACCCGGTGATCGGCTGCCCGCCGACCAGCACCGGCTTTTCCTTGCCGAAAGCCCGGTAGGTGACGCCCGAGTCCTCGGGGCCGAGGGTGAACGTCCGCGGGAGGAAATAGGTCCCGCCGCGCACGAAGACGGTGCCTCTCGTCTTGCCCTTGCGCAACTCGTCCCGGGCGCGTTCCAGCGTGGCGAAGGGCGCCCCTTTCTTTCCCGAGGCCATGTCCTGGCCGTCCGGCGCGACGTACAGGTTCACGGCCACCACCACGAACGCCGCCAACATCATTGGCTCACCACCTCGGCCGCGTTGAGCGGCTTCTCCCGCGCCCCCTCCGCCTCGACGATCGGCCACGACGCGCGCAGCGGATCCTTCTGCGGTCCTATCTTCTCGACCGGAATCGGCTTCCATCCGAGCTTGAAAGCGGGCGATCCGGGACGGAGACGGAAGTCGTCCTTGTCGATGTCCACGAACATCGGATCGGCCACCACCGAGTGTTTGTCCTGCCCGCGCGCCTGCCACTCGGCCCACTCCTGCCGCGCCACCACCTTCTCGCGCCTGATCTCCATGGAGAGCGAACCGCCGCCCTCGTGGAACACCAGGTTGTGGTCGAACTTGTTGTGATCGATCGGGACGTCCCGGAAGCGGTACAGGCGGGCCTGGGGATCGCGGGCCACCATGATGTTGCGACGAAAGACATTCCCGGCCTGCATCATCCCGTCGGGCAGGACGCAGGCCAGCGGGTGTACGTTCATGCCACGCACGTGGCGCCAGGCGGGCAGGCCCGCCACCGACTCGTAGCCCTTCACCAGCTTGTCCCGGGTCCACTCCCAGTACTGCCCAGGGTTGATCCACCCGTTGAGCTCCACCTGCTGCAGCTTGCCGCCGACGAGGACGTTGTTCTCGACGATGTTGTCGCGCCCGTTGTGCAGGTGAACGAGGCCCCGCACCGCCCGGGCGAGGATGTTGCCGAAGATGTCGACGCCGCTGGCATTGTCATCGAGGTAGATGCCCCAGGCGAAGTGCGGCGACACCCATTTGCCGTGCTCGCGGCCGTACCCGAGGACGTCGTGGAAGAAGTTGAAACGGATCACCGTGCCGCGCGGCGAAATGAAGTCGCGGCCCCCGGCGTAGATGGCGCCGGTGTCCGCCGTCTCCAGGTTGACGTGGCGGATGTGGTTGTACTCGACGACATGGTTGTTGCCGGAGAGGTGAATGCCCATGCGCGGAGCGTCGTGGATGAGGTTGCGCGAGACACGGTTGCCGACACCTTCCATCTTCACGCCCACGCCCTGCTTGAAGAAGACGCCGGTGTGATGGATGTAATTGTTGTCCACGTAGTTGCCGGCGGCCGTCAACGTGGGGCGATCGCCTCCGCTGAGGCTGACGGCGCTGCTCCCGATCTCGTAGATGTCGTTGCCGACCACGCCGTTCTTCTTGCCGCTGACCGAGACGCCGTCGCCCTTGTAGTCGCCGGCGTTTCGGATGGTGTTGCCGGCGACGAGACACTCGCTGGTCTCCTCGAAAACCACGGCGGTGCCATCACACACCTCGATGGTGAACCCCCGGAGGGTGACTTTGCTGGTTCCCTTGGCGACCTCGACGATCGTCTTGAGCACCGGGCGGTAGACGGTCGGGCTCGGATCCTCCTCGGGCGGCCAGAAGTACAGCGTGCCAGCCTCGCGGTCGAGGTACCACTCGCCCGGCGCGTCCAGCTCCTCCAGCAGGTTCTGCACGAAGTAGCGGTCGCCCGGGCGGATGGCGTAGGAGGCGTTCGTCGTCAGGTTGATGATCCGCTTGTCTCTGTCGACCGAGACGATCGGCACGATGTTGTTCCACCAGTTGTAGCGGGCGAAGACGAACACCTCGGCCTCCTGGAACTTCCGCCAGGGACGCTCGTCCGCCGCCTTGTAGTGAAGGGTCTTGCGCGACTCGCCCTTGATGTCGGGATCGGCGGGGATCAGCTTGCCGTCGGCGTAGGCCCAGCCACCGCCGTACGGGTTCTGTGGGTCGAAGTTCGGGTAACGTGCGACATGCTGCCGCTTGCCCTTGTAGTAGAGCTGCCTGAAGGGGTTGCCGGTGAACGGCGCCTTGAGGATGCCTCCCTCGTGCGGCACGAACCCGGTGATCGGCTGGCCGCCGACCAGCACCGGCTTTTCCTTGCCGAACGCTCGGTAGGTGACGCCGGAGTCCTCGGGGCCGAGGGTGAACGTTCGCGGGAGGAAGTAAGTCCCGCCGCGCACGAAGACGGTGCCCCCCGACTTGCCCTTGCCCTTGCGAATCTCGTCGCGGGCGCGCTCCAGTGTGGCGAAGGGCGCCGCTTTCTTTCCCGAGCCGGCATCGTTGCCATCCGGCGCGACGTACAGGTTCAGGGCCACCGAAACGAGGAGCGCGTGCAACATCATTTGATCACCACCTGGAGCTGGATTTTCTGAATGCCTCGGGAGCCTCCGCCCGTATAGGGCGCGATCCTGTAGTCCGCCTGCAAGAACGCCTCGCCGTCCTGCGTTTGCCAGAGAAAACCCGTGGCCGGCGAGAAACCGACGCCGGTGGCGCCGGAGAGGTCGAACGTCGCGAAGCCCTTCAACTCCACGCGGGAGTTGCCCGCGGGCAGCGAGACGGCAGGCGGCGGCGTGGCGCTCGGGAAGAACTCGCCGTAGTCCTCGCGCAGCCGTCCCGCGCGCACGCGGCCGTCTTCCTGGATGACGATCTCCTTGCCACCACCGTCGGTGCCGAGTCTCAACCGCAGCACCTGCTGGGCCTCGGTGCCGACGACGTTGTCGTGCCGCCAGCTGATCTGGCAGCTCTCGGCCGTGAGATTGAACGACAGCCGCGGCAGGTGGTCCGGATCCCCCTTGCCGAACATCAGCACGGCCGAGCCCGAAGTGCGCCCATCCATCACCGTCACGGTGATCGGCTTGGGCAGCGCCGGCAGCCCGGTGAGGCGATCCAGGATCACCACCTTCCGGTCACCCATCGCGCGCAACAGCGTGAAGTACCCCTCGCGCGTGGGATCAATCTCCAGGGTGAAGTCGCCGACCGTCAGGCGATGCTGATCGGTCTTCTGCGGCAGTTCGGCCCGCAGCCGCCCCAGATCCTTCAGCGCCGTGTCCAGGTCGGCGGCACCGAGGCGGAGGAAGAGGGGCAGATCCTTCACTTCGATGGCGCCGTCACGGTCGAGCGGAAGCGGCTGGGCGTACAGATCCGACGGCTTCCACCTCTTGAAATCGACACCGGCGAGCTTCCAGGTGGCGTCCAGATCGCGCGCGTCGCCGGTGGCCAGCACGATCACCGCCCGCCCGGCGTCACGAAAGGGATAGGCAAAGAGGCGCTCGTGGCCCGTGACCTCGCCACGCGACGAGAAAGGCTTGCCCGCGTCGCGGGCCGGCCGCATCCCCTGCAGCTGGTACTTCAGCATCGCCATCGCCTGCATGCCCAGCGTCGGCGAGTTGTCGTACTCGATGCCCGACTTGCCGGCGCTGGGCATGTACGCCGCCTGCGCCAGCGTGCGCAGGTCGTAGTAGCCGTAGTGGACCAGCGGTCCGTCCTTCGGGTCGTCGGTGCCGTGGGGACGGTTGAGCCAGGCGTGGACCAGCAGCTGCCAGGCGAACAGCCCCGGCTCGGCGCCGCCGCCTGCCGGCCGATCGAGGAACAGCGACGTGGCCCGCATCCGGCTTCGCTGCCCGACGCCGATGGTGCGGTACTCGGCGGGGAAGACGTTCATCTTCCGCAGGGCGTTCAGCGCCACCGCCGCCGACTCGGGGCCGGTGTTGGTGTTCGAGCTGACCACCTCCGCCTCGGCCGACGGGAGCTTGTCGAGAAACGAGATCCACCAGCCCGGCGAGGTGGCGTTGATCCCGATCGGCATCCCGGGTCTGCCGATCTCCGACGCCGCCTGCTTCGCGGTCGCGTGCAGCGCCGAGTAGATCCGGCGCACCTGATCCAGCCGGGCCGGCGTGGCGAAGGTATTGACCTCGTCGTCCAGGATCACGCCCGCCATGTTCGTGCCGTAGTGGAGGATCATCGCCCGCAGGTACGTGGTGGCGGCCTCGGTGAAGCCAGCCTCGTCGGTGATCTCGCCGTTCTTCATGAACTGCGCCTGCACCCATTTCGGGATGCTCTTGAACATCATCGGTTCCAGCATCACGTCGAGGCCGGCGTCGTGGGCCGCCTTCACCGGTTCGTCACGCCACACCAGCTTGTCCTTGTCGGCCTGCACGATGTTCCAGCGGCCCAGGTTGCCGCTGGTGCTCAGCGCATTGACCGTCTTCATCCCCAGCCGCTCCATCATCCGGTGGGTGTAGGCCATCGAGCGCATCTCGATGTTGGCGTCGGCCCCCAGGTAAGGCGGCAGCCGAGGATCGATCTTCGGCAGCAGCGCCAGCAGCGCGTCTCCCAGGACCGGCTGGCCGTCGACGCTCGAAGCGAAGCGGTAGCCACCGTGGGGCAGATCGGCAAGCGGCAGACGCACGCGCCGCGTGGTCGGCCCGGCGGGAAAGTCCAGCTCGACCACCCCATCCTTCACCAGCTCCTCGCGGTGGTTGTAGATCGCCCAGCGGACCTTCGCCTTGCGGGGACCGGCGATCGACGACGCCACCAGATCGACGACCCGCTCCTCGCCGTCGACGTAGACACGAGTCTCCTCGGGAATGTCGAAGCCGGCCTCGACGTCCGCCGCGGGCCGCACCGTGTCCGGCAACTCGTCCCCGGCGGTCAGGCTGGCCTCGCGCACCAGAAGCCCCGCGCCGCCCCTCAGCTCGACGTGAAAGTAGCGGCGCACCGGCGCCTTGATCGCGAACGACCAGCCGACCCGCTGCCAGTCGTCTGACGGGCCAGCCGGCACCACGATCTTCTTCACGAACGAATCGCCGGTGGCGTCGCCGTAGTAGTTCAGGTTCGTCAGCTCGAGGATGATCACGGAGGGCGCGGACGGCGCCGCGGGGTTCCGCTTCACCCAGGCGCCCAGAGCGTAGCTTCCCTCGTCCAGCGGATAGACCCGCGAGCAGACGTCCATCTGCAGGTTCATCCCCTGCTCCGACCAGCTGTCGCGCCGGCTGGGGCCCTGGTTGCCCATGGTGGTGGTCCAGAAGGCGTTGCCGAATCCGGTGAGGAACTTGCCGTCCCACAGGATGTTGCGCGGCGATGTGTCTGTTGGCAGCGGCGGCGCCGGCGGCGGGAGCGTTTCCTCGGCGCCGATCCTGCCCACGCAGCCGAGAGCGACCAGGAAAACGACCAGCCTCATGGCGTGCCGAGGAGCTTGGCCATCGCCGCAGCCAGACGCTCGCCGAGGAGCAGCTGGCTGGCGGCGTCGAAGTGCGTGCCCATGTCGAAGGTGGCCAGGCCCTCCGACGAAGCGAAGGCGACCCGGGGGACGGAGGCGGCGACGGCGCGCTGGGCGGCGCGCACGGTGTCGCGGTTGCCGTTGTCGTACACCTCGCCGATCACGAACGGCAGCGCGGGCTGGCCCACATCCTGCCGGATGCGGGCGATGAACTCCGTCAGCTGCTGCTGGTACACCTCGGTGGTCGACGCGCTGTCTGCCTCGCCCTGGTGCCAGACAATCCCGCGGACGACGAAGGGCGTGCCCTCCTGGCGCAGCGCCTCGAGCCCCTGGGCGACGGTCTCGAGGAAGTCACGGTAACGCAGACCCTGGGTTTCGGGCTGGCCGTGCAAGCCCGGGCTCCAGTCAGCCCGCAGGTTGGTGCCCCCCACGGCTCCCTTGATCAGCGCCAGCTCGCGCGCCGGCGCCGCCGCCAGCGTCGTCCGCCCGAAGGTGATCTCCGGGCCGAAGGTGAGCGACGGCAGCGCGCCTTTGTAACCAGGCGCGACGCTGTAGCCCGGCCCGAGCGGCTTCCACCCGTCGCTGGTGCTCGGTGGGTTGCGATAGAAGATGCGGGCACCCGCGAGCGGCTTGCCCTGCTCCGCGGTCAGGTCCGCGACGTTGCCTCGCCCATCCATGTTCGACTGCCCAGCCAGCAGATAGACCTGGGTGGCTGTCTGGTCGTCGCGCATCGACTCGGCGCAGCCGAGCACGGTCAACAGGACGACCGCGATCGTCCTCATCGCTTTGCCTCCAGCAGCGCGCCCATCGCGTCCGCGAATCGCTCTCCCAGGATCAGCTGACTTTTCGTATCGAAGTGCGTCCCTGGGTCCAGCGTGGCCAGACCGTCAGCCGAGGCGAGCCCGACGCCGGGCACGCTGGCCGCGACCGCCTTCTGAGCGGCCCGAACGGTGTCGCGGTTGCGGTTGTCGAACACCTCGCCGATGACGAACGGCAGCGCCGGCTGCTCGAGATCCTCGCGCACGCGCGCGATGAATTCCGTCAACTGCTGCTGGTACACCTCGGTCGCCGACTTGCTGTCGGACTCGCCCTGGTGCCAGATCATCCCCGCCAGCACGCAGCGATCCCCCTTTGCTTCGAGAGCCTTGCGCGCCGTGGACACCGTCTCCAGGAACGCCTGGTAAAGAGGGCCCTGGGTTCCGGGCTCGCCCCGCAGGCCCGGCTTCCAGTTCTCGCGCAGGTTGGTGCCACCCTTGGCGGCCTTGATCAGCGCCAGCCTCCGTTCGGGCCTGGCCTTGCGCAGCGCCGTGGCGAAGCCTAGCTCCGGCCCGAAGGTGGGCGATGGAAGCGGCCCCTTGTACCCCGGGGCGACGCTGTACCCGGGCCCGAGCGGCTTCCAGTCCCCGCCCGGCGCCGGGAGGTTGCGGTAGAAGATCTCGACGCCCTCGAACGGCCAGCGCTGCTCCTCGGTCAGATCGGAGACCCGACCTCGGCCGTCCATGTTCGACTGCCCGGCCAGCACGTAGAGGCCACAGGTCGGGCTCGGGGGGGACGCCGGGGCTGGAGGGCGCGCGCTGGTGGCGCATCCGGCGACGACGATCAGCACACCCAGCCGCATCATCATCTTTGTAACAGGGAGCAGTGCGGCGGCCGCTTACCGCTCCGGCACCCTTGCGGTCAGGCCCGGAGCGCGCCGATGTCGTCGGTGACGGTGTTGTTGTCCGACCCGTAAGAGGGGACGGTCAGGCCGACCGCGCGCATGCAGGTGAGAAGCGCCTTGGCGGTGGATTCCTTGGGTGAGACGTAGTGCACGCCCGCCTTGAGCGCCCCGCCCGCCTTTCCGCAGATCAGCGCCGGTATCTCGGTCAGGCTGTGCGAGCTGGCGTTGCCGTGCTCGGAGGTGGCGTAGATGCACGAGTTGTCCAGCAGGTTGCCCGCGCCCTCGGGCGTCGCCTTCAGCCGCTCCAGCAGGTAGGCGAACTGGGTCATGATGAAGATCGTCACCTTGTTCACGTTTTCGAACTGGAAATTCGTGCCGCGATCGTCGTGGGTCAGAGTGTGGTGGTTGTCGTTGATCCCGAGCTGCCAGTAGATGGTGTACGCCTGCATGTTCGACCACTGGTAGGTGAACGAGCGGGTGAGGTCGCACGACAGCGCCATCGCCAGGATGTCGGCCATCTGCTTGTTGCGCTCCTCCAGCGGTTCCTTCGTGAGGATGCCCGTCGAATCCGTCGGGGCGGCCACCGACACGTTGCACTGGACGCCACTGAAGTCGAGGCTCCGCTCGAGGTCGCGGAAGCCGTCGAGGTGACCGTCCAGGCGCGCCCGGTCCTTGCTGCCCAGCCGCGGGCGAAGCGCCGCCGCGTCCTTGGTCACCAGGTCCAGGATCCCCTTCTTCATGCCGAGTTGCTTGGCGCCGTCGGGCGACTTGAAGGCGAACAGCCGGTTGAACAGCCCGCGCGGCGAGAACTCGGCCGGGATGTAGGATCGGCCCGGCCCGCGCCAGGCGGTGGAGCCGACCACCTTGCGCCCGGGGCCAGACTCGGAGATGCCGATCTCCACCGACGAGAACGGGGTCTTGCCGGTCCAGGCCCTGGCGGCGATCTGGTCGATGCTTGGGCCAGCCGGTGAACCGTAGGCGCCGTTCTCGGCCGGCATCGGGCTGTAGCCACCCGTGAGACTGCCGGCGCGGCCCTCGTGGTGTCCCTTGGCGTAGCCCTTGATCTCGAGCCCGCTCACCACACTGACGTACGACTTGACGTTCGCCAGAGGGGCCAGTTCCTCGGACAGCGCCCAGTCCGGACCAGTGCCCGCGGGACGCCACTGCAAGGGGCGATTGCCGAGGCCCCAGAAGAAGACGCCGAGCCGCTTCGGCAGCGGTGCACCGGCGGCCAGGGCCGTCCCGTTGCCGTTCAACATCGCATCGAGGATCGGCAGGCCTAGAGTGCCACCGACACCGCGCAGGAACGTCCGCCTGGGCAACGCGAACTTCGAAACGGCCATCACTTCACCTCCATGACGAAACGAAAGCTCTCCGACTGTGTCAGGTTGTTGATCAACGCCTTGAAGCGGTTGCCCGACGAGTTCCAGTCGCCGGTCAGATCGGGCATGCGCCCGCCCTCGAACGTGTCTTCCATGCGGCCGAGAGCGTAGCGGTACAGCTGCCGCGTGACGCAGGCGCTGGTCCGCTTGTCGGCGCGCAGCACCGCCATCAGCCCGCGCGCGTCCTTGAAGGCCGCTCCGTCGAGCTCGCCGCTGGCGTCGACCGGCTTGCCCGCTTCCATCATCCGGTGCGAACCGATTCCGTCGAACTCCTCGAGGCCGAAGCCGAGCGGATCCATCAGCGAGTGGCAACCCGCGCACGAGGGGCTGGTCCGGTGCCGCTCCAGACGCTGGCGGTTGGTCTCCACCACGCCCGGCATCGACGGCGGGAAGCTGGTGTCCACGTCCGGCGGGGGCGGCGGGATCACCTGGCAGAGCATGCGCTCCCTGATGAAGATCCCGCGCAGGGTGGGCGACGTCTCGGCCGGTCGCGCCTTGGTGGCCAGGAAGGCGGCGCTCGTCAGGAACCCGGACCGTGGACCGTCCGCCGGAAACGTGTACGGGACAAAGTTTGCCGTGGGCGGGGGCGGCGCGGCCGTGTCGGGGAGCCCGTACAGCTTCGTCAGGTACCGGTTGATGAACGTCTCGCGACCCTGCAGCAGCTGGGTGACGAAGTCGACGTCGCGATCGAACACCATGTCCGCCAGTCTGCGCGTCGCTTCGATGTTCATGGCGCCGGCGATGGACGTGTTGAACAGCGGGAACACCTTGCGGTCCTTGACCAGCTCGTCGGTGTGGATGTCGAGCCACTCGATCAGGAAGGCGGTGATGGCGGTGCGGGCGTTCCGGTGGGCGACCAGCCGATCGACCTGCGTCTTCAGGCCCGCGTCGGTGCGAAGGTCGCCGCGGGCGGCGGCATCCAGCAGCGCCAGGTCCGGCGTGGTGTCCCAGATCAGATACGACAGCCGCGCGGCCACCTCGTAGTCCGTCAACCGCCGCCGCGCCGGATTGGCGGGATCCGGCTCGCCGGCCTCGACGAGGTAGAGAAAGTTCGGCGATTCGAGGAGGGCGGCGGTGGCCATCTCCAGCAGCTTCCAGCTGTCACCGAGATCCGTGCGAGCCGCCATGCCCATCTGGTAGCGCGTCACCTCGTCGGGCGTCAGGGGCCGGCGCCAGGCGCGGCGCCCGAAGGCGGCCAGGTACTTCGCGACGCAGGGATCCGAGGCCACCGGGCCCGCCGGATCGCAGCCAACCAGCGCGCGTTTCTTGGTGGCATCGCCGAAGATCATCGCCGCCGCGTCGAGCGCCGCCTCGTCGTACTGGTAGACGCCGAACGGCGAGGTGGTCACGTCCGAGGAGCCCATGTTGGCGAAGCCGTTCAGGATGACGGGGTCCGCCTCGAGCGACATCAGCGGGTCGGTGACGCCCAGCAGATCGCGGATGCTGTTCTTGTACTGGATCTGCGTGAGGCGGCGCATCGCCGGCGCGGGCCAGGCGCCCGCCGGCAGAAGAGGCCGCGGAGGATCCTTGGGCGGGGTGCCGGGAGGATCGGCCGGAGGATCGCCGGGCGGGGTGTTCGGCGCGTCGCCGTCGATGACTCCGGTGCAAGAGGCGATGGCGCCGAGAAAGACAACTGCCTGAACGACCCGGCCGCTCATCGAGAACCTCCTGGATGATCCTTCGGAAGAACCGCCCGCCACCCTGACCTCATTTTTGTAACAGGACGCAATGCGTCGCTCGCTTACTGCTCCGGCATCCTTGTGGCGGTCTGTGGGTGCAGGTGGTCGTCGCGAGACCAGTGCCGGGGAAGTAAGGTGGCGTCGGCGCGGCGGCGGCTACGATCGCTTGGATGACGTGTGCGGCGCTGGTGTTCCTGCTGCTGGTCGGTTGTGGCGACGGCACCGACCAGGACGCTCCGGTCTTCTCGAAGACCCAGCGCCCTCCCTTCATCCTGCCGGAGTTCAAGGCGCTGGCCATCGGCTGGGCGAGACGGCCGACGTCCCCTACGAGGTCTACGTCGACGAGATCGCCATCGACGCCAACCGCATCGGTTGTGACTAGGGGATGACCCAGGCGCTTCGTGCTGTTCTCGCATCCATCTTCCTGGGATGGGTTTGTCTGAACGGCTGCATGTCCCATCCGTCTTCGGACGATGGGCCTCCCTCTTTCCCGGACGGCGGCGCGAGGGATGGCGGCGCGAGGGATGGCGGCGCAAGGGATGACGGCGCAAGGGATGACGGCGGACCGGCGATCCCGCTGATGATTGGCCGCGCCGACAAATCGAGTCCCGTGGGCTGGAAGTTCAGCTGGCCAGGCTCGAGCGTTGCCATTCGCTTCACGGGAACCTCGGTGGGGGTCCAGCTGACGGATCCAGGCAACTATTTCAATGTGTTGATCGACGGGAACAACCTTCTGACTTTGTCGACTTCAGCGGGGACGAAAGTCTATCCCTTGGCTTCTGGGCTTCCGGACAGCACCCATGAGCTGATTCTCTATCGCCGGACGGAAGGGCGGTCTGGCAACACGCAGCTCCGGGGGTGGGTCTTCGACAACGGCCGAGGCATGCTCGCACCTCCGAAGGCTGCGTCCAGACGTATCGAACTGATCGGAGATTCGATCAGTTGTGGATACGGGAACGAAGGCGCTGGGCCGGGCTGCACCTTCACCCCAGCGACGGAAAATCACTATCTGTCATATGGAGCGCTCGCGGCGCGCGAACTCCAGGCCGAAATCACCACGGTGGCCTGGTCAGGAAAGGGAATGTACCGGGATGCCGCCGGCGACCCCAGCAACACCATGCCAGAGATGTACACGCGCACCCTGTCCACCAGCACGACGCTCTGGACCTTTGGTTCCTGGACCCCGGACGTCGTCGTGATCAATCTGGGTACCAACGACTTTGCCAGAGGCGATCCCGGGCAGCCTTATCTGGACGCTTACCTGGCATTCGTTCAGCGCCTTCGAATGCAATATCCACCCAGCACCCAGATTATTTGCGCTCTCGGGCCCATGCTGTCGGGGAGCAATCTCGCAGCCGCTCGCGCGTACATTCAGACGGGCGTGGTGGACAAACTTAGAAAGCAGGGAGACAACCGAATTTCATTTCTCGAGTTTCCTACGCAAACCGGCGCGCTCGGTTACGGCTGTCTTTACCACCCAAGTCTTCAGACGCATCAACAGATGGCCGACTTTTTGGTGCAAGAGGTGAAGAAGCAGATGGCTTGGTAGTTGGTCGAGGCGAGGCGGACGCCCGTTGTAGTACGATACGGCGATGCTAAAAATCGCCCTCGCAGCCCTGCTCGTAGCCGCCGGGTGCACCTCGACCGAACAGAACGGAGATGGTGGCGCCGCCGGCAAGGGCGGCCAGGGTGGAGGCGCCAACCGCGGCGGCAGCGGCGGCAGCGGCGGCATGGGCGGAGGCGGCGGTGGCAGCGCCGGCACAGGCGGCAGCGCGGGCACCGGCGGCCGGGGAGGCGTCGGCGGCAGCGTCGATGGCGGTGTCGCGGGGACGGGCGGCGGCGCCGGTGGCCGTGGCGGCGTCGGTGTCGACGGCGGCGTTCCCCCGGCGATTGCGGGGACGATCGTGCGAACGTTCGTTCACCACCAGCTGTCGCTCTTCACCTCCAGTCCGACCGGACATCCGATGATGGCCGCCGACGGCAGCCGGATCGCCTATCCCGTGGCGCCGGGCGCCGGGGATCCCGCGCGGCCGAACCGCATCTTCGTGATCAACCCCGACGGCAGCGGCAACACCGAGGTGGATTCGTACAAGACCAACTGCTTCTGCGGTTCGCAGGTGGCCATCAGCGGCGACGGGCGCACGGTCGTCTCCACAGAATCGATGCAGATGCGCGTGGTCGGCTCCGACGCCTCGAAGAAGGGCTCGCTCAACTTCGACAGCAACGAGATCTCGGACATCGACATCACCGCCGACGGCGGAAAAGTCTTCATGATGCAACGGCGTGACAACCGGGTGACCGGCGCCGCCTCGAACATCGAGCGCGGCCTCTGGGTGATGAACGCCGACGGGACCGGCTTCAACCAGATCGCCGGGGCCACCAGCCTGGCGCCGATCTTCGCCACCACCCCCGACAAGGTGTTCCCGTTCGCCGGTTGCGGAAAGTCGCTGGAGGTGTCCGGGGACGGGCGCCGGCAGATCATCGCCGTCGAGGTGGGGGGCATGGGGCAGTTCGCGATGGCGGGCGAGACCGGCAGCACGCCGCGCAAGCTCAAGGGGCCGGTGCAGTTCGTCAAACAGGTGGCGATCAGCGCCGACGGCAACAAGGTCGCGGTCTGGTCCGTCGAGGGGGGCAAGGAGGAGGTGCTGGTGATGAACTTCGACGGCAGCGGCAGCCGGGTGCTGTCCACGCAGTCGCAGGGCTCGTGCTTCTCGCCGATCACCCTGAACACCGACGGGTCGCAGCTGCTGTCCGGCGATGTGGGCCTGCTCTTCCCGACGGCGGGCGGCGACCCGATCACGCTGCACACGGTGACCGGGGGTGACGGCATCGCCGTGGGCGCGCCCTGCTGCGACGTCGCGCCGCTGTTCTCGATGACCGGCGACGGCAAGCGATTCGCCTACTGGAACCTCGACGACCGGTCGCCGCCGATCAAGCAACTGGCGCTGCTGGAGCTGAATCCGTCCAGCCTCGGGGCCGCGCCGAGCGTCGGCAGCCCGACGATCTCCGTCGCCAGCATCCCTCGCGATCGCTCCGTCGCAGCGGCGGTCACGTGCAAGATCTCGGGCACGGGCCTGGTACGCACCGGCACGGCGGTGATGCTCAAGGGCGTCGAGGATACCGCTGGCAGCTGGGTGCGCGGCCGCCTGTTGCTGCGCGACGACGGCATGCGCGGCGACCCGACCGCTGGCGACGGCGTCTTCACCACCGACGGGAGCATCGACGCCGGCAGCGGCGCCGACGTCGGCCCCCGCCTGATCCGCGCCAAGGCAGAAGCCAAGGCCGCCGACGGCCGCCGCCACGCCACCGCCATCGAGTTCAGCGGCCTCGACGTGAAGTAGTACGGGGCCTCGTCAGGCCCGCAGCGCCGAGAGGAAATCGTCGGTGACGAGATTGGCGTCGGTCCCGTAGGAGGGGACGTTCAGCCCGACGGAGCGCATGCAGGTCAGGTGCGCCTTGGCGAGAATGTCCTTCTGCGCCACGTGGTGGACGCCCCCCTTGAGGGTGCCGCCCGCGCGGCCGCACAGAAGCACCGGCATGTCCGACAGGCTGTGCATGCTGGCGTTGCTGTGCTCGGAGGTGGCGTAGACGCACGAGCTATCCAGGAGGTTGCCCGCGCCGTCAGGCGTCGCCTTCAGCCGTTCCAGCAGGTACGCGAACTGCTGCATGATGAAGATCGTCACCTTGTGGATGTTCTCGTACTGGTAGTTCGCGCCGCGATCGTCGTGCGTCAGCTGGTGGTGCGACTGGGTCATCCCGATCTGCCAATACATGGTGGCGGCCTGCATCGCCGAGAACTGGAAGGTGAACGAGCGGGTCAGATCGCAAGCCAGCGCCATCGCCAGGATGTCGGCCATCTGCCTGTTGCGCTCCTCGAGCGGCTCCTGGGCTCCGTCCGGCGAGTCCACCGGGGCGGCCGCCGGCACCTTGCAGGTGACCGATCCGAAGTCCAGCGTCCGCTCGAGGTCGCGAAAACCGTCCAGGTGTCCGTCGAGACGGGCGCGGTCCCTGCTGCCGAGCCGCGCGCGAAGGGCGCCCGCGTCCTTGGTCACCAGATCCAGGATCCCCTTTTGCATCCCGATCTGGCGGGTCCCCTGCGGCGAGTTGAAGGCGAACAGCCGGTTGAACAGCCCACGCGGCGAGAACTCGGCGGGGATCCAGGACTTCCCCGGCCCGCGCCAGGCGGTGGCGCCGGCCACCCTGCCGCCGGGACCGGTCCCGATATGGGCGATGCCGATCTCCACCGACGAGAACGGCGTCTTGCCGGTCCAGGCTCTGGCGGCCACCTGATCCATCGAGGGGCCGGCGGGCGAACCGTACGCGCCGTTCTCGGCGGGCAACGAGCTGTAGCCGCCGGTGAGCGAGGAGGCCCGGCCTTCGTGGTGTCCGCGGGCAAGCCCCTTGGCCTCGAGGCCGCTCAGCACGCTGACGTACTCCTTGACCTTGGCCAGCGGGGCCAGTTCCTCGGACAGCGCCCAGTCGGGTCCGGTGCCGGCGGGACGCCACAGCGTCGGGCGGTTGCCGCCGCCCCAGAAGAAGACGCCGATCCGCTTCGGCAGCGGCGCCCCGGCGGCCAGCGCCGTCCCGTTGCCATTCAGCATGGCGTCGAAGAGCGGCAGGCCCAAGGTGACGCCGGCTCCGCGCAGGAATGTCCGTCGAGGCAACGCAAACTTCGAAGTGGCCATCACTTCACCTCCATCACGAAGCGGAAACTATCGGACAGGACCATCTTCGACATCAGGTCCTTGAAGCGGTTGCCCGACGCGGCCCAGTCGGTGGCGAGATCAGGCATGCGCCCGCCCTCGTAGGTGTCTTCGATCCGGCCCAGCGCGTAGCGGTACAGCTGGCGCGTGACACAGGCGGCGGTCCGCTTGTCGGCGCGCAGCACCGCCATCAGCCCGCGCGCGTCCTTGAAGGCGGCGCCGTCGAGATCCCCGGAGGCGTCGATCGGCTTGCCGGCCTCCGTGGTGCGGAAGCCGCCCAGTCCGTCGAACGCCTCCAGCCCGAAGCCGAGCGGGTCCATCAGCGAGTGGCAGGCCGCGCACGAAGGGCTGGTCCGGTGCCGCTCGAGGCGCTGGCGGTTGGTCTCCACCACGCCCGGCATCGACGGCGGGAAGCTCGTGTCCACGTCCGGCGGCGGCGGCGGAATCACCTGGCACAGCACACGCTCCCGCAGGAAGATGCCGCGCAGGGTGGGCGAAGTCTCGGTGGGGCGCGCCTTGGTGGCCAGGAAGGCGCCGCTCATGAAGAAGCCGGCGCGCGGCCCATCCGCCGGCAGGGTGTAGGCGACAAAGTTGGCGGTGGGGGGCGGGGGAGCGGCCTCGTCGGGGATGCCGTACAGCTTCGTCAGGTAGCGGTTGATGAAGGTCTCGCGTCCCTCCAGCAGCTGCGCCACGAAGTCGACGTCGCGGTCGAACACCATGGACGGCAGGCGCTGCCGGGCCTCGCCGAACATCGCGCCGGCGATGGCCCCGTTGAACAGCGGGAACACCTTGCGGTCCTTGACCAGCTCCTCCTGGTGAACGTCCAGCCACTCGGCCAGGAAGCTGCCGATGGCCATGCGGGCGTTGCGCGTGGCCAGCAAGCGATCGACCTGGGCCTTGAGGTTGGCGTCGGTGCGCAGGTCACCGCGCGAAGCAGCGTCCAGCAGCGCCACGTCGGGCATGGTGTCGGTGACCGCATACGACAGGCGTGACGCGAGCTCGTAATCGTTCAACCGGCGCCGCGCAGGGTTGGCCGGATCAGGCTCGCCCAGCTCGACCAGGTACAGGAAGTTGGGCGACTCCAGCAGCGCCGCGGTGGCCATCTCCAGTAGCCTCCAGCTGTCACCGAGGTCGGTGCGGGCGGCCATCCCGGCCTGGTAGCGCGTCACCTCGTCCGTCGTCAGTGGACGACGCCAGGCGCGCCGGCCGAAACCGGTGAGGAACCTGGTGATGCAGGCATCGCTGGCGATCGGGCCGGCCGGGTCGCAGCCGACCAGCGCGCGCCGCTTGGTGACGTCGGCGAAGATCGGGGCGATCAGGGCACGCGCCGCCTGGTCGTACTGGTAGACGCCGAAGGACGAGGTGATCACGTCCGAGGCGCCTGTGGTGGCGAAGCCGTTCGACACCGTCATGTCCGCCTCCAGCGACATCGTGGTGTCGGTGCCCGCGCCGAACAGGTCGCGCACGGTGTTGCGGTACTGCAACTGGGTCAGCCGGCGCATCGCGGGCGCCGGCCACGCGCCGGCCGGCAAAGGAGGATTGCCGGGCGGATCGGCCGGAGGATCGGCGGGCGGGGTGTTCGGCACGTCGCCGTCGATGGCTCCGGTACAAGAGGCGATCGCGCCGACAAAGACAACTGCCTGAACGACCCGGCCGATCATCAGAAACCTCCCTGCATGATCCTTCGGAAGAACCGCCCGCCACCCTGACCCTCTTTATCTTTGTAGCAGGATGCGATGCGTCTCTCGCTTACTGCTCCGGCATCCGTCCGGCGGCGTGTGGGTGCGCAATATCTCCGCGAGGTATGGCGCGCATCGCGGGCGCATAGAGTGGCCTCGTACGGCGGTGGAGTCGGCGCGGGTGGTCGTCAGGCCCGCAGCGCCGAGAGGAAATCGTCGGTGACGAGGTTGGCGTCGTTCCCGTAGGAAGGGACGTTCAGCCCGACGGCGCGCATGCAGGTCAGGTGCGCCTTGGCCAGGATGTCCTTCTGGGCCACGTGGTGCACGCCGCCCTTGAGGCTGCCACCCGCGCGGCCGCACAGAAGCACCGGCATCTCCGCCAGACTGTGCGTGCTGGCGTTGCTGTGCTCGGACGTGGCGTAGACGCAGGAGTTGTCGAGGAGGTTGCCCGCGCCGTCCGGCGTCGCCTTCAGCCGCTCCAGCAGGTACGCGAACTGCTGCATGATGAACACCGTCACCTTGTGGACGTTGTCGTACTGGAAGTTCGCGCCGCGGTCGTCGTGGGTCAGCTGGTGGTGCCCCTGGGTCATCCCGATCTGCCAGTAGACGGTGGAGGACTGCATGCAAGAGAACTGGAAGGTGAACGACCGGGTGAGGTCACAAGCGAGCGCCATCGCCAGGATGTCGGCCATCTGCTTGTTGCGCTCCTCGAGCGGCTCCCGCGCGAGGCTGTCCGCCGAGTCCACCGGAGCGGCCGCCGGCACCTTGCAGGTGACCGATCCGAAGTCCAGCGTCCGCTCGAGGTCGCGGAAGCCGTCCAGGTGTCCGTCGAGACGGGCGCGGTCCCTGCTACCCAGCCGCGAGCGAAGGGCGCCCGCGTCCTTGGTCACCAGGTCCAGGATCCCCTTTTGCATCCCGATCTGGCGGGTTCCCTCCGGCGACTTGAAGGCGAACAGCCGGTTGAACAGCCCGCGCGGCGAGAACTCGGCGGGGATCCAGGACTTCCCCGGCCCGCGCCAGGCGGTGGTGCCGACCGTGATGCCGCTGGGACCGGTCCGGGAGATTCCGATCTCGACCGAGGAGAACGGCGTCTTGCCGGTCCAGGCCCTGGCGGCCACCTGATCCATCGAAGGCCCCCCGGGCGAACCATAGGCGCTGTTCTCAGCGGGCACCGCGCTGTAACCGCCGGTGAGCGAAACGCCCCGGCCTTCGTGGTGTCCGTTGACCAGCCCCTTGGCCGACAGCCCACTGAGCACGCTGACGTACTCCTTGACGTTTGCCAGCGGAGCCAGTTCCTCGGACAGCGCCCAATCCGGACCGGTGCCCGCGGGACGCCACTGGTTCGGGCGGTTGCCCAGGCCCCAGAAGAAGACGCCGATCCGCTTCGGCAGCGGCGCCCCGGCGGCCAGCGCCGTCCCGTTGCCATTCAGCATGGCGTCGAAGAGCGGCAGGCCCAAGGTGACGCCGGCTCCGCGCAGGAATGTCCGCCGAGGCAACGCAAACTTCGAAGTGGCCATCACTTCACCTCCATCACGAAGCGGAAACTATCGGACAGGACCATCTTCGACATCAGCTCCTTGAAGTGGTTTCCCGACGCGGCCCAGCCACTGGCGAGATCAGGCATGCGCCCGCCCTCGTAGGTGTCTTCGATCCGGCCGAGCGCGTAGCGGTACAGCTGGCGGGTGACACAGGCCGCGGTCCGCTTGTCGGCGCGCAGCGCTGCCATCAGTCCGCGCGCGTCCTTGAAGGCCACGCCGTCCAGGTCACCGGTGGTGTCGATCGGCTTGCCCGCCTCCGTGGTGCGGAAGCCGCCCAGGCCGTCGAACGCCTCCAGCCCGAAGCCGAGCGGGTCCATCAGCGAGTGGCATGCCGCGCATGCCGGGCTGGTCCGGTGCCGATCGAGGCGCTGGCGGTTGGTTTCCACCACGCCCGGCATCGACGGCGGGAAGCTCGTGTCCACGTCCGGCGGCGGCGGCGGAATCACCTGGCACAGCACACGCTCCCGGATGAAGATCCCGCGCAGGGTGGGCGAGGTCTCGGTCGCGCGCGCCTTGGTGGCCAGGAACGCGCCGCTCATGAGGAAGCCGGCGCGGGGCCCTTCCGCCGGCAGCGTGTAGGCGACAAATTTGGCGGTGGGCGGCGGGGGAGCGGCCTCGTCGGGGATGCCGTACAGCTTCGTCAGGTAGCGGTTGATGAATGTCTCGCGTCCCTCCAGCAACTGCGCCACGAAGTCGACATCGCGGTCGAACACGATGGACGGCAGCCGCTGCGTCGCCTCGCCGATCATCGCGCCGGCGATGGCCCCGTTGAACAGCGGGAACACCTTGCGGTCCTTGACCAACTCCTCCTGGTGAACGTCCAGCCACTCGGTCAGGAAGCTGCCGATGGCCGAGCGGGCGTTGCGCGTGGTCAGCAAGCGATCGGCCTGCGCCTTGAGGTTGGCGTCGGTGCGCAGGTCGCCGCGCGCAGCGGCGTCGAACAGCGCCACGTCCGGCATGGTGTTGGTGACCGCATACGACAGGCGGGATGCGAGCTCGTAGTCGGTCAACCGGCGCCGCGCAGGGTTGCTGGCATCAGGCTCGCCCAGCTCGACCAGGTACAGGAAGTTGGGCGACTCCAGCAGCGCCGCGGTCGCCATCTCCAGCAGCTTCCAGCTGTCACCGAGATCGCTGCGGGCGGCCATGCCGGTCTGGTAGCGCGTCACCTCGTCCGTCGTCAGTGGACGGCGCCAGGCGCGCCGCCCGAAGCCGGTGAGGAACTTGGTGATGCAGGCATCGCTGGCGATCGGACCGGCCGGGTCGCAGCCGGCCAGCGCGCGCCGCCTGGTGACGTCGGCGAAGATCGGGGCGATCGTGGCACGCGCCGCCTGGTCGTACTGGTAGACGCCGAAGGACGAGGTGATCACGTCCGAGGCGCCAGTGGTGGCGAAGCCGTTCGACACCGTCATGTCCGCCTCCAGCGACATCGTGGTGTCGATGCCGGTGGCGCCGAACAGGTCGCGCACGGTGTTGCGGTACTGAAGCTGGGTCAGCCGGCGCATCGCGGGCGCGGGCCAGGCACCGGCGGGAAGCGGCGGGTCGGTGGGAGGGGGATTGCCCGGGTTGTTCGGGTTGTTCGGGTTGTTCGGGTTACTGGGGTTCTTCGGGGTACTCGGATCGCTCGGATCCGGTCCGCCCAGGGAAGGATCTCCTTCGATGGAACCGGTGCAGGCCGAGAGGGTTCCGATCAACAGCGCGACGTGAACAAAACGATCGCTCATGAGATCGTTGTATCAGGGCGCAGCGCGTTGCTAGCTTACCGCTCCGGCACCCGTGTGGCGGTCTAGGGGATCGGCGCGGGCGGCGGCTCGGGCGGCGCGGGCGGCACCGTCGGCGGCGGCGCGGGCGGGATCGGCGGGGGCGTCGTCGCCACGGGCGGCATGGGCGGCATGGGCGGCGCCGTGTCGGGCTGCACGCACGACGCCAGGTCGAACAGCATGAACTCCAGCACCTTTTCCTGCGCCGACAGCGGCTCGTCGGCCCCGCACTCCATGGGGAACGGAATGTTGGTCGCCCCCCCGTTGAGGCTGTTCACGTGGAAGTCGGAGTACAGCGCACGTCCGCACTGGTTCTCCACGGGGGTTCCGATGGGCGTGTTGAACGTGAAGTGTTGCACGGTCGCCGTGGGCGCGGTCGAGTAGATCCACCGCTGCGCTGGCGCGATCACGGCGTCCAGGTCGTGACGGGGCGCCTCGATCTCGATCTGCCCCGGCACCGGTTTGGTGGCCTTCACGTTCTGCAGCCACTGCGCGAACGCGATCCCTTTCGGGAAGCTCTGATCGATGATGCCGGTCAGCGGCGCGTTGCCCGGCGTCGGATCCACCCGCGGTTTTGGCGGACCGCCGGCGGGGAACCAGGTGGCCGTCCCCTGGAATGGGGGGTTGGTGTACATCCAGTCGTAGCCGTAGTGGGTGATGAACAGCCGGCCGCCGGCGTCAGCGTACTGGACGACGTTCTGTTTCTGCATCGCCGACCTGGTCAACTCCGTGCCCTGGCACTCGAGAATCACCATGTCGTACTTCTTGAGGTTGTTGAGATTGCCGACCAGCGAACTCAGTTGCGGTGTGCCCGCGCCCAGCGTGGCGCCGCTGCCCGAGTAGATCTGGATGCGGCCGTTCCCGCTCGGCAGTGTGAACTCGCTATCGTCGACGCCGATCTTGCGCAGCACGCACTCGATGGCGTCGGCCCGGCCGGTGGCGATGACGGTGAGCGGGATGTCGCCTTCGGTCTTGTTGCGCGGCAGGCGGGTCATCTCGGCCGGCAGGGGCGTGTCGGTGCAGGCGGTCACCTTGGGGATGACCACCTGCCGCCGCCAGCGTCCCACCTGGATGACGAGCGGGATGTTGTCACCCACCGGCACGTTCTTCAGCACGAACTTGCCGTCGGGTCCGGTCACCGTCGTCACCAGCGGTGACCCCGTGGCCAGCGCCCCGCACTTGTCGCAGGAGACGCCGGGAGCGAACGGCAGTACCGTCCCGTTCGGCACGTAGACGATGGCGTTGTAGATCGGATCGGGTGTGCCGAACCGGGGCGGCGTCGGGGCCAGGACGATGCCGCTGACGGTCGTGTCGCCGCCCAGGCACTTGGTCTGCTTGAGGCACAGGTTGGTGCAGGTCGCGCCCCCAGGGCAGATGCCGTCGGCGCAGCAGGTGTCGTTGTTCGGGCAGCCGCCGCATTCGAGGACGCCGCCGCAACCGTTGCCGATGGTGCCGCAGTACTTGCCACCACCGATCGGGTTACAGGCGACTGGCACGCAGTTCGGATCCGGCGGCGTGGTGCAGATGCTACTCGCACAGTTCTGTCCCGCCGCGCAGCCGCCGCATTCGAGGACGCCACCGCAGCCGTTGCCGATGGTGCCGCAGTACTTGCCACCGCCGGCAGCGTTGCAGGTGATCGGTGTGCAGTTCGTCGGCACGCACAGATTCTTGGTGCAGGTCTGTCCCGCGGGGCATGTCGCTCCGCAGCCCAGCGGCCGCCCGCACCCGTCGCCGATGTCGCCACAGAAGCGTTGTGTGCCCTGCATGCACGTCAGCGGCATGCAGTTCGGATCGGCCGAGATGCAGACGTGGGCCGAGCCGCCGGTGCCGCAGGCCTGGCCGCTCGGACAGTTGCCGCAGTTGAGCATGCCACCGCAGTCGTCGGAGAAGCTGCCGCAGTAGCGGCCGCCCGCCGGCGAGCAGATGCGCGGCTTGCACGTGGTGCCACCGTCGGGCGGCACGATGACGACGATCGGGGGCAGGTCCAGCGCCTGCCCCGATCCGTCGTTGTCGTCACCGCCGTCCGGATCGCCGCTGCCCATGACGGCGGAGAGGCGCGAGCTACAGGAGGAGCTGATTGAGGCAAGCAACAGCGCGACATGAACACGACGACCGATCATGGGAGTCGTTGTAGCAGGACGCGGCGCGGCGCGGGCTTACCGCTCCGGCACCCGTGCGGCGGCGGGGTCGGTGAAAGTCGTGTCCTGCACCCGGTAGGCGACACGGCGGCCGTCGCGCTCGAGGGAGCAGGAGCCGTCCGCCACCAGTTGCTGCAGGGCGGTCTGCACCGTCCGCAGCGGCATGCGCATCGCCTCGGCGGTCTCCTGCGCGTTCGCGCCGCCAAGCGACGCCAGGGCCCGCAGCACGCGCTCGCCGAGCGGCAGCGCGCAGCGTGGATCGGGGATGGCGATGGGAGCCTGCAGGGTCAGCCGCAGAACCGCGGTATCCCGGTCGCGCTCGATGTCGCCGGCCGTCCCGATGCGCGCCCGCATCCTGTGCACCAGCACGTCCAGGGCGCCCCGGTGCAGATCCTGCTGGAACCGGAACCCGTAGAGGCGCTCGAAGAAGGCGCCGCGCTCGAGTCCGCCGGGAGCGGCCAGCGCCAGCGTGGCCAGCCCGCTGTCGGTGCGCGAAAGCCCGCGGGCCGGCGCTCGATCGTCCTCCAGGTTGTGTACGCCCGCCAGCAGCCCCAGCCCGGAGCGAAGCAGGCGGCGGCCCGGCTTTCCGGGCGACGCCAGCACGAACGCCAGCGCCACCTCGGCGTCGACCAGCTCGTTGGCCGGCGTCCCCAGGCCGTGAAGGCCCGCGGGAATGCTGATCTCGGTTCCCGTGAGCCAGCTGTCGATCGAGGGTGAGTCGCCCGGGAAGGTGGTGTCGAGCGTGGCGCGGCAGGCGTGCAGATCGCGGGCGAGATCGGCAAAACGCGCCACCGCTGCCGTCACCACCGCGGCGCTGCGCTCGAACGCGCTCCGGTCACCGCCAGCCACGGCCGCCAGCATCGATTCCAGTGCCTCGGCAGCGCGCATGGCCGCCGGAGGATCCTCGGGCGCCTCGTCGAGCAACCCGCGCGGCAATCCTCCGGCCAGCAGCACCTCCCAGGTGATCCAGGGCCGCCACGAGGGCGGCGCTGCGCGCGCCACGCTGCCCAGGATCCGCAGCGCCAGGTGCGGCCGGCCGGCCAGCCGCCGCACGCGCGCCAGAACCAGGCTGGCGAGCAGCTCCAGCGGCAGCGAGGCCTCGGCCTGCGCCATCCGGCAGGCGCGGCGGGCGAGTTCGGTCGCCGCCTCCTGCTGCCCGGCCGAGGCCGCCGCCAGCGCCCGCAGCGCGGTGGCCTCGACGACCTGCGCGGCGTGGCCCGCCCGCGACGCCTGTTCCAGCAGTTTCTCGGCCAGCGCCTGGGTGTCGGCCGCCCGTCCCTCGAACAGCGCCACCCAGGCGCCCACGGCCAGAGGCTCTCCCGGCTGGCAGGCCGCGAGCGCCTCGCGATCGAGATCGAGGATCGCCTGGCTATAATCGTGCTGCGATGGCGGATTCATCGGCGCCAAAAACCTCGAGCGCGTATCTGCGCGTTTCCGAGATCGCCCAGGGTGGGATGGGGTACGTCGATCTCGTGCTCAAGCTTGAGGGGCAGTTCCAGCGGTGGTACGCCATCAAACGTCTGCACCAGCATTATCGCAGCGATCCGGGGCTGCGCGCCATGTTCGTGGATGAGGCGCGGCTGGCGGGGCTGCTCCGCCACCCGAACATCGTCAGCGTCCACGACGTGGGAGAGGACGAGGACGGCCCCTTCCTGATGATGGACTTCGTCGACGGCGTGCCGATCGCCAAGGTGATCGCGCAGGCCGGGCAGACCGGCCAGCCGATCCCGCTGCAGGTCGCCGTCCGCATCGCCATGGAGGCCGCCCGGGGGCTACACGCCGCGCACGAGGCCAAGGCGCCCGACGGGACGGAGCTGCGGCTCATCCACCGCGACGTCTCTCCGCAGAACGTGCTCATAGGCTTCGACGGTGGCGTGCGGCTCACCGACTTCGGGATCGCCAAGGCGATCGGCAACAGCTCGCGGACCACGACCGGCTTCCTCAAGGCAAACATGGGCTACGCCTCGCCCGAGCAGCTGCGCTTCGAGGAGGTCGATCGGCGGTCGGACCTGTTCTCGCTGGGCGTGACCCTGTTCGAGCTGCTGAGCGGCGAGCGGCTGTACGAGAACCGGCAAGGGCTGGACGGTCCGCGCCGGATCTTGACCGAGCCAGCGCCGGACCTGGGCGACTTCCGCAGCGAGGCGCCGCTGGATCTGGTCGAGCTCTGCTTCGAGCTCCTGGCCAAGGATCGCGAGCGCCGTCCCGCCACGGCCGGCGAGGTGGCCGCACGGCTGGAGGCGGTGCTGGCGCAGATGGTGGCCGACGAGGGCAGCCTGGAGCTGGCCGAGTACATGCGGCTCCACTTCGAGGGCATGCGCGCCGCCCAGGAGACCCGTCTGGCGATCCTGCGCGACCAGGCGATCGCCCGCGAGGCCCGGGCCCGGAGCCGGGGCCGGCGGCGGCTGGCGGGTGCGGCGATCGGCGTGGTGCTGGTGGCGGCGGGCGGATTCGCAGCCTGGCGCCACTGGGCGACGGCGCCGGCAGCCGTCTCCGCAGTCTGGGCCGGCAGCGGCTGGCACACCTGTGCCGCTCAGGGCGGGACCTTCTTCTGCTGGGGGAAGAACAACGAGGGGCAGCTCGGCATCGGCAGCACACGCGACCGCACCGGACGGTGGCCGCTCTCCGGCGTGCGCGACGTGGTGTCGGCCGCGATCGGTACCTTCCACACCTGCGCCTGCACGGCACGCGGAGAGCTCTACTGCTGGGGACGCAACCTCGAGGGCCAGTTGGGCAACGGTGGTACCTCCGACAAGCCGGCGCTCGAACCGGTGCGGGTCGCGGGCGCGTGCAAGCAGGTGGCCGCGGGTTGGCAGCATGCCTGCGCGCTGCGCCCGGACGGGACCGTGGCCTGCTGGGGTGACAACCGGCACGGCCAGGTCGGCGTGCCGCCCTCGCCGTCCGTCACCGGGCCGACAGTGGTGGCGGGAGTCAGCGGCGCGATCCAGGTCGCCGCCAACGGCGACTTCAGCTGCGCGCGCTTCGCCGACGGCACCGCCTCCTGCTGGGGCGCGAACAACAACGGCCAGCTCGGCGACGGCTCGACGGTGGAGCGCCCTTCCCCGGCGCCGGTGCACGGCCTGGGCGACGCCGCCGAACTGGCGCTGGGGGAGTACTTCGCCTGCGCACGCCGCCAGACCGGCGGCATCGTCTGCTGGGGCCGGAACAGAAAGATCCACTACGACGGCACGCCCGCCGATCACAGCGAACCGGTCGCGGTGCCCGGCATGACAGACGCGGTGCAGATCTCCACCGGCCTCGATCACCTTTGCGCCCTGCGGGCCAGCGGCGAGCTGCGCTGCCTGGGCACGAACGAGCGCGGTCAGCTCGGCGACGGCACCCAGCGGAACGCGGCGGCCTTCGTCACCGTGTCCGAACTCCACGGCGTGCTCTCGGTGAGCGCGGGGGATGTGCACACCTGCGCCACCGTCCCCGGTGGCGTCTCCTGCTGGGGCCTCAACGAAACAGGGCAGCTGGGCGATGGGAGCAAGGACACCCGCACCCGCCCCGTGTCGGCAATCGGCTTCTGACGCTGGTACAATCGGAGCACCGGATGGGTGCGACGAGGCCGTGGATCGGAGCCATCACCCTCGTCAGCCTCGGCTGCGTCGATCTCACCCCACCGTCCGACATCGTCGATCAACCGGACGCCTCGGAGGCCCCGGACACCTCGGGCGCCCGGCCGCGCGCGCTGATTGTGATCGGCGACATCGCTGCCCCCAACAGCAACGATGTCGCCATCCGTACCCGGCTCGAGGATCACGGGATCGCGGTGACCGCGGCGTCGGACGAAAGCGTGACCCCGGCGGACACGACGGACAAGGTGCTGGTGGTCATCTCCATCAGCGTCAACGGGCCGGTCCTGAGCTCGAAGCTGCGCGACGTGACCGTCCCGATGGTGGTGCTGCAACCGTCCGCCTACGACGGCCTGCAGATGACCGGTCCCCTCAACGGCAGCGACTATGGCCAGGTGCTGAGCCAGTCCTCGATCACCATCACCGGCAGCGCCCATCCACTGGCGGGCGGCCTACCGAACGGCGACGTCGTCGTCTACACCTCGACCGGCCACCGCGTGGGCTGGGGCGTTCCCGGCCCGGAGGCGGTGATTGCCGCGACTCCCGTCGGCAATTCCTTCCGGGCGGCGATCTTCGTCTACCCGCGCGGGGCGATGATGGTGGGACGGTCCGCGCCCGCCAAGCGGGTTGGCTTCTTCGTCGACAACGCCACCTCCGGAGGCCTCGGTGTCCAGGGCCGCAATCTCCTGCAAGCGGCCATCGACTGGACGCTGGCTCCTTAGCGTCCTCAGCGCGCGGCCTGCACGTAGTGGCCGACGACCAGCACCAGCAGGGCCATGTTGGTGCCGAGCGCGATCTGGAAGCCACGCTGGAGCGTGGTGCGGGTGGCGCGCCTGCCGATCAACGTCGGGAAGACCGTCCAGCCGATCGACGCCGCCGCGAACAGCACGCCCACGGCGCGACCGTGGCCCGACGGCGGGAAGTGGCTCAGCAGGATGCCCATCAGGTTCGGGAAGAACGGCCCGTACAGGAAGCCCGCGCCCAGCAAGAGGCCGATGGTCAGCTTGCGGCTGCGGCTGAGGATCAGCCCGAGCAGGATCCCCGAGCAGGCGATGACCAGCAGGATGTGGATGAGTCGCGCCTGGCGCATCGATTCGTCGATCGAGACGTCCTGGCCCGAATGGACGAAGAGCGCGGTCAGGAGGCGCGAGCCCATGAAGCAGAGCCAGAACCCGGACAGCGTCCAGCCGGCGATCTTGCGCGAGCGCTCCGGGGCCTCGCCCTGCGGCGCCAGGTTGGTGACGAAGGTGGTGGCCCAGGCGGCGGTGCAGGACTCGGTCGGGATCCACAGGAGCAACGTCAGGGCGCACATCCACATCACCGGATCGCGCATCAGATCCCCGAAGCTGGCGACCTGGGCGGCGCCGCCCGGCACGTCCATGGGCACGAAGGGCGCGAACAGCGCGGCGACGAGCGGCAGGAGACCGAGGACGGCGACGGCGCGCGGGAACTTCATCTTCCGTATCAGGAACACCACCGCCGACGGCGTCAGGAAGGCGCCGAGGCCGAACAGGAAGTCGAGCAGGTTCGTGGCCACGAACACCTTGCTGTAGGCCATGAACATCAGAGCATTGGCGACGTTGATCATCGCCGCCCAGCCCCCGCTGAGCAGGCCGACGGCGACCAGGCTCAGCCGGTAGCTGCGGCTCCAGGCCAGGATGAACATCGAGGCCGTCACCATCATCGCCCCGGCGGTGATCACCCCGCGGCGCCCGAGCGCATCGGCCAAAAAGCCGCTCACCAGGATGATCGGCCCCACCACGAAGCCGAACACCGAGACCAGGCCCGCCACGCGGGTCTCGTTCATCTGCAGGCGCTCCGCCAGGGCGAGCTTGAGCGAACCGAGGATGGCGTAGCACATCCCGGTCACGGGGAGCGTCACCAGCATGAACGACTGGAGGGTAGTCACAGCTTCTTGATCCGGACGTTGCGGAACTGAACCAGGCTGGATTCGCCGGGATGCTTGGGCCCGCCGTGGTGCTGGAGTGCCAGGCGTCCGCGCCCTGGCACTCCCGGCAGCGCGGCCTGCCGGATCACCGTCTGACCGTTGAGGACCACGGTCAGGCGGTCACCCTCCAGGGTGATCTCGAAGCTGTTCCATTCGCCGACGGGCCTGTCGGCGCGCAGCTTCGGAGTCACCCCGGCGCGCACCGCCGGCGGCATCTTCTGATCTGTGCGGTAGCCGTACACCTCGCCCGAGCCGACCGGCCAGCACCAGATGTTCACCTGCGCCTTGGAGCTGCCACGCAGGAACACCCCTGAATCGGCGTTGGGCAACTCGGTCAGGATCTCCTTCCCCTCGGCGTCGAGGCGGTGGCTACCGTCGGCCAGGATCTCCGGAATCGCCTTGGTCCCCGGTGTCGCCTTGATCCGCCACTCCAGCCGCAGCACGAAGTTCTCGAACTCGTCCTCGGTCCACAGGTCCTTCGGGCCCGCGGCCTCGCTGGCGGCGTCGTAGTCGATGACGCCGTCGATCACCTTCCAGTGACCGTTGTCGCCGGCCGGGACGCGCCAGCCCGCCAGATCGCGCCCATTGAAAAGCGACGTGAAGCCGCCGGCGCAGCCCGAGAGAAGCAGCAAGGCGAGCAGAGCCGGCCGCATCAGGCGAACTCGATCCTGACGTCGTCCGCGACGCCGCCGAGAATGTGGTAGTCGCACGACGTCTCCTGGAGGATGGAGCCCGGCACCAGGGGGTTGACCGGACCGTGCGCCACCAGGCGGGCGATGAAACGCTGCCACGAGACGCCCCCGCCCTGGTCGCCGTCCAGCCAGAAGCTCCGATGCCGCGCCGCCAGGATCTCGCGCGGGCCGATGGACGCCGCCTTGGGGGGCACCCAGGACCAGTCGCCGCCGAACGAATGCAGCGCGTTCTGCATGATGGTCATCGGGTTCAGCTCGACGATCCGCCCGTGCGCCGCCTTGTAGCCGGCCAGGTCGTTCCCGAACTCGAGCCCCAGATGCGACTCCCAGAAGGCGATGTGGCCGCACCAGCCGATCCCGCCGTAACAGCAGTCGGCGCCGCCCTGGTCCTCGATCATCCGGTGGTAGGTGCCGATGTTCCGGTCGGTCGGGAAGTGGATGTTCTTCTCCAGCGGCCGCAGCTCCGGCCGGATGAGATCGAAGAACGAACGCCTCATGCTGGTGGCGAACGAACCTTCCCACTCGGCAGGCGCGGTCTCGCCGCGGTCGTTCGCGTACTCGTCCATGTTGAAGGTGACGACGTGGCGGCAGTCGAAACCGAACCGGTTGATCATCTCGGCGGCGATGGCGTATTGCGGGACGGGGCCGACCGGCAGGATCAGCACACACGTGCGCCCCTCTTCGGCCGCGCGTCGGATGCGCGCGACGATGTCGACGGCGAAGCGGCTGTAGAACTGCGTCCTGTCGTCGACGACCTCGATCCGGAAATCGGGGTTGGCGTGGCGGGTCAGTTCCCCACGCTTGATGGCCCGGACGCGGGCGCAGGCGGCCTCGTCCTGGAAAGGGATGAACCTGGCGAGCGAGTAGGTGAAGTTCATGCGGCGGTGAGAACCCTCTTTCTGCCAAGCGCCATCGTGAGCAGGTCGTGCTTGGGAAAACCGTGGCCAAGGTGCTGGTTGAAGCCCTCGGCGTACTCGACGTCCCGGCGCCGGAAGTCGCGCGCCCGTTCGACGCCGCTCCGCCGCATCCAGGCCAGGTACTCGTCCTCGCCGTGCTGGGCACGCAGCCATTCGCGCTGCGAGGCGTGCGCGGCCAGCATCTCCTGCTTGGTGTCGATGACGTCGGTGATGTCCACCACCTGTCGAGCGGACACGCGCCGGCCCAGGTGGTCGACCTGATCGATCGGATCGGCGTACAAGATCACCGGCCGCTTGTCGCAGGGCCGAGAGGCGCCCGCCTTCCAGTGAGGGATGGTGGAGGCGAAGGCCGCCTCGCGCACGATCTTCGGCGTCTCGGTGTGGTCCGCCATGTAGTCGACCGGCGACGGCGTGATCACCAGGTCAGGTCGGACGGCTCGAATCAGCACCGAGACGCGGCGCTTGGCGGCCACGGTGCAGGTGACGGACAGGTCGCGGAACCCCAGGCAGGTGTAGCTCGCCCCCAGCAGGGCGGCGGCGGTGGCGGCCTCGCGGCGGCGCACCCGCGAGATCTTCGCCGGCGGCAACGTCGCCGAGCCGAGGTCGCCAGCGGTCATCGTGGCCATCGCCACTGTCCAGCCCGCGCGCCTCAGCAGGGCCAGGGTGCCGGCACAGGTGATCTCGATGTCGTCGGGATGTGCCATCACCGCCAGCACCGTGGGCATCTAGCGCAGCTCCGCCAGCCGCACAGGCCGCCGCTCGGCCGCCGAACGATCGGCCGCGAACAGCACCCTGTGCGTCTCGAACGCCGACTCGAAGCTGGTGAGAGGCATCTCCTGGTCGGCGCGGGTCGCGTCCACGAACGCCTGCAACTGAGGCAGGTACGGGTGGTCCTTGACGTCGCCCGAGTCGACCATCTGCATGGCCAGCCGGCTCCAGTTCTTTGGATCCATCCCGGGCAGCTTTTGCGAATGCAGCCGGTCGTCCATCAAACTCCCCTCGCTGCCGACCAGATGGCAGTGGAAGTAGTACGGCTGCAGGCAGTCGATGCTCGAGGTGACCTTGCCCAGCCTCCCGCTGCGAAAGCGCAGGATGGTGGTCGAGGTGGTGTCGTACTCGTACGGCGCGAACACCTGGCTTTTCGAGCGCGTGGAGTAGCTGGTGACCTCCTCCACCGGCTCGTCCATCAGCCACAGCAGGGCGTCCAGCGCGTGGCATCCGGCTGACAGCAAGCTGGATCCGCCGGAGTCCTTGCTGACATTCCAGGCGAACTGCGCGTACCACGGCCCGAGGCCGTGGTAGTAGTCCACCTCCCCGTAGTGCACCTCGCCCAGCAGCCCCTGCTGCACGACCGACTTCGCCAGGGTGAACTGGGCGCTGAAGCGCACCTCGAAGCAGACGCAGCTGCGCACCCGTTCTTGCTGGATCGCCTGGTGCACCCGCTGCACCTCGGGCCAGGACAGGCCGATCGGTTTTTCCAGCACCAGGTGTTTTCCCGCGCGCGCCGCTGCTATCGCCTGCTCGACGTGCAGCGACGGGGGCGTGCAGATGTCGATCACGTCGAGCGAGCGGTCCTCGAGCATGCGCGCATAGTCCGTGTACACCGCCACCGGTCCGCCACAGCGGCGCTCGAGCTCCGCGCGGTCCTGCGGGCGCCGCGAGCAGACCGCCGCCACCTTCGCCCCCTTGACCGCCCGGTATGCCTCGAGGTGCGCGCCGGCCGCCCAGCCCATTCCCACGATTCCGATCTTCAGGTCGTCCATGGTCAGATGAACTTCGTCCGGCCGGGGATGGCCACCTCGGGGGTCGCGATCGGACCGAACGCGTAGGAGGGCGGCGTCAGGTCCTCCTGGGACTCCAGTGCCTGCTCCCAGGCGATGCTCTGGCCGGTGTACGCGGCCATGCGGGCAGCGATGGCGGCCAGCGTGCTGCGAGCACCGCGGGCGCAGTCATTGAGCGGCTTGCCGCTGCGAATGGATGCAAACAGCTCGTCGTGCTCGGTCTGGTACATGTTCCGCTCGCCGACGCTCGGGTCGTAGGACCACAGGGTCTTGCCGCGGTAGTCGGTCACGGTGAAGGCGGCCCCGCTCTTCAGGGTCGCCATCGCCTTCGTCCCGTAGACGTAGTCGGCGTAGTCGCGCGGGGTGTCGTCGATCTGGCGGCAGGTGTGCACGCCGCGCTTGCCCCCTTCGAACTCGTAGACGGCGCTGAAGTGATCGAAGACGTTTCCCTGCTCGGGGCCCGAGCGCGCGGCTCGCCCGCCGAGGCACGTCACCCGCTGCGGCACCTTGTTGCCCATGGCCCAGGACAGTCGATCGATGCTGTGGATCGCCTGCTCGACGACGTGGTCACCCGACAGCCACGTGAAGTGCCACCAGTTGCGCAGCTGGAACTCCAGGTCGGTCCACTCGGGCTTGCGCGGGAACCTCTTGACCGTACCGGTGTGGTACGTGGTCTGCACATTGACGACCTCGCCCAGAAGGCCGCGCGAGACCTGCTCCTGGAAAGCGCGCATGCCGTCGTGGTAGCGCCAGCAGAAACCGACCACCACGCTCAGCTTCTTGCGCTCCGCCTCCTGCGCCGTCGCCAGCACGCTGCGGATGCCCGGACCGTCCACGGCCAGCGGCTTCTCCGCGAAGACGTGCTTGCCCGCCGCCACCGCCGCCGCCAGGTGCTGGGGGCGGAAGTGCTGGTACTGCGCCATCAGCACCACATCCACGCCGCTGTCGATCAGCTTCTGGTAGGCGTCGAAGCCCACGAACTGGCGCTCGGCCGGAACCTGCACCCGCGCCGCATCCGCCTCACCCAGCTGGCCGGTGATCGCCTTGAGGCTGGTCGGGATGTGGTCGGCGAAGATGTCCGCCACCGCCACCAGGGTGCTGTTCTTGTCGGCCGTCAGCGCCTGCACCGCCGCCCCGCTCCCCCGGCTGCCGCATCCGATGAGGCCGACCCGCAGGGGCCTGTCGTTCTTCACTGCACCAAGGGCCCGGCCGGTCATGGCCGCGGGCCCCAGCACGCTGGCGGTCCGCACGAAATCTCGACGCGTCCATCCAGCCTGATTGCCCGTCTGGTTACCCGGATGCTTGTCGCTCATGCCTCCGGTTGTATCAAGGAGCAATGCGGCGGCCGCTTACTCCTCCGGCACGTGACGCGAACTGCAGCAGGCGTTTGCCCTCGGTGACCAGAAAATCGACCTCCTTGAACGGCTCGTAGCTGATGTCGTGCCATCGAACGAGGCCGGCGCCGTCGATGAGGAAGGTGCCGTGCAGCGGGATGTTCTCGAATCCGTCGAAGGCGCGGTAGCGCTTGAACACCTCCAGCCGCTCGTCGGAGAGAAGCGGGAATGGCAAGCCTGTCGTCTGCTTCAGACCGCCCACCGAGTCGGTACTGACGGCGAGCAGGGAGATGCCGGCGCTCTTGAATTTCTGCGCGGCGGGCGCGAACAGGTTCAGCTGCTCGAGGCAGTGCACGCAGCCGTAGCCGAGATAGAAGATCACGATCACCGGCTTGCCCCGGTACTGCGCCAGCGCGATCCGCTTGCCCTTGCCGTCGGGCAGAACGAAGTCCGGCGCCGACGGCGGAGTCCAGAACTTCGGGCCCAGGCTGGCCAGCGGCGGGCGGGTGCCCGCGACGTCGGCCTCCTCCCGGTACGGCAGGCGCCAGTCGCCCGGCAGCTTCAGCGAGGCGGCGATCGGAGCCAGCCGCCGGAACACCGGGACGTCGAGATCGATGGTCGCGGAGATGTCGCGCAGCACCTTGAACGCCTCCTGCGCCTCGGCCGCCCGGTCGGCGCGCCAGAGGAGATCGGCCTCCACCGCCAGCGGCCCGACGTCGTTCTTCGCGCCCTTGACCGCTTCCTTGACCAGCGCCAGCGCCTTGTCCCGCTCGCCCAGCTCGAACAGCAGCGCGGCCTGTCGATCTTTCGCCAGCTCCTTGAAAGCCACGCCTGGCTCGACCTTGGCCCCCTCGACGAGCGCCTTGACCACTCTCAGCTCGGCCAGCGCCGCCTCGGTCTTCTTGCCGGGTTCAGCCTTCTTGTCATTCTTGTTGTCGCCGTCGCCCTCCTCCGGCTTCTGCTCCTTCTGCCGAAGCAGCACTCTTTCCAGCTCGGCGATCGCCTTGCCACCTTCCGCGCGCTTGCCCTTCGCGAAATACGCCAGCCCGAGCGCCCGCCAGCGCCGTCCCTGGTCGGCCAGATCGTCGGTCGGCGGCAGGTGCGGCGTCGCCGCCAACGCCAGCAACTCGTCCCACAGCTCGAACTTCGCGCCGATCTCGTACAGGCGTTGACGTCCCTGGATCGCGCTGTTGTCGCGCTTCTCGTCGGCCGTGGCAAAGGCCACCCCCTTGGCCGGCGGTTTGCTCAGACTGTTCCACACCGGGTGCTGCGGGATCTCCACCAGGTTCTTCGCAAGGGCGACGGCGTCGTGCACCCGCCCGACCTGGCCGTACGTGCCGACCAGCCAGTTGTTGTTGTGACCGTAGTTGTGGATCTGGTCGGGAAAGATCCCGTCCCTCGCCATGTAGGCGTGGTCCACGCGCGCCGAGGCCTCTTGCTGCCAGGCCAGATCCTGCAGGCGGTGCACCTTCGAGAAGGTGTGACCGGCCATGTGCCACATATGCGCGATGCCCGGCGACGACTGCCCCGACCGCGCTGCCGACGGCACAGCCCGCCGCGCGAACTCGCTGTCCCACAGATGAATGACGTAGTGGTGGATCGGGTGCATCGGGTTCTTGGCCAGCACCTGCCGCGCGAAGGCGTCGATGGTCATGGCGCTCGTGATCGGAACCTTGGCGGCACCGCGGTCGTACAGGGTGAAGTTGGCGCTGGCGTCCCAGACCGCCAGCACCAGGAACGCCTTGGCCTCGAGATCCTCGGGATGGGCCTCGATGATCGCCTCGAGGCCGCGAATGAGATCCTTACGCCGCTGCTCGAAGTCGGGCTTTCCGTCTTTGCCCTCCTTGTAATAACCGGCGAGCGCGTCGAGCCACATCTGCTCGCGCTTGTCGGCCCCCGCGCGCAGCTCGATCGCCTTCTTCAAGAAAACCTGGGCGCGCTTCTCGTTGTAGGCGTTGGCCTGGGTCATCCCCCAGTAGGCCATGGCGCACTTCGGGTCCAGGCGGGCGACCTCGCGGAAGGATCGCTCCGCCTCGAAGTACCAGAAGCCGTGCAATTGCCCCACGCCCTGGTTGAAGAACGCCTGCACCTGCAGGCCCGTGCAGGACACGGGGAAGTCGATCTTCGGCATCCCCGCCATCAGATAGGCGCGCTGCCGCGGTCCCTCGTCGTAGGCCTGGCCGTGAACGGAGTGCCCCGGTGGCTCCTGGGCCAGCAGCGTGACGAGGAGCGCCCAGATCAGGGGGCCACCGACACCTGGCTACGCGGAGCGAACTGCTTCATGTACGCCAGGAACTTCCTCGCCGTGCGATCCAGGTTCTCGATGGAGCCGCCGCCGTCAAGCACCTCGCACATCTCGTACGAGATATAGCCCTGGTAGCCGATCTCCTTCAAGGCATTGAAGAAGGTCTTGTAGTCGATGACGCCCTCGCCCATCGGCACGGCGCGCATCACGGGCTGCTCGGCGGCGTAGTTGGTCAGGTGGTTCTCGTACTTGAAGCGCGGCAGCCGGACGTAGTCGGCGGCGATGGTGTTGACGATGTACGGCTTCAACTTCAGGATGCCGGCGCGGATCTCCGCGGCACTCTGCCCCTCGAGGTTCGGGGACCAGGCGTCCCAGCCGGCCTTGACGTTGGGTAGATTCACCTCCTTGAGCAACCACAACATGGCGTCGTGGTGGAGTGCGATGTCGTGGTGGTTCTGCACCGCCAGCGTGACCCCGTACTTCGCGGCCTCGCGGCCGGCCATCTTCAGCCCCTCCAGAACGGCGGCGTACTGGGTTTCGTAGGCGACGCCCGGCCGCTCGTAGCCGGTGAAGACGCGCACCATGTCGGTCCCGAGGTCGCGCGCCATCTTCGCGACTTGTCCGACGTAGAGGGCCTGCATCTCCACGTGGGGGATCCCTGGCTTGTCGGTTCCGGCGGTGAAGTCGGTATAACCGGCGATGTACGCCAGCTTCAGCCCGAGCCGCTCCATCTTCGCCTTCAGCGCCGCGCGCGCCTTGTCGTCGTAGTCATACGGCGACAGGTGCGGGCGTTTGGCCATCAGTGCCACGCCGTCGAAGCCGAGCTCCTTGGCCTTGTCCAGGAACTGGTCGACGGTGAGCGGGGTCTGTCCCCGCCACAGCCCCGAGTAGCTGATCGAGTGCAGCACGGTCTTGACCCGGAAGTCCTTGGCGTGCCCCGTCGGCGTCTTCTGCGCCAAGGCCGACGATGACGACGACGACACCAAACAGACGACAGCGATGATTGCTGTACGCATGGTCATACCTGCGGAGCCCAGCCCTTGTTGTACTCGCGGCCCCAGAGCTTCATGGCTTCGGGGTCGCCGATGATGTGACCGTTCTTGGGGTCGCACTTGAGGGTGCGGCCGGTGCGCTGGGCGATGTTGCCGAGGAGTGCCAGGAGCGTGCTCTTGTACCCCTCCTCGATCTCCGAGTTCAGCTTGGCGTCGCTGCGGATCGCTTCGACGAAGTTGGCGAAGTGCAAGGCGTCCAGCGAGGCAGCCGGACCGACGGTGTCGATCTTCATCTCCTCGGGGTTCGGGGCCACGGTCTTCACGTCCTTGCCCTTGCGATCCAGCACCGTGTACCCGCTGGAGCCGCCGATGGTCACGGCGCCGCCTTCACCGTGGATGGTGGTGCCGACGCCGGTCTCCTTGCCACCGCGCGTGGTGCAGCTCAGTCCCTCCCAGGTGATCACCTTTCCGCCCGGGAAGTCGAAGGTGATCACCTGCGTGTCCGGCGTCTCCCAGTCGTCGCCCCTGAAATGGAAGCGCCCACCCGACGAGGTGACCCGCTCGGGATAGTCGACACCCAGCGCCCAGCGCGACAGGTCCAGGGTGTGCGTGCCGTTGTTGCCGGCCTCGCCGGTGCCCCAGTGCCACAACCAGTGCCAGTTGTAGTGAACGAGGTTGTCCTTGAACGGCCGCCTTGGCGCCGGCCCCTGCCACAGCTCGTAGTCCAGCCACGACGGGATCGCACCCTCCTTCCCCTTGCCGATCGGCTCGCGGCTGTTGGCGTAGGTGGAGTGTGAATAGTAGGTGCGGCCGATGATCCCGCTGCGCAGCTGTTCCATTCCCTCCTTGATCTTGGTCCATGAGCGGCGCTGGTTGCCCATCTGCACAACGCGCTTGTACTTGCGCGCCGCCGCCACCAGCCACTCGCCCTCGCGCGGGTTGTGGCATGCGGGCTTCTCGACGTAGGCGTGCTTGCCGGCGGAGCAAGCGAGAATGGCGGCGGGTGCGTGCCAGTGATCCGGCGTGGCGATGACGATCCCGTCGACGGCCTTGTCCTCGAGCACCCGGCGGAAGTCCTTCACGCCCTTCGGCTCCTTGCCCCCGGCGCCCGTGACCGCCTTGATTCCCTTGGCGATGGCGCGCTCGTCGACGTCACAGATGTAGGCGATCTCGGTGTTGGGCAGCTTCGCGAACCCCTGGGCCAGCGCCGACCCACGGCTGTTCACGCCGACCATGGCCAGGACGACCTTGCTGTTGGGTGACTTCGCGGCGCGCGCGGTCCGCAGGGTCACGCCCAGGGACAGAGCCCCCACCGAGACATCACGAAGGAAACCTCGCCGATCGTTGGTCATCGTCATGGGCACCAGAGTACCGTGGCGCCGCAGGCATCGGACCGACCGTTTTGCGACAACGGGGTGCGGTTTCGCGACCCCCCCGGAATCAGAGCGAACGCTTCAAAAAGGCGATGATCTCCTGCCGGCCCTCCGGGGTCTCCATGTGCCCGACGTCGTAGCGCAGCAGCTTCCACCGCTCGGGGTGACCGAGTTCGGCGTACACCCGGGTCAGCTCGCGGTCGATGGTGTCCAGGCCCGCGGACGGCGTCAGCTTGTCCTGCCGTCCCGCCAGCGCCAGGTGCGCGCGGGGGGCGATGAGCTCGTTGATCTGCGCCGTGGTGAAGTGCTTGAGCAGGCTCGGGACGTAATAGTAGATGCCGTGCTGGGACAGCCCCTTGCTGGCCAGCAGCGCCTGGAAGTCGGTGAGGCAGCAGATGTCCACCGTGGCCTTGATCCGCTCGTCCAGCGCCGCCAGCCACCAGGCCATCGTGCTGCCCATGGAGATCCCGAGCGTGCCCAGCCGACTCGCATCCACATCGGGCCGCGAGACCAGGAAGTCCACGGCGCGCAGGCTGTCGTAGACCATCATTCCCCACAGCACCCGGCCCTGCCAGAGCATCGCCTTGAAGGTGTCCGCCTCCGACGTGTGGCTACGCTCGCCGAACACCCAGTGGTCGATGCACAGGGCAACGTAGCCGAGATCGGTCAGCACCTTGGCGTAGGGCGTGGGCTGCAGGTAGCTACGGCCCTCGACGAACTCCTTCTTGCCGACGGTGTAGCCGCCGCCGTGCGAGTGGTTGAACAGCACGGCGGGCGCGCGTCCCGTCAGCGCGCGCGGCCGCGCCAGATAGGCGGGCACCGGCTCGGTGCCGTTGAGATCCAGGTCCCAGGTCTCGAGCACGTAACCGTCGCGCTCCTCCTCGTGCCGCTTCTTCCCGGCAATCAGCCGCTGCCGATCGGGAAGATCGCCCATCAGTCGGTAAAGCTCGGCCCGTCGGTCGGCAGCGTGAGACACCTGGCGTTCCTTTCGTCTACCGACACCCGCACACCCGGCGAGCCCGGCGATCAGCAGCAGGTCACGACGGTCCATGGGTCTCGTACACCACCTGTCCGCCGACGACGGTCACGCGCACGCGCATCTTCCGCAATTGCTCCTCGGAGCAGGTCAGGAAATCGCCGGCCAGCACCGTGAGGTCGCCCAGCTTGCCCACCTCGATCGAGCCGCGCGTCGTCTCGTCGAACGACAGATAAGCGGCGGTGATGGTCATCATGCGCAGCGCTTCTTCCCGGGACACGCGCTGGGCGGGCCCGAGCACCCGGCCGCTCTCGGTCTTGCGGGTGGTGGCCACGTACATGGTCAAGAAAGGGTTGAATGGGTTGGTCGCCTTGTCGGGATCGACGCCGTACATGTGATCGGTGTTGATGGCCACCGGGATGCCCGCCGCCAGCCAGTCCTTTAGGCCGATGAAGCTCTGCAACCGCTCGTCCCCCATGGCCGAGGCAATGGCGTCGCCGTCCTTGTAGAACCAGGCGGGCTGGGTGTCCACGACGACGCCCAGGGCGGCGGCGCGACGCACGGCCTCGGCGTTGGGGAAGTAGGCGTGAATCAGCGTGTACCGGTTCTTGCCGATAGGGGCGTCGGCGTTGGCGGCTTGCACCGCATCCAGCACCAGGTCCACGCCGCCATCACCGGTGACGTGCGAGGCCATCTGCCAGCCGAGGCGGTGGCCGGCGCGGATGATCGCCTTCACTTTCTCCGGCGTCAGCGACAGCGTCCCCCGGTAATGCTCGTCGGTGATGGCGAACAGCTTCGCCCCGGCGGTGCCGTACGGCGCGCGCATGTACGCTGTGCCGACGAGGATCCCACCGTCGACCAGGATCTTCAGCGGCCCGACGCGTAGCCAGTCGTCCCCCTCGCGAAAGTGAAACGGCAGGCCGCGGATGAACGCCTCCGTCCCCTCGGCCGTGCCGTCGGCGTTCACCATCACCGTCACCGTGGTCCGCACGCGCAGGCGCCCGCGGCCGCGCAGGCTCTGATACAGGGCGTAGGTCTCGGGCGAGCCCGCGCGCTCGACGATGCTGGTGATGCCGACCTCGTTGTAGCGGCGGTGCACCTGCTCCAGCGCCTGCAGCCAGGCTTCCTGCGACACCTCGGAGCCGTGGATGAACTTGCCGACCGCCGCGGCCATGTTTCGCAACAGACCGGTCGGCTCGCCCCGCTCGTCCTTGACGATCTCCCGGCCGATCGGCGCCGGCGTGTCGCGGGTGATTCCCGCCGCCTTCAGCGCGGCGCTGTTCAGGATCTGCGCGTAAGCGCCGTCGACGTATACCGGGTGCCGCGGCGCCGCCGCGTCCAGTTCGACGCGCGTCGGGAAGCGCCCCTCGCGCATCCGTGACGGGTAGCTGCGCGGGACCTTGATCCAGGTCCCCTCGGGAGCACGGGCCGCCTTGCCGCGCAGCCAGTCCTGCATCTCGGCGATGGAGGCGAACGTCGGCTGCGGTTCGACCGCCTCGATGCGCGCCACGTTCGCGGCGTGCACGTGCGAGTCGATGAGACCAGGGAGCACGGTCTGCCCCCCAGCGTCGATCACCCGCGTCGCCGGTCCCACCAGGGCTCGCACCTCGGCGTCGTCCCCCACGCGCACGAAGACACCCCCGCGGATCGCCACCGCCTGCGCCACGCGGAACACAGGATCGACGGTCAGCACCTTGCCGTTCAGCACCACCAGATCGGCGGGCGAAACCGTAGCGCAGGAAGCGGCGGCCAGCGCCGTCAGCAGCAGTCGCACGGGCTACGACCTGTCGAGGTCGGCGAGCGCCACCTCGGTGCCCTTGCGGACCTTGCTGAGGTCGGCGGCCTGCATGAAGCCCATCATCTCCAGAGTCACCTCCGGCGGAACGGGAGCCACGCCGGTCTTGAAGAACTTCACGATCTCCTCGACCAGCTGATTGTACGAGCTCTTCTTCGGCTCGAGGTTCACCACCCCCTGGGTGCCGAACACCACCCCGCCGTACGACTTGACGCCGTTGCGCAAGCCGCGCATCTCGCCGATCCGCCCGTCACTCCAGCGGCCGACCACCACGTCCGCGCCCTCGGTGTGCATGCGCGAGACCGAGACGCAGCCCGGCCCCATGATGGTGTACAGCAGCTCGACGGCGTGGATGCCGTACCAGTAAAGGTCGGGGACGTAGGTCTCGATCGGCGACGGCCCCCAGGTGGTGGCGCCTGTGACGGCACCCAGCTTCGGATCCTTGCTGACGTTCTGGAAGGTGAAGCGCAGCCCCGAGCTGGAAAAGAACGGCGTCCCGCTGGCCCGGCCGAGACGAACGATCTCCTTGGCGTCGCGGTAGCTGCCCGACAGCGGCTTGTCGATGAACACGGGCTTCTTCGCCTTGAACACCGGCCGCACCTGCTCCAGGTGCTGGCGCCCGTCGACGCTCTCGAGCAACACGGCGTCGACTTGGCCCACGAGCTCCTCGATGGAGCCGACCAGCTTGATGTTCCACTTCGTCTGCAGCTCCTCGGTGAACTTGTCGATGCGCGAGTGGCTGGCCTTCACGTCGGGGCTGCCGCCCTTGAAGGCGGCGACGACGCGCGCGCCAGGGACGTGGTTCGGCGCCTTGGTGTCGTTGAGGATGGCGGTGAATGCCGTGACGTGCGAGGTGTCGAGGCCGATGATACCGACCCTGATGTCGTCTGCAGCACGGACCGGCGGCGCTGCCATCAGGTACGCCAGCGCCGACGCGACGACCAGCAACGCCCATGTCCGTGTGTGGTGCATGGCTCCAACCTAGAGGCTGGCGCACATCCCGGGAAGCGCCGAATTGCGACAACCTGAGGCCGTTTTGCGGCTACGTCATTCGCGCCCGAGAAGAAAGATCGGATTCCTTTTGCATGGTGGCAACATCGAGTCATGCGTCTCCTCATTGTCGTCGTGGCACTCTGGCCCGGGGTCGCCTTGGCCCAGTCGGGCGTCAACGGCAGCATCGTCGGCAGCGTCTTCGACCAGGCGGGAGTGCCGATCAAGGGTGTGAAGGTCACCGCCAGCTCCCCGACGCAGATCGGCGGCAAGAAGACCACCTACTCCGACGACGAGGGGAGCTTCCGCATGGTCGGCCTCTTGCCGGGCGTGTTCGAGGTGGCCGCGGCCGCGCCCAAGCTGCGGACCGTCGTGCAAAAAGGGATCAACGTCGGTATCAGCGCGCCGGCAGAGGTCAACCTGATCATGGAAGTCGAGACCTCGACCGAGGAGATCAAGGTCGTCGAGAAGGCTCCCATCATCAGCACCAACACGGCCGGCCTGAAGGAGGTGCTGGACACCGACTTCATCGACGCCCTTCCCCAGGAGACCCGATTCAGCATCGAGGGCGCGGTCGCCAACGCCACGGCAGGCGTGGTGAACAAGGGCGGCTCGCTCCGGATCAACGGCGGCGGCACGCGGCAGAACATGGTTTCAGTCGACGGCTTCCAGATCAGCAGCACGCAGGACACCGGGGTCAAGAGCGTGGCGGCACTGGAGGTTCAGACCGCCGGCTACGGTGCCGAGAACGCCAACGCCCCCGGTGGCGTGGTCAACATGGTGACCAAGTCAGGTTCGAACAAGTTCGAGCTGGACGTCAGCGCCTACTACGGCGACCGCCACCTGCATTTCTTCCGCGACGCTTCCGACGTGGACGCGCCCGCGCAGACCACCTTCTTGAACCCGGCGGTCTCGGGCCCGATCATCAAGGATCGGCTCTGGTACTACGCGGTCTTCCAGCTCCGCCGCAACGTCAGTGGGCGCGAGCGGGATCCCTCCGGCAACGACCTCACCGGAGATCCGCCGTCGACGACGGATCTGCGCACCGTCGGCTCGTTGAAGCTCACCTGGCAGGTGACGTCACGGAACAAGCTGTCCACCTACACCAGTCTCAACCGCCACTGGGTGAAGAACCAGGCGGACCCGCTGACCTACGACCGGGACGCGCAGTTCCAGACCGACGAGACCGACATCTTCCAGGGCCTCATCTGGGAGACACTGCTGACGGACAACCTGTTCTTTCGCAGCCAGGTGGGCGTCCAGGAGAGCCGGGACGCACGGCAGCCGATGCGGTGCAACTCCGACCCGATCGACTGCGACAACATCCCGCAGTTTCGCAACACCTTCCCGCGCGCACTCCGCCTCGGAAACAACGAACTGCACACTCAGGGAATCAAGCGCGCGGTCGAGGTGATCAATCAGCTCGAGTGGTTCCTGAACAGCAAGACCTTCGGTGACCACGACATCAAGGCTCGTTCGCGCGTATTCGATCAGCTGACCGAGACGGCGGAGTCCACGCCAGGCGACTACTACACCCAGTACCGCGGCACCGAGCCGGACTTGCGCCGGACGTACTACTCGAACGACCCGCGTCTCGAGGACGAGCGCTTCGGCTGGGCCATCCGCGGGACATCGGGCCTGACGACCATCCATTCCCTGTCCGATTCCATGCGTGTCACGCGCTACCTGACGATCTCGCCAGGCATGGCCTACACGACGGCGCGGGCCGCGAACGTGGGCCAGGGCGCGAACATCGACAGCGGCGGGCTGACGCCGCACCTGTCGGTAGCCTGGGATGCCACCCATGACGGACGGACGGTCGTGCGGGGCAGTTACAACCAGTACGTCGACATCGACGCTCTCACACTGGCGCAGTTCGCCCTGGGGACGCGGGTGTACCGCGAGTGCCGGTGGAACACTGGGACGGAGGCGTTCGACACCGGCTGCGTCTATGGTGGTGGCCGTGGCAACCGGACCTTCGGGCTGCCGTGCGGCCCCTCCGGCGTCGACGAGGAGGGTAAATCGTGCAGTCAGAAGCTGAAGATGCCACGGACGTACGAATACACGGCGGGCGTGGAGCGCGAGGTGGTCCAGGGGCTCGCTCTCGGCGCTGACCTCGTCTACCGCCTGTACACCTACCCGTACGAGACGCTCGAGACGAATCGGATCTGGGCGCCGTCAGGGTACGCGCTGGATCAACCCAGTGGCGGGTTCCGCACGGGCAAGAACGAGACCATCGATGACCTCGAGACTCCTTCGCAGGCTCGGCGGCGGTACCTCGGCGTGACCGGGACCCTGCGCAAGCGCCAAGGCAAGTTCAAGTTCATCGGCTCCTACACCTGGTCGCGGCTGGAAGGAAACGTCGACAACAACGAGAACAACGACTTCGGCACGGTGCCCGCGCGCGATCAGTACCTGTACGGGTTCCTGCCCGACGACCGCCGCCACGTCGTCAAGACCTCGATGACATTCCAGCTGACCAACTGGCTGTCGCTGGGAGTCGGCTGGCGCTACCTGTCGGGCGCTCCCTACCAGCGGAGGTTCCGCAACGACGTGCTGGGCGCCTTCAACGACTACCGCGCGCAGGTCGGGGTCAACCCGGCCGGCAACATCAACGACCCGGACGATGACCGCCCGCTCCGGCTGCCCGATCGCCAGGAAATGAACGCGCAGGTCCGCGTCAACCTCAAGCCGCTGACCGGCATCAACCTGGATTTCAACGCCGACATCCTCAACCTGCTGGCGTTGCGCACGACCCTGACGGTGCAGGAGCAGGACGGTCCGCTGTGGTCGCAGCCCGCGAACCGCATGGAAACCTTTCGCCTCCGCCTGGGGTTGCGCTACCGCTACTGAAGGATCCGCGCCCGAGAAGAAAGATCGGATCGCTCGGCGTGGTGGCAACCTCGAATCATGCGACTGGTACTTTCATTCATGGTGGTGGGCCTCGCCGGCTGCACCGAAGCGAAGTCGTCGACGACCTCGACCCCGACAGCGGAATTCCGGATCGACACGCACACCCACTTCTACGATCCGACGCGCTCTGCTCCGACCGGCCGCGATCGATCGGTCCCCTGGCCTGCGGCCGGCGATCCGCTCTACCGCACCGTGCTGCCGCCGGACTACCTGGCCCTGGCCCGACCACTGGGGATCACCGGCACGGTGGTCGTCGAGGCCAGCCCCTGGATCGAGGACAACGATTGGCTGCTGGATCTGGCAGCCCAGCACTCGGTCATCGTCGGCGTCATCGGCAACCTGCGCGAGGTGATGGGCAGCGCCGAGTTCGCGCCTACTCTCGATCGTCTGAAGGCCAAGCGCCTCTTCCGCGGCATCCGCGTCAACGCCGCCCAGGTGAAATCCGCTCTCGAGAACCCGGCGGTGCTGGCCGACCTCCAGCGACTGGCGGACGCCGATCTGGTGGTAGAAACGAACGGCGTTCCCCTCGGCCAGGTGGCCCTGCTGGCGGCGCAGGTGCCGCGCCTGCGCGTGGTCATAGAGCACATGGGCAACGTCTCGCTCAAGACCGCTCCGGCCGCCTCCTGGTCGAGCGGCATCGACGAGGCGGCCAGGCAGCCGAACGTCTTCATGAAGGTGTCAGGGCTGCTCGACGCTACCGGCGCAAAGGCCCCGTCGTTCGCCCCCTCCGACGTCGAGACTTACCGCGCGGTGCTGGACCATGTGTTCAACGCCTTCGGCGAGGACCGGGTGATCTACGGCAGCAACTGGCCGGTCTCCGAGGCCTACGGGACCCTGGCCACCGTGCAGGACGTGGTCACGAGCTACGTCAACGCGCGTGGCGCCGCGGCTAAGGAGAAATTCTTCTGGCGAAACGCCAGGGTGATCTACAAGTTGTGATCGGGTGGGCGCGCCCGGGCGAATCGCTCCAGCGCGCCCTGCAGGAGCTTCGCCACAGCAGCCGCGTCCCCGGAAAGCGACGCCACCTCCAGTGGCTGGGTTTCCCCTCGATCTTTCTCGAGATCGAAAAACTGCCCCGACCGATAGAGTTTGTACCGGGCGGTGAAGGCGAACTCCCGGACGCTCAGATCGGTTCCCTGACGGGGCGAGTACCACGAGTAGATCCAGTCGCGGCTCGTTCCCTTTTCGCCACGCAGAAGGGGCAGGAGGCTGCGCCCGTCCAGCGTCAGCGCCACGGGCGCCTTGACGCCTGCCGTGTCCAGCAGCGTCGGAAGAAAGTCCGTGGTGTCGACGAGATCCGCGTACACCTTGCCCGCCGCGATCCGGCCAGGCCAGCTCGCGATGCACGGCACATGCATGCCCGCGGCGGTGGTCGACCCCTTGCCGCCCACGACCACATGGTCACCCATCTTCGAGACGGTCCCCTTGCCGGTGCCGTTGTCACCGAGGAAGAGCAGCAGCGTGTCGTTGCGAATGCCGAGCGTGTCGAGCTTCGCCACCAGCTTGCCGACGAGCTTGTCCATGTACGCAACCATGTCGCCGAAGTTCCGGGGGCTCTTGCCTTTCGTCTCTCCCTGCAACGTGGGATCCCAGCTCTTGCTGTCGGGCGTGGGTTGGTAGGGATCGTGGGTGAGGGTCATCGGGTAATAGAGAAAGAAGGGCGCGTCTTTTTTCCGCGTGATGAAGTCCAGCGCGTAGCCGCTGATGATGTCCGGGCCGTACTCGCCGTTCGTGTAGTCCTTCTCGACACCGTTGATCTCGAGGCCCGGGTTCGCGTACCGCGGCGGACGGCGCGTGTGCTGCCACAGGTAGGCCTCGTCGAAGCCGAAGCGCTTCGGCGCATCGCGATCCCTGCCGAGCTGCCATTTCCCGGCGATCGCCGTGGCGTAGCCGGCGGCCTTGAGCAGGTTCGCGAACGTGACGGATTTCGGGTTCAGGGTGCCGAAGTTGATGTAGTTCCGGACGTTGTACTGCCCGGTCATGAGCTGCGCCCGCGTGGGCGTGCATAGCGGCTGTGCGTAGCACTCCGAGAGACGCGCGCCGGTCGCGGCCAGCTTGTCGAGCACGGGGGTCCGGTAACTCGTGCCACCGTTGGCACCGAGCGTCTCGTAGCCGAGATCGTCGGCCATGATCACGATGAGGTTGGGTTTGCGCGTTCCGGCCGCGTGACTTCCGTCAGCGAGGAGGGCGATGACGCCGACGGTGACGAGCAGCTTCATCATGGCGGCCAGTCTACCTCAGCGTCCGACCAGGACGCTCAGGCCGTCAAGGCCAGCCACGGCCATCAGGACCGGCGCTCGTACGCTCGACCCCAAGGCATTTCTCGACGGCTTCGAGCAGATCCGGATCTACAGGAGCCCAGCCCCTCATGGGCACCCGACGCGCTTGCCGTCCAGGACCAGATCGTCGACCCACACCTGGACCGGCAGGAGGGAGGTTCCATACTGTTCCCAGCCGATCCGGATCTCGTTGAACACGGGCCCGTGCCACTGTCCGGATCCGTCCGGTCCGTACTTTCCCGGCACGCAGCCATCTCCGCGGCGGATCACCGTCATGTCGCGCAACGGCTGCGAATCCGCCCAGAAGCGTAGCTCGTCGGATGTGCCGTCGTACTGCCACTCGAGACAGGCCCAGCGCTTCTCTGGGATCGAAACGCGGGAGACGTTCCAGCAGTCCTGCTGGAGAACCCCGCCGGGACCGGCCATCGCGTAGTTGGCGACGAAGTTGGCTTGCCCGGCCCTCGTTCCCCCGAAATTGTAGCGGGCGACGGTCTGGGTGCCGGCGAGTACGCCGGTCGCTTGCACGTTGATCCAGTGCACGTCACCCGACGGGACGGCGTCGATCCAGTTTCACGGTCCGGCGCCAACCCGATACTGTAGCGCCCACGGCGTTTCGCTCGAAGTCGTCGCACAGCAACGCGCAGCCATCGGTCGCGGGCGCCTCGGCCGCGGCGTCGGGCCCAGCGGTCAGCTTCAGGGACAGGTCGAGGACCGCGGCGTCGACGCTGGCTGGCGCGGCATCCGTCTCGGACGCCGGCGCCACCCCGGGGTTCGCCGCGCGATTTGCGCAGCCTGCGAGCAGGACGACCAGGATCGCCATCGCGCGCACAGCTAGCCGGCGAGGTAAGGCAATGGTCCGGTCAGGGGGATCCCCTTGGCTTCCGTGAGGCCGATCGAGTTCCGGGCCACGCCCATCGCCTGCATGATCGAGACGAGTAGCCGGCTGTGACCGGGTCCGACCTCCCGGCGGACGCCGTTGGGGGCCGGGACAGTGCGGGCATAGCTGAGGTACCGCCCGGTCTTGAAGGCGCCACCCGCGCCGCCGGCCAGCACCAACGGAGCCTCCATCGCCTCGACCATTGTGCCGTGCCAGCCGACGCCCAGCTCGCTCAGCCAGAGCACGGCCGTGTTGTCGAGCAGCGTCCCGCTCCCCTCAGGCACCGCCGCGAGCGCGTCGAGCAGCATCTTGAACATCTCGGCGTAGTAGACCGTGGTGCGCACCAGCGCGTCCTGCGCCGGTCCAGGGTTGGGCGCCAGGTGCGGGACGGTGGTGTGATAGTCACCGCCCGTCCAGCCAATGTCGTTCGGGCGCACCTGGGAAGTTTCGATCCCGACGATACGTGTGGTGTCGCAAGCGAGCGCCGCCGCGACCAGCCGGGCCATGATCGCCATGCGATCCTTGTAGGGCACCTCGCCGATTTTCGGTGCGTCGGCCGGCACCCGTCCCGCCACATCGCAGGTGGCGGTCTGCAGGCCGACAACCCGTTGGCGCAACTCAAAGACCAGGTTCTGGTGCAGCTCCAGCTTGCGCCGGTCCTCGCCGCTCAGCCGCTGCGCTTGCAGTTGGAACTGCGCCTTCATCAGGTCGAGGACGTCGTTCCGCGGCGTGGTCAGCGGGTCAGCCATCGCCGCCGTGCCCGGCCCGTTCGGGAACAGCTGGCTGAACACCTTGGCCGGCGATGTCTCGCCCCCGATCTGCACCGAGTCCCGGAAGTACGGGGACCAGCGCGGGCCCAGCGCCGTCGCGTACTGCAGCTTCAGGTGGAGGTGGCGCAGCCGATCCGGGCGGGCGATGGCGTCGGCAACGACCTGGTCGACCGACGAGCCCTGGCCGCCGCTGGCGGCTTCGACTCCGGGGCGCATCAGATTGGCGCACAGAGCGTGGGCAACGGCCAGGTGGTGGCCGACGCGGGATCCGTCGGCGAACCAGGACGCGTATGACAGCCCTTCGAGAAGCAGCAGCCTGTTTCGGTGGTCGTGCAGCGGTCGCAGCGGCTCGCTGAAATCCGCGCGGGCGAGGTTGCCGAGCGGAAGCTGCCAGTCGCTGGTCGTCGGGCCGGCACCGGGTGGTCGCATGCACCAGCGATCGGGCACCGTCCCGTGGCTGGTATAGAACACCACCAGCCGTTTGGGCGGCTCGGCGGCCTGGGCCTTTTGGCCCAGCATCGACGGAAGGAACAGCGTGCCCGCCCCGAGCCCCAGCGAGCCAAGCAGTCGTCGACGGTCGAAGCTGGTCATCGCTGGCCCTCCTTGCGGTTGAGAAACTCGCGGCTGCCGACCAGCGAGGTCAGAAGCTCACGCACGCCGCCCCTGGCCAGCGCCTCTTCGAGGCCGCGCAGCGAGCAGCGCTCCGTCTCGTCGAGGCGGCGGCCGTAGGCGTACTCCCACCAGCGGCTCGCGGCGCACGAAGCGATCTTGCGGCTCTGGGCCAGTTTCCTCGACAGCTCGACCCCGCCGGTGAAGGCGCCATCGACGTCGGTGCCGACCAGCATGCCGGTCGCGTCGACGGCCAGACCGGTGTCACTGGTCCGGTAACGACCGATGGCGTCGAAGTTCTCCAGCCCGAAGCCGATGCCATTCATACGCTCGTGACAGCCCAGACAGCTCGATGCCTGCGTGCGCGCCTCGAACAGCTGGCGGTTGGTTCGCGCCGCGGTCCCCGTCGGCGGCAGCGGCGTCGACGTGTCGGCGTCGGCCGGCGCCTCGGGCGGCGCCTCGCACAGCAGGCGGTCGAGAACGAAGTAGCCGCGCAGGGGCGGGCTGCCGACCTTGTCGTGCGCGGTCATCGCCAGGAAGTTCGCCCGGGTGAGAAAGCCCGCGCGCCGCGCCGGGTCCAGCATCGCCGGCGCCCAGCCCGAGGGCGGAGCGGTGACGCCATAGAAACGAGCCAGGTCGGGGTTCACCTCGGTAGCGTTCGTGGTCAGCAAGGTCGGCAACTTCCCGTCGCCGTCGGCCATCACGGCGCCCACCAGGCGGTCGGATTCTTCGCGCATGGCCGCCCTCACGGTGGCGTAGCCGGCGAACAGCACCGCGTCCTTGGGCTCCTCGAACACGCGGTCGAGGTCCAGCCACTGGCGGTGGAAGTCGACCAGCATCGTGCGCACGCGCGGGCCCGCGAGCATCCGCCGCGCCTCGGCGCGAACTTGATTGGCGTCCGCCAGACGGCCGGTGCGCGCCGCCTCCAACAGCGCCTCGTCGGGCATCGTCCCCCCTATCAAGTACGACAGACGCGAGGCCACCTCGTACATCGTCAACTTCACCCAGCCGTCCTGCGCCGGTCCGGCGCCCAGTTCCATCCGGTAGAGAAAGGCGGGTGACTGCAGGACGGCCTCAAGCACCAGCCGCAGCGCGTTCGTCACGCCGATGCTGACCTGCTGTCCGTCGAAGAGGCCCAGATACGCGGACTGTTCCTGCGCAAGCGGCGGCCGCCGAAACGCGCGGGCAAGCAGGCGGTCGAGGAAAGTGCGCGCACACGCCGCATCGACCGTCGCGCAGCCGGTCAGCGTACGCATGTTCTTCACCGCCTCGCCGGCCACCAGGATGGCGAATCGCCGGTAGGCATCCACCAGCTCGCCTGTCGGGTTGAGCATGTCGGCGGCATTCTCCAAGCCACTCGAGGACGGGTCGCGGGGCAGCGCCGGCTTTGGCACCGAGACCCCCGGCAACAGGTCTCGCACCGTGGCCTCGTACTCGCCATGGCTGAGGCGCCGGAGCGGCACCGGGCCGACACTCACCGGCCCCGCGCAGGTGGCCATCGTGTCGGTCGACGACGGCGAGCCGACGGTCCCCTCGTCCCCGGTCAGGTGGCCACTGCCGATCGTGCCGACGCATGAGGTCAAGAGGGCCGCAACGAGCAGGATCCACCGCATGTCCTCTTGTTCACCCCAGGCGGCGAAAAGCGGACAGACGATCGCGATGCGAACCTCTTGGTGGTGCTGGCGCTACTTCCGCTTCGCCGCCGGTGCTGACCGCTTCCAATGCCGGTCGGCGAAATTCATGAACTGCTGCCAGTCGTAGCGGGTCAGCTCGTGCTTGCCGGTGCGCAGGTGGTAGCCGATCGACGATCCGATCGGCGTGTCCACGGGCGGCTGGCTGTCGGCGCCCAGGCCCTTGCGCCCGAATAGCGCATAGACCGGCTCGGCGCCCTTCGCGCCTAGGAACTCCCCCTTCGGGTCGGCCGTATTGTCCTCCGAGGCACTGGCCACATACACCGGTCTCGGGGCGATCAGCGCTATCAGCATGTGCGAGTCGACGGGCAGCTTGGCTGGGTCGTCGCCATACTTTTTGAAATTGGCACAGAAGCGGTGCGGATCGCTCTCGTTGATCTTCTTCACTGTCTCGCCAAAGCCGCGCCGGATGATGGAGGCGCCCTCCTTGCCCGAGTTGTTCGAGACGACAATGGCGATCCGTTCGTCCTGGGCGCCGGCCCACAGCGCCGCCTTGCCCAGTCGCGAGTGGCCGACGACGGCGATCTTGCTGGCGTCGATCTCCCGGTCGGTCTGCAGGTAGTCCACCGCCCTCATCAAACCCCAGGACCAGGCGGCCAGCGCCGCCCACTCGTCGCCAGCGGACGATCGCGGGAAGATCGCGTGGACACCGTTCTTGAAACCGTCGTCGAAGTCGGGATCGAGGTCGCCGTAGTAGGCCGTCACGAGCGCGTACCCGCGGCCGATGATCTCCTCGACGGGCCAGTGGATGGCGTCGACGCCCCGCGCCGCCTCGGTGGCGTGATTGTCGACGACGCCCTCGCGTCTGGCGGCGATCCAGCCCTTGGCCATCTTGATGCCGCGGTCGGGGTGGATGGCGTGGTTCCCCTGGAAGTTGAGCCCCAGGAACGCCGGCACCGACCGCCGCGCGCCGTTCGGCACGAAGATCATCAGGTCCATCTGCACACCCGGCGCGAACTGGATCGACACCTCCCGGCGTGTGGCCTTGCCGTCCAGCGCCTTCGGCTCGACGGACGTGGTGACCCACTTCATCCTCGGCGGCCGGCCCGGGGCCCGCCCGTAGACGTGCTGCTCGAACAGCCGCAGGATCTCCGCGCGTCGCTTGTGCCAGGTCTTGACGTCGCCGACCTTGGTCCCGTCTTCCATGGTCAGTGGATCGGGCAGCGTGAAGGGCGGGACCTTCGACTCGTCGTAATTGATGTTCGGCGTGGTGGCCACTGCCATCAGCAGACAGGCCGTCCACATTCCCATGGTGTCAACGTGCCCGGATCAACGACATGTCGTCCACTAGAAAGCAGCTCTTCGCGACGGTGGTGTCAGCCACGATCGAAAGGTCCACTTCGGCCGCTTCCGACGAGACGGTCCGGATCATCGTGATCCGGCGCCACTGATCGTCGATGGTCATCTTCAGCGAATGGGACCCGGCGATGTAGTCCCCCGCCTTGGTCCTTTCCATCAACGTCAGACGGGCGACGAGGACCTGCGACGGGTTGTCGGGACTGGCCCGCACCCAGGCATCGGCGACGTACACCTCCCCGCGCCTGGCACGGGCAGAGTTCGGCTGGTCGGTGATCAAATAGTTCGGGCCGCCGCCGGTGAAGCAGACCCGTGCCGCCGCCCGGCCGGAGCGCGCCTCGGGCTCGGTGCCCAAGGTGGAACGAACGCCAAGCCAGTTGGCCGTGCCGAACTCGAAGCCGCCGTTGAGCAGGAGGTTGGGTGGTCGCGCGCGCCACAGGAGGACTCCCACGATTCCCACAGCGGCCACCGCCAGAAGGCCCGCGATGGCCAGTACCCGGCGCCGCGAGCGCGGTCGAGAGACAGGGGTGATGGCCACCGATACCGCTGCGACAGTCGCCTTCGTCGTGTCGATCGAGACCGGTTCAGGCGTAACCGTAGGTGGCAGCAACGCCCGGACGTACGCCCCCAGCGCCAACGACGAGATCGGCACGTGCTGCTCGCGCGCGAAAACCTCCAGGTCCGCCGCGACGTCGTGGGCGGTGGCATACCGCCGCGTCTGGTCGCGTGCGAGGGTGCGCAGGACGATCGCCTCGAGCGCCGGCGGGTAACCCGGCACGCGGCTCGACGGCAGCGGGATCTCCCCCGTGGTGACTTGTTTCGCCACGGCGATCTCGTTCTCGCCGTCGAACAGCCGCTGTCCTGTCGTCAGCTCGTACAGCACGATGCCGAGGCTGAAGATGTCGCTGCGACGGTCGAGCGGCTCCGCGTTGCACTGCTCGGGAGACATGTAGGCGACCTTCCCCTTGAGGACGCCCATCCGTGTGGTGGTCATCCGTCCGGCGGCCTTGGCGATCCCGAAGTCGAGCAGCTTGGCCGCGCCCTCGTAAGAGACGATCACGTTCGATGGTGAGACGTCCCGATGGACGATCTGCAGCGGCTGACCGTCGCTGCCTCGCTGCTCGTGGGCGTGGTGCAGCGCCGCTGCCACCGCGAGAACGATGTTGACCGCGTGCTCGAGAGGCACCAGCTTCCCCCCTGCCCTGGCCTCCGCCTGGATCGCCCGCAGCGTCGCTCCGTCGACGTACTCGAGCGCGAAGAAGTAAGTGGAGGCCGCCTCGCCGATGTCGAACACCTGGGCGATCGCAGGGTGCTGCAGCGTGGCCGCCAGCCTGGCTTCGTCCAGAAACATCTGCACGAAGTCGGGATCGTCGGCGTGCTCGGGGCGGATCACCTTGAGGGCGACCAGCTTCTCGAACCCCTGGATGCCCCGCGCTCGCGCCAGGTACACCTCCGCCATGCCACCGGAGCCAAGGCGTCGCAAGATCTCGTACTTGCCGACGCGAGCGCCGGGCTCGATCCACCGTCGGTTCTCGGCAGCCGGGTCGATTTTTCGACTATAGCCTGTCCGCTTTTGGCCGGGATCGGCGAAACATAAGCAGGCATGGAACGCCGCGACGAATTCCTGGCGCTTTTTCTGCGCCATCAGGGCCAGGTGGAGGCGTTCATCCACGGCCTGGTCCGGGACCGGGTGGCTGCGGACGACATCGTCCAGGAGGTGGCATTGGCCCTCTGGAAGGAGTTCGATCGCTACGACTCCTCGCGGCCCTTCGCCCCCTGGGCCCGCGGTGTGGCCTCGAACCACGTCCTCCGGCACTTCAAGGCCAGACACAAGGAAGGGCCCAACCTGTCCCCCGAGGCGGTGCAGGCAGTGCTGGACGCGAGCAACCGCGACGCCCATGACGTCCCCAGCCGCCACCTGGCGCTGCGCCATTGCCTCGAGTCGCTGCCGCAGAAGTCGCAGGCGCTTCTGCACCTTCGCTTCGCCAGCGGCATGAAGTTCGAGGAGATGAGCGCCCAGCTCGGCTCCTCGAAGGAGGCAATCCGAAAGGCGGTCGCCCGGCTGCGCGACGGCCTGCGCGACTGCATCCAGCGCCGGCTGTCGATGCAGGGGACGGAGGCTTAGCTTTGGACGACGACGAGCGCCTGATCAGCGACTACCTCGACGGTCAGTCGAGCCCCGAGGATCTCGCCCGGCTGCAACGCCGGCTCGTCGAGTCGCCGGCGGCCGCCGATCACTTCGTGCAACTCGCCAATGTCGACTCCGATCTGGATCTCGTTCTCCGACGGCGTGCGGGCAAGGCAGTGTCGACTCCTCGGCGCTGGGTCCGTCCCCTCGCCATCGCCGCCACGGCGCTGGCCGCCGGCGCAATCACCGTCGTGTTTCTTTGGCGTGGGAACGAATCTCTGGACAAGACGGTGGTCACGACGAGGCCGCCGACGCCGGATGAGCCACCGCCCGCCATCGCCAAGCATCCCGAGCGTCGAGGGCTGTTCTGGGAGGGTGAGCCACCGGGGCTGCGCCGGTCCGAGACACTGATGAGTTCCGACTTCGAGCACCCCGCCCCGGCGCAGCCCGCGTGGCGCGGTGCCGGCGTCGTTGCCTGTCCCCCGGGGGGAGGCCACCGACATTGTCTGCAGAGCAAGACCTGGGGCCAGCAGCGCCAGCTCGGGGTGACCCTGGGAGACTGGCGAAACTCCTTTCTGCGCTACACGCCCGATCTCCACCTGCAGTTCGATTACTGGATCGGCCAGACCACCGCGCCGACCAAGCCGCGCATCCGGGTCGCCATCCAGGGCGCCGGCCGCACTTACGTCCTCGACATCGACGCGGCCCGCGAGGGCACCTGGGTCCGCGTGACAGCCGCGCTGTCCTCCGCGCGGTACTACGGGGAGGGCGCCCTGGCCGACGGCGAGGCGATCTCGGCCATTCACCTCAATTTTCCCTGGAGTCGGAACGATGTGTTCTATGTCGACAACATCTCGCTGGCGCGCTACGCCGCTCCGTGAGTGGGTCGCGGTCGTCCTGCTGTCATCCACTTGCACTAGCGCTTGCGCCCGCGTCGGCGCCGGCGAGCAACTGGCCGCGGGTCCGTTCTACCTGAGCGCGAGCGCGACGCCGGAGTGGAGTCACTTCGCCGGACGCCCGCGGCACGGAAGCCGGCTCGACCTGACGTTCCAGGGACGCGCGAACCTCGCCGAACAGACGCTGCTGCTCCGCCAGGAGGACGTCAAGGGGTTCTGGGATGTCGCCGTCAACGGGCGCGTGATCGGCGAACTCCATCGCCAGGAGGTGTCGACGGTGGCGACGTTCGCCGTGCCGCCCGGCGCCCTTCGCGATGGTGACAACCTGCTGTCGGTACGTCCGCGCGAAGCACCGGATGACGTGGTGATGAGCGGCCTCCTCCTCGACCCGCGTCCGATGGCACGCGCCATCCACGAAGCCGACCTCGAGGTCCGTGTTCGCGACCAGGACGGCCGCCAGGTGCCCGCGCGCATCACCATCGTCGACGATCGCGGCTTCCTGGCGCCGCTGGCGGCCTCCCGCCCGGTGGTGGTTCGCCCGGGAGTTGCGTACACCGCAACCGGCCACGCTCGCCTGTCCCTCCGCTCTGGCGCCTACACCGTCTACGCCGGCCGCGGTTTCGAGTACGGGGTGGCCGAGCAGCGGCTCACCCTGGCACAGGGGGAGCATCGTTCGGTCGACTTGACGATCCGCCGCGAGGTGGACACCAGCGGGCTGGTTGCCTGCGACACCCACGTGCACACCCGGACGTTGAGCGGCCACGGCGATGCCACCGACGAGGAACGTGCGATCACCCTCGCTGGCGAGGGGATCGAGCTGGCGATCGCCACCGAGCACAATCGGCACGCCAGCTACGCCGCGGTGGCATCGCGCGCCGGAGTCCAGTCGTTCTTCACCTCGGTGCCGGGCGTCGAGGTGACCACCACCACTGGGCATTTCAACGCCTTCCCGGTGGGCCTGGACGCGTCCCCGATGCTGACGTTCCCCTCGATCCGGGCGGTCCCCGACGTCTTCGTGATCCTGAACCACCCGCGGGATCGCCACAGCGGCTTCGTCCCCTTCGCACCGCCAAATTTCGAGCGGATGGCCGGGCTCGGCGTCGACGCCATCGAGCTGGTGAACTCGGGCGCTCTCCGTTCCCGCTGGTCCGAGGTGTACCAGGACTGGTTCGCCCTGCTCGACCGCGGCGCACACGTGGCCGGTGTGGGCGCCAGCGACAGCCACGACGTCAACCGCTCGATCGTCGGCCAGGCGCGCACCTATGTGCCTTGCCCGGACGCGGATCCGGGACGGATCGACGTCAGCGAGGCCATGCGCGGCTTTCGTGAAGGCCGGGTGTTTGTCAGCCTGGGCCTGCTCACTCGTCTGGCGGTGGTCGAGGTCGGCTCACAGGTCGAGGCCACCATCACCGTGGACGGCCCCTCCTGGACCAGCGTCGACTACATCGCGCTCCATGCCGACGGCCGCGTGGTCCACGAAGAGCGGTTCGCGCCGCGCTCGGGGAAACTCCGACGTACTTGGCGCCTGCCCCGGCCGGATCGCTATCTGGTCGCCGTCGCCACCGGACCGGGCGTGCGAGCGCCCTACTGGCCGAGCCCCCGGCCGTACCAGCCAACCGAGCGGACCTTCTCCCCGTACGTCATTGGCTCCAGCAACCCGATCTGGATGCGGTGACCACGGGAGGCGGCAGATGGCAACCCTCGGGTCGCTGGTGTCGCCGACCCCAGGTATCAAATCCTCAAGCGACGCGGTGAGCCTGCCGATCTGCGGGGCGGATGAGTAGGGCAGGTCGCCCGGTACACAGGGGGCCAGCGCCCGCCCCGCGATCGTCGTCCACGATCCCCATCATCAGGGCAAGGGCGTCGCATACGAGTGGCAGACTCGCAAGACTTCGTCAGCTCCCGCGCAATGCCCTTCGTGTGGGAGCAGGGAACCCGCCCATCGCCAAGGGCCAGATCGCGAGTGACAGCTGGCGAAACGCGATTCGAGCACCATGCTGATGGCCGTACGGAGGCTTTGCGGCCAGGTCTCGACAGGGCCGAGCGGGCTGGCAGACCAATCCTTCGACCGAATCAGCCCTCCCATCTCCCCTCCGCCGGCGACGAGCTGGTTCAGGTCGACGCGGTCACTCGAACGCCGACGCGGATTGGGTCGCTCTATGGAACGGTCGCTCGTCTCCGGACGGTGCTCCTCCTGCTCAGTCATGGTCCGGCTTCCGCAGGCGCGGAAGCAGGATCCTCGTCCCTGAGCATCTCCTGGATCACTGCGATGTTCTTCTCGATCTGCCTTACTTTCGCACTGCAGGACTCGGCATCGTTCGCGCGACGCTCATGCTGTGCATGGCATCCCATCTCCCATATCAAGGACACCCTCTCCTTCATCAATCGAAGGGCCTGCCAAAGATGGGTTTCCTGTGCCTCGATCTGCCCCTCGACCATGTTTTGGGCGGTATAGGCATGGCCCACGTGGCACCGGTATCGCTGCAGGGTCCCGTCCTTGATCTTCCACATCGGGCCGTGGCATTCGGGACAGGAGACGCCTGCGTGAGAGCCGATAGCGTCCATGTCTTCCATGTTCATGGCCTCCATTTCGACAAACTTGGACTCGATCTCGTTGAGACGCGAGACGGGGACGTCTTTCAGGGTCTTCGTTGGCTCTCTTACGAGGCGCGCGAGAAGAGGCGCGATTTCGGTTAGCGGAAGGGTGTAATCCGCCCCGACATAGCGCAATGCGCTCTGGGGCATGGCGGGATACAGAGCGTCCTTGGGATCCTGAACGACGGTGGTTCCTCCGCGCGCTTTCACGGCAGACAGTCCAGCCGTCCCGTCATCCAACATTCCGGTAAGAATGACTCCCACCACGCGAGGACCGTAGGCTACCGCTGCCGTACGAAAAAGCGGATCGATCGCGGGTCGGCTGCGATTCTCCTTCGGGCCCTTCGACAGGGCGATTCGGTTCCCCTTTACCAGCAGGTGGTGATCGGGAGGAGCGACATAGATCTTTCCATGCTCGATCGGAGCCCCGTCCACAGTCTTTGCGACCCTGAGCGGACCGACCCTGCTCAGGATATCGGGCAGCAGATAGGGACCTTGAGGGCTCGAATGCACGACGATAAGGACCGCCGCTGGCAGGTCCCCAGGAAGCCCGGAAGCTATGACTTGAAGCGCATCGACTCCTCCCGCGGACGTGCCGACGACGATGAGATCACGTTCAGTCATCGGCTCACCCCTCCTGCGCCGTCCCAGGCCGCGAGCAAGGCCGACAGATTTTGCATGTTGGGCGGCTTGATCAGGTGCTGGTCGAAGCCGGCCTGTTTCAGGCGAACGGCATCACGCTGATAGCCAGTCACGGCGATCAGGAGAAACGCCCTGTCGGGGTTTGCTTCGCGGAGCCTTCGTGCGACCTCGTATCCGTCCATCTCGGGCAGACCAAGGTCGAGGAGCACGACCTCCGGATCAAACGTGCCGATCGCCCCCAGGGCAGACGGTCCGTCATTGACCACGAGGGCCTTGTGGCCGTCCTCTTCGAGAAGTTCGGCGAGGACATCGGCGGTATCTTTTTCGTCGTCCACTATGAGGATCCGGCGAGACTGAACCTTTGCGGGAACAGGGAGGGCAGGCTCGCGCTTGAGACGCTCCTTCGAACGTCTTTCACGCAAAAGCGGCAACGTGACGACGAACTCGCTACCCTGGCCGGGACCGGCACTGGAGGCGTTGACCTGCCCGCCGTGCATGTCGACCAGGCGACGTACCAGCGGTAGGCCCAGGCCCAGGCCCCCCTTGGCGCGGTCGAGCGTGCGAGGCGCCTGCGTGAATACCTCGAAAACATGAGGGAGGAACTCGGCGCTCATGCCGATCCCCGTGTCTCGAACCGCAACGCGGACCTTGTCGTGGTCCCACTCGATCGCCACCCCTATCTGTCCGCCCTCTTCCGTGTACTTGATGGCGTTCGTCAAGAGGTTCTCCACGACCTGGGTCAGCCGAACCGCGTCCCCCATCACGAAGGCGCCATGCTCGGGCGGAAGCGTCAGAGTCAGCACGTGCTTGCCGGCCTCCATGAGCGGCTTGCACGACTCGACTGCTGCGCGCACGACTTCCGCCAGATCGACGTGGTCCTTCGCGAGGTCGACCTTGCCCGAGATGACGCGGGCGACATCGAGGAGCTGGTCGAGCAGGGTGACGATTCGCTTGGTCTGCCTTGCCATCATCCCGCGTAGCTCTTCGGACCGCGCGCGATCCTCCTGCACTCTGCCCTGGAGATCGAGGCCATGCGCGAGCGCGGACAGGGGGTTTCGGAGCTCGTGGCCGAGCATGGCGAGAAATTCGTTCTTGCGGTGGTCGGCATCCGTCAGATCGGCGCCGTATTTCCGCAGCTCGCTTTCCATGCGCTTGCGCTCGGTGATGTCCATGACCAATCCCGACATACGCCGGGGTTTCCCGGTCTCGTCGAGGTGGACATTCCCCATGACCCCCTTGACCCAGATCCACCGAACGGACTGATCGGTGCGGATGATCCTGCACTCGACCAGCCACGGTTTGTTCTCCGCCACCGCTTGCTCGAACGCTTGCTCCACCTGCCCCCGGTCCTCGGGGTGGACATGTTTCAAGAACGTCTGGTATCCCCAGTTGGGCAGGAGCGCGTCGTACCCGAAGATTTGATCGTGCTTCAGCGTTCGGTTCGCCGTATCCGTCACGAGGTCCAGGTCCCACTGGCCGACCTGCGTGGCCTCGAGCGTGAACCGGAGTTGCTCCTCGCTCGCACGAGCCTCCGCGGCGAGCATTTCCATCTTCTGGCGGGCCGCCATGGCGTCTTCCATCAGGTTGAGCGCGGCGTTCGTTGCATTCTGGCTCTGCTCGAGCTCCGCCGCCTGATACGCCGCCGAAGCAAACCGGCCCAGGCTTTCCAGTTGCCTGAGATCCTCCCGATCGAACTTGCGGCGGTCGTCATGGGCGATGGCCCAGATCGTGCCGACCGCTTTCCCTGCGACGAAAAACGGAACCAGCAAGCCCTCTTCGGCAAGCGGCGTCGCGGACAGGAGGTAGGGGTAACGACGTTCCCAGCGCTTGAAGAGCAGCGGGGTGTTGCAATCGAGCACGTCGCCACAGGGACCGAAATCGCGCGCCGTGCCGCCACCGATGTGCGGCTTCCACATCCCGGAGATCGCCGGCCAGTGGAACCTCTTTCCGTCTTTCGTGAGCAAGCTGAGACCTGCCGAGTCGGTCTCGAGGACGTCCCGCACAGTATCGGCGAGCGCTTGTAGAATCGTGCCCGGGGAGTCGGCCAGGGCAGAAACGAGGGCCGACAGCGCGCGGATCTCTGTCTCGAAGTCCGGCGGACGCGGCGGACGTCGATCCAACTCCTCCGTGCACAGGATCGATTCCAGGGGCACGAGGTCGTCAGGCGGGAGGTCCGTCCTGGATTCAGCCTTGCTCTGTTCGCTCGGTTCGCCCGCGTCGCTGACCTCGTCCTCGAGCTCCAGCTCATACCGCGCGGGGTCGCCGCGCCGCTGAGACAGCTCGTTGATCTCCTTCTTGAGCTCCATCATCCGCAACTCGCGCCCGACCGCGACGCGGTTGAAGCGAGCCAACGCCTCCGCGTGAGACCGGAGGTCGGCATTGCTTTTTCGCGCCGTGTCCTCGGCCCGCGTGCGTTCGATGGCGACGGCCGCCGTTTGCAGGACCATGTCGACGAGCCGGGGGTCCCCCGGCGTCGGATCGCCCGCGTGGCGGTAGTAGTTGGCGAACGTGCCGAGCACCTCCCCCCCAGCGGAAAAAATGGGAGCGGACCAGCCCGACCTCAGCCCATGAGGCGCGACGAGCTTCGCGAAAGGTTGCCATGCTTCCACGTTGAAATCATGAACAGCGACCGCTTCCCGCCGCTGCACGGCGCGGGCACAGAGGCCATCCGGAGAACTGACTTCCACGCCTTCGACCGCCGCGTTGAAGGCATCCGGCAAGCTCGCCCCGATGCCGCGCTGGAAGTGCGTGCCGCTGGCGTTCAACGGCACGATCGAGGCAAGCAAGCCATCGGGGGAACGGCGCTCCACGGTGCCAGCCAAGAATCCCAGCACGTCATCGAGCGACGCGCCATCGGCCAGCAGTTGAAGCCCCCGCGTTTGCGAATCCACAATAGCTTGGGCACGCTTGCTGTCCGTTATGTCGCGCGCGATCTTTGCCGCTCCGACGACCCGTCCGGTGGTGTCTCGAATCGGCGATACGGTGAGCGAGATGTCGACGAGTCCTCCGTCCTTGCGCTGGCGCACGGTTTCATGGCGTTCGACGCTCTCGCCGCGCCGAGCTCGCTCCAGAATCCCCGGCTCCTCATCGACGCGGTCAGCGGGTATCAGCAGTGTGGTCGGCTTTCCGATGACTTCTTCCGCAGCGTAGCCGAAGAGACGCTTCGCTCCCTCGTTCCAGGTCTGGATCACGCCCTGCAGGTTCATGCTGACGATGGCATCGTCGGACGACGTGACGATCGCGGCCAGGCGCGCGGGGACTTCTTCCGCCCGCTTGCGTTCGGTGATGTCCAACAGCACGAGCACCACACCGTCCACCCTGTTGTCGCTCGTCAGGTAGGGGCGCACGCGCAGCGAATACCAACGATCGCCGTCCCTTTCGCGCACCTCACGTTCCTGCTCGCGCACGTCGGATATGACTTCGGTGCTGAGACCCTCCAGATCGACCGGGGATTCGCTGGCGCCCCCGAGAACGAGGTTGTGCCGAATGTGGCTGATCGGGCGTCCAACATCGGACATCAACAGGCCGAACTGCTTCTCCGCCTGCTGGCTGAAACGGCGAACGCTCAGGTCCCGACCGAGCAGGATGACGGGAAGTCTTGTCGATGTCTGTAGATTGGTGAGGTCGTTGTTGAGGCGGTTGAGCTCGACATTCCGATTCGACATCTCCTCATTTACAGTGGTGAGCTCTTCGTTGGCCGACTCCAGCTCTTCCTTGGACGTCTCCAACTCCTCGTTCACGCTCTGTAGCTCTTCGTTGGCGGATTGCACCTCCTCGTTGGCAGCCTGGAGCTCCTCGTTGGCAGCCTCATGCTGTTCCTGTACGGCCTGCGAGTATTCGCGCATCTCGGCGACATCGGATTCGAGCTCGGCGATGCGGCGGGACTCTTGCTCCGGGGTCATGGCCGGGTCAGCGGGCTGTTCCCGCTCGACGACCTCCGTGGACCCTCCTTCCTTGGCTTCCTCGAACAGAATCAGGAAGCAGTGCTCCAGCGCGTTCTTGATGGGAATCACTTCCAGGTTCACCGTCCGGCTCACACCGTTGCGCTCGACCCGGACGTTCTCTTTGCGTGCGGCCTTGTTCTCCTTCTTGGCCTGGTTGATCGCGCTGCGCAATGGCAGCATCAAGCCTTTACGTGCCATCTTGAGGACGTCGAAGCTCGCCTTGCCGGTGGGCGGTTCGAGAAAGGCGCCAGTCGGCCCACGAAACTGCAGCACGGCAAGCTCGGCGTTTACGAGCACCCCTGGCGGCGCGAACTGGTTGATTGTGATGCGGTCAGCCTCGCGTTGCGCGTTCAGCTCGCCGCGCGGCCCGTCGGGGTGTTCCAGGCGATCGGGCCTGGGCATCGGAAGGGGCGGGCCAGACGGCTTTCCGTCGCGCTCCTTCTTGAGCGGCAGATGGAACGCCGGGGTAAGCGCCGGCTTCTTGGAAAAGATCTTGTACTTCTTGTCCACCGGCTCGAAGAGGTCGGTGAAGCTACCGACCGACTCGGATGCGCCCAGGAGCAAGAAGCCTCCGGGCTTGAGCGCATAGTGGAACGTGGGCATCGCCCTCTGTTGCAAGCTCGGCTCGAGATAGATGAGCAGGTTGCGACAACTGATGAGGTCCATCCGAGAGAACGGCGGATCGGAGATGATATTTTGCCGCGCAAAGACTACCATCTCGCGCAACGCCTTCGAGATGCGGTATCCGCCTCCCTCCTCGACAAAGAAGCGCCGCAAGCGCTCTGGCGTGACGTCGTCGACGAGACTCTTGGCGTACAGGCCATGACGGGCCTTGTCGAGGAGCGCCTCGTTGAGGTCGGTCGCGAAGATCTGGAGCGTGCGCATGCGGGGTGCCTTCTCCGCAGCCTCCACGAACGCGATGGCGACGGAATACGCCTCCTGCCCGGTGGAGCAGCCAAGGACCCAGCAGCGCAGCGGATGATCACCGCGTTGCTTGAGGAGGTCGGGCAGGATCTTGTGCTGGAGGACGTCGAACGTTTCGGGGTTGCGGAAGAAACTCGTCACGCTGATGAGCACGTCGGAGTACAGGGCGTCGAGCTCCTTGGCGTTGCCTCGGAGAAAGCTGGCGTAGTCCTCGAGCGTGTTCTGCTTGTTGAGGACCACCCGCCGGGTGATGCGCCGCTGAATCGTCGTGGACTTGTAGAGCGCGAAATCCACGCCGGAATGGTTTCGCAGAAGCAGCAGAATCTTCTTGTAGCCGCTCAGAGCGCCCTTGACGGCCGGGGAGTCGGCCCGTTCCCCAGCGCCGCGGTCGCCCGACGGCAGCGCCGTTTCATCGTCCTCGTGCTCGGTCGCGGATGTCCCGTCGCCTTCTGCGGGCAGGTACAGTGGTTGCCCGGCGACATAGGGATGTTTGGCAATCCGCGCGAGCTCCTTCGCGATGTCCGTCGGCGAAAGAACCAGATCCACACAGCCCGCCGCCACGGCGCTCTTGGGCATCGAGTCGTATTTGGCAGAATCATCCTGTGCGAAGGTGATTCCGCCCTCGACCTTGATCGCCTCGAGACCCAACGTACCGTCGGTTGCCGAGCCGGACAGCACCACGCCCACGGCGCGCCCGCGGCGGTCCTGCGCCAGCGACTCGAAGAACCCATCAATCGGTCGGTGCGGCGAACGCGTCCGCGGGCGCGGCGCAAGCTTCAGAACGCCCTTGACGATGCTCAAGTTCGTGTCGCGCGGAATGACGTAAACGTGATTGGGCGCAACCCGCTCATCGTTCTTGGCCTCGCGCACCGGAAGCGCGGTGGCGCGCGCGAGAATCTGCACGAGCGCGCTCTCGTGCTCTGGATCGAGATGCTGCACCAGCACGAACCCCAGACCGGTGTCGAGTGGCAGAGCCCCGAGGAGCTTTGTAAACGCCTCGAGTCCCCCCGCCGAGGCACCGATGCCAACGATCGGGAAGAGCACGCCTTTCTCCAGCTCGTCGCGTTCGTCCGCGGCACTGTCCGTCGTCGTCGGCGTTTCAGGGGATGCAGCCATCATCGCCTTCCTGCTGCACTTGCGTCCCCACAGACTCTTCGTCGAGTGCTCATGGCCCCTGTCTTCGAATGAGCGTCAGACCAGGGATACGTAAGGAGTCGTTGACACGCACGCCAGTGCAGCCGGCTCGAACGTCGGTCGCGCGAAAGCTTTGGCAAGAGCGGCTTGCCCCCGCCACAAGCTCGTCGCTCGCGCGCATCACGGTGCCTCCAGTAGGCCTTCGATCACGATCGCGAGCTGATGAGGTGAAGCGGCTTGCGCAAGACCGCCGCGCCGGTGACATTCGCGCTCCGATCGGCAGTGACGACGATCACGGGGATCGATGCCTGCGGTGAAGTCGAACCGGGAAGCCTGAGCGCCTCAGCCCCATCGGAGGCCAGCAACGCGCCGTAACCCTCGTCCGACAGAAAATCGTGCAGGGTGTCGCGCACCCACGCGTCAACTTCCGAGAGCTTGAGCTTCCAGAGCTTACCGATCTTTTGTGCTGGCAGGCCGCGGTTCTCGATCCAGCGGTAGATGGAATCCTTGCGCACGCCAACGTGAGCGGCGATGTACTCCACCGAGACCCACGGTTCCGTTGACCGCGCCATCTCGGATGACCAAGCTGCCGCGGTGAGCTTCATCTGCCCGCGGACTGTATCCACAACCTCCAATCGAGGCCATAGCAAACGAGAGTCGACGATACACAAGTACACACGTACCCTCCGCAGTAACCACTACGTCTTGCCCCTGCGCCTCTGCCCGACGCACGGAATGAAGCTCTGTCCGAAGCCGGGGGCTGTGCAGAGGATCCTCCGCCACGGTGATCCCCCGATCACGACGGAGACCTACGGCCACCTGCAGCCGGAGTACCTACGCAGCGAGATCGACCGGCTGCACTTCGGGACCTCGCCGATGGAAGAGCCTTCCAGCGACCGCGCAGCCAGATGCAGAATCTACGCGCCGGCTTGTTACATCCTTGTTACAGGCTGACCGAAAAGCCTCAGTCACCGCTTCCGGCGAGTCGGTGATTCCCGAAGGAATTTCATCATCTGTGCTTGCGCGGTCGCAGGGAATCGAACCCCGAACCCTCGGCTTCGAAGGCCGATGCTCTATCCAGTTGAGCTACGACCGCAGGGAAGGGGAACTATGCGAACCAGCGTCGTCGTCTGTCAAGGACGACCGGCGTCACGTCGCGGCGGCTTGCGAACGTAGGTCGGCCGAAGCGCTTCCAAGATGCGTTCCTTGGCGGCATTGGGATCCTGCCGCATGTCGATGTCCTTGACCCGCTCCAGCGTCGACGTCAGGAGCGCAATGCGGCTGCGCTCGCCGTCGCCGCACTTGGTGGTCGATCCGACCTCGCACAACGCCTGCGCCTGCCGCGCCGCCTGGTAGGCCGCCGCGGCCTCGAAGTGATCGGCCAGCGCCAGGCTGCGGCGCAGGTGAAGCCGGTGATCACCCGGGTGCCCGTCGAGCGCCGGCCGCAACACCGCCAGCGCCCAGTCGGGCCGCCGGCCATCCATGAACAGGTCCGCCAGCTGCATCGCCACCGGCACGTCGTCCGGCTTCGCTGCCAGCCGCGCCTCGAGCTCGGCGACCCGGTCGCGCTCGCCGGTCGCGAACGCCAGCTTCACCCGGACGTCGGCCCTCGGCATCAGGATGGCGACCGCCAGCAAGAACAGCACCGCCAGATCGAGGACGCGCGTGAACATCTACTCGTACCGGAGGGCGTCGATCGGATCCAGGCGCGAAGCGCGCCACGCGGGATAGAAGCCGAAGACGATGCCGATCACCGTCGAGAACGAGAACCCGATGGCGTAACTCTCCATCCCAAGAGCCGTCGGCCATCCCATCTGCTGTGCAAACAGCTTCGCCGCCCCGGTGCCCAGGGCCATCCCGATGATCCCTCCCAGCATCGTCAGCACGATCGCCTCCAGCAAGAACTGGATGAGGATGAACCGCCCCTTGGCCCCGACCGCCATGCGAATGCCAATCTCGCGCGTCCGCTCGGTGACCGAGACCAGCATGATGTTCATGATGCCGATGCCACCGACGATCAGCGACACGGCGGCGATTCCCGCCAGAAGCAGCGTCATGGTGCGCGACGTCTCCTGCGCCATCTCGGCGTACTCGCTCATGTCGCGCACCGTAGGATCGTCCGGGTCGCCTTCCTTCGTGCGCTTGCGCTGGCGGAGTAACTCCAGCACCTGGGTCTGGGCCCGAACGGTGTCGTTGCCCGAGACCGCAGACATATAGATGCGGTCGACACGCGTCGACGAGTTGGCCCCCGAGCTGGACAGCTTGCGGCGCACGGTGCTGAGCGGCATCAGGATGGTGTCGTCGTAGTCCTGCCCCATGCCGCTCTGCCCGCGCCGGGCGAGCACGCCGATCACCGTGCAGTTGATGGTGCGGACCCGGATGGTCTGCCCGACCGGGTCGTCGGCGCCGAACAGGTTGTCGACGACGATCTGACCGAGCACGCACACCTTCGAGGCCCCATCGATGTCCGCCTGCCCGAACATGGCGCCTCTCTGCAACTGCCAGGCGCGGATATTGAGATAATCGGCCGTGGTCCCCATGACCCGGGTGGCCCAGTTTGCGCCCGCCCAGACCACCTGGGCCGAGGTGTCCATGGTGCCCGCCGCGTACTTGACCGCGTCGCACTCGCGCCTCACGGCTGCGACGTCGTCGTCATTCAGACCGCCGCTCGACCCCATGCCACCGCGGGCGCCACCCATCGACGAGAAACCAGAGTAGGCGATGAGCACGTTGGCCCCCATGGCCTGGATCCGCTGCTGGACGCTCTCGCTTGCGCCCCGCCCGATCGCCACCATGGTGATGAAGGCGCCGACGCCGATCATGATGCCCAGCATCGTCAGCAACGCGCGGAGGCGATGCCGGCTGAAGGCCTTGATGGCGATGCGAAGCAGGCCGAATATGCTCATTTTTCTTGTGGCCTCCGCCTGTGCTCGTTGACGCGATCATCCGCAATGACGCCATCGCGGAACAAGATCACCCGGCGCGCGAATTCGCTGATGTCCTGCTCGTGGGTGACGAGAACGATGGTGATGCCGCGGTCCTCGTTCATCTTGACCAGCAGCCCCATGACCTCGTCGCTGGTACGCGAGTCCAGGTTACCGGTCGGCTCGTCGGCCAGCAGAAGCGGCGCGCCGGTCACCAGGGCGCGCGCGATCGCCACACGCTGCTGCTGACCACCCGACAGCTGATTCGGGAAGTGGCCGGCGCGATCTGCCAGGCCGACCGCAGCCAGAGAATCGAGAGCGCGTTTGCGGCGGTCCTTGGCCTTGAGCCCCGCATACGCCAGCGGCAGCTCGACGTTCTCCAGCGCGGACGTGCGCGAGAGCAGGTTGAAGCCCTGGAAGACGAAGCCGATCTTGTCGTTGCGGATCTCCGCCCGCTCGTCGCGATCCAGCGACGATACATCGATGCCGTCGATGTGGTACTCGCCCACCGTCGGCCGGTCCAGGCAACCGACGAGGTGCATGAAGGTCGACTTGCCCGACCCGGACGGCCCCATCACCGCCACGAAGTCGCCCGCGTCGATCGTCAGGCTCACGCCTCGAAGCGCGTGCACCGTCAGGTCGTCCCCCATGACGTAGTTCTTGGTCAGGTTCTTGACGACGATCAGCGGCTTCTTCGCCGTGGGAACCTCCACCGGCTTCGACCTGGCGGCGATGGACACTAGAACATCCGGGGTCCGCGGCTGCTGCTCCCGCTCCGCGACGAGGAGCCGCTCGCCGGGCGTTGCTGCTGCCCGGCAGCCTGGAACGCACCGCCCGACGCGTCGACGACGATATCGTCGCCGTCCTTGATCTGCCCGAAGAGCACCTCGGTGAACTGATCGTCGGCGATCCCTGGCCGGAACTGCACGGCTACGACCTTGTCGCCCTGCTGCTTGTAGATGCGCGCGACCACACGGCCGGGCGCATCAGCGCCTCCACGTCGGCGGCCACTGCCCCCGCCGCGACCGCCTCCCATGCCCGGGCCACCTTCGCCGGCCGCCATCGGGCCACCGGGACCACCACCCTCCCGCCGCCAACGGCCGCCGGGAGCGCCACCGTCGCCCGGCCGACCCATGCCGCCGCCACCCGGACCACCGGCTGCGTTAGGGCTCTGCGCGACCAGATCAGCCGGCGGCTTGAAGCGCAGCGCCGCGTTCGGGATGCGCACCACGTTCTCGCGCCGTTCCGTCACGATGCGGACGTTGGCCGTCATTCCCGGCTTGAGCTTCCCGTCGGGGTTGTCCACGCGCAGGATGGCGTCATAGGTGACGACGTTCGACGACACGTTCGGAGCCGACCGGATCTGGTGGATGGTGGCCACGAACTCGCGGCCCGGATAAGCGTCGACGGTGAAGCGGGCCTCGAGGCCTTCCTTGATCTTACCGACATCCGCCTCGTCGATCGCCGCCCGAACCTCCATCTTCGCGAGATCCTGCGCGATGGTGAACAGCGTCGGCGCCGACATCGACGCCGCGACAGTCTGACCGACATCGACCGCGCGCTGGAGCACGGTGCCGGAGATCGGCGCCCGGATCGTCGTGCGGTCGAGGTCGATCCTGGCCGTGGTCACGTTGGCGTGTGCCTGCGAGACGCGCGCCTCGGTCGAGATCAGCTCGACCTTCCCCAGCTCGTACTTCGACTTCAGGTCGTCGAGTTCCGCTGTACCGATGATGTTCTTGTCGGCCAGCTCCTTGGCGCGGTCGTAGTCGCGCTTGGCGTGCTCGTGATTCACCTTCGATCGCGCCTGCGACGCCTCGGCGTCCTTCAGGTTCGCGCGCGCCTGCTCGAGGGTGGCCTTGATGCGCGTCGGATCGATCTGGGCGATGATCTGCCCTTCCTTGACCTGACTGTTGAAGTCGGCGCCCAGCTTCATGATGATGCCCGACACCTGCGAGCCGACCTGCACGGTGATCACCGCGTTCAGCTGGCCGCTGGAGGTGACCACTTGCTCGACCGAGCCGCGATCGACCTTGCCGGTCTTGTAGACGACCGGGTCGGCGTCAGAGCGCCGCAGCGCAAAATAGCCCAGGCCGCTTCCGGCGATGGCGACCATGACGACCCATTTCAGGAACTTCAACTTCGATCGCGCCATCGGGTTTTAGACCTACAGGTGGGCCGTAAGGTTAGCTCAACACTTGGTTTTTCGCGACCGCCGCGAAAAACCACGGACCGTAGCGAAACGCCCCGGTCGCACGACGGGTGGTGTGACTCAAGTACCCGCCGTCACAGGAATCCGTGGAGTGGCACCGGGCGTGCTTCGTGGGCCCGCCGAGGAGGACCCCGATGACCGTTCTCAAGCTCCTGGCCGATGCCTTCCACGAAGGGGGATGGGGCATGTGGCCGATCCTCTTCCTGCTGATGCTGACGATCGCCATCGTCATCGAGCGCGCTGTCTACCTGCGCAAGGCGGTCATCGACAAGGAGAAGCTCCAGGCGCTCCTGCGGTCGCAGATTTCGGCCGGCAACATCCAGGGCGCCATCAAGGTCTGCTCGGGGAACTCGACGCCGCTGACCCGGATCATCCAGTCGGGCCTGATGCGCGCGAATCGCTCGGACGACGAGATCAGCGCCGCCATGGACGAGGCCGCGCTGCGCGAGTTGCCGATGGTGGAGAAGCGGACTGGCTACCTGGCGATGCTGGGCAATCTGGCCACGCTGGCCGGCCTCCTCGGGACCATCACGGGTCTCATCAAGTCGTTCGCGGGCGTCGCCGGCGTCGACCCGTCGCAGAAGGCGACGCTGTTGTCGAAGGGTATCTCCGAGGCCATGAACTGCACCGCGTTCGGGCTGGCCGTCGGCATCATGGGGCTGGCCGCGTTCGCGTGGCTCAACGGCAAGACGCAGGGGATCCTGGACGACATCGCCGAGGTGAAGAAGAACGTGGCAAACCTGTTGCTGAGCGCCAAAGCGGCGCTCCACGGCTGAGAAGGAGACGACCGATGGACATCCTGAAAGCATTTCATGACGGTGGTTGGGGCATGTGGCCGATCCTGGCGCTATTCATCCTCACCGCGTACATCATCGTCGATCGCGCGCTCTACCTCGGCAAGTCGAAGGTGGACGTCGAGAAGCTGATGTCGCTGCTGAAGTCGCAGATCGTGTCGGGCAACATCCGTGGCGCCCTGTCGACCTGCGACGCCACCCCGGCGCCCGTCACCCGCATCATCGCGGCCGGGCTCCGCAAGGCGGACGGCAGCGAGCACGAGGTGCAACAGGCCATGGACGAGGAAGCCATGCGCGAGTTGCCGAAGGTCGAGAAGCGCACCGGTTACCTGGCGATGCTGGGAAACCTGGCGACGCTGGCGGGCCTCCTCGGCACCATCACCGGCCTCATCAAGTCGTTCGCCGGTGTGGCCGGCGTCGACCCGGCGATGAAGGCGACGGCTCTGTCGAAGGGTATCTCCGAGGCGATGAACTGCACGGCATTCGGTCTGGCCGTCGGCATCCTGGGCCTCGCCACCTACGCCTGGCTGAACGGCAAGACCCAGCACGTGCTGGACGGCATCAACCAGGGATCGGTCGAGACGTTGAACCTGGTCGTCGCGGGGCGGCACCAGCAGCAGGCGCAGTAGCAGGACGCCATGAGCGTTTCTGTATCGACAGGCGGTAAAGGCGGCAGAAAGTCGCTGAACGCCGATCTCAATCTGGTTCCCTACATCGACCTGCTGACGTGCATGGTCGCGTTCCTCCTCATCACCGCGGTCTGGACCCAGCTGGCGCGGCTCCAGGCGCAGCAGAAGGGCCAGGGCCAGGCAGGTGAAGAAGCGCCGCCGGTGCAGCAGGACAAGATCGTCGTCGTCGTCAATCTAGAGGGCTTCAACCTGGTGGTCGGCCAGGACCAGATCCCGATCCCGAAGAAGGGCGACCAGTACGACTTCGAGCGGCTGGCGACGGAGCTGAAGAAAGCCAAGGAGACCCACCAGGACAAGAACGACGTCCAGGTCGCCTCCGAGGACGCCATCATCTTCGACACGCTGGTCAGAACCATGGACACGGTGATTTCAGCGCGCTTCCCCGACATCTCGCTGGTGGATACCGGCGCGGCGGGGATCTAGGGAGACGCCATGCCTATCCGCGCACCGCATTCTCACCTCTACGGCTCGGTCACGCTGGAATCCGCCAAGGCCAAGCTCACCCACGCCGGGCGCAAGAGCCTGAACGAGGCGCTGAACCTGGTGGCTTACATCGACATGATGACCATGCTGGTCATCTTCCTCCTGATGTCCTTCTCGGCGACGGGAGAGATCCTGTTCGTGCAGAAGAACATCGTCCTGCCCGAGGCGCAGAACTGGACCGACCTCGAGCGCGCGCCGGTCATCGCCTTGACCAAGGACGTCGTCACGCTGGACGGGGCGCAGGTGGCGACCGGGGCCGAGCTGATGCAAGACAGCGGCGCCGACGCCAAACTCACCGAGCTGCACGAGAAGCTGGTGACACTGAAGAACAACTACAAGCTGCTCCACCCGAACCAGGAGTTCAATGGCGTGGCCGTCATCCAGTCGGACAAGGCTGTCGAGTTCAAGGCGTTGAAGAAGGTGATGTATTCGGCGTCGACTGCTGGCTACAACAACATCAACTTCGCCGTCGCGCAAAAGACCAAGGGCCCGGGCGCCGAGTAGCGTCCGGCAAGGGGGCCGAGATATGCGTTTTCTCGTCGGTGTAGGTATCGCTGCGCTCGTGATTGGATGCTCGGGTGATCCGAACGATCCAAACACCTGGGCCAAGAAACTGAAGAACCTGCGTGAACAGCGCGAGGCGCTGAACCACCTCGCCAACATGGATGTGGAGAAGGCGCGGCCAGCGGTGCCCGCGCTGATGGCCCTGTACAAGGAAACGAAGCACCCCGAGCACCTCGAGGCGCTGGCGCGCTACAAGGACGACCGCACCAAGCCGGTGCTGATCGAAGCGCTGGATTTCACCGACGACGACTTCGATCGAGCGACGATCGCCGCCGGCGTGCTGGGCGACATGAAGGCGGTGGACGCGGTGGACCCACTGATCAAGGCGGCAGAGAAGCCGCTGCCGATCAAGTCGAGGGCGAACAGCGCCAAGCTGGCGGCCATCCGGGCGCTGGTGAAGATTGGCGACAAGCGGGCCGTGCCGACCTTGGTCAAGATCCTGACGACGTCGGCGGACGAGCAGGACTTCCTGCTGAACCAGAAGGCGGCGCTGGGGCTGGCGGAGTTCCGCGACCCGGGCACCGTTCCGGCACTGATCAAGGGCCTGTTCATGACCGGCCGTCAGACGGACATCTTCCAGGAGTGCCGGCTGGCGCTGGTGCGCATCGGCGAGCCGGCGGTCGACGCTCTCGTCGAGCTCTTGCAAGAGAAGAACGCGGACGTCCGCGAGATGGCCAAGAAGAACAAGTTCGACGAGGCCACGCCGGGGATCGTGCCGCACAAGGCGGCCATCGTGCTCGGCGACCTGCGGTCATCGAAGGCGGTGCCGGCGCTGACCGGGCGGCTGAAGGTGCCCCAGAAGGGCGCCGAGCACTCGGCGGTGCTGGATGCGCTGGGTCGGATCGGCAGCACGCCGGCCGTCGACGCGCTGGTGGCGGTGGTGAAGGACGGCAAGGGAGACCCGGCCCTGCGCGTGTCGGCGTCGAAGGGCCTGTACATGTCGGGCGACAAGCGGGCGGTGCCGACTTTGATGGAGATCGCCAAGTCGGGTTACATCAAGACCCCCGACGGACAGAAGGCGTCCGACCTGCGGGCCGAGGCGGCGATCGATCTGTCGCGCATCGCCGGCAAGGACACGTTCGAGGCCTTCAAGGCGCTGGTCGAGAAGGAGACCGAGGCGCAGGGGATCTTCGGCGAAGCGCTGGACCGGATGCAGGTGTCGAAGGAGTGTGGCAGCGACGTCGGCTGCTACGGCAAGGCGCTGAGTGACCCTTCGTGGACCCGCGCGGAGAAGGCGGCGCTGGCGATTGGCTTTTCGGGCGACGCCAAGGCAGGAATTCCGCTGTTGCTGGGTGCGCTGAAGCCGCTGGCGGCGTTGCCCCAGGATCGATACCCGGTGCACCAGGCGATCCTGTATTCGCTGACGCGGCTTGGAACCAAGAGCTGCAGCGAGTGCGAGGACAAGCTGCGCAAACAGATCGAGCGTGACGAGACTGCCGTGCGTCTGCCAGGGGCGCGCGGCCTGCTGGGCGAGACGCGGGTGGCGCTCGCCGTGATTCAAAACCGGTCGTGATGATGGGAACCCTGCCTGCGCCAAACGCGACTAGCGCTTGGAGTACTCGGCGATGATCGTCGTATGAATCCCACCGCGCACGTTGAAGTCGCCCTCGATGCGTGCGCGCCGCGGCCGGACCGCGGTCACCAGGTCATCGAGGATGCGATTGGTGACAGCCTCGTGAAACGCGCCCTCGCTGCGGAAGGACCACAGGTAGAGCTTCCAGGACTTGAGCTCGACGCAGAGCTGGTCAGGAACGTACTCGACACGGATGGTGGCGAAGTCGGGCTGACCGGTCTTCGGGCACAGACAGGTGAACTCCGGCGTCTCGAAGCGAATCACGTAGTCGCGATCCGGCGCGGGGTTGGCAAAGGTCTCGAGGGACTGTTTCGGTGCGTGGCTCGGCACATCGCGATGATAGCACTGGCCTCCGGCGTGGCCTGGGCGGCTCCGGTGCGCGGCACCGTGACGCTACCGGCCGAGTTGAAGAGTTCGCGGCGCCACCCCGGCTACTGGCGCCTGGAGAACGGCCTCGTGCCCATCCAGCCGGCGACGTTCCGGGGCGAGACCGTGGTCGTGCTGCAAGGGTTGAAGGCGCAGATCCCGGCCCCCAAGACGGTGACCGTCGAGATCGCCGGTTTGCAGGCCAGCCAGGCGCTGGTGGTGGTGGGCGCCGGCTCGGTGGTGGAGATCAAGAACGAGGACAAGGTCGCGCACGATCTGTCGATCCCCGATCAGCCGGCGGTGATGCCCCTGCAGCGCCTGGCGCCGGGGGGGGTGCGGCGGCAGCGGTTCGCCGACGTGGGCGGCTATCTGATCCGCTGCGCCGAGTACCCGCACATCAGCATCTCGGTGGTGGTGGTCGCCACCCCGCATTTCGGCCTCGCCGACGACAAAGGGAAGTTCCAGATCGGCGACGCCCCGGACGGCAAAGCGGTGCTGAAGGTCTGGAGCCACGGCCGCTGGGCGCACGAGGAAACGATCGACCTGTCCAGACCGCAGGACGTGCAGATCAAGCTGGGCGGAAGCGCCAAGGAAGCGGAGTAGCGTGTTCCTGTCGAAGATCTGGTTCATCCTCGTCGCGCTCCTGGCTGGGATCGCAACGACCGCCGCCTTCGTGGCGCCGCGGCCCGCGGATCGCCAGATCGAACAGCTGGAGGGCCAGCGTCTGGACCGCGCGCAGTACGCAGCCGAGCAGATGTTGAAAACCGACGCGCATCGGTGGATCGACTACGTGGCCAAGCTGGGGCGCGATGCGGTGCTGGCCGAGTCGCTCGATTCGGCGAGCCGGGGGGCGGGCGAGCCGCGGATGCTGAACGAGACGGTGAAGGGGCGGCTGCGCAGTCTGATCCCGGATCTGGCGGGAATCGGTCTGGGTGTGGTGGGCGCGGTCGACGCCAAGGGGCGCGTGGTGGCCCGCGCCGGTGACCGCGAGACGGAGATGGGAGATTCGCTGGCGGGCGCGGAGGTGATCGCCGATGCCCTGCGCGGCTACCTGTCGGACGACGTCTGGGCAGCCGGCGGAAAGGTCATGCGCATCGCTGCCGCCCCGGTGCTCTCGAAGACCCGCGACAGGATCGTGGGAGTGATCTTCGTGGGCGCCGAGACGGGCAAGCGCCTGGCAGAGCTGTGGCGGAAGAACCTGGTCCTGGACGTGGCTATCCTGATGAAGAATCAGGTGCTGTCATCGACCATGCCCGAGGCGCTACTCGGCGGGCTGCCGGAGCAGATCGCGCAACATCGCAAGGAGATCGTCGAGTCGAAGCGCACGCGGGCGATCGTTCTGCCGGTGGGGTCCGACAGGCTGCTGGCGGTGGCGGCGCCGTTCACCGGGCAAGCGTCGCAGCAGGAGGCGTACTACGTCCTCATCGGCAAGAAGGCACCGCCGTCGAACCCGTTCGCGCTTCTGTCGAGCACCGCGGCCGACGATCTATCGTGGCGGAGATTCCCCTGGCTGGGCCTCGGCGGCGGTCTCGCCGTCATGCTGGCGGTTGGGTTGTTCCTGCAGCGGCGTGAGGTGGAGAACCCGCTCGGCAGGTTGCGCCGCGACGTGCAGAGGCTGGCGCGCGGCGAGATGGCAAAGCTGGACGATCGACAGTTCCCGGGCCAGTTCGGCGGCATCGCCCGCGACGTGAACGCGGCGATGGACAAACTGGCTCACGCGACTCCGTCGCGGGAGAGCACCTCACGCGCCGACCTGAACGCCATCCTCGATGGGCGTGAATCCTCGAGCCCGTTCTCGTCCGCGCCATCGCTGTCGAACTCGTCGTCGACCAGCGGCTCGGCGATGTTCAAGGCGCCGATGATCGAGCCGCCACCGGCCGTGTTCGCCAGCCCACCCTCGACGCTGTCGGCGCCGCCCGACTGGGGAACAGGGCCGCAACGGACGCCGACGCCGGTATCGAACACACCGCCGCCGCGCCCCGTACCGCCGTCTCTGTCCGGTGCTCCCTCGCCGTTCGTGGCCGCGGCGGCGCGGCCGACGCCCTCGCCCTTCGCGCCACCGCCTCCGCCTGCGGCACGTCCCCCCGCCCCTCCACCGCGTCCCTCGCCGTTGCCGGCCCGCGCGGCCCCCCGCCCCACCGGGTCGGTCGACGTGTCCACATCCTTCACCGACGAGATCGACAACGACCACACCACCCGAATGCCGATCAGCGATGAGAAGACGCGGACGCTGGACCCGGTGGACAACGAGGAGGCGCACATCCGCGAGGTGTACGCCGAGTACGTGGCCGCCCGCCATCGCACGGGTGAGGCCGTCGGATCGCTGACGCTGGACAAGTTCCGGTCGCGGCTGGACGGCAACCGTCAGCAACTCATCGCCAAGTACAACTGCCGGACCGCGCGCTTTTCCGTCTACATCAAGGACGGCAAGGCGGCCATCAAGGCCACGCCGGTCCGGGACTAGAGTGCGAGGGCGAGCGCCACCCTGGTGGCCTCTCGTCGCGCTCGTTGCCATCATCGGCCTGACGTACCTGCCACTGCTGCTGGGTGAGGTGCTGTTTTATCGCGACATCGGGCGATGGATCTACCCTCTGCTGGGACTTCTGCGAACCGCCGTTCAGCACGGTGAATTTCCCGCCTGGAACCCCACGGACGGAATCGGCCTCTCCAGCGTTGCAAGCCCGCTGCACGGCCTCTTTTACCCGCCCAACTGGCTGGCGGCGACGGCCGGAGCCTCGCTGGCTCGCGCGCTGTCGTGGAATGGCCTGCTTCACTTGCTGGCAGGCGCCGTTGGCATGATGACGCTCGGCAGGCGATTGGGGCTGTCGGCGGCTGCGTCACTCGTGGCGGCGCTGGTGTGGGCGCTCTCGGGATTCACGACGACGATCTGGACCACGGACAACCTGATCTACACCGTCCCCTGGTATCCGTGGTGCGCGCTCGGTTTCATCGCACTCGCCCGACGCTGCGGCGGAGGGATGCGGGAGCTTGTCGCAGGCGTTCTGCTGGCCGCCTGCCCCCTCGGGTGCATGGCCCTGATCGGAGAGGTGTTCCAGACCGCCCTCGCGGCGGTGGTCGGAGTGATCTTCGCGCTGCTCTGGCGCCGAAGCCAGCGCGACACCGGGCTGGTGATCCCTGCCCGAAAGCTCGCCGGCGCGACCGCTGCCGCGTGCGTTTTTGCCGTGGCACTCTCCGCCTGCTTCGTCCTTCCTCTAGGAGGCGCTCTCCAGGAGACGACCCGCCCCGATGGGATAGCGCGGGAGCGCGCGGAGAAATGGTCTCTGCATCCGTTGCGGCTCATCGAACTGGTTGCACCGGGAGCGATGGGCGATCCCTACGGATCGTATCCCGGTGGAGCCCTGACCGCGGACGGGTCGTATGACGACCGTTCATTCCTGTACAGCGCCTACCTGGGGGCAGCGGCCGTAGCCCTTGCGCTCGTCGGCATCCGACGCCGCCCACTCCAGCCGATGGTTCTATGCGCGCTGGCCGCGGTCTCCATCGTCCTGGCGATGGGGCGCCACACCCCGTTGCATGCCATCTTCCGGTGGCTGTTTCCGGTGTTCCTCTATCACCGCACGCCGGAGAAGTTTGTCGGGCTGGCGGTGCCCTTCCTGGCGGTGGCGGCCGGGTTCGGCCTCGATCGGATCCGGACGGCCTCCCCCCCGTGGAGGCGCACGTTGGTCTTCACGGCCGCGATCGGCTCGCTGACTCTGGCCCCAACGCTCTTCGGGCCGACCCCGCTGACGGTTTTCATCCGCATGGCGGCACTACACGGCACGGTGGCTGCCCTCGCGGTCGCCGCAGCAACGCTTGTGGCGAGGCGCTTCGCAGGACCGGCGCAGTTCCTGGCGACGCTGGCGGTGGCCGCGGATCTCGCCTTGGCGGCGATTCCTTTCTTGAAGCTGGCGCCTCCCGAGATCCTCGACCGCCCTCCGGCGTTTGCCACAGCCATCTACGCGGATCCCGCATGGCAACGGCTCGCCACCAACCCCCGAGTCTTTCGCGACGACACCGTGGAGGCCGCCATCGACCGTCGCGTGAGGCGCGACCAGCTTGCTACGCTCGAGCGACGGCGGATCGATGCGCTCCGCCCGAGCACGCCGGGCGTGTTCGGGATCGCGACCCTGCCTGGCTACGTCGCGGAGCCTACCCCGCTCTCCGATCGCGTCTGGAAAGAAGCGAAGGACCGCCCGTTGACCCTTCTCGCATTGCTGGCCGTGGACTATGCGGTTCTCCCGGTTCACGGGGAGCGGCCACCTCAGGTGCCAGGCCTGACCCACCTGCCGGTCGACGGTCCGCCGGGCGCCGCGCTCTACCGAGTCGATAGCCGGTTACCGCGCGCTTATGTGGCTGCTCAGGCGAGCATCATCGAGGAAGGCCTCGCCCTGGAGCAACTCTTCACGCCAGACGTCATCGAAGGGCGCCGTGTGCTGCTGGCACCCGGGGCGACGCCGACCGGTGCGGGCCAAGGCGGCGCGTGCAAGATCCTGTCTTTCGGCCTGACGCGCATCGAAGCCGATTGTGACACCCGCGGCCCTGGTTACGCTGTCTTCGTCGAGCGCTACGCTTCGGGGTGGAAGGCATTCGTCGATGGCGCCGCGACCGAGTTGCATCGGGCGAACATCTTGTTGCGTGCCGTCGCGCTCTCCAACGGGCGCCACCAGGTCGTACTGGAGTACCACCCGCGCGGTTTCAAGGCAGGAGTGGCGATCACCGCCGCGTCGTGGACGCTCGTCGCCCTGTTCGCGCTCGGCTATTGGCTCTCGAGGAGGAGCTTGTCGGGGTTGGCCTCCTCGCCGTGAGCGGGGGCCGCTTCTTTCGGCTGGGTGCCCTCCAGAAACACCTCCGGCACGCCCTCGGTGCCTGGCGACGCCAGGAGACCGGTGTTCGGATCGATCTGGGTGACCACGACGCCGCGAGGCTGAGCGAAGTCGCGCACCGGCCGGTTCGCCAGGGCCTTGGCCATGAACTCGATCCAGATCGGCAGCGCGGTACGTCCGCCCGCCTCGCCCTTGCCGAGCTTGCGGCCATCGTCGAACCCGACCCAGACGGCGGCCAGCAGATCAGGCGAGAACCCCACGAACCAGGCGTCCTTCTGGTCATTCGTGGTGCCGGTCTTGCCTGCCAGCGGCCTCCGCAGACGCGTGCTGGCGGCCTTGGCCGTCCCCTCCTCGACCACGCTGCGCATGAGCGACACGACCACGTACGCCGTCTCGGGGCGCAGCGCGGGCTGGGGCTGCGCCGCCTCGATCAGCTTGCCGCCCACGTCGGTGAGGAGGCGTGCCTCGGCCAGCAAGCCGCCAGCGGCGAAGGTGGCGTAGGCATTGGCCAGCTCGATCGGCGAGACGCTGCTCGCGCCCAGCGCGGCCGCCAGGCCCAGGGAATCCGGCAAGTCCGAGGTGATGCCCGACAGCCGGGCGTACTCACGCACCGTCGGCAATCCCAGCTCGGCCATCACCCGGATGGCCACGGTGTTGATCGAGTGCGCCAGCGCCGTCCGCAGCCGGACGGGACCCCGGAACACCTCCTTCTCGTAGTTCTGCGGCTTCCAGAGGTCGTACACCTCGGGCGCGTCGTTCACCACCGTGGCGGCGGTGAACTTCCGGCTCTCGATGGCGGCCGCATACACGAAAGGCTTGAACGCCGAGCCCGGCTGCCGCATCGCCCGCTGGGAACGATCGAAGCCGCCAGCGTGGTAGGCGTACCCGCCGACCAGCGCCAGGATGTCGCGCGTCTGAGGATCCATCACCACCATCGCCGCCTGCGGGCCCAGCTCCAGTGCCAGCGGAAGCTCGTTCCCGGCGCCGCGTTTCCTCTCGGGGGCCGATCGCACCCGGAGCAGATCCCCGGGCTTGAACCGTTCGGCCAGCGGCTTCGGCCCCAGGCCGTAGCGCGTCTCGGCGTCCAGGTCGACGACGCCCAGAGCGGTCCCGCCGACGTCGACGAAGAGCCGCCCGCCCTTCGGCTTCGCCGCCTCCTTCTCCACTTTCTCGACGACGCCGTCGACGATGTCGCCCGCTTTGGGGGCCCCCTTCCGAGCCAGATCGTTCTTGTGCTTCTCGAGCGCCTTGCCCGTCAGGTGCCCCGTCGGTCCGCGGTACCCCTGCCGAAGGTCGAGATCCTCGAGCCCCCGCTCCACCGCCTGCCGAGCGAGCTCCTGCAGCTTGGCGTCGATGGTGGTCTTCACCGCCGCGCCCAGGGTGGTCACTGCCTCCGCGCCGTTCGCCTCGACCAGTTTCTTGTAGGCGATGTCGACCGCCTCGGGCGCCAGGCTGATGCGTGCCACCGACTCGGGTGCCAGAACGATCGGCTGAGCCGCCAGCTTGTCGGCGGTGGCCTTGTCGATGAAGCCCTCGTGGGCCATCTGGCCCAGCACGTAGCGCTGGCGCGTCTTGGCCGCTTCCGGGTGCTTGCGCGGCGACAGGCGCTCCGGGCTCTGCAGCAGGCCCGCCAGCATCGCCACCTCGGCCGCGTTCGCGGCGGCGATCGGCTTGCCGAAGTAGTACTGCGAAGCTTCCTCGCACCCGTAGCGGCCGTGTCCGAAGTACATGTGATTCAGGTAGATCTCCAGGATCTCCTGTTTGGTCAGCTTGTCGGTCAGCGTGCGAGCGAGGATCACCTCCTGCACCTTGCGCCGCAGCGTCTTCTCGGGCGTGAGCAGCATCTGCTTGACCACCTGCTGGGTGATGGTCGAGAAGCCCTGCGCGTAGCGGACGTTCAGCATGTTGGTGATCGCGGCGCGCACGATGGCCCGATAGTCGATGCCGCTGTGCTTGAAGAAGTCGGCGTCCTCGGAGGCGACGACCGCCTCGATCATCACCTTGGGAATCTTGTCGAAGGGGATGAGGGTGCGCCGCTCGCCGCCGAGCTCGCCGATCACCTTGCCCTCGCGATCCAGCACCTTGGTCAGTTGCTTGGGCCGGTAGTCGGCGACGCTGCGCAAGGTGGGCAGCTTGGGATCGCTGCCATAGTAGATGAAGATCCCCACCGCTCCGGCCACGCCCAGGCCCACAAGCACCAGGATCACGATGGCGGCGTTCCGCAGCAGCTTCAGGATGCGGATGGTGCGGTACCGGACCGCCCGGCCCACACGCGCGCGCTCGGCGTTGTCGACGGCATCAGGGGCTTTGCGCCGTGAGCCGCTGGCGCGAGAGGGCATGACGTTCAGTCTAACCGCGCCGGTTGAAAACGCGAGCACGCCACGGTAGACGGGGACCCATGTCGAAGCGCAAGACGGTGTTCCTTGGCGAGATGACCAACGACGAGGTGGAGGAGTTCCTGAAAACGAACCACACCGTCATCGTGCCGATCGGTGCCACGGAGCAGCATGGGCCGCACCTGCCGCTGAACACCGACAGCATCATCCCTCGCGAGATCGCCCGCCGCGTGGCGCCGGAGATCGGCGCCGTCGTGGGGCCGTCGCTGGAGTACTCGCTGTCGTACCCGCACGTCGGCTTCAAGGGCCTCGTTCACATCACCATCCCCACCTTCATGAAGGTGATCGAGGACCTGGCGGTGGCCTACGCGCACGTCGGGTTCCGTCGGATCTGTTTCCTGAACGGCCACTACGACAACACCTACGCCATCGCCTACTCCTGCGCCAACGCCGCCGAGCGGATGGTCAAGGGCGCGCGGGCTTTCCCGCTCAACTACTGGGACGGCGTGCCGCCCGAGGTCGCCGCCAAATGGAACAGCCTGGAGAAGGGCTTGCACGCGAACGCCGCCGAGACATCGGCGGTCCTGGCGATTGATCCAGGGCTGGTCGACATGGACAAGGCCAACGCCGAGTTCCCGCCGTTCCCCAAGTACGACGTGCCGGTCGGACCCGTACACACCGCCTTCTTCTTCACCACGCCGGGCTCGGTGCACGCCGCCACGAAGTCGGGCACCTGGGGTGACGCCACGATCTCCACCGTCGCCATGGGCGAGGAGTACCTGGCGCTGGGCGTGAAGTCGACGCTGAACGCGCTCCGGAATATCGAGGCGACGTTCAGCGCCATGCCCGGGCGCTGAGCCGCCCGAGGAGGAGGAGGAGGAGGAGCAGCAGCAGCAGGCCGCCACCGGGCGCACCGCCTCCGACGTCGCAGCCACCGATGGGTGCAGCAGGGTCCTGACCCGGCCCCGGCATGGTACCCGCATCGACACCGGGTTGCGGAGGCACGCCGCCGTCGCCGAAGATGCTCGGCGACAGACACAGCCCGTAGATGCAGGCCTTGCCGTCGGTGCACAGGTTCGACGCGTCGTCGACGGTGCCGTTGCAGTCGTCGTCGATGCCGTTGCAGGTCTCGCGCGTGGGCGAGCCGGCGGTGCACAGCGGCGAATCACACGTCGGCGCGAAGCGGCGGCAGCCGCCGACACCGCAGGTCGCACGGGCGCCGTCATCGATCCTGGTGTTGCAGTCGTTGTCCAGGTAATCGCAGAGCTCGGGTGCGCCGGGATAGATGTCCTTGTTGTTGTCGTTGCAGTCGTCGGCCACGGTGGCGTAGCCCGGCAGCGGGCCGCAGAACGTCCTGGTGTCGGCGGTGTTGCGCGCACCGTGACCGTCACCGTCCACGTCGCGGGTGACACGGATCAACGGAAATCCCTCGTTGGTCATGCCGTCGCAGTTGTCGTCGACGAAGTTGCAGATTTCTGCGTGGCCGGGGAAGACCTCCTTGTCGTAATCGGCGCAGTCGCCGCCCTTCGTGACGTAGCCGGCGGTCACGTCGCACAGGCGGGTCATCTCCTCGGTGGCGCCGAAGCCGTCGCCGTCGCGATCCGGGTAGGCGACGACGCCGGGGCAGCCATAGGTCAGGCTGAGGCGCGCGTACCCTTCGGCGTCGCCGGAGGCAGCGTTGTTCCCGTTCGCCGACACGCCCCAGACGTCGAAGTCGACGTTGCCCCGGGTGCTGGGTGCGGTCCAGCGCATCTGGAACGTGATGTCCCCGGAAGAGGACACCTTCGGCGCCGTGTGAGTCACCTGGGTCGACGACGCCAGCTTGGAACCGTCGCCGCTGATCACGGCGAAGGCCCCGCGCATGTTGGAGGTGACGTAGAGGCCGCCATAGTTGCCGCTGGCGCGTGGAATGCGGACGGACACCACGGTGGTGTTTCCCGGGTCGAACGACATCGGCTCGGCGGTGATGGTGACGGCGGGCGCCTTGCCGCCACGGTGGCACCCGTTGCACCCCTCGACGGCAAACCCATTCCTGCGCGCCCAGGCTACCGTGGAGGTCAGCAAGAGCACGGCGAACAGCGCGCCGCGAATCACAGGCCCGCTAGCGGCCCGGTGCAGTAGGCGGGGTTGCCGAAGGTCCTCGTGTCCACGCCGTAGGCATTGAGAACGGAGACCAGCAGGTTGTTGTGCGAGACGGTCCCCGTGTACTTGAGGAAGCGCCCGGTGCGGATGGCGCCACCGGCGCTGCCCGCCAGAAGGAACGGCATGTCCGGGTGCGAGTGGGCGTTGCCGCGCGACAGTTCGTTGACCCAGAGGATCATGGTGCTGTCGAAGAGCGTGCCGTCGCCCTCCTTGACCGCTTTGAGCTTGTCGATGAGCACGGCCAGCTGCTCGGAGAACCAGATGTTGATCTTGGTGAGCATCTCCTTGCTGTCCGCCGTGCTGTCCGGATCGTGCGACAGATCGTGATGGCCACGGCTCGCGCCCAGCCAGGAGAAGCGCGTCCCCCCGACGGAGTTCTCCCACTGCATGCTGGCCACCCGGGTGAGATCGCAGGCGAAGGCCATGGTGAGCAGATCCATCTGCGCCAGACCCACCTTGGGGAAGTTGTCGTTGGCCTTGTAGTCGAAGGCGGGCACCGTTGGGCGGACGCAGGCCTCGGCCGAGACCGGCACGTCGTTGCCGGGTGCTGACAGACGCTGTTGCAGCTCGTCGACGGTCGACAGGTGGGCCTCGACCTTGTGTCGATCTTCGGTGCCCAGCTTGGGCGAGAGAATCTTGTAGTTCTTGAGTACGGCGTCGAGCACCGTCTTGCGATCGCGCCGCAGCTGAGTGGCCACCGTGTTGTCCTGGCCGGCGATCAGCAGATCGCTGAAGATACGATCGTAGACTGACTTGGGGCTGTTGTCTGGCGGCAGCGGCACATTGGGCCCGCGATAGGACATGTAGCCCCAGGCGGTTCCTGCCGCGCCTGCCTGCACGCCCAGCTCCAGCGAAGGGAACCTGGTGCCAGGCTTGGTTTTACGAACCACCTCCTGCTCGACGGAGGGCCCACCAGCCAGGCCCGCGGGCGGGCAAGCCGAGCAGCCACCCTTGGTGGTACCGGGCAGAAGCTCGATGCCCGTCAGCATGCATCCCATGCCAGTCTGGTGGCCGTCGCCCGGGCCCTTGGCAGAGGCAGCGGCGACGTTGTCCACTCCGTCGATGACGACCAGGTCCTTCTTGTGCCGCTCGAGCGGCGCCAGGATGCGCGACAGAGTGAACGCGTTCTCGGTCCCGGTCGGCGCCCAGGCCTCGCGGATCGTTCCGTTCGGCGTGAACATCACGATCAGCCGCTTGGGGCCTGCGGCGTAGGCGTTCCGCACCGGCGCCATCGCCTGGAGCCACGGCAGGGCGACCGAGACGCCGGCGCCTCGCAGCACGGTCCGCCGCGACAGAGGGAACTTCATGGGGCACCTCCGGGCGGGGTGACCCGCCGATACAAGAAGGCATCGGTGGTGGCCAGCGCCGCCAGCAGCTGCTTGATACCGAGCTTCCCCTCTTGAAACTGAATGCGCACCCGCTCCAGGCTGCAGTCGTCGACGTTGTCCAGCTCGGTGCGGCCGTAGCCGTAACGGAACCAGTTGCGCACCAGGCACTCCTGCGCCTCGTCGCTCGCCGCCAGCTTCTTCTGCAGGTCGAGGGCGCCCATGAACTTGCCGTCCCAGGACATGCCGGTGACTTCGCCGCTGGCGTCGATGGGACGCCCCGCCTCGGTGGTCCGCAGCTGGGCGATGCCATCGAACTCCTCGAAGCCGAGGCCGATCGGATCCATCAGCATGTGGCAGGTCTTGCAGCCGTCGATGGCGTCGTGCTGGGCAAAACGCTCGCGCGTGGTCAGCTTGGGATCCAGCGGCGGCAGCGAGACGATGAGATCCGGCGGCGGCGGCGGTAGCGTCTGACAGAGCAGCTTCTCGCGCACGAACTGCCCGCGCTTGACCGGCGACGACTGGTTGGGGCCCGCGAGCGAGGCCATGAACGTCCCCTGGGTCAGCAAGCCGCCGCGCTTCGTCTTGACGGGATCCAGATCCACCTTGGCGATGGTGCCGTTCGGCATGCCGTCGCCACCGATCGGGCTGACGTAGTTGGTGAAGCCGTAGAACTTCGCCAGCGACTGCTCGACGTAGGTGTACGGCGCCGTGAGCATCGAGGTGAAGTCGCCTCCGCCCTGCCACACCACGACGTCCAGGAACCTCTCGGTCTCCTGGCCCATCGGACCGATGACGCCCTTGGTGAAATTCTTGAAGACCTTGGTGTCCTTGTCGATGTTGTCGATGCGATCGAGCTCCAGCCACTCGTCGTGGAAACGCTTGACCATCGTGCGGGCCCGCGTGTCCTTGAGCATCCGGTCGACCTGAGCCGCGATCTCCTCCTTGGTGACGAGCTTGTTCTGGTCGGCGGCGGTCCGGAGCGTGCCGTCAGGCTGCGTGCCCCACAGGAGGTAGGACAGCCGCGTCGCCGTCTCATGCGGATCGAGGCGCGCCACCTTTTCGCCCTCCAAGGGGGCCATGCCCATCTCAACGCGGTACAAGAACCGGGGCGACTGCAGCAGCGTCATCAGGCCGACACGAAGGCCGTTGCGGAACCCCAGCGTCGCCGCGGACGCCTTCCCCTGGGCGTAGACGTCCATCAGCACCTTCAACTCGTCGGCAGGGATCGGGAGTCTATAACCGCTGCGACCCAGGCTCTGGAACGCCCTCCTGGCGCAGGCATCCTCGCCCGCTGGCGTCGCCGGATCGCTGGTCCCGGTGCAACCGAACCGCGTGGCGATCATGGCGAAGTTCCGGTCGAGGTAATCGTTCGCCAGCCGCTCGGAGGCGAGCATGTACTGCTCTGACAGCAGCGGCGAGACGGTGAGCGCCTCGGCGTTGTTGTCGAAGCCGTGCGGCTTTTCCTCGACGGGAAACTCGTCAGCGGGCCGTAGCCCGGTCCCCAGCAGATCCTTGACGGTGTTGTTGTACTCGAAGCGGTTCAGCCGCCGGATGATGGCGGGACCGGGATCGATGGTGCCGGTGCAAGCGCTCGGCTTGACCGGTGCGCCGCCCATTCCGCCCATGTTGCCGTCGCCGCCCTGGCCCCCTTCACCGTCACCGCCGCCGCCGCCACAGGAGACGAGGACGAGGCTTGCGCCCAGAATCCCGCTCAGAATCCGGAGATGCGTCTTGAACATCGCGCACGCCCCCTTGGGGAAAAACAGGTCACACTCTAACACACATCGAGCTACGGGGTTTCCGCGTCCGGATCCGGCTCGGCGGCCACCTTCTGGGTGATCTTCTGGACCCAGGCGAGGCACTGCTTGTCGGTCATGGTGCGTTCGGTCAAATCGAAGGCGAACGGGGCGGTGGCGATGCCGTCGTACTCCTCCTTCGACAGGCGGCCGCGCTCGTGGATGCGCGCGAGGATGCGCCTCACGTACTTGTCCCATTTGGCGTTGAGCGCCCCGCTGCAGTACTGGACGTAGCGCCGCTTGGGACTGGGGAGGATCGAGGAGAAAAAGGCCGCCTCGAGGGGCGAGATGTCCGAGGCGCTCTTGCCGAAGTAGTGCCGGGCGGCGGCCCCGATGCCGTAGAGACGCGGGCCGAACTCGATGGCGTTCAGATACAGCTCGAGGATGCGTTCCTTGGGCAGTTGCTGCTCGACGTACCAGACGATGAACAACTCCTGAAGCTTGCGCGACAGCGTCTTCTCATGGGCGAGCAGCACGTTCTTCACCATCTGCATGGTGATCGACGAGGCCCCGAAGCGGAACGCGCCCGCGGTCAGGTTGCGCTTGAGCGCCGTCTTGAACTCGCTCGAGACCCAGCCGCGGTGCTTGAAGAAGCCGCCATCCTCGGTGGTCATCAACGCGTTGACGATGTGCGGGGAGATCTTGTCGTACGGCACGAAATCCGGGTTGTCGGGGCCGATCGGAAACACCATGGTGTCGGTGGGTCCGCCGTCACCCGGCCTGGGCGGTACCTCCACCACCTGGACGATCGACTCGCCGCCACTCGTCAGCCGCTCGATCTCCTGGGGCGCCTTGACGACGCGGCAGCCATCGATGCCGACCTTGCCGCCGAGCTCGATCTGGTCGAGATCGGCGTAGTCGATCTTGGTGTGGATGTCCGTCTCGAAGGTGCCGGTCAGGACGAACCCCTGCAGCTTTGGCACGATCGGCGGCGGGATGCTCTGCAACAGCTTGGCGCAGGCGATGCGCGGGACGCGGATGCGCAGATCGATCTTGGGGAGCGCCGCCAGCTGATCCCCGTCGGGGAATTTGAAGACCCCGGGCGCCAGCTCGACCGAGCCGCTCAGCTCGCCGACCAGGTGGCCGAGGCGCCCTTCCAGCTTGGTCAGCTCCAGGCGGCGCTTACCGGGCTCGAAACCACCTTCGAGGCGCACCGCGAGGCCCAGGTCGAAGATCGGCTCGGAGGCGAGCTTCTCGTGATGGAGGCTGAGGCCCGCGACATCGAAGCTGCCCGAGAAGCCGACGCGTTCGCGAGAGAAAGTGAGGTCCAGCGCCGCATCGACCGAGGTCTCGGACGGCTGCAGCACCGACTGCGGCAAGATGTCCGCCACCTTGTCCAGCGTGAAGCGCTCGGCGCGCAGAGACAACGCCCCATCGGGCCCCTTCGGCCCCTTCGGGTCGATGGCCCCGGCTGCCGTCCACAGCGAGCGCTTGGCGCCGCCGTAACTGCCAGCGAGCGAGATCTGCATCCGTGTGCCGTCGGGCCCGATGGTCCCGTTGATGCCCGTCAACGGCAGCGTCGGCAAGACACGCAGATACCCCTCCGAGATGCGCACGCGCGGATACGGCGCCGGCCGTAGCCCCTCGAGCGGACCATCGGCCTCGACCAGGGTGGCACCGAAGGTCGGGTCGCTGTCGCCGCCGCGCAGGCGCACGCTGCCTGACACCTGGTGCGCCTCGACGGAGAAGCGCTGGCCGGACGCGAGGCGCGCCTTGAGCTGTCCGATCTTCAGGGTGCGGCCACCGACGTGGTCGATCAGATCCAGCGTGCCGTCCTCGATGGCCACGGCAGGCAAGCTCCGGCCACCTGACTTGCCGCCCGAGGAGCGCTTTGCGCCGCCCAGGAAGGGACCGAGATTGTCGTTGGGGCCGCCGCGCTCGACCTGCAACTGCGGGCGGCGGACGGTCACGAGGCCCCCACCCCAGATCGCCGACAGCGGGACGTCGAGGCGCTCGATGCGCGCCAGCGGCGCACGACCGGGGACGCCCACGGTGACGCCACGGAAATAGAAGGTGAACAGCCCCGCGCGGCCATGCGCGATCGCCACCGCGAGACCGAGCCGCGCCTCCAGCCGGCCCACGGCCAGACGGGCGGCGATGAAGCCGCCCGCGAACGGATACAGGATCAGGAGGAGAAGCGCGCCGCCGCCCGCGAAGAGCCACCGCCGCGGAATACGAGCGAGTTGCGACAGCCGGTCGCGAAGCGGAGCGGGCAGCATCGGCAGCGAATGAGCATAACCTCTAAGCTGCGGCGGCGGTGACCAGGTCGTCGTTGAGGCTGCCGCGCAGCTCGGTCGCCAGCTTGCGGCGCGCGTGGTGCAAGCGCGACATGACCGTTCCGACGGGGCACTTCGAGGCGCGCGCGATCTCCTCGTACGAACGATCCTCGAACTCGCGCAGGGTGATCGCCTGGCGGTGCGGCGCGGCCAGTGTGGCCACCGCTGCTCGCACCACGGCGCTGGTCTGGGCGCGGCCGAGCGAGCGTTCGGGGGTGTCGTGGTGCGCGAGTTCGGACAGCCGATTCGCGTCGTCGTCTTCGCCTTCCGGTCGGCAGCTGTGGCGGCGTAGCAGATCCAGACTGGCGTTCATCACGATCCGGTGCAGCCAGGTGCCGAACGACGCGCGCCCCTCGAAGCGAGACATGTAGCGCCATGCCTTCACGAAGGCGTCCTGGACGGCGTCCTCGGCGTCCTCCGGGTTGCGCAGCACCTTCAGCGCCACCGCGATCGCGCGCGGCCGCGCCTCGACGAGCAGCTTCTGCAGCGCGCGCGGGTCGCCCCGGCGTGCCTGCTCGATCAGGTCGGCGCGCGAAGTTGCCTCGCGACCCTGTGGCGAATTTGCGGACCCCTTCGTCGACCCGGTCGTTTCGCTAGGCGAGTGCATGATGACCCGGGGAGTTGCAAAGCCGGGACCGTCCCGATGACGATGGGCGTCATCGGTTCGGCGCGCTATAGTTGCCGGGGGCATGGAGGAGATCGAACTGATCCGGCGCTTCCTCGGCGCCGTGCGCCGACGGGCGCTCCTGGCCCAGGCGCTGCGTGCCGCGGCAGCCACAGTGGCGGCATTGCTCGTGGCGTTTTTGATACTGGGGGCATGGGCCGGACGTGTGGGCCCAGCGCCGTTTTGGCCTACATTGACGATCGCGATCGTCCTGGTGTTCCTGGCCGCGGGTCTGACCTGGGGCTGGATCGCGCCGTCGCGCCGCCTGCGGCACGAGCGCGCGGTGGCCTCGCTGGTGGGACATCAGGTGCCGCCCCTGGCGAGCGATCTGCTGTCGGCGGTGGAACTGGCGCCGGACTCGCCCGGCATCTCGCCCACGATCACGCACGCGTTCCACGCCAGCGTGGCACAGGCGGTGTCACCGCTGGACCCGCGTGGCCTCGTGCCCCTGCGAGCCGCGGCGAAGATGGGGCTCCTCCTGGCGGCGACCGCGATGGTGCTGGGGCTGGCCATCTGGAAGACAGATCTGCGGCGCGGCCTGTCGCTGCTTGTCCGCAACCCGACGCGATTCGAAGGCGCGGCGATCACCGGCGAGCCACTGATTGGCGACGTGCGCATCATCTACACCTTCCCGGCGTATACCGGTCTGGCTGCGCGCGTGGTCGAGGGCTCGACGGGCGACCTCGTGGCATTGAAGGGGACCAAGGTGACACTGGAGGCGCGGCTCTTGCGCTCGGCGCGCGAGGCGAGGCTGCTGTTCGGCGACGCGGGCGAGGCGGGTGAAGGGCCGGCCGCTGTCGCGAAGGGCAAGCTGACCGCCGCGCTCACCCTGCGCGACAGCGGCAGCTACCGGGTCTGGCTCTCGCCTCGCCTGGGCCGACCGGTGCGCGAGGCGCGGCCGCACCGGATCGTGGTCGAGACCGATCGGCCGCCCGAGGTGGAGATCATCGGGCCCGCGGACCGGCTGGAGCTGCCGGCGCCGAGACCCGTCGAGGTGGCTTACTCGGCGCGAGACGACTTCGGGCTGGGGGCGGTCGACCTCGTCTACCGCGTCGACGAAGGGGCCGAGCACCGCCTGCCTTTGAAAGAAGCAAACGGCACTCGCTCGGCGCAGGGCAAGACGCTTTTCGAGGTGACCGGGGTGACGTTGCCACCAGGCGCGCGCGTCGCCTACCGGATCGAGGCGCGCGACAGAGACGACGTCTCCGGCACCGGCAACACTGGCAACGTGGGCAAGACCGGCAGCTCGCGGACGCTTTACCTGACCATCCAGAACCCGCGCGAGAACCTGGACGAACAGCTGCAGCGCGAGCGGGAGATCCTGGACAAGCTGCTGGCGACGCTGGGCGATCGACTGGAGATGGGCGAGCCCCCGATGGCACCAGCAGCGGGCGCGGCGGCGGCGAACGGATTGGCGTACCTGTCGTCCTGGGTGGCCATCCATGACAACGAGGAATCCCACCTGGCGCTGCTCGGCCGGATGGTCGACGAGGAACGACGGTCGGGATCGGCCTCGAAGACGCTGGTGAACGCGCTGGCGGGGATCGCGGACCGGCTCGGCAAGCAGATGCGTGAGGAGTCGGCGCAGCTGCAGGGGCTCCGCGGCAGGGCGGATCAGGGCGCGCTGACCGCAGCCGCCTTCGGCAAGCTGCGGAGCGCGGCCGACAAGCACGTCGTCGAGCTGGAGAGCGCGGTCCTGTTGCTGGACGATCTCATCGGGCGCCAGCGCCTGGAGGATCTGGCCGCACTGGGGCGCGAGCTGACCGGCGCCTACAAGCGGCTGCAGGATCTCCTGGCCCGCTACAACAGCACCCGCGACGAGGCCCTGAAGCGCCAGCTGGAACGCGAGATGCGCGACCTGCGCGCGCGCATCGAGGAGATGGCGCGCAAGATCGCCGAGGTGAAGGCGCGCAACGAGGTGAGCGGCGAGTGGCAGAACATGCCCGACATGAAGGAGGCCATGGAGAAGGCCGCCAAGCTGGACCAGATGCTGGAGAAGGGCGACCCGCAGTCGATGTCGAAGGCGCTGGCCGAGCTCGGGAGCACGCTGGAGCAACTGCAGCGCATGCTGGACAAGAACGCCGACGACTTCGGGTCCGATCGCTTCCCACAGGAGAACAAGCTCGCCACCGAGATGATGAAGAAGCTGGGCGACCTCGAGGGTGACCAGCGGTCGGTGGCCGGCGATAGCCAGGGGCTCGCCGGCGAAGTCGACCAGGAGGTGCAAAAGCGCCTCAAGGGCGAGGCCGACAAGCTGCTGAACGGGATCAAGGAGAAGGCCGAGGCGCTGCGGAAGAAGCTCGGCACGTCGGCGCCGCGCGAGGCCGGCGAGGTGGCCCGGGACGAGCTCGAGCGATCGCAGGAGGCGGCCAAGCAGCTCAAGCGGTTGATCCCGGCCCAGGAGCTTGCGGAGGCGAAGAAGGAGACGGAGCGGCTGTCGGGATCGCTCAAGCGGATGCGGCGATCGCTGGACGACCGGGCGACCTGGCGCAAGCAGCAGTCTCCATCGACGGAGGCGTTCTCGGCAGAGATGGCGGATGCGCAGAAGCTGGCGCAGGAGCTACAGGACGACCTGAGCAAGCTGGTGCCGCGGCCCGAGGAGGCGATGTCGCAGCAACAGCGCGAGCGCAGCCGCGGCCTCGGCGAACGCCAGGGAAGCCTGCAGGAGCGCGGGCGGCAGCTCGCCGACGAGATGGGCAAGAAAGCCGGCGGCATCCCGGGCGCCGACCGCACCGGCGAGGAGCTGAAGAGCATCGCCGAGCGCATGGGCGAGGCGGGCGGTGACCTGCAACGCGGGTCGGCCAAGGAGGGCGCGGGCAAGGCGCAAGAGGCGGCCGATCGCCTGGCCAAGCTGCGCGACGGAATGGGCAAGCGGCAGATGGGCCGCAGCCAGGCCTCGCGCGAGCCGGTGCGCATCCCCGGCGCCGACGAGTCGAAGGCGCCGCGCGAGTGGCGCGCCGAGCTGATGGAGGCGATGCGCGAGCGCGCCCCCGAGCGCTTCCGCGAGGAAGTGCGGCGGTACTACGAGGAGCTGGTCAAGTGAAGCTCGGCTTCCTCCTGATGCTGCTCGCGGCGCGCCTGCCTCCGGACATGACGGAGGACGGACGCAAGATCGAGCAACTGTTCGACGAGTGGCGCTTCGACGAAGCAGGCGCCGCCTTGAAGGTCCTGGCCCAAGCGCGAGCCGGGTCGCCCGAGGTCATCTACCTGCAGGGCTACGAACGTTATCTGTCAGGCGACTACCCGGCCGCGGTCACCAAGCTGAAGATGGCAAGCACCCAGGCACCGGCCGCGGCGTACATCAAGGAGACACTGGTGCTGGCCGAGGCGGCGGGCGAGGCGGTGAAGGGGCACATGGAGAAGCGCTCGGCTCACTTCGTGCTGCGCTTTCCACCCGAGGACGCGGTGATTGCCGACGACGCGCTCGAGGGCCTGGAGGCTGCGGTGGCGGTGCTGACGGCCGATCTGGGCTTCGTGCCCAAGCGGCCCATCTACGTGGACATCTACCGGAACCCCAGCGACCTGGCGGCGGTCTCCACGTTGACGGAGGAGGAGGTGGAGCGCACGGGGACGATCGCGCTGTGCAAGTGGGCGCGGCTGATGGCGACGTCGCCGCGGGCCCTGCGCTTCGGCTACCCGTGGCTGGACAGCCTGTCGCACGAACTGGTGCACTACGCCGTCTCGTCGCTGTCGCGTGACCGGGCGCCCGTCTGGCTGCAGGAGGGGCTGGCGAAATTCCTGGAGCGCCGCTGGCGCGAGCCGGCGAGCGCCGAATTGCCGCCGTCGATGCAACACCTGCTGGCCAAGGCGCTGGCCTCCGGCAAGCTGATCACCTTCGAGGCGATGCACCCCTCGATGGCCAAGTTGCCACGCGCCGAGGACGCGGCGCTGGCGTTCGCCGAGGTGGCGACCGCGGTGGCGGCGCTGCACGCGCGCGGCGGGGCCGAGTCGTTGCGCGAGGCGATCGGACACGTGCGGGACGGCATGGACGCGCGCCAGGCCGTCGCCACGGCGGCCAGCACCTCGTGGCCGCAGTTCGAGCGGAACTGGAAGACATTCATGGCCGCGCAGCACTACAAGACCTTCCCCGGCCTCGAGCCGGTGACGCGCAAGTTCCGCAAGGCGGGTGCCCTGGCGGGCAAGCGCGGACCGAACGAGGACGAGGCAGTCTCGGGGGCCGACCCCGCGGCGCGCTTCCTTCGGCTCGGCAACATGCTGCTCTTGCGCAACCGGCCCCGCGCGGCCACGGTCGAGTACGAGAAGGGCGCGAAGGTCGCCGGACCCAGTCACTGGCTGTTCCCGGTCAAGCTGGGCCGCACGTACCTGGCGCTGGGCGACCCCGAGAAGGCGTTGAAGTCGGTGGCCGAGGTGCAGGCGCTGTACCCCGAGTTGCCCTGGCCGAGCCTGATCGCGGGGCAGGCACTGCTGGCCAAGGGCGAGCCGGCCAAGGCGTTACTTGCGCTACGGCAGTCACTGGCGACGAACCCGTTCGATCCGACGGTCCACTGCGCGATGGCCGACGCCTATCACAAGCTACCGCCCGGACCCGACATCACCCCCGCCCGCGTCGCGCGCGCCGAGCGCCATTGCATCGAGCTGAGGTAGCGCCTTTGCCGCCGTCGTCGGCGCATGGCATTCTCCACCAGATGTCCGAGTTCGCTGCCGCCGTGCCTTCGCCCGCAACACCCGATCGGGACCTGGCGGCGGCCCGCGAGATCGCCGAGGCCAAACGCGTCCTGACGGCCGAGATCGCCAAGCGCATCGTCGGGCAGGAGGCGGTGATCGAGCACCTGCTCATCGCGCTGTTCGCGCGCGGGCATTGCCTGTTCGTGGGTGTCCCTGGCCTTGCGAAGACCTTGCTCATCCAGACGCTTGCCGATGTGCTGGACCTGTCGTTCGGCCGGATCCAGTTCACCCCCGACCTGATGCCGTCGGACATCACCGGCTCGGACGTGCTGGAGGAGGACCGCACCACCGGCCGGCGTGTCTTCCGGTTCGTCAAGGGACCGCTCTTCGCCCACGTGATCCTCGCAGACGAGGTGAACCGCACGCCGCCCAAGACGCAGGCTGCGCTGTTGCAGGCGATGCAGGAGTACCGGGTGTCCGCGGGGGGCACCACCTACGACCTCCCGCTGCCTTTTCTGGTCTTCGCCACCCAGAACCCGATCGAGCAGGAAGGAACCTATCCCCTGCCCGAGGCGCAGCTCGATCGCTTCATGTTCCAGGTCGACGTCTCCTACCCCAGCGAGGCCGACGAGGTCCGCATCGTCAGCCAGATGACCGCGGCGTACCGGCCACAGCTGCGCAAGGTGCTGACGCCCGAGCGGATCCTCGAATTGCAGGAACTGGTGCTGCGGGTCCCGGTGGCCGAGCACGTCCTCAAGCACGCCGTGTCGCTGTGCCGGGCGACGCGTCCCGATGGCGGCGCGCCCGACTTCATCCGCAAGTACGTCTCATGGGGCGCGGGGCCACGCGCCTCGCAGAACCTGGTCCTGGCGGCGAAGGCCAAGGCGATCCTCGACGGCCGGTACGCCGTGGCCATCGACGATATCCGGGCCCTGGCGATGCCGGTGCTGATCCACAGGGTGGTGCGAAACTTCCACGCCGAGGCGGACGGCGTCCCGCCGCGTCGGCTGATCGAGCAGTTGCTGGACGCCATCCGGCCGGCCTGATGCCGACGGCGATCGGCCCGCAGGAGCTGGCGCAGCTCGGATCGCTCGAGCTGCGCGCGCGGGTGATCGTCGAGGGGGCCTTCGCCGGCATGCACCACAACCTGCACGCCGGGACGTCGATCGAGTTCACCGAGCACAAGGAGTACGCGCCCGGCGACGAGATCCGCCGCATCGACTGGAAGGCCGTGGGCCGCGTCGACCGCTACTACGTCAAGCGCTTCGAGGACGAGACGGAGATGCGGACGTACCTCGCCGTCGATAGCTCGGGGTCGATGGGCTACGCGGGACGCGGGGTCTCGAAGCTGACCTACGCCGGCTACCTGGCGGGCGCGCTGGCCTACCTGCTCGGCCGTCAGGGCGATCCGGCAGGACTCCTGCTCTTCGACGAGGAGACGCGGCAGTACCTGCCCCCCAGCACCCGCGGTGGCCAGATACGGGAGATCTTCCGCCTTCTCGATCAAGCGGCGCCCGTCGGGCGCACCGATCCGGCACGGGCGCTCGGCCATCTGGGCGAGGTCGTCGAACGGCGCGGGCTGGTGATCGTCTTCTCGGATCTCCTGGACGCCGAGACCGGCGAGGCAGGTGATACGGCGCTGGGCCCGCTGGCCGATCGCCTGCGGCAACTGGCCACCCGGGGCCACGATGTGGTGGTGTTCCACCTGCTGGACGCCCACGAGGTGGAGCTGCCGTTCGACGACCTGACGTACTTCGAGGCGGTCGAGCCCGGTGACACACGCACGCTGCTGGCGCAGGGCGCAGACCTGCGCGAGGCGTTCCGGCGCGAGTCGGCGGCTTTTCGCGAGCGCTGGCGGCAGGCCTGCCTCGAGTCCCGGATCGAGTACCGCTTCGTGCGCACCGACGAGGCGCCCGCCGAGGTGCTGCGGTCGTTCATCTCGGCGCGAAGACGCCCGGGCAGGCGATGAACTTCCTGGCGCCCGCGTTGCTCCTCGGGCTGGTCGCAGCAGCCCTGCCGTGGCTCGTGCACCTCATCGGCAAGCGCCGGGCGGTGCCGGTGCGTTTCGCGGCCATGCAGCTCCTGCTGCGGTCCGAGAAGCGGGTGTCGGCGCGCCGACGGCTGCGCGAGATCCTGCTGCTGCTGGCGCGCACGGCGATTGCAGCCAGCCTGCCCCTGGTGTTCGCGCGTCCGTTCACCGAGCGGGCCACGGACTTCCCGGCGGTCTCGCTGGAGGCGCAGAGCGCGGTGGTGGTGCTGGACGATTCGGCCAGCCTGCGCCGCGGCGGCACGATGCTGTTCGCAACGGCCAAGGACAAGGCGCTGGCGCTGGTGCGCCAGTTCCCGTCGGACTCGGACGTGGCCATCGTCCTGGCGTCGCAGGGCTCGAACCCACCGGTGGCCGAGCTGGACCCGGAGCGCTCACGCGTGCTGCAAGCGCTGGAGAACGTGCGCGGCTCGGCGCGGCCGGCGGACTTCACGGCCGCGCTCCGGCGCGCGGCGCTGATCTTGACCGGCTCGCCCCGCGACAAGCGCCGGATCTTCGTCATCACCGATCTGCAGGCCGCGGGCTGGGAGGGCGGCACCGGTCTACCCGAGCAAAAGCCACCCGAGGTGGTGGTGGTCGACGTGGCCGGCGAGACCCCGTGGGAAAACCGGGCGGTCGTCGACGTGCGCGCCGAGCCCGCGCCCGAGGCCGGGCCGACGGGCCTCGCCGTCACCGCCGAGCTGGCCGATTTCTCGCTGCGCGGAACGACCGGGCTGGGCGTGGCGCTGAAGATCGACGGCAACGTGGTCTCGAAGGGCTTCGTGGACCTCCCGGCGGGCGGGCGCACCCGGAAGCGCTTCTTGCACACGCTGCCCGCGGGCAGCGGCAGCGCCCACGACGTCGAGGTGGAGATCGATGCGGACTCTTTCGCCCTCGACGACCGGCGCATGACCCACCTGGAGCTGGCGCGCGCCCTGCGGGCCCTCATCATCAACGGGGACGCGCGCACGGTGCGCACCGAGGACGAGGCGTTCTTCATCGAGACGGCGCTCAAGGCCGGCGACGCCGGCGCGGCGCTGACCACGGTGCTCCCCGACGATGTGGCGGTCGAGGGGCTGCCGGCCTACACGGCCGTCTTCCTTCTGAACGTCCCCCACCCGTCGGCGCCTCTGGCGGCGGCGCTGATTCGCTTCGTCCAGAGCGGCGGCGGGATGTTCGTCTCGGTGGGCAACAAGGTCGAGACCGCCGTCTGGAACGAACGGCTGGGCGCCGTGCTGCCGCAGCCGCTGGGCCTCGCCCGCACCGCCTCGGCGCTGCCGGGCCAGCACGCGGGCGAGACCCTGGACGATCGTCCGGCCGAGCGCCTGGCGCCGATCGACCGCCGCCATCCCCTGCTGGCCAACTTCGCCGCCGAGGGCGAGGGGCTGGCCTCGACGCGCTTCTTCAAGTACATGTTGCTCGAGCCCGTGGCGGACACGGTGGAGCGCCAGGTGGTGCTGCGCTACGAGAGCGGCTCTCCGGCGCTGGTGGAACGCACGGTGGGCAAGGGGCGGACGCTGCTGCTCAGCACCACCGTCGACCGGGAATGGACGGACCTGCCGATCCGCCCGGGGTTCCTGCCCTTGATGCAGGAGATCGGGCGACGCTTGGTGGGGGCCTCGGATGCCGACGCCACGACGGCGCTGCTGGTGGGCCAGCCGCGCGAACTGACCATCTCGCCCGATGATCGCCGCCTGGAAGTGACCAAGCCCGATGGCTCGGTCTGGGTGGCCAAGCAGGATCGCGGAGGTGCCAGCCGCTCCGTCACTTTCACGGACACCGACGAGCCGGGGATCTACCGGGTCCGCGCCGCCGGTCCCGACGGAGCCCTGACGGCGCGGCCCTCGGACGCGTTCGTGGTCAATCTGGACATACGCGAGTCCAACCCGGCGCGCCTGGCTGCCGATCGCCGCCCCGATCACGTGCCCATCACGACGGCGGGAGCCAAGCCGCCCAAGCGCCGCGTCGAACTGTGGCACACGCTGGCCGGGGTGCTGATCGCCTTCGTGCTTTTCGAATCGATTCTGACGCTTCGCTGGCGCCGTACGGTGCTGGCCGAACAGCGCTGACGGATCAGTCCGCGACCGGCGACCCCGCGGCCGACGCCGCGTCGATGCGCACGAAGGACGCCGCCAGCCGCTGATGCTCGGCTGTGTCGAGGCGCGCGACGTCGGGCAGTCCGACGCGGGCTTTCGCCTTGAAGGCCGTCACGCGCGCGGCGCTCTCCTGCACCCGCGCCCGGACCTCCGAGCGCGCTTCGGCCGCGCGCACCAAGGCCTCGTGTGCGGCAAGCTGCCGCTCGACCGGTTCGCGCACGAGGAAGTGGTCCACGCCCGCCATCAGTCCATCCACGACCAGCGCCTCGACGGGCCAGCGGTCCGCCACCGCCTTCATGCCGAGGTCGTCGCTGACGATCACACCCTGGAAACGCAGATCGCGCCGCAAGAGCTGGGTCAGGATCCGCGGCGACAGCGTCGCCGGCCGATCGGGATCCAGCGCCGGGTACATCACGTGCGCGGTCATGATCGCCTCCATGCCGGCCGCCGACGCCGCCGCGAACGGAGCGAGCTCGACCGCGCGCAGCCGCCGCTCGTCGTGCGGCACCACCGGCAGGTCCAGGTGCGAATCGGTCCGGGTGTCGCCGTGTCCCGGGAAGTGCTTGCCGCATCCGAGCACGCCCGCCGCCCCGAGGCCGCGCCAGAAGGCGAGCGCATGCCGGATCACCGCCTCGGGCGTCCCCCCGAAGGCGCGGTTTCCGATCACCGGGTTCTGCTGATTGGTATGCACGTCCAGCACCGGCGCGAAGTTCCAGTTGATGCCCAGGGCGCCGAGCTCGGCTCCCAGGGCCCGTCCCACCGCCTCGGTGCGCCCCGGATCACCGGCCGCTCCCACGGACAGCATGTCCGGCCAGACCGTCAGCGGCGCCCTCAGGCGCTGCACGACCCCGCCCTCCTGGTCGATCGAGACGACAAAGCCCGCCTGGGCCGCGCGAAGAGCGCCGACCAGCTCGGCCACCTGGACGGGGGTGTCGATGTTCGGCCGGAACAACATCACACCGCCGACCTCGGAGCGGGCGATGCGATCCAGGAGCTCGCGGTGCGCCGTGAGGCCGTCGAAGCCGACGGAAAGCAGTTGCCCACAATCGCGCCGGACCGTGGCTGCGGTCACCCGCGCATCATACGGTTTCCGCCACGGCGAACCTATTGCTATAACCGGGCGGCTTGTCCCCCGGCCTTCCCATGATCCACGTCAAGCGCATCGACCACGTGGCCATCGCCGTCAGCGGGACGGACGAGGCCGCGCGCCGACTCGGCGAGCTGTTCGGGCTGCGGGCCGGGGCCAAGGAACGCGTGGCCGAGCAGAACACCGACGTGCTCTTCCTGCACGCGGGTCAGGACGACACCACCCTCGAACTGATCTGTCCGGACGGCAACCAGGGCCTGCAGCGCTTCCTGGACAAGCGCGGCCCGGGCCTGCACCACGTCTGTTTCGAGGTCGACGATCTGCCGGCCGCGCTCGCCAGTCTCAAGGCGGCCGGCGTGGACCTGGTGGACGAGACCCCGCGCCGGGGCGCCCGGGGCCACCTGGTCGCTTTCCTCCACCCTCGTTCCACGGGCGGTGTGCTGTACGAGCTTTGCCAACGACAAGGAGAATATCCGTGACCCGCCTCTCGCTCATCTTTGCCGTCGCTCTCCTGCTCGCAAGCGGCGGGTCCGCCCTCGCCCAGTTCGGCGGTCAACCCGGCGGTGGCGGCTTCGGCCCCGGCATGGGCCCCCCGCCCCAGGGCGAGGACGGCAAGGAGGAAGGCCCCGCCGAGGCCGCGCCCGACGAGGACACCGAGCGCCCCGGCGACATGGAGCCACTGGGCTCGTACCCCGGCCAGCAGCGGCGGACCACGCAGATCGTCGAGATCGACGGCTACCTTCGTGTCCGCACCGACTGGCTGCACAACCTGAACCTCGGCCAGAAGTACGTCATGGATGGCGGCAACCTGCGCCTGCCCCCCTACCCACTGCCGCTCGAATGCGGAACCATCGCCGCCATCGAGCAGAACGGCTGCGGCAGCAAGAACTTCGGCGGCGGCAATCTGCGTCTGCGCCTCGAGCCGACCATCAACATCAGCGACCAGGTGCGCGTGGTCAGCCAGGTCGACGTCCTCGACAACACGGTGATGGGCTCGACCGCCGATTCCATCGTGTCGACGACGCCGCGGTCGATGGATCGCAGCAACCTCGCGCCGAGCGGCGCGCTGAGTGGCTCCCAGGATCCACCCGAGGTCGGCCGCAACGGCTATCTCTCGAGCATCCGCGCCAAGCGCGCCTGGGGCGAGGTGGACACCGAGTTCGGCTCGCTCCGTTTCGGCCGCATGCCCTGGCACTTCGGACGCGGCATCGCGTTTCACAACGGCAACTGCGCCGACTGCGAGGGTGGCACCACCGTCGACCGCATCATGGCCATCTCCCAGGTGTACGGGCATCAGCTGGCGGTCGCCTGGGACTTCGGCTACCAGGGCTACCATCTGGGGGCCATCGACACCGGCCGCCACGCGCCCAGCAGCCCGCCGATGGACCTTTCGCAGGACGACGACGTCTTCCAGCTGATGGCTGCCTTCACGCTGGTCGACGATGACCGCAAGTTCCGCGACAAGGTCGACGCCGGCGAGCTGGCGGTCAACTACGGCGTGCAGATCGTCTACCGCAATCAGAACGCCGATGTGTACGACCTGGCCACTCCCGATCGCCCCGGGGCCGGCATGACCACTGGCGACGGCACCCTCACCCGCGACGACCTTGCCGGCGGGCTCGCCACCAACGTCGACACTCTGATGTTCCTGCCGGGCCTGTGGTTCAAGCTCGGCTGGAAGATCCTGACCATCGAGGCCGAGGCGCAGGCGGTGCTGGGGCGCATCGACAACGCCGGGCCGCTGGCGCAGGACCCCAGCAACAAGCACCTCACGGTGCAGCAGATCGGGTGGGTGCTGGCCACCGAGCTGCGCCTGTACCGCAACGCCTTCTTCCTGGGATTCGAGACCGGCGGCGCCACGGGCGACCAGGCCGAGAACACCGCCAGCTACCTCAACCACCGGTGGAAGTTCGTGCAGCAGCCGACGGGAGACACCCGGCTGACCGACTTCAAGTTCAACCCGGACTACCAGGTCGACCAGATCCTGTTCCGCCGCATCTACGGCAGCATCAGCAACGCCATCTACGTCAAGCCAAGCATGATCTACTGGATGGATCTGGTGGAGCAGCGGCAGCTGGGATTGTCGGCGGCGATCCTCTACAGCCTGGCGCCCGTGCGCGTGGCGACGCCCGGCAACTCACTGAGCTACGGCATCGAGGTGAACTTCGGCCTCAGCTACCGCAACCCCGCCGACGGCTTCTATGCCGGAGCGACGTACGGTGTGCTGTGGCCGATGGGTGCGCTCGATCGTGGCATCGGCGCCGCCGGCGTCAGCGACGCGACCTGGCGGACCCAGGACGCCAGCTCGGCGCAGGTGTTCCGGACCTTCCTGGGCATCAAGTTCTAGCGCAGAACCCTCAGAGGGTTCCGCACCTCCCGCGATGGGTTCCGGCGGGCAAAGCCCGCCTACGCCCTACGCGCTCCTAGCCCAGTAGCCGGGCTGCCAGACCCAGCTGTGGCCGGTCCAGGCCCAGCGCGGCTCCATCCAGACCCACGCAAAAGGCGGGGGCCGATGGTACGGTGCCCAGGCGTGGATCGGGGGCGCGTAGCGCGGCTCCTCATGACGGCGATGCTTGTGCTTGTCCCAGCCGCGGTGATGGCGATGGTCAGCGAAGGCTTGCGCCGGGACCAGGGACAGCGACGCAAGCGCGATCAGCATGCGAGCGGTGTTCATGCTGGACGGACAGTGCAGCGGACGTGCCACCGGGAAAAGGCAGGAAACGTCTGGACCCAGTGAGGCAAACCGCCTCACTGGGTCGACCGCACCACAGCTACTTCTTCACAGCGGCTTCGAGCGTCTTGATGCGATCTTCCGCATCCTTGCGCGACGCCTCGTCCTGATTGCCGCTGGCGCGCAGGTACTTCTTGAAGGCATCGAGCGCCTCCTGATAGCGCTTCTGGTGCGAGTAGAGGACGCCCAGGTCGTAGAACGCGTCGCCGAGCGACGGCTCGAGCGAGACCGCGGTCTCGTACTCCTTGATCGCTTCCTCCGTCTTGCGCATCTTGCGGTAGACGACGCCCAGGTTGAAGTGCGACCGGCCGTCCTCCGGCTTGAGCGCGATCGCCTTCTTGAAGGCGGTCACGGCACCCTCCTTGTCGTCGGTCTTCGAGCGAGCCACGCCCAGGTTCGTCCAGCCGGTCGGATCGTCGGGCTTGATGTCGGTCGCCTTCTCGAGCGCGGCGATCGCCTTCGGGTAGTCCCCCTTCTGCTTGTAGGCGAACCCGAGTGAGACCAGCGACTCGTACTCGTCGGGCTTCAGGTCGATCGCCTTCTCCAGCTCGCGGATGCCGTCGTCGATGCGCTTGAGCCGCACGTAGACGGCCCCGAGGTTGGCGTGGGCGAGCGCGTCCTTCGGCTGCAGCCTGGTCGCCTGCTCGAGCGCGGCCGCCGCCTTCGGGTAGTCCCCCTGGCCACGCCACAGGTTCCCGAGCGAGAGATACGCGGCGGCGTAGTCGGGACGGAGCTTGATGGCCTTCTCCATCTCGGCGATCGCCTCAGCGGGCTTTCCCTGGCGCTTGAGCTGCACCCCGATGTTGTAATGGACGGCGGCGTCGTCGGCCGATGCAGCCGAGCCACAAAGCATGATAATCGTTACGAAAAATGCCTTCGCCGGCCGCATGGTGCCTCCGAGGATACACGTCCGACGGCCCGCCCGGGGCGCCAATTCGACTGATTTTGAAACCGATTCTCAGAATCACCTGGTACACTGGGCGAGCGTGCTGCAAGCCCTGCTGATCACTTTCCGCGAGGGTCTCGAGTCGTTCCTCATCGTCGGGGTGATCCTGGCCTACCTGCGGAAGACGGGGCGCGCGTCCCTGGTCCGCGGGGTGCACATCGGCATCGCCATCTCGTTCGTGACCTGCACCGTGGGCGCGTACTTCTGGTACCTCTGGATGACCTCCGAGACGGGCGCTCCGAACCAGGCGCTGTACGAGGGGATCGCTGCTTTGGCCGCTGCCTTCCTCGTGGGCATCCTCCTCGTCCAGACCGTGCGCGCCGGACAGCGCCTCAAGGGGGAGATCGAGGCCCAGGTGGAGAAGGCCGCGGGCGGCACCGACGCCAAGGCGATCGCCGGCGTGGCCTTCGTGACCACCCTGCTGGTCACGCGCGAGGGTCTCGAGGCGGTGCTGTTCCTGGGTGTGCAGGCCTTCGCCGCCAAGACCGCCGCGATGGTCGTGGGTGGCGGCCTGGGGCTCCTCGGTGCCGCGCTCATCGCCTGGATCTGGAGCCGCTACAGCCACCGGGTGCAGATCGGGGTCGTCCTGCGGGTGACGTCCATTTTCCTCGGCCTGTTCCTGGTCCAGCTGATCTTGTACGGACTGCACGAGCTGGCCGAGAGCGGCCTCATCCAGGGCGCCGAAGGCTTCCACAACGCCACCGAACGCTTCGGCCCCGACGGCGACATCGGCCAGTGGCTGACCATGTCCCTCGCGGGGGCTCCGCTGCTGTACTTGCTGTTCACGCGCCGTCAGCGGCGATTGGCAGCGTAGGCCGCCGTTGTAGGGGTGCGACCGCGGCTGCGACGGGTATTCTTGTGTCCCGTGGCGCCGACCGGTCGCCTTCGGACCCCTGCGGGGTCCATGGCTCCCTCGTTCCACGCCTGGCATCCTCGCCGCACACGGCGCGGAGCGGCTCCGGCCGTCCGGCGCCACGGGACACAAGAACACCCTGCGCGCCGCTCTGCCTCCATCCAATAGACCGCATCGGAGGGGCCAGGTATTGACTGGGGGAGAAGCGGCGCGCCTGGGGGGGTTGGGGTCGCGGGGCCGACGAGGCGAGGATGCCAGCGACG
>JANPFD010000154.1:0-2711 GCA_031423255.1 Myxococcales bacterium | reverse complement strand
CAGCGTGCCGCCGTTCGAGCTGCCGTTCTTCGACCCCGCTGCCAAGGTCTATCTGGTCGAGAAATCCTCGCCCCTGCGCATCGAGGTGGTTGGTGAAACGTCCTCAGTCGCGGGTGGCAAGGGCGGCGCGGCGGGACCCGGTCTGCCGGCGGCGTCCGGCGCTATCGAGAACACGCTGCCCGCCGAGATCCGCCCGCTGCGGGCACGGCCCGGCCTCCGCCGGGATGTCATGGGCACCTTCTACCGCTCGCGCGGATTCGTGGGGGTTGTGGCGGCACCGCCGCTGGCGTTCGGGCTCACCGTGCTGGTCGGCCGGGTGCGCGGGCGACTCGCTCAGGAGACGCTGCGCAGCCGGCGCCGCAAGCTGCGGCGGCTGTTGCGGCGCCGGCTGGGCGCGGCCGAGGCGCACATGGAGGCCGGTCGCACGGCGCCGTTCTACATCGAGATCGATCGCGTGCTGGGCGAGATCCTGGTGGCCCGCCTGGGCCAGCCAACTGGCGGGCTGTCGCGCGATGAACTGCACGCGCTCTTGCTCGCCAAGGGACTGACAGCACCGCTTGCCGATCGGACGCTGGCCGAGCTGGAGGAGTGCGATCGCGCGCGCTTCTCGCCCGCCAGCGCCGATCCCGCCGCAATGCGGGTTGCGCTCGAGCGCGCCGAGGATCTCATCTTGCAACTTGAGAAGTCGTCGAATCTGGCGCGCGCGCAGGAGAGCACGCTGTCGTGACCAGACAGCCCAACCGTTGGCGATCGCGATCGCGGGTCAGAATCGCCTGCGCAGCGATGCGGCTTGTGACCGTCGTCGCAGTCATGCTGCTGGCCGCGGTGGCACACGCCGACGTGGTGGATGACGCCTGGAAGCGTGGCAACGACGCGTATTTTCGCGGCGACTACGCCGCCGCGGTGGTTGCCTACCAGCAGCTCGATCGCCAGGGCATCACATCGGCCGACCTGGCCTACAACCTGGGCGTGGTGCATTTTCGCCTTGGCCACCTGGGCCCCGCTATCTGGGCGTTCGAGCGCGCGGCGATGCTGGACCCGTCCGACGACGACGCTCGTTTCAACCTGAAGCAGGCACGCGCCCTGGGTGAGCGCCGCGCCCGCGACAAGATCGAAGGCGCCGAGCGCGAGCCGGCCTGGATCCGCGCCGTCACGTTTCTCACGGCCGCCACCCAGACCTGGCTATTTCTGGGCGTCTACCTCGGCTGTTTCGCTCTGCTGTTCCTGCGTCAGCGCGCGCCTGACGACTCGCGCGCGGCATTTACCGCCGGGATAGCCATCCTGGGCGCGGCGTCTGTGGTCTCGGGCTTGATGCTGGCTGGACGCATGGCGACCGATCGCATCGCCAGCGGCATCGTCTTGCCCGATGCCGTTGCGGTGAAGGAAGGCGCCGACCCCAACTACCGCACCAGTTTCGGGCTGCACGCCGGTCTGCGCGTGCGCTTGCTCGACCGTGACCAGGACTGGGTCCGCATCCGCCTGCCCAACGGTCTCGAGGGCTGGATGCGCGCCGGCGACGTCGGGCGTCTGTGAAGTTCTCGCGACGACTCGACTGGGAACACCCCGAGAATGCGCTGGCCCGTCTGGTTGAAGACCGCAGGCGCGCGGGCATGCCGCTGCTCGATCTGACGGTGACCAACCCGACCGAGGTGGGTCTCGCCTACCCGGCAGCCGAGATCGCCGCTGCGCTGGGCGACGCTCGCGCCGCGCAGTATCAGCCAGCGTCGCTTGGGCTGCCGCACGCCCGCGTGGCAGTGGCGGCGGACTTTGGACGGCGGGGCGTCGTGATCGATCCGGCGCACATCGTGCTCACGGCCAGCTCGAGCGAGTCGTACGGCTTTCTGTGGAAGTTGCTGTGCGATCCGGGCGACGTCGTCCTGGTGCCCGAGCCGAGCTACCCGCTGTTCGAGCATCTGGCCCGGCTCGACGGTGTCACGCCACGGCCGTACCGGCTGGCCTACGACGGCCGCTGGCACGTCGACTTCTCAAGTCTCGATGCCACGGGAGCCCGCGCGCTCTGCGCGGTGTCGCCCAACAACCCGACCGGCTCGTACCTGTCGCGCTCCGATCACGAGCGCCTGGTCACCTTCGCCGCCAAGCATGATCTCGCGCTCGTGATCGACGAAGTGTTCGCGGACTTCCCGCTTGGCGCACCCGCTGACGCGGTCCGCACCGTCGCCGCGGAGGTGACCCCTGCGCTGACCTTCTCGCTCGGCGGCCTATCGAAGTCGTGCGGCCTGCCGCAGCTCAAGCTGGGCTGGATGGCGGTCACCGGGCCCGCCACGTCGGTGCAGGCTGCTGTCGTTCGGCTCGAGCTCATCGCCGACACGTATCTGTCCGTGGCCGCGCCGGTGCAGCATGCGCTGCCGCGCCTGTTCGAGCTGGGCCAGGGCATTCGCGCCGCGATCGCCGCCCGCGTGGCCGAAAACCGCGACCACCTGTCGCACGCGCTGGGCGGGGCCTCGCCATGCACGCTGTTGCCGGCCGAGGCGGGCTGGGCTGCCATCCTGCGCCTGCCCGCCACCTTGTCAGATGAAGACTGGGCCTTGCGCCTGTGCGCCGAGGACGGCGTCCTGGTTGCACCCGGCTACTTCTACGATCTGCCCTGGCCCGCCACGCTGGTACTGAGCCTGCTGCCAGAACCGGCCGCCTTTGCCGCCGGTGTCGCCCGCATCCTGGCGCGGGCCGTTGTGGCTGGCCTCAGCCCTTGA
>JANPFD010000153.1:0-13893 GCA_031423255.1 Myxococcales bacterium | reverse complement strand
CCTTGGCAAGGTGGCACTCCCCCCATGTGATTTCGCTAACTTAGCGGATCGCTTTGACGTTTCGAGCCTTCTCAAGCCTTCTCAGGACGTTTCAGGCCTTCTCAGGACGTCTCGGATTCCCTCATTACTCCCTCATGCTGCGGCGCTCTCCCTCGTGATACGCCAGAGTCCGCTGTTAGACTGACGGGTATGGGAAAGGTCGTCACCGTACGTGGCCGGTTCGCCGATCCGACGCACATCGAACTGGAGCAGGCCGTTACCGACATGAAGGGACCGGTCGAGGTCGTCCTGCGTCCGGTTCCCGAGGAAAAGCCGCGCCGCTCGATTCTGGGGCTCGGTGCCAAGTTCGGACCTGCGCCTTCCGCCGAAGAGATCGATGAAGCTCGCCGCGAAATGTGGTCGAGCTTTCCCCGCGACGACATCGCATGATCACGGCGGTCGCCGACACCCATGCGCTCGTCTGGGCGTTTTTGGGAGATCCTCGTCTCTCTGCCCGGGCGCAAGCCGCGTTTGCTACCGGCGAGGTCGGGATTTCTTCGATCACCTTCGCCGAGGTTCTCTATCTTGAAGAAAAGCGGCGTCTGCAACCAGGGATCACCGAAGCACTCCACGCCCTGGTCTCGGACTCGGGCACGTTGCTGACGGAAATTCCGGTCAACGCCGTCATCGCGAAGGCCATGGCCCGAATTTCGCGTAGCTCCGTGCCCGACCTTCCCGATCGCATCATCGCCGCGACCGCGCTTCACCTGGGTGTCCCGCTCATCACCCGCGACAGAAAGATCCAGGCGTCGGGCATCGATTCGGTCTGGTAACGCGGTAGGCCGGGGCATCGCCACTGCGCTGTCCGAAAACCCGTCGCGGGCTTTCACGCCGCCACCCGATGATAGAAGTTCAGCAGTCCGCCCAGGCGGGACCTGCATTCGCTGGGCCGAAGTTATGAGGCGCCCCGTGCTGGTGCAACCTGTTGCAGCACGGGCCATTCCAACTTTGCGATGGCCTCTTGGTCAACCTTCGGCGGAACGAAGTTATTTGCCTCGATTTGGGCCAAGAAAGCAGCCGGAATGGCCACGCCGTGCTCCTCAATGTAGTCAGGAAGGTCATCTAGCCAAAGCCAGGTTCCGTCCGTTCGGAATGAAATGGATCCGCTCCGGCGCGCTCCTGAAAATGGGGAAGGGAAATTTTGTCTGCTGGTGGAAGCGACCTCTTGGGCACTGGTCAGATACTCACGCAAACGACGCTGGGCGTACGACTGAGCGACACTTGGACAGACAAAGTCTCGGACACTGGGGCAGTTCGCATACGCCGGCCCGTATTCGTTCCATATGCCAAACCACCTGTGTGGCCATCGATTGATCTGGTCCATCATCTACCGCCCGGCAGGAATTTGACCCATGAGCCACTGTTCACGCCCGGCAGCGCTCCGATCGTAAGTGTGCCATCTGGATAGGCCCAAATAATATCGTTTGGTGCCCAAACCGGAACACCAAGTTTATTGGCCAGGTTCTGTGCGACACCGACCGGGGAGGTGCCTGTATTGCAGGACACAAGCCGTATTCCCTGTCCAGCGAACTCGCCACTACCCTGGATCAGGCGCGCCAGTACCCGATGATTCACCGCAAGTTTGTCAAGCCACACGGCCAATTCTGTGCCGTGTACGGCAACGTCTAAAATGCCTGGAATTGGCGTCGCCTTGGCCGCGTTCACGAGAAACGCATCCGCCGCCGTGCCCAGTTTTATTCCGCCGCTCACGACGAGCGCAGCATCGCCAGCCAGCACTTGCAGGGTGGCGGCAGGTCCGAAGGAAATAAAGAGATTCGGATCTTGGAGGAACGCGAACATGTTCAGTGCCGCGACTCCGGTGAGAATGGCCTTGGCTCCGACCGTGCCGCTGGAGAGGTATAGGTTCGCCTGAATCGCATAAATGTTCGCGGTCTCCACCAGTCCCGCGAGGCTGAACTCCAGGTACCCGGACGGATCCGTGAAGTTCACTGGATCGTTATGGACGTACCGGTATCCCGTCGGCGGTCCGTGATCGTAGGTCAGGAAAGTCCCGGTCCTCGGGTCCATCCATCTCGCGCGGTTGTAGGACAGCCCGGTGAACTGATCGATGGCCTCACCCGCAAAGCCGTAAGGCTGCCCGTCCGTCCCTGTTCTGGTGAGGCTCTCGCCGAAGGCGGTCGTGGAGTACGTGTCCGTCGCGGCACCCGTGCCGTCGCGCAACTCGCGTACTGACCCGAGACCGTCAGCGACGTAGTACCGGACGTCCCCACCGCGAAGGACCGCTAGCAACTGCCCACCATCGCGTACGTAGTACGCCCCCAGTGCCCCGGTCCCGTCCGTCTCCGCCACGACATGGCTGAGCCCCATCGTGGTGTCCACCAGGTAGTTCGTGATCGAGGGTGAGCCGGCTGGCGGCGTCGCCTTGCTCTGCACCCGGTTGCCGTCCACGTCGTACACGTGCTCGATCACCGTGCCGTCGGGCTTCGTGACCTTCTTCAGGCGGTCGTCGAAATCCCAGGTGTACACATCCCCACCGGTCTTGGTGAGGAGGTTGCCGTTGTCGTCCCACGTGTAGCCGGAGCTGTTTTCCGTCAGCAGCCGATCGCGAGAGTCGTAGGTGTACCCAACTGACGCGGCACCCGTGCCGGTGGTGACCTGCGACATCCGGTTCGACACCTGGTCGTAGCCGAAGGTCTTCACGTAGTTCGGGCCCGGGCTCGTGACCGTCTCCTTCTTGAGGCGGTACAGGTCGTCGTACTCGTAGACTCGCGCCGTCCCGTCGAACTCGTCCAGCCGAGTGCGGATGCCCGTCGCCCCCAGCGTGTAGTGGAAGCTCGACAGCGTCGCCATGGTCATCGTGCTGACTGTCGAGACGTGCGTCAGGCGCTCCAGGTTGTCGAAGGTGTACCTGGTTTCCGTCCCGTTGGGCCTGATCAGCTTCGAGACATGCCCGACGGCATCGTGCTCCAAGGTGTAGGCACGCATGCCGGGGTCGGTCACGGTGGTCATCCTGCCGGCCAGGTCGAAGCCGTAGCCGGTGGTGAGCGTCGTGGCGCCGATGGTGGCGGCCAGCGACGACCGGCTGCCATCCGCGTTGTAGCCGAAGCCGAGCGCCCTTCCGTCGGGATAGGTCAGCGACGTGACCCGGTCGCGGTTGTCCCGGCCGTACGCTGTGATCCCCCGAGCATCCGTCGCGGTCTCCCTGGCCCCCGTGGCCGTGTACGTGAACGACACCACCGTTCCGTCAGGATACCGCCGCTGGGTCATCCGGTCACTGAGGTCATGGGTGTAGGTCGTAGTGCGGCCCATGAAGTCGCGCCGGGACAGGACGTTGCCGTTGCCGTCGTGGCTCATCAGCTCGAACTTGCCGTCCGGCAGAACCCGCTTGGTCTGCCTGCCCAGCTTGTCGTACTCGAACCGGGTCACGTGCATGTTGGCGTCGGTCTGGCTGACCCGGCTGCCGGCCTCGTCGTAGGCGTGCCTCGTGATCTGGTTCAGAGCGTCCGTCACGGTCAGCAACCGGCCTTCGAAGTCGTACCCGAACCCTGTGACCTTCCCCGCCTGGTCCTTCTCGGTGAGCCTCCTGCCGACCGCGTCGTACGTGGTCTCCGTGAAGGTGGTGTCCGGGAAGGTCGTCCTGGTCCTTCGGCCCGCGTCGTCGTAGACGAACGTGGTCGTGAACCCACGGCCATCCTTCTGGGTGAGCTGCCTGCCGGCTACGTCGTAGGTCATCTCGGTGACGTTGTTCACCGGGTCCGTCATCTTCTTGCGGCGTCCATCGTCGAAGTACTCGAAGGTGGTCACCCCGTTCCGGGCGCTCGTAGACGTGGTCTGCCGTCCCGCCGGGTCGTAGCCCGTCTGCGTGAACGTGTTATCCGGGTACGTGGTCTTCTTGAGCCGCCCGAGGCGGTCGTAGTCGAAGGTCGTGGTTCTATCCGCCCGGTCCTTCGAGGTCTTCCTCCGACCCTCAGGATCGTAGGTGACCTCCTCCTTTGTCCCGTCGGGGTACGTGGTGTTGATGAGCCGGCCGGTGTCGTCATAGGCCATCGCCGTCGTCCGCCCCAGGGCGTCCACCTGCGTGGCCACCATCCCGATGGCGTTGTACGTCGTCCGCAGCACGCTCCCGTCCGGCTGGTGGGTCTCCGTGACCCGCCCCTTGCCGTCGTACACCATGGTCGTCACCAGCGTCTCCACCCCCGTCGGTGTCGTCCTGGTCCTCGTCTCGCTGGTCACCCGCCCGCTGGCGTCGTTGCCGTAGCCGGTCACGTTGCCCAGCTTGTCGGTCGTCCTCGTGCGGAAGCCGTCGCGGTTGTAGAGGTGGCCGGTCGCGCGGCCAGCAGCATCGACCTCGCTCCCGATGTTGCCGTCGGGGTACCGGTTGATGGTCGACGTGTTCCCGAGCGCGTCCTTCGTCTCGATCAACATCGCGAAGATGTCGTAGCGGGCCGTGGTCTTGTGGTCGTCGGGATTGTTCGGCGTCAGGTTCCCCAGCGGGTTCGTCGTCGAGATGACTTGCCCGCGGAGGTTGTACGTCATGCTCGTGACCGCACCCAGCGGGTCCGTGACGCTCGCCAGGTTGTCCTGCGCGTCGTAGGTGTTCGTCCAGGTGTGGCTGTTCGGGTCGGTCTTCGTCAGCTCGTTGTCATGGGCGTCGTAGGTACGAAGCGTGACCCCACCCTGTTCGTCCACCTGCCTGGTGACGTTCCCGCGGACGTCGTACTCGTAGATCGCCTGGTCCCCGTTCCGGTTGACGACGATCTCCTTGCGGAGGTCGATGTTGTGCGTGAACGCGGTCGTCTTGCCGGCGGCGTCGGTCTGCGACACCAGCCGCCCGGCCTCGTACGTGTTCCGGACCGCCCGGACGCCGCGCGGGTCGATGACGTCCATCAGGTGGTGCCGCAGCGTCTCGTGGTACTTGAACTTGGTCACGTTGCCGACCTGGTCGGTCACGCTGGCCAGGTTCCCGTCGACGTCGTACCCGTACGTGAGCTGGCTGCCGCTCGGATCGGTGATCGAGCTGATGCGGTTCTCCCCGTCGCGCGTGAAGAACACGCTCTTCCCAGACGAGTGGGTGATGCCGGAGTTGCCGAACGTAACCGTGTTCCCGTTCAGGTCCTTGATGCTCTTCAGACCGGGGCCGTCCTGCGCCGTCCGATCCGAGACTACGAACTCCTGCCCGTTGAGCAGCGTCAGGACGTAGGTGTCGGGGTCGTACACGCTGGCGTTCGCGTCGAGCAGCTCGCCCTCCAGGACCGTCACCGTGCCACCATCGAGCGGCGTCAGGGTCGCGTTCGTCCCGGAGCGCGCCTGGAAGCCGACGGTCACGACGCTCGGGGAGAAGCCGGGCTCGCAGCCGTCCTTGACCACCGCCTCGAACTCGAACGTCTTGCCGCCCGGGATGCTCACGGTGACGTACTTGCCTCGGGTCGCCTGCACGCAGAAGACCGGGAACACGCCAGGCTGACGGAATACGCCCCATGCGCGCCCCATCTTCCCCGACTCGCTCACGCGTATGCCGCTCGCGTCCAGGGTCCAGCCATAGCCAAAGTCGCTCTTGCGCACGTCGCGGCTGTCGTAGTTCCTGATCAGTTGGATCGGGATCCCCGAGACCGGGATGCTCAGCTCCTGGAAGGACAGAGTGAACTGTCCGACCTTGAAGTTCCCGCGGACGTTGATGGCGGGGGCGTCTTCCGGCGTCATCGCGACCCGGCCGCTCATGTCGGTCGCCACCAGGCGTAGCTGGTAGATGCCATTTTGAAGGATCGTCGGGTCGAACATGGCCAGCACCGAAGTGGTCACCGGCGTGTCGCCGGTGGCGAGCGTGTGCCACTCGTCGGTCTGGCTCTTGTCGCGGTACTCGAGCCGCCACGACAGCAGGCTGTCGCTGGTCACCGTGCCGATCACGGCGGTCGGAGCGGTCACGTTGACGAGGTCTTGCGGGCCGGTGATAGCCACGGTCGGCGGGTCGCCGACGGGAGCCTGGGGGTTCACGGTGATGGTCACGTCGTCGAAGCCCACGCGGACTGTATCGTTGGCGCTCAGGCGAAGGACGTAGGTGCCGGGGCTGTCGAAGCTGGCCGGGGTGATCACCGAGAGCGCATTGCCGAACACGACGCTACCGGGTCCGCTGACGACGCTCCAGCGCGGAGTCACCATCGCTCCCACGGGTTCACCGTCGTCAGTCACGCTTCCGGCCAGCATCACCGCCCGCGTCGGGAGGGTGATGTCCTGGTCCGCCCCGGCGTTGACGACGGGGGCCAGGTTCGGGCGGGCCACCGTCACGGCAAGCTGGGCCGAGGTGGAATGCTCCGAATCGTTCGCCGTGAGAGCCAGGACGTAGGCACCGGTGGCGCCGAATGTGGCTGTCGTGGAGACGGCGTTCGGGCGCGAGAACGTGACCTCGCCGGGGCCGCTCACCGTGGTCCAAGTCACGCCGAGGGTGCCCAGGACTGGCAAGCCGTCGTCGTACACCCCGCCAGACAAGGCGGCCGTGCCGGGCGGCAGCATCACCATGGCGGGGCCACTCACCGTCACCAAGGGGGCCTGATTCGCGACGTAAGGGAGGACTTTGACCTGCACGTTCGCCGCCGACACGTACTGGGAGTCGCTGGCCACCAGCTCGAGCACGTAGGTGCCGGGAAGTGGGAAGCTGGCCGTCGTGGTGGCCGCCGTGCGGTGGGTGAAGGCCGCCAACGTGGGACCACTGATCTGGTTCCACACAGTCGTCACGACGCTCCCTGCAGGCAGGCCGTCGTCGGTGGCCGATCCGATGAGAGGCACGTCGGTGGCAGGCATCACGACTGAGACGTTGGCGCCCGCGCTCACTTGCGGAGCGCGGTTCACAACGCCGACCCCGTTGACCGTGATGGTCATGGTCGCGGTCGTGGTCAGTAGCGAGTCGCTGGCCGACAAGCTAAATACGTGCGTGCCGGGAACTGCCGGGAGGGTGACGTTGGTGAGCGCCACGTTCGGGTTACCGATGACCGCTCCGGATGGGCCGCTCACATGCAGCCAGGTCACGGTCAGGGCCGCCCCGACCGGCCGGCCATCGTCGCTCACCCCGCCATTGAGGACCGCTGTCCGCGCCGGCAGAATCAGCTCGAAGCTGGGCGGTACCATCACCACGGGTGGATCGTTGGCGGGCGGTGGGACTCCGTCGATCACCACGCTCACGTCCGCTCTGGTCTCGACATGGCCGTCGCTCGCTGTCAGCCGCAGGAGATAACTTCCCCCAGCGCCGAACGTGACGCTGGTGTCCGGCCGCGTATCGTCCGCGAACAAGGCCGTGCCAGGGCCGTTCACGAGTGTCCACTTCGACGTCACCGTACTGCCCGCCGGAAGCCCGTCGTCGCTCACGCTGGCGCCAAGCGCGATCGGCTGTGATGTGGCGCCCGAAAGAGGAGTGCTCACCATGACCACAGGCGGCTTGTTTCCGCGCAGGACGTTCAGCGTGACCTCCGCCTGCCCCTCGAGCGCAGAGTCGCTCGCCCGCAGCCGCAGGACGTATGTCCCAGGCTCGGCGATCGCGACATCGCTGGCCTCGGCGCTCGGCGTCGCGAACGAAACATCGCCGGGGCCGCTCACTTTGCTCCATGCCAACGCAAGGCCGTCCGAGTTGGGCAGCCCGTCGTCGCAGGCGGAGCCGGTCACCCGAATCAAGTTCGGCAGCGTGACCGTGCGGTTCGGGCCCGCCGTGACCTCGGGCGAACGGTTCGCCACAGGTTCAATCAGGTACTGCGCGGTCCCTCCCGTCAGGCCGTAGAGCAGCGGACTTTGACCTTGGCTCGACCTCTTGAAAGACACAGATGTCTTCAGATGGCGGCCACTGGGGACGTTGAAGTCCTGCCCATTGCGCACCGTGACCGACGCCCCGAATTTATTGCCGTCCGCGCTGGTCGCCACCTTGACGGTAAGCGATGCATCTCCGCAAACACGGCCGCTCCAATTCAGCGTTCCCCATGGGGCGCCCTCTTGTGTGCTGTCGAAGACGAAAGACCAAGTACCGTTATCGGGCGCGCCATTGAGCGTACTGCCCGTCATGTCCGAGTAGTTGTAGAGGATGCCGCCGAGTTCGATTGACGTGAAGTCCGTCTGTCCGACTCGGGTAACGCCGTCGGGTCCCAGCGGCCCCGCGTTCGGATCGATTCTGGACACAGTGCCATCCCAGTAGTTGGTCGACCAGATTTTTCCCGCGCCATCCACCGCTACGCCCGAAGGGCCCGCGCCGACAAGGACATTGCCAACCCAGCTGCCGTCAGGCTTCAAGTGGCCGACGGTGCTGCCTTGCACGCGCGAATGCGAGACCCACACGTGGCCGTTCATGTCGACGACGCACCCCTGCGAATAGTTCCATCCGTGGTTGAAGCTCCCGAGATGCTGCCCGCTCGGCGACAACTTGACGATTCCACCAAAGAGACCCGTGCTCCATACGTTCCCCTGGGGATCGATACACACGCCGTAGTTGACTCCAACTGCTTTCCAGTTGACGCCCTCGGGGCCATTGAGCGGTAGCGCCGTGTCCCAGCGCAACCCGGGCGACGACCAGATCACCCCCGCTTTGTCGATCAGACCCCCGTAACCGCCTGCCCCCACAGGGCCTTCGGTTCGTTTGATGACCCCCGTCCGGCCGTCGATCAGGTCGAAGATCCCAGCACCAGCGCCGTTCCCGCTGACCCATACGTCGTTATTCGAATCGACCGATACATGTCGAGTACCGGAAGCACTCACGCGAACGTAATTGAGGATGCACTCGTCCTCTGCCGTAGATACGCCACCGTTGGTATCCACGCCGCCGGCGTTGGTCCAGTCCCTGATGTCGTCGAGGCCGGCCGACGTGTCGATGACACCGTTCCCGTTGCGGTCGATACACTGCTCGTTTTCGAGGAGGCCGATGCGTATCACACTGTTGCCGGCGCGATTGGCCGCCCACACGTTACCGGATTTATCAACCGTCGTCCGCGATGGGTCGCTCGGCTGTTGGAAAGGAGCGGTCCGGTATTTACCGAGAATCCCGCCCGTTTTCGTGTCGATCTTGACCACGGTGCCCTCCGATGACACCGCCACCCAGAAGAAATTGAACGGGTGCGCGTCGTTTCGGAGCGCCATGTAATTCCCGTCGCGAACAACGTTCACCAGGGTCTCGCCGGGAGGTGGCTCGCCTCCCGTCCGGCTGAATCCATGACCTGCGGGCGGCTGGACGACGACGACCACGTCGTCGCTCGCGGTGAGGTGGGAGTCGCTCCCCGCCAGGCGCAGAACGTATGTTCCTGGCAGATCGAAGATGACTTCGGTCTGTGTCGTCGAGGGATCGATGAATATGGCGGTGCCCGGGCCGCTCATTTGCACCCACGAAGCAGCGATCTGCACGCCATCCGGGAGTCCGTCGTCCGTGATTATCCCGGCAAGAACCGCGCGTGTTGGCAGTACGACCGTGAGATCCGAACCAGCCTCGACAATCGGAGGCCAGTTGTCGACCATGCACGAGTTGCCGTCGTTGATGGGGGGCGATTCATTCGCCAAGCAAATCCCCATCGGATCGCAACTCTCCTGGCCGTTACACCGATTTCCATCAGCGCATCTCGTCCCCGTCGGCTTGTACGCAAGCTGCCAGCCGCCTTCCACAGTGCAGACGGCCAGCCGGCACATGTCGGTCATCATCACCGAGGGTGGCTGAGGCGGCGCCCCGGCGCGGCACGCCCCCTGCTGACACAACTCGGTGCCATTGCACTGGTTGCCATCGCCACACGATGCGCCGTCAGCGAGCGGCGTTCCCATGCGGCACGCTCCCTGCTGACACGTCTCACCGGTGCAAACGTCGCCACACGCAGTGAAGTCTGCGAGCGACGTATGCAATGCACCGCTTACGGGGTCGCAGGAGTCAGTGGTGCAATTGTTCCCATCGTCGAGCACCAGAGGCATGCCAGAACTCGCCCGACAGACCCCGAGACCGTCGCAAGTCTCCAGGCCGTTGCACACGTTGCGATCCGAGCACGACGTCCCCTCCGCGCGCTGTGTGTGCATGACCCCCAGGTTCGGATCACAGCTATCGGCTGTGCACGGATTATCGTCGCTGCTGACCCCAGGGGCGATGATCGGCGGCGAAAGGAACGGCTCATTCACCGCCGGCGGCTGGGGATTCGTCGCGAGATACTCCACCTCTCCCGCGTCGAGCGTGCGGCCCCAGATACCCACGTCGTCGATCTCGCCTCTGAACACCCCGGTGGCCTTGCACCCAAGGCTGCAAGAACCGAGCGAGCAAGAGTTTTCGAGCAGGCATCCCGCGATCCAGGGGGTGTTCGTCGGAGGAATTGCCCCTGTATCTCTCGCGACGTCCGCGACCTGCTTTCCGTTCACGTAGAACTGGAACCTGCCACCCCCGCGAACAGCCACGACATGGTTCCATTGCCCTGGTACGACCTTGGCTACCTCTCCCCGGCATCCGAAACACCAGTTCGGCGCGTCGCCATACTTTACGTGGCCGTCGGCGTCATACGTCAGGGCGTACTGTTTCGGCCTATAAATGATGCCGCCACCATTGGGGCCCACGTCGGGTTTCACCCAGACGGAGAGAGTCAGGTCCGTGGTGATCGTGTTGACCGCCGTCGTCGAATCCAGCTGAAAGTACTGGAGGGGTATGTGCCCCTCCGCACTGTTGGTGATGCGGAAGGCATTGCCGAATCGTCCGGGCACGTAGCCGCCAAACGTCGTCGAATAACCCGGGCTCTTGCCCATGATATCGAGTTCATGGGTGCTGAAGCTCTGGTACTGCCGGTTGAAACGCCAGCCTGCCACCCGACCCGCCGCCACTTTAAAGGCGGGATTCGGCGTCGTGATGGTCGGCGGCGGCTGAACGTTGCCCGCGAGATAGGCGATCTCGGAGGCGCTCAACTCGCGCGACCAGATCCCCACCTCGTCGATGTCACCCTGGAAACGGGTGCCCGGATGGAGGGTCTCGCCGTCGTCCAGGGTGTGCATGCCGATCTGGAGCGGCTTTCCCACCGTAGAGAGCGAGCCCGAACGGGGGATGTCAGTCACCAGCTGCCCGTTTACGTAGAACTTAAACCGCCCGTCCGCCTGAACGGTCGCGATGTGACTCCACTCGCCAGGCGTGATCGTCGCCTGGGTGCCGAGACAACCGAAGCACCAGTTCGTCGAATCGGCATATCGGACATGACCATCGGGATCGTAGAAAATACCGTACTGGCGTTCCTTGTGGATGAGTCCGCCGCCCACGGTTGCGTCGGCGTCGGGCTTCACCCACATGGCCAGCGTCAACTTCGTGCCCGTCACGTCCACAGCGGGCGTGTTGGCCACGCGGACGTGGTCCGGGCCATCGACGTGTAGAGCCCTGCCGAACCGTCCGTCGACAAAGGTGGCGCCCACGAGCGTCCCGGGACTTCCAACCTCGATATCAGCGGCCGTCGTACCGGACGATTCATCGAAGCGCCAGCCGGCGGAACGTTCGTCCGATAGCTGAACCGGGGGCACTGGTCCTGGCGCAGGTGCCTGCGCACTCGCCGCGAGGAAAGCGATCTCGGAACCGGCCAACGGTCGGTTCCAGATCCCGACCTCGTCGATGTCGCCTACGAACTTGCGACCGGGATCCCCGCCAGCGTAACCATAGACATAGTAACCGGCCGTGTGGCAGTTCTCGCCATCGTCCACCGTTTCGCAGCCGATCTGGAGCGGAGCCTGTACCGACGTGATCGCCCCGGCGCGCGCCACGTCCGTCGTGAGCGAGCCGTTGACGTAGATCTTGAGTCGTCCGCCGCCCCGGACGACCGCCAGATGGTTCCACACGCCAGGCGTGATCGCCGTTTCCTCCCCGTCGCATCCGAAGCACCAGTTCGACGAGTCGGCATACAGCACGCGACCGTCGGGCTGGTACTGGAGGGAGAACTGGAATTGCTTGTGAATGATTCCGCCCGGTTTGTAGTTGTTGGTGGCCGGTTTCACCCACAGAGACAGCGACAGGTCCGTCCCCGTAACGTCCACGGCGGGCGTGTTTTCGATGCGGGCGTGACTGGTGTCCTCGACGTGCAGCGCGTCCCCGAATCGGCCGGACACGTAGCTAGTTACGCGCCCGTCGCCCTGATAGGTGAAGACTGGATAGCCCACAAGCAGCCCAGGGCTTCCACCGAGGACGTCATCGTGGGAGCTGTCGAAGTGCCAGGCTGCCACCCGACCACCAAGGAGATTCGCAGGCCGACATAGCCCGGCCTGGCACACCGCGGCTGCGTTACAGGCGTCGCCGGCCCCGCAGGTCGTGCCGTCGGCAACTGGGACGTGCCGCGCCTGATTCTGCGCGTCGCACGAATCCGCGGTGCACGGGTTGCCGTCGTCCCAGACCGCAACAGGCGTCCCGGGCGGCAAGGGGACATGGGCCACTCCGGTGGCGGCATCGCACGAGTCGACCGTGCATACGTTGAAGTCGTCGACCTGCGGTGGAGTACCGGCCAGGCAAGCACCCATGGCATCGCACGTCTCGGTGCCGTTGCACTGGGTGTCGTCAGCACACAACGTCCCGGTAGCCGACGTGGCGATGTACCAGGTGTTGTCGGCGCAGGCGACTGTCTCGCACGTTCCGGGCGTCAACATCGATGGAGGCGTTGGCGTCTCCGCTTGGCAAGCGCCGGCGGCGTTGCACGTCTCGACGCCGTTGCACACGTTGCCGTCGGTGCACGACGTTCCCGCGGCAATGGGGGCATGGGTCACTCCACCGGTCGCATCGCACGAATCCGCCGTGCAGGGATTGCCGTCGTCGACCAAAGGAGGCGCCCCACCCATGCAGGTTCCTGAGCTGCACGTGTCTCCGGCAGTGCACGCGTTCCCGTCCTCGCACGCGAGTCCCTGATTCTGAGGGGTGCCAGCGCACCTGTCCTGGACAGGGTCGCAATGCGCCTGTGCGATGCAGGTCGTGTTAGCGCATACCCGAGCCGTTCCGCCCCGACACTGCCCTGACTGGCACGTCTCGCCGACCAGACAAGAGCCCTCATGACAGGCCGTTCCGTCGGCCTTGGTTGGACATAGACCGGTATCAGGATCGCACGTCCCGCCAGGATGGCACTCGTCGGCGGCGCAAACCACGCCGAAGCACTTTTCTATCTGACAGGCGGGAGTGCAGCCGTCACCGGAGGTTCCGTTGCCGTCGTCGCACTCCTCGCCTGGGTCCAGGCGCGCGTTCTGACAGCCCTCGGTCAAGCAGCTCGACGAACAGGCATCGCCGCTGACCGTGTTGCTATCGTCGCACTCCTCGTGCAACACCACGTTCCCTGTGACCTCACGAAGGGTGCCCAAAGAACCGTAGTGGCCGTTCACGACGCACGCGGGGATTGCCCTCGCTCGAGCGCCACCACTGGAGTCGGAGATGATCACGTCCTGGCTGCCGGTGTCCGTGTGGACAGTGGCGACTGACCACGACAGGTAGCTATCGACCGATGTGTTGGCGTACAGACCGAACGTATTCGCACCTTCTGTGAGCAGGTTGAGCACCCACGGGTCCGTGATGTGCACGGTGGTGATTGGCACCTGGCAGGAGCAGTAACCATTGAACACGACGGTTACTGTTTTCACGTAGTTGCCGTTGACGGTCAGGAAGACCGGGAATGACCTGCGGATACCTGTGAATTCGCATCCCGCTGCGAGCCAGCTGAAGTCGATGGCCGTCGGCCTGAGTCCGGAGCTGATGACGCCATCGCCACAGCGAGCAGCTGGGCAACCACTGGCCACTGTGCAACTCCCCGTAGCCTGATTGCAGGTCGATGCGACCGTGCAACCAGCCGGGGTCGTGCACTGGACCGGGTTCGTGCCGACGCAGACACCGCTCTGGCACGCGTCGATCTGGGTGCAGACGTTGCTGTCCGAACAGGCCGTCCCGTTGGCGACCGGGGCGTG
>JANPFD010000152.1:0-4542 GCA_031423255.1 Myxococcales bacterium | reverse complement strand
CGCGCGGAAGCCGACGGGCCCCGTCAGGTTCACTGCCTTGTTATCCGGCCCCTTCCCTGGCGGATGCGTCTCCGCGACCTTCAGAAGCGTGGCGACCGGCGTGTTCCGTGAGTCCACGTCCGCACCTTCTACCGTCGCCCGTGAGCAGCCGGCGCGCCCGGCCGTCGCTTCACCTTGGCCTGCGCGCGAGAGCGTCCGGGGAAACTTCGTGAAGTGATTCGTCGCCCCAACGTCCGGTCGCAAAAGGCCACCGTCGGTCGAGAGTGTCTTTCCTGACAAGCGACCGGGCCGACCGCCGCTGGCGTGTTCACGCCGGCACACTTGGACGCCACTCGTGAGCGCCGCCGCGCGCTCCACGTGTTGCTTCGCAAGTCTGCCTTCGCACCTCCACGGCTCGCGGCCCTTCCTTCGAAAAATCAAAAATCCTGGCCGCGCGCGCCACCAACATCCGCGTTGTTTTGTCGCCGACCTCCGCACACCTTGGCCCGCGGTGGCCGTCGCGAACCCAAAGCCGCCGCGCGAAAGTGTCCGGGCTCGAGCCAGGAGCCGACGCTTGCCACATACCCCGGTCGCCGCTGCATCAACGCTTTCCGTCGCTGGCGAGCGCCCCGACGCACCAAGAATCGGAGTCCGAAAAGATCCGGGGTGGCTGGTCCGGATAACGACCCTGTCAATAACCTGCGGGGCCTGAAGCCGAGGGTCGAGCGTACCACACGCGGACGCCGTAGGCGGCCGCGCCAATGCATCACGCCGACGGTCGCCCGGAAGCCGAGGGGCCCCGCAGGTTCATTGACTTGTTAGCCGGCACGCGCGCCACCGACGCGACTCGCACCCGGATCCGACCAGACACACCGGTGGACAAGGGTCGCCTATAAGCCAACTACGAACACCCTTCCACCGCGAGGTTCGAGACCTTGAGTACAATCTCAGCAGGTGCCCACGCGGGTCGGCCAGTCGGGAAGGTGACGGTCACGTCCACGTCTACTGGGCAGCGCTTTCCAGGAGGAAGCGACAGGCTTCCTGCTGCCGAGAGCGCGTCGAGGTACTCCGACGTTCGACACGTCTGCGACCGATACACCGTGGCCGAAGTCATCCGCCATGGCGCGGGCGCAATGACGTTGAATTTTGGTGCTTCTGAGTCTGCGAACACCAACTCCACACACAATGCGAGGGTTCGACTGGCCCCGGTGACAGAGATGCGTTCGATGCCGCCGATATACTGACGCGCGCGATACTCGGTCGTATCTTGCGGTTGTGCGTCGTAGGCGTCCACCCCGAGAGGAGAGGAGACGCCGCAGCCGGCAATCAGTGCGAGGGCTACCCCCAGCGCACATCGACCGAACACCACCTGTCGCCTGTCACCAAGGGAACGCATCAAATGCTTCTCTGCGGCTCGTGTCCGGATAACGACCCTGCCAATAACCTGCGGGGCTCCAAGCCGAGTCTCAAGCGTACCCCGGGAGGGAGGGCCCGCGCCAGCGGGACCCGACCGACTACCCGACCGTCGCCCGGGAGCCGACGGGCCCCGCAGGTTCATTGGCTTGTTAGCCGGACACGCGGCCTACCTCGGCCGCGGAACACACGATAGAAACTGGGATCGAGGTCGTCAGACGAGCTGAGGCCGGGTCGACAATGGTGCTTCGAGCCCGTCTGTTAGCATGGTCCGGGGATGCGGCGGCAACGCCACTGGTGACACCGTCGATTCGTCGACGGTGATCCCGTTTAGGAGAATGCAATCCACGAGGCATCCCTGCTCGTCCGACGACTTCCTCACCAACATCAGGAGGAACGTTCATGGACAGCAAGAAGGTCAAGACCCGACGCCTGCTCGATCGCATCAACCGTGACTCTGCCGGCATCGACTGCGGATCGGAGAAGCACCTCGTCGCCGTTCCACCCGACCGAGACGACCAGCCGGTTCGATCTTTCGGTAGCTTCACCGAGGAGATCCATCGCATGGCCGACTGGCTGACCACTTGCCGCATCCGAACGGTCGCGATCGAATCGACCGGCGTCTACTGGATCCCGCTGTTCGACATCCTCGAGAAGCGCGGGTTCGAAGTAGTCCTGGTCAACGCCCACGCCGTCAGGAATGTGCCCGGCCGAAAATCCGACGTTGAGGACTGTCAGTGGCTGCAAGAGTTGCATTGCGTGGGTCTGCTCCGTGGCAGCTTTCGCCCGCCCGCCGACATCCTCGCCCTGCGGTGCTACCTGCGCCAGCGTGACACCCTCGTGCGAAGTGCAGCGACCGCCGTCCAGCGAATGCAGAAGGCCCTCATCCAGATGAACATCCAGCTCCACAACGTCATCAGCGATGTCGTCGGCGTCACCGGTCTCCGCATCTTGCGCGACATCGTCAGCGGCAAGACCGATGCTGTCGCCCTTGCCGAGCACCGCGACTACCGCTGCCAGGGCTCCAAGGAAGACATCATCGCCTCCCTGACGGGGAATTTTCTCCCGGAACATGTCTTCACTCTTCGTCAGAACCTTGAGCAGTACGACTTCAACCAAAGGCAGATTCAGGCCCTGGACGAGCAAGTCGAAGCCAAGCTCGCCGACCTCAGCAACGCAGCTCCAACTCCCGAGCGCTTGCTTCCTCCCCCTCGCTCCAAGCGCAAGCCCAACAAAAATGAGATCCCTTTCGATGTTCGTGCGCAGCTCCACCGCCTCACCGGCGCTGACCTCACTCAGATCCCAGGCATCGCCCCCACCGCCGCCTTCCAGATCATTGCCGAGATCGGAACCAACATGTCCAAGTGGCCCTCCGCCAAGCACTTCACTTCATGGCTCGCACTCTCTCCGGGCAACAAGATTTCAGGCGGCAAGCTCCTCAGCTCCAAAACCCTCCCCTCCTCCAATCGCACCGCCAGCCTCTTGCGCGTCTGCGCCATGAGCGTCGGCCGAACCCAAACCTACCTCGGCGCCTTCTTCCGCCGCCTCTCCTCTCGCATCAGCAAGCCCAAGGCCATCACCGCCACCGCCAGAAAGCTCGCCGCCCTTGTCTACGCCGTCCTCTCAAATCGCTTCAGTTACGTCGAACCTGGCCCAGACTCCTACTCCCTCCAGCAACGCTCCAGCATCCTGCGCAACCTCCGCAGGCGCGCCTCCGACCTCGGTTTCGACCTCACCGTAAAGCCCCAGAATCCTTCGCCTGACGGTGCAGTTTCTTAGGAGCCGGCCGTCAGATCGCTCGCGCCAGCGCCATCATCACCGTCGAGGAAAGGAAGACAAGGCGATGGACCTGCGGGGCCGCCCTGCCCGGCGGCTGCACCACGGCATACAGCCGTCGCCGAAAGCGCCGTCGATAGCCAGCGGCGTCTGAGCCGGCCCACTCCTACCGTCGCCAGCTGGTCGCCACCAAGCACGACCAGCCAACCTCCGCGGCGACCAGCCCAGCCGACCTTGCGGGCCGGCCGCGAACCCAACTTTTGCCGAAGCCGCCGTGCATGCCCCTTCGGTGCACAGGAGCCAACCCCGGCATGATCGTCGAAGGAGCCATCCACCGTTGCGCCACCACATCCGACGACGGCCGTCGCACCAGATAAGCCAACCTGGTCAGAACTCCGCCGCTGCTACCCCACGGCGGTCGGGCCGTTCTCGAGACTACCTGGGCTGGTCGTCGGCGAACCGCGACCAGCCGGCTTTCACACAACCATCAGCGCAGCGCCAGGCCCGACCGCAAAAAGCCGTCCTCCCGCCGAAGCAGCTTCCGACCGAACTTCGCGTCGCGGAAAACCCGACGGTGGCCACGCGATCGACGTAACAGCGACGCCGGCACATTCACAGCGTCGCACCTCCGAGGCCGTCGCTCAGGGCCGGCTAACGACCCTGGCAGTAACCTGCGGGGCCAAAGTTCACCGTCGAGGATAGCACGCGCGGCCGCCCGCGAGGCGGCCGCTCACCTGGCCCGCCGGCGGCCGCGCCGCCGGCATCAGCGTCACCCCCGGACGTGCGGGCGACGAGCCCCGTCAGGTTCACTGCCTTGTTATCCGGCCCCTTCCCCTTCGTGCGCGTCCCCGCGACCTTCAGAAGAGTGGCGACCGGCGTGTTCCGTGAGTCCACGTCCGCACCTTCAATCCGTCGCCCGTAAGCAGCCGGCGCGCCCGGCCGTCGCTTCACCTTGGCCTTCGCGCGAAAGCGTCCGGGGAAACTTCGTGAAGTGATTCGTCGCCCCAACGCCCGGGCGCAAAAGGCCACCGTCGGTCGAGAGTGTCTTCCTGAGAAACGACCGGGCCGGCCGTCGCTGACGTGTTCACGCCTGCACCCTTGGACGCGATTCGTGAACGCCGCCGCGCGCTCCACGTGTTGCTGAGCAAGGCAGCTGCCGCACGTCCACGATTCGCGGCCCTTCTGCGGATTTCGGCGCATGGTGAACGCGGGGATCGGTCCATCGTGAACGCCGGGATCGGTGCATGGTGAACGCGCGGATCGGTCGATCATGAACGCCGGGATCGGCGCATCGTGAACGGCTAGATCGGCCATCGTGAACGCCACCATTTGCTGACAAATGGGGCGGGCACGGCGAGTGTGCCGCCCGGGGTG
>JANPFD010000151.1:0-1085 GCA_031423255.1 Myxococcales bacterium | reverse complement strand
ACTTCGCCGCTCACCGAAATTGACCCACCTCTGCTCATTGAAAGTGATCCAGGCTGGGATCGGGGATCGGGGATTCGGGTCCGTCTGAGCGACTGTGGACCTGAGGGCTGAGGAGGCAGGGAGCCCGGGCGCTGGTGCCTGGGTGGGCGTTATCCAGCCGGGGGCCCAGCGGAAGGAGGCCAGCCGGCCCGAGGCGCGCGGGGGCTCGTCGCCGGGGGGGCGGACGGGACGTGGCGTGGCGCTGATCAGAAGGGGGACAGATCGTCGGCGGCGCACTGGGCGTCGTCGTCGTCGTGCTTGGCGTCGGCGGGCCCGATGTCGACGTGGTCGAGGATCGCAGGGCCGTAGGCGTCCCACAAGGCGGCCTGGATCTGGCCGAGCAGATCGATGATGGTCTCGGCCTCGCGGGGCGACAGGGTCGGCAGCGTGAAAGAGCCGACGCCGATCCGTGGTGGCGGCGGCTTCACGGCGAAGGTGGGCTGGTTGTGGTGCGCAGGGATTGGCCGTCGATGGTGATGGACATGCAGCGGTGGCGGAGGCGGTCCAGCAGCGCGCCGACCATTTGCTTGTTGCCCAGGAATTCGTACCAGGACTCGTAGGCCAGGTTGGTGGTGATGATGGTGGTGCGCTTGGCGACGTAGCGCTCCTCCATCAGCTTGAAGAAGGCGTTGGATTGTTCGGGGCGGAGGTTCAGGTAACCCATCTCGTCGACGAGCAGGACGTCGACGCGGGCCAGGGTGTTGAGAAGCCGCCGGGTCGATCGGTCGGCCAGGCTGGCGTACAGCTCGTCGAAGAGATCCTGGGCGCGGAGGAAGCGGCCGCGGTAACCGCTCTCCAACGCGCGGATCAGGAGGCCGGTGGCAATGCCGGTCTTGCCGACGCCCGGCGGACCGACGAGCACCAGGTTCTCTGCGCGTCCGACGAAATCCAGGGAGCCGAGCTGACGGATCACACGGGCGTCGACACCAGGCTGGCGATCGAAGGGGAAGGTGGCCAGTGACCACTTCTCGGGTATGCGCGCGTTCTTGATGCGGCTACGGATGCTGCGCTCGATCTGGTCCTGGTACTGGGCGCGAAACAGCGCG
>JANPFD010000150.1:0-2349 GCA_031423255.1 Myxococcales bacterium | reverse complement strand
GAGTAATGAGGGAATCCGAGACGTCCTGAGAAGGCCTGAAACGTCCTGAGAAGGCTTGAGAAGGCTCGAAACGTCAAAGCGATCCGCTAAGTTAGCGAAATCACATGGGGGGAGTGCCACCTTGCCAAGGTGGACGTCGAGGGTTCAAGTCCCTTCTCCCGCTCAAGAAAAGTAGGACCGAAGAAACCGGAACCACTCGCGTTTCCGATTGACGCTCCGGGTGATGTCACCAGACCTGTCACCAGGCGGTCGGTGTCTCCGTCGGCCAGGCCATAGATCGCCTCGGGTTCGCGCGCGCCGCCGCCGATAGCCGCAGCCGCTGCCGTGGGCACAGGGGTGTGGCGCAGGGTGACCCGCAGCTTGCCGACCTCCTCGCACAGCGGGGTCCACAGCAGCGTGGTGTAGTCGTCCATCTGGGGTCACCTCCGTCGGGGAGTGGGGGCACTGGCGGGACTGGTGGATCGCCGGGACCGAACCCGGGAACCGGAGGGTCGGCTGGAACAGCGGGCCTGTGTCCCATGGGAGGGTCATTGCCGACGGGAATCACCGTCTCGTTGAACGCCGCGAACGAGGTACGAGCCAAGGTTCCGGGACTCCCGATCGCGGGCTGCTTCCAGCTGCGGATGGTGAGACTCGCGCCCAACGGAACTCCGATAACGAGCACTCTCGTGATTGGCAGGCCCGAACGACAGGAGTCGGTCTTTCTCGCGGGAGAGTGGCTCGGTTGCCGAACCACGCAGCAGGGCGCCTCCCTCATCGTGAAGAACGCTGCCAACCAGGACGACCCCGGGACCATCATGCAGCCCGGTGTCTGGAGGTGGGAGATTCGCAACCTCGGAACGAGCTGCGGCGGGCCGCCCTACCGGTCTCTCGGGTTTCTACAGAGCTGCGACGCCGCGTGCGAAACGATCTTCTCCCCCACTTGCACCGGCCCCGTCGCCTGCGGAACATTCGCGGTCACGTGTGCAGGACTCTTGCCGCAGATGCTCGGCAAGTTGTATCCGCACGACCGTTGCACCGAGTGCTGTTACTGAGAGGCCGCGGGGGAGGGCGATCCCGAGGCGTTCTGGGAACCCGAGTCGTAATCATCGTGCCGCCGGCGCTTCGAGCCGACCGTTGGCGTTGATCAGGCGCTCAGCGCCCGCCGCCGTGACGTTCGAGGCCGAGCGGCGCGAAGGGCCCGGGGCCCGCAGGTGCGCCTTCCCAGGACGAGCTTTCGAAGCTCCCGTTCGACCCGAATGTTCGTCAACTCGATGTTGCCGTCGCGGAGGAGGAAGAGCCCGTTGAGTTGAGGCCGCCCGGCGCTCTAGGCGGAGCAGGCGTGGCTCGACCGACTGCCACGGACCTGCGGACCAAGACCAAGGTTGAGATCGACAAGAAAGCCATCCAGGACATCGTGGCCAAGGGCGCAGCGGCGGGTGCGAGGTCGAGGCTACCGAGGGCGACGACGTCCTGGCCGTGAGGACATCGTGGCCAAGGGTGCAGCGGCGGGTGCGAGTGCTGGGCGCAGAGGAGCGGTGCCGTGAGCGCCGCGGCGGCTACGAGCGCGCTACCACTTCCAGAGGTGCCCGAGCCGAAGAGGAACGGCCTCGAAGGGCTCCGCGCGAACTTCGTCGTCGCCCTGGTGCGTGGCCAAGAGCTGCCAGTTCTCGCCGACGAGGCGGTATACTTCCAGCGTCGCGGTCACGGGGTTGACGAACCACATGTTCGGCACGCCCTCGCGGGCATAGACGCGAGTCTTCCTGCCACGGTCGATCTTCTCCGTGCTGGGCGAGATGACCTCGCACACCCAGTCCGGACGCACCTCGATGGCGACCTTGTCCGGCGGCTGAGTGAACCGCTCGCGTCGCCAACCAGCGAGATCGGGGACCACCACCTCACGCTCACCGCTCGGGAAGAAATGCAACTCGGGCTCGACAAGGATCACCCATCCACCTGGGCCGTCGATGCCCCAGTCGAACGGGCGCTTCAGCGCAGCGGCGATCGCAGTTTCCGCGTTCGCATGCCGCGGCGCTGGACGAGGCGACAGAAGCAAGTCACCGTCGATGATCTCAGCGACCATGTGCGGCGGCGCCTTCAAGACGTCGTCGTAGGTAGCGCGGCGGCGATGCTCAACGGGGCGGGCCACGAAGTCATCTTAGCGCGGTCGCGCCGTTGCCGCCCCGTCCGCCGGTCGTCTACCCTGCCGCATCACGAGGGAGTCCCTCAGCAGCATGAGGGAGTAATGAGGGAATCCGAGACGTCCTGAGAAGGCCTGAAACGTCCTGAGAAGGCTTGAGAAGGCTCGAAACGTCAAAGCGATCCGCTAAGTTAGCGAAATCACATGGGGGGAGTGCCACCTTGCCAAGG
>JANPFD010000149.1:0-21672 GCA_031423255.1 Myxococcales bacterium | reverse complement strand
GCTCTTGCTGCCGTCGTTGACCAGCTTCACCACCTCGGCCTTGTACTCCGCTGTGAACGTGCGTCTCGATTTCTTTCCCATGTGGACTCCCTTGGCCATCTTGACCTCTTCTCGGGTGTCCACGAAACCGGGGCAAGTTCACGGCAACGCCGGACGCGAACAATCGAGGGGCCGATCTTGCGCAAGACGATCTCGTCGGGTCCGATGCAGCCTCTCCACCGACCGAGGATGCGAGCCAGGCGGGCGATGCGCCCCCTGCTCAGTCGGACCCTGATGCGGTGTTGGACGATGCCACGAGCGTGGACGTCCCCGTCGTAATGGAGCCGCTGGATGCCGGCACCATGCCCGATGCGGCCCCACCTCTCCAGCCCGACACCGCCGTGGGTGGCGGGACCAGCGACGCTTCCCTTCCTCTCGACCTGCCTCCGCTCATGGTGGTCGACGCACTGGCGGTGGACCTTGGCATGGTGGACTCGGAAAGCGACCAGAGCCCCGGTAGCGACGGGCCCGATGCTGCCACCGGGCCCGACGCGACGGGCCTTCCGCCCTCGCTTGTGTTGAGCCCTCAAGTGTCGCAGAACTTTGGGAGCGCGACGCTGTTGTCCCGTTCGCCCCCGATCCTGTTCACGGTCACCAACACGGGCACACTGCCTGCGGCCGTGCCGCATCCCTTTGTTCTGGACGTGCTGGACTTCCAGCCTGACGGAAACAACTGCCAGCTGACCCTGGCCGCGGGCGCGACCTGCAATTTCTCGTTCGTCTTCATACCCGTCGCAACCGGACCGCGCACGGGTTCGCTGGTGCTGCTGGGCGTCGCCGAGGTGCCCCTCGCCGGCACTGGCCTCGCCCCGGGCGCCCTCCTCATCGACCCCGCCTCGGGTAAGGACTTTGGTTCCGTAACAGTCGGCATGGAGAGTCCAGCGACAGCGTTGAAAGTGAAAAACGACGGCCTCACGTCTGTTCCCATCTCCCAGACCTCCGTCGATCCGGTATTCGGTAACTTCGTTCTCAAGTCTGATGGGTGCACTGGAACAACGCTGGCGCCTGGTACAGACTGCTCGCTTGGTGTCTCGTTCAAACCAGGGGCGAGTGGCCCTCTGGTCGGATTTGTAGCTGTCTACGGCGTGGCGCCGAACGACTGGATCGCCGCGCCGCTCCAGGGTATTGGCATCGGAACTCTTTGGGCCATGCCTCCCGGCCTGTCGTTGCAGGCCGCGGTTGGGGCGACCTCGCTTTCTCAACAAGTCGTGATCCAGAATGTCGGGGCCATCCCCAATGGCCCCTTGTCCGTGACCCTCTCGTCCCTCCCCGGCATCGCAGGCCAGTTCGAGATCACCGCAAACGGGTGCAACCAGGTCCTCGCCGCGAGCGATGCCTGCGCCATCACCATCGTCTTCAAGCCAACGAGTACCGGTCAGCAGGCGGCCTACCTGATCGTCGCGGGCAACACCCCCGACGCGCGGGCGATCGTCTACCTTACTGGGCTAAATTGAAACGCCCGGAGAATTCCGCTACCCCCTCTCGGGTCACCAGAAACTACGTGGACGAAAAGAGCGGTAGACCATGCAGCCCCGGAGCTTTTGCGACGAAACGGAGGCTCAAATGAACGCGATGCCGACACAGATCTCGGGCCGACCTACGACATCAAGCGCGAGCCGTTACACGCCAGGAAGCCGAATGAGGATTGTCCTCGTGTCGGGGGCGATGGCGGTGGCTACGGGCTGCGGTGGTCCCGGGGAGATGCTGGATGACCACGGCACAGAACAGACTAGATCTGCTCTCACGGGCGACCCCTGCACTACGAATGCTCAATGCAATGACGGCAACGCCTGCACAGTCGACAGTTGTGTCCAGCGCAAGTGCGGATACACGAACCGCGCTGACGGTGCTGCCTGTAGCGATGGCAACGCGTGCACGGGCGCTGATGCGTGTCACGCGGGTACCTGCGTCGGCGGCTCCTCTGTGGTCTGCGCGGCTCCGAACCAGTGCCAGATCGCGAACGGGTGTAACCCCGTAACGGGCGCTTGCGTCTATTTCGCGCGGGCAGGAGCGGCCTGCGATGATGGAAACTCATGCACACAGAATGACAGCTGCACGACGTCTGTAGCCGGCGTTTGTCGAGGGACAGGGCGGTCCAGGGGGTCGGCATGCGATGACCTGAACCCGTGCACACAGAACGACCAGTGTAGGAATAGCGGCGCATGCGCAGGCAGAGCCCGCCCGAACGGCTCCGCCTGTGACGACGGCAACCCGAATACTGCTGGTGACGTGTGCATGAGAAACGCTTGCGCGGGCGTTGATCGCTGCGTCGGGGTCGTGTGCGCGGCCAGCAACCAGTGCCATCTCGCGGGCACCTGCGTCGATCACGCGACGGGCGCGTGCTCGAACCCGAGTGCAGCCGACGGAACGCCCTGCGACGACGGTAGTCCCATCACGTTTGGCGACCAATGCAGCGCGGGCGCCTGTGCGGGCCTCGACCGCTGCGTCGGGGTCGCGTGCGCGGCCAGCAACCAGTGTCATCTCGCAGGCACCTGCGTCGATCACGCGACGGGCGCGTGCTCGAACCCGAGTGCAGCCGACGGAACGGCCTGCGACGACGGTAATCCCGAGACCGCGGGGGACGTCTGCCGGGGGGGCGCGTGCGCTGGCGTTGGCCCTGGGTGCAGCGGCACCGATGCGACCGGGGTGAAGTGGACCTGGACGAACCTGACGCCGACCCCGCTACCAGCCGCTTGGCCGTCCTCACGCTGGACCTCTGTGGTCGTTTACGATTCGCGCCGGTCGAAGCTCATGCTCTTCGGCGGCGTGATCACCACTCCGAGCTTCGACTCGCCGGTCGACGTTTGGGAGTGGGATTTCGTCAGTCGGACCTGGACGGATCGAACGCCTTCTCCGCGGCCGTCGTCGTGGCCGCCTCCCCGCGCCTATCAGGCGGCCGTGTACGACTCCGGCCGCGACCGGGTTTTGCTGTTCGGGGGCTCAAAGAGCCATTCCACCAACTACAACGACCTCTGGGAGTGGGATCCAACTACAAACGAGTGGACCGATCGCACGACCGCAACTTTGCCCAGCGCATGGCCCGCCGCGCGCAATTATCACGGCATGGTCTACGCCGAGAGCCAGGGGCTCGTCTTCCTCCACGGCGGAACCACCGGGACGAACGTATTCAACGACTTGTGGTCGCTGAACGTCGCCGACGCCACTTGGACCAACCGCCCGCCACCGCTCGGCCCTTCGAGCTGGATGGATATGCAGCTCGGATGGGACGAGAGCAGAAAGAGCGTGTTCTTTTGGGGTCAATTCAGCTCGATTGCGCGTGACTTCAATCCGGCGACGAACATGTGGACGAACATGTGGACGACGTCGCCCGGCTTCGCGCCGATCTTCCGCAATTCTTCGGCTTTTGCCTTCGATTCGACAACTGGTCGCGCCTTGCTGTTCGGCGGCAGCTTGAGCACGGGATCGACGCCCACAGACGAGCTCTGGCGATGGGGCGCGCTTTCGCGCCGCTGGACGGAAGTGGCCCCCGCACCGCATCCCGCGTGCTGGCCGTCGGCGCGAAGTGCTCAGGGATCAGTTTCTCTCGGGACCGACCGCGCCGTGATCTTTGGTAACACTGGCTTCTCTCGACCGAACGAGCTTTGGACGTTGGAGACGGCTTGCACGTCGCCGGCGTGCGCCGACGGGGACGCTTGCGTAACAAGCGCTTGCCAGCCGTTCGACGGTTGCCATCTGGCTGGTGTGTGCATCAACCACAGTACCGGCGCGTGCTCGAACCCGGTGGCTCTGGACGGGACGACCTGCGACGACGGAACTTCGAGTACGTCGGGCGACGTCTGCCTAGCGGGCGTCTGCACTGGCGACGTGAACGAATGCACGACGAACAACGGCGGCTGCAGCGTCAACGCGACATGCAGCAACAGCTTCGGCTCGCGGAGCTGTGCTTGCAACTACGGTTTCAAGGGGGACGGGATCACCTGCAATCCTCGCCCGCGATTCAGCCAGATCTCATCGGGGTTGGAGCACGTTTGCGCCGTCACGCTCGCGGGCCAAGTCCTCTGTTGGGGTAACAATACGCTCGGCCAAGCCAGCCCCCCGCCGGACACGTTCACGAAAGTGTCCGCCGGTGAGGCCCATACCTGCGGCATCCACACCGACGGGACGCTCGTGTGTTGGGGAGACAATGCCAACGGTCAGGCAACGCCCCAAAGCGGTGTCTTTCTACAGGTCTCCGCCGGTAACACGGACACCTGCGCCATACGACCCGATCGCACCCTTGCTTGCTGGGGAGCAGGGCCCGGCATCAACACTCCGCCGAGCGGAGCTTTCCTCGATGTGTCCGTGGGTGACATCCAAAGCTGTGCCGTTCGCGACAGCGGTACCGCCGTGTGCTGGGGGCGAAACAGCCACGGCCAAACCACGCCGCCCAGCGGCATCTTCGTGAGCGTCGCCGCCGGCGCCCTCCACTCCTGCGGACTTCTCACCAGCGGCTTCGCCACCTGTTGGGGAGACAACACATGGGGCGAAAGCACCCCTCCGCCCGAGGCCTTCGCTCAGATCGCTTCTGGCTGGAACCACATGCTCGGCCGTCGCCCCGACGGAACCCTCGTTTCGTGGGGTCTCGGCACCAACACCTTCCGAAAAGCCGTCGCTGGAGTCTTCGTCGCAATCGATTCGGGGATGACCGCGGATTGCGGGCTCGATGCGCTCGGGTACGCGACGTGCTGGGGGTTTGATACGTGGGGTCAGACGAATCCCCCGTAGGTTGACGGGCCGAAGTGTGGGGAACAGGCATCATGGGAAGGTGGCGCCCAGGGATATGACCAAGGCCGCGGCGATCGCGGCCGGCGATGGTCGCGTTTGGGGCGGCCGTTGCGTATTCCGGCGCACCTGGGCGCTCGTTCCGGCGTGGGAGCGTACCGGTGGGACCACCGACCTGTCGTCGAGCAGCAGCGTGAGTGGATCCAGGCTGCCGTCGTCCGCCGACACCGGCAGGCCGTCGCTGGTCTGCGGCATGAAGGCCAACAGCAAGCGCGCGAACTCGTCAGCGACCGCGAGGTAGTCCTGGCCATCGAACAGGCGGTCCCGGTTGAGCGCATGGCTACCCTCGGTCATCCCCGCGAGGGCGATGAACCGGTCGATGAGGCGGCGCTCGCGCGCCCGGCGCCAGCGCAGGCACAGACGCCCAAGAAAGCTGCGCGGAGGGTCATCGTCGAACAGCAACCGATCACCCGCGTCCCCCACCAGGCGGACAACGACGCGCCCGAAGACGCGGTTTGCTTGCTGCTATGGCCCCGGCTGCGAGGCCCGGCTGGCCAGCAACGCGAGTAGCACCTTGTAGCGGCGCGAGCCGTCGGCGGCCAGGGATCCGATCGCCCCGAGCTCGAGATAACGACGGAGGAGGTACGCCCCCCGAGCAGCGTCGCCGCCCACATGGACGCGAAGCCGATCGCGCACCAAGGGCAGCCGCCGCTCGACGATGGGCCGGTAGAGCCAGGTCCCGATCTGGCGCAGGAAGGCCTGGTAGCCATCCACGACCAGCGATGCCCACTGGTCGGCCGACAAAGCCAGGGCGCTCGCCCATCGCCGCCAGGCCGGGGTCGCAAGCAAGCGGGGCGACAAGTGAACTCGCACCTCTCGCCGCACCTCGATCGCCCTGCCGTCGCGGTTCACGGCCACCAAGGCCTTGACCTCGACATCGTCGGGTGTGTCGTTCCAGGCGCTCATGGTGGGCACTCTGGGTAGAGGGCAGTGGGTTCGACTGTTACGTGCGGTTCGACGAGTAACTTCGTCCCGGCGGCACCGCTACCTGACAGCGATGACTCTTTCCTCCGTTCTTCCCAATTTGCTCCTGCTGGCGGGCTTGGCCCAGCTCCTCACGATCCCCGCCGCCCTCTTGGCCCCGCAACTCGAGGTGCTCCGCCGCGAGGACATCGCCAAGGCCGGTCCGATCAACGCCCGGCTGTTCTGGGTAGTGTTTGGCGGCATCCAGATCGTGATCGTTGCCACCGCCTTGGCCACGATCGTTGGGCGCCACGACCTCTGCCGTTCTGGTTCCTACGCAACGATGTCCTCGGGATGGATGACTTTGCTCTGGAGCTACCGCTGGTGCTGCCAGGCTTTCGTGCTGGGGCCCTGGTTCCGGACGCCTCGGCAAGCGGCCGTGTCGCGCCTGCTGCTCGCGTTGTTCGCCTACGTCGCCACGACATATGGCCTGACCTTTGCGCGGGCGCTCGCGGGCTGACCGCGCTTCACACCGGGAGATCCCATGCGCAACAAGGAACTGCTTCGCCCCGTTCACCGCCCGGCCGGTCCGCGGGCTGCCGTCGACTTCGGCGTTCTCGCCTATGACGCCCAGGCGGCCGAGCTGCGCACGCAGGGCAAGCCGGTCACCGATCTCGGAAAGGGCGACCTGTCGCCGGCAATGTTCGTGACGCCGGCGCCACTGGCCGCGTTCATCAAGCGGGCGTTCGAAGAGGGCAAGACCAACTACCCACCGGTGGGGGGCGTGGACTCGCTGCGCACCATCATCGCGCAACGGGAGACGCGCCTGCATCACGCGGAGGGGATCAGCAAGAGCAACGTCATCGTCTTCCCAGGGGCGCGCGCTGCCTTGCGAGCGATCGTCGAGCACCTGGTTCTGCCCGGCGAGACCATCGCCGCGCCGATCCCTCTCTGGTGCGGCGATGTCTACCCGCGCCTCGTGGGGGCGGCGCTCGCAGGCATACCCACGAGCCCACGCGACGCCTTTCATCCCACCGCGGCCGCCGTGGCCCCGGTCCTGCGCGAAGCGCGGCTTCTGATGCTGAACTCGCCGCTCAATGCGAGCGGGCGAGCGCTGCCGCGCGAAACCCTGCGCGACATCTTGCGCGCCGTCGTCGAGGAGAACCGGCGCCGCCGGGCCACCGCCGCGCGGGAACTCTACGTGCTTTACGACCAAATCTACGCCGAGCTGCTCGGCGACCGCCGCGACCATGCTTCGCCCCTGGCCATGGTCGCCGGGGCGCGCGAGCATGTGATCGCGGTCGACGGCATCGCCAAATCCATGGCGAGCACCGGGTTGGGCCTGGGATGGGCGATCGTCCCGGCGGCTCTGCGGCGGCCATTGATCTCGGCTCTGGCTCTGGGCGGACCGGGCGCGGCGCACCCGGTGCAGGCAGGACTGGCCGACTACCTGGCGGCACCGGCCACGGTCGACCAGCACCGCGCCGCGCTCCGCAAACGGCTGCGTGCCCAGGCCGCCGTGCTGCGCGCCAGCCTCGGGACCCTTCGCGCGCGCGGGCTCGATGTCCAATGGATCGAGCCCGACGCTGGTTTGTTTTTCTCGGTCAGGCTGCGTGTTCCCGGGCTGACCGATCAAGATGTGCACCGCCGGCTCCTGCACAAGGGCGGCGTCGCCGTGACCCCGTTCGATGCCTTCTGCGTCCGACCCGGCTCGAACTGGTTCCGCCTGGCCATTGGTTGGGCGACGCCGGAAGCCCTGGCTGCGCTTCCCGCGGCAGTCTTCCGTGCACTGTGGCAGCCACGGCACGCTTCCGTCGCCGCAGCCCGCGCCGCCTGAGACCGCGGGGCTCACGCTTCGAAGGACGCCAGTTGGCCGACCCGGGTGCTCATCGGCGTGGGATCGGCGGGGTCGCGCCGGATGGGCACTTCGATCACCGCCGGGCCCGTTGCCGCGAGCGCCGCAGGGAGCATGCGCACGAGATCCGCCGCGGTACGTGCCTCGAAGGCGCTGGCCCCGACGGCCCGGGCGACAGCGGCGATGGGGCCGGGCGTGGGGAACATCGGCGACGGGAACGCGCCGCCCAGACATTCGAAGCCTTCGTTCACCATTCCCGATCCTGAGTCCGACATGATCACCGCGACGTAGCGCGCGCCGGCCGCGATGGCCGTTCTCAGTTCAGCGCCATTTTTTTGTTCGAAAGCCGCGTCGCCCGCAAGGACCACGACCGGATCCTGAGTCGCCAGGGCGGCGCCTAGGACGCCGTCGAGCGCCGCGCCCATGGCTCCGAATTTCTGAGGCAAGTAGTACCGGCCGGTGCGGCGTAGCTCGTGCAAGCTCCAACACATCGCCGCCGCGCCGATGTCGGCCAGGACGTGGGCCCGATCGGGTATCAGGTGGGTGAGGAGCTGCATGACCCCGCGCGGGGTCATGATCTGCTCGCCGGAACGCGCGACGATCTCCTCGACGGTCGAGAGGCGCTCCGGCAACCACACCAGCCCGTGCACCACGGCCGCCGGGTCGATGGCCCCGATGAGCGCCTCGAGACCGAGACGAGCGTCGGCGACAATACCCACCTCGACCGGATAGTTGCGGCCGATCGCGGATGGATCGACGTCGATCTGGACCAGGCGCTTCGCCCGGAACACATCTGAAAAGCCACAGCTCGTCAAGTCGCCCAGCGACTCGCCGACGAGGAGCACGACGTCCGCCTCGGCTAGCGCCGCGTGGGCCTCCGGACGCCCCCCGAGCCCCAGGACGCCGCAAGCACCGGCGCGGAACGGCGGATCCGGGTACAAACCCTTGGCCCGCCCGGATGTCGCCACTTTGCAGCCGAGGAGATCGACCAGCTGGCGCACCGCCGCACCAGCCATTTCAGCGCCGCGTCCCAGAAGGACGAGTGGACGGCGCGCACCCTCGATCAGTCGCGCCGCCGCTCCGACCGCGAGCGGATCCGTGGGCGCAAGCGGCGTCGATAGCGGATCGGGACCGGCGAGTAGTCCATATCCGCCCACGACAGGCGTGGCGCCAACGTCGGCAGGAACGACCAGTGCTACCGGCCCTGGCACGCCCGATTGTGCGACGGCCACCAGATGACGAACCAGCCGGGGCGCCTCACGTGGATCGGAAAGCACCGCCAGCTTCTTGACCGAGCCGGCCAGCTCCGCCTCAACATCCATTTCCTGGGCACAGCCCTTGCCGGCCCAGCGACGCGGCGTCGTGGCGGCGAGCAGGAAGAAGGCGGAGCCGTCCGCGAGCGCCGTGCGCAAGGCGGTCTTGATGTTGGTGATGCCCGGACCCGCGGTGACCGCAGCAGCGGCCAGACGCCGCGAGACCCTGAAGTAGAAGTCGGCTGCGTGCCCGGCCGTGGCCTCGTGGCGCGTGAGCGCGAACCTCAGCCGATCGAGGTTCTCCCCGAGACCGCGGTAGAAGGGCGCCGCTGGCCCACCCGGGATCCCGAAGAAACGGCGCACCAGACACGCCAGGAGTTGGTCCACAACGAGCCGGCCCGCGGTCGGAGCCGCGCCGCAGACGGCGACGCGGCGGAGCGACGGGCCCGCGGGGGGCGCGGCCAGGGGAAAGAGAGCGGCTCGTGCTGCCATGGATAGCCTCCAAGCAGCGTTAGCCTCGCCGGAACGAGGCTGTTACTCGCGACCGTCGATCGTTCAGCTCACCGACATCGGCGGACGGAGCCTCATCGCACGGGCTCGGGTCTGGCCATTTGGGAAGAGTTTGTCGTCGCGCGGTCGTTCTGCCCCCGCTGACCCAGGCTCCATGTGACCCCGTCGGTCTCGGCGGACGAACTCTGGGCGGCGCGAATGAGGTCGGAATCCGACGCGGTCGGCCCGTGAGAGACGATGCGATCCGCAGTCGGCTCTCCGATGGGCTCGATCGTCGGCGTCCACGACCGGCCGTCCCCGAGTGCCGCGCGCGGGCCCGGGCACGCCCGTTGGGTCATGAAGGCACCGCGCCGCGCTTCCGGCACCGCCACCCGCGCCGCCTGACGCGGTTAGGGTTCACGCTTCGAAGGACGCCAGTTGACCAACCCGGGTGGTTGTCGAGGTTGGGTCGGCCATGGCGCGCCGGATGGGCACGTTGGCGGGAACGACCGTGGAGCGCATCTTTGATCGGAGGCCCAGCTCGGCGATTCGTAGGCCTACGAGCAGACTCCGCCGCGGCAGATGCCGTCCAAGCACTGGCTGGCGCGGGCACACGTTTCGCCCGAATTCTTGGAGGCCTGCTCGAAGAGCCACACCCACGGGCCATTGGTCTGATGGCTGCCTATCGACACAAGGCCGCCGCAAAATAGAGAAACCACTCTGACCTCGGCTATGTCGCCCCTTGCGGCTGATGCCGACTGAAACGCCAATTCCATGGACAGCTTTCTAAGCGGCCCCTCAGTCGTTGCCACTCCGACCCCCGGTGGCAGGTCAATGATGACGGTCGCGCGCGCACCGACGATCGGGGCGGCTCCCGATTGCCTACCCATGAATTCACAACTTGTGGTCCCGTGGAAAAATGAAAACGTCGCCTCAAAGCCGGTTACGCTCAGGTTGTCGTCGCTGCGAGTGACGAGGAACCTGTCCGACGCCTTGCCATCCCTTGTCCTCCTCCACGTTGAGGGGTCGAGAACGGCGGGTCCCGCGCCAGCGTCCGGCCCGTGTGGCGGTACCAGGATCGCGGCGTCAACTGGGGTCCCCGGCGACGCGGGCACGCCGGCGGGCTCCCCATCGCAGCCCATCACCCACGCGGTCGACCAGGCCGCCAGCGAAAGCATGACCCTGATTCGGATACTCCCCGAGATTGGCAACCTCATCACATGGCGCATAGGTAGTCCCGCGCCGTGGCGTCATAGGCGCAACGGAGCCTGTCTGTACACGTACCGCTGCTACCGACGCCGCAGCACTTCTGCCCGAGCTTGCCGCACGGCTGGCAGACGCTGCGCCCGAGTCCGCTGTCGAAGACGCAACTCGACCCGGGCGCAGAGCAGAACGGTCCGGGCGCGCAGCACGCCTGACCGAGACCGCCGCAGGTCCCGCACGCGCCGTCGGCGCCGCAAAGGCCGGGGTTGATCCCACACGCGGTCCCCGCAGCCGCGCACACCGATTCGGTGCTGGTCAGTCGCAGGCAGCAACCGCTGGCGCATTGGTTCCCGGAGCAACAGGGGCCGCCGGGCACGCCGCACTTCACGCAGCGCGAGGCCCCCGCAACCGCCCGGCAACTTGTGTCAGGTTCCGCGCAGCGCTGCGCTGCGGTCACGGCGCAGCAGGGCTCGTCCACTCCGCCGCACTTGACACAGCGGTCGCCTAGCGGGGAGATCTGGCACAGAGAGTTCGCGTCCGCGCAGCGCTGCGGAGCGGTCACGGCGCAGCACGGATCGCCTTGCTTGCCGCACTCGCACTTACCGGCCCTGCATGTGCCGGCACTCGCGGTGGACCCCACGCTGGCGCACGACTGCTCCTCGGCGACGCAGCGACCACTGTGGCAGCAGGCACTGCCGTCGCACTTGCTGCTCGGGCAACATGTTTCGCCCGGGCCACCGCAGCGGGCGCACACGCCGGAGGCACACAAGGCGCCCGCTCCGCAGCTCGTGACACCGGCCGCGGACACACAGCAGGGCCCACCGAGGGCACCGCAGGGTGCGCATCGGCTGCTCACGCATCGAGTGCTGGCATCGGTGCAGGTGCCACTCGCAACGCTCCCGCAGCAAGGCTGGTCCTTGTTGCCGCAGCACTCTCCCGTCTTGCAGCACTGGCCGCTGACGCAGTTGCCGCTGCCACACTCCGTCGGCTGAGCGCATGTGTCCCCATCGCCGCGGAGGCGCATCGCCGTGACCGTCCATGGGCCCCCCAGCGTGCTCTCGGTGCCGAGCACCAGGCTGCCTCCGCACGTCAAGAAGCCGCCACGTACCGAGCCCATGCGGCCGGTGGCGGTGGAGGACGATGGGAACTCGATCGACAGCGTCAGACGACCAACGATGGGGCCCGAAACCGGGACCGCCGCGCGCCCGGCGAGAATCGGCGCGCTGCCCACCTGCGTGAGCGTCACCAGACATCCCAGGCCTCCCAAAGACAGGCCGATCTGCATCTCCAGCGCCGCGACCTCGGGACCCGCGACCACGAACGTCACCAAGCGGCGTTCTTGGGTCTGGCCGCGCCACACCCCCGACTGCGGCCCCATGCTCACCACGCCCCCGCCGTCCGCCGGGCAGCCGGCGGGTTCGGGGTCGGCGCACTTGCCGGCGATGCATCGAGCGAGGCCCTGACAGGCGATCCCTCCCTCGCGGCATGGTTCACCAATTTTGGGCTCGACCTGGCAGACGCGGGTTTGCTCGTTGCAGGAGGAGCCGCCGCGGCACGCCACGAAGCCCCCGTCGGGCGCGCGGCCACAGGGCTCGCCAGGCCCGACCACGCGGTCCTTTTGGCAGACGCTCACGCGGTTGCAAGCTGCGCTCTCGCCACACGCTTCGTCGCGGACGCACGGCTCGCCCTCGCGCAGCGGCCGCGCGCAGCGGCCGTTCGCGCACACTAGGAATCCGCGGCAGTGAACGTCACTCGTGCAGGTCTCGCCCTCTCCGCCCATATCGGCGCACCGGCCCGCGCGACAGACGAGCGCCCCGTCGCACTCGCTGCTGAGGGCGCAGGCGGCTCCGGCATCCTTGCCGCGCGGCTTGTCGAGGCAGAGACCGCAGATCGAGTCCGGCGAGCCGACGCAGTTGCTGCTCTTGCACTGAGCGGAGAACGTGCAGAGCGAAGCGCCGGGGCGATCGCCCGGCAAGGGGTTGCACTCTGGCGGCTGGTACCCGAGCCAGTACTGCTCGCAACTCGAAGAAGTGACGGCGCCGGCGCATCTGCGTCGCGCGTCGCCCTTCCACCGGACATCTGGCGCACCTGACACGGACGCGCAACTGGCGACCAGTTCCTCGACACACCCGACCTCGTCTTTGAATTCGACCTCCAGGGAATACGGATCGCACTCTCTGATTTTCGCGCAGTAGGCCGTCCCCCAGGCACGACAGGCGTCTCGAAGATCTTCGGCGACCCGCGGAGCCGGGGCGTCGGTCGGGGCGTCGGTCGGCGCGTCGGGCGCCGCGACCCCGCCATCGCCGCTCGCGGCGGCCGGCACGCCTTGACCGGGATCGCCACTACTGCCGCACCCGACCAACGAGAACGCGAAGAGCACCGAGCGAAAAAAGCTCCGGCCGGCCCGCAGGAGGCCTCCATCGATCGAACGACTCGGGCAGGTTTCTTGGGTGTGCATGGCGGGCTCCCTCGGCGACGAGCGATTGGGCAACGAACCGCGGAGGTCCGGGACCGGGTGAAAGACTGGCGTTCCTGTGACAGTCTTCTGCAACGGCGGCAGGCCGGTCGGCTTGTACGCTATTTCTCCGCGCGGCTTGGTGGTCATGTCGGGAGTGGGTAGCCGAGACCCCGAGCGACCGTTACAGCGGACGCTTATTGGCGGGCCCCAAGGCGACGCGGGCGCGTAACATACCCAGCTCACATGCTCTACAGTCACGGACAAGGAGCGATACCCGCATGAGCACAATTGGTATCAACGGTTTTGGGCGAATCGGCCGTCTGGTTCTGCGCGCGATCAAGGCGCGGCACGAAAAGCTCCAAGTGGCGGCCGTCAACGATCTCTTCGATGTAGCGACGAACGCCCACCTTCTCAGGTACGACTCGACCTATGGCCCGTACCGCGGGACCGTCGACGTGAGGGACGGCCACCTTGTCGTCGATGGCAATGTGATCACGGTGAGTGCAGAACGAGAGCCGGCGGCGATCAAGTGGAAGGACCGCGGCGTCCAGGTTGTCATCGAGTCGAGCGGCGCCTTCACGGACGCCGTGAAGGCGAGGGCGCATCTGGATCCCGGTGGCGCCCGCAAGGTCATCATATCGGCCCCGGCAAAAAGCGAGGATGTCACGATCGTTCTCGGGGTCAACGGCGACCAGTACGATCCTGCCCGCCACCACGTCATCTCGAACGCGTCCTGCACGACCAACGGCCTGGCGCCGGTAGCGAAGGTTCTCAACGACAAGTTCGGGATTAAGAAGGGCCTGTTGACCACCGTCCACGCGATGACGAATTCCCAGCGTCTCCAGGATTTGGGTGCGAACGACCTGCGCGATGCACGGGCCGCCGGCTTCAACATCGTTCCAGCGGAAACCGGTGCCGCAAGGGCGGTGGGCCTGGTGATCCCGGAACTGAAGGGCAGATTCGATGGCAGGGCCTTCCGTGTCCCCACGGCCACGGTGTCGGTCATCGACTTCACGGCCGTCCTCGCCAAGGAGGTCACGAAGGCAGAGATCCGCGCCGCGATGCTCGATTACGCCAGGGGTCCCATGAAGGGCATCCTCGAGGTCACGGATGAGCCGCTCGTATCCAGCGATCTTCGGGGCAGCAGCGCCTCGTCCATCTTCAGCTCGCTCGATACGCTCTGCTTGGGCGATCTCGTCAAGGTCGTGGCCTGGTACGACAACGAATGGGGGTACGCCTGCAGACTCGCGGACCTGGCTGCGCTGGTTTCGTCAACGTTGTAGAAAACCGAAGTCTCTCGCAGGGAGGCCGGACACGTGATTCTGAATTTCAGGTGGTTCATCGAAGGCAAGCTCGCGGGCTCATCCAAGCCTTGCGACGCGGACGATGTGCGTTTTCTCGTCGACCAAGGAGTGAGATCCGTCGTCAGCCTGGAGCCGGTGAGCCAGGCCGTCAGCGAGGCACTGGCGTTTCACGACCTTCATCGGCTGCTCTTTTACATGGACGATGACGAGGCAGCTCCCGCGCCCAGCGCCGGCGACCTTGAGATCGTTCTGTCCTTCGCAAAGGGTAATCTCACCCTGGCTCGCCCCGTACTCGTTCATTGCAGCGCTGGCATTCGGCGCACCGGGCGTGTCGGTCGGTGGTTGCGGGAGAAGCTGGAAGGCCCAGCCGGCTGCGCAGCTCTTTTCTCGCTCGGCTACTCCGCCTGGAAGCCTGGCCGTCGGATCGAAGGGGTCGTTGGTGCCCTGACCAAGGCCGGCGTGAAGACCCTGGTCGACGTCAGGCTCTCACCCTGCTCGGCGTCCCTGAGCGGCAGCTATGGGCCAAGACCGTGGAATCTGCAGCCGTCTTCTGAAGGCGGGCAGCTTCAAGGGCTTGTGGCCCACCTGGAAGCGGCCGGTGTTGGGTACCAATGGATTCCCGAGCTGGGCAACCCGCAGAAGAACGACCGGTCGATGGCGGTCTTTCGCCAGCATCTTGCGGAATCCGCGGTTCCCTGGCCCGCCCAGCGCGGCCTGGACAGACTGGCCAAGCTCCTCGTCGACAGCGATGGCCCCGCGTGCCTCCTTTGTACGTGCGCCAACCTCAATACCTGCCATGCCAGCCTGGTCATCGGGGCGCTGGAGAACCGCCCGGGGGCCGGGCGGTTCACAGCGAGCCGCCTGTCACCCTGAGGCCCCGAGCTGCGTTCGCGGGACACGCGAGGTGTGGACGAGCGATGGGATGGGGCGCGGCCGCTGGAGAATGGCTCGCCATGTCGGGTACTGTGTTGCTGGGCGGTGCTCATGGCGTGGATGGCTCGGGACGCTGCGGTGGGTGCGCGGCGGCGAACGAGGGGCCTGCGGATCGGCGCGATCCAGGCGGCGAGCCGGCGGAGTTGAGGTCCCGTCGACGGCCCGGCTGGCCCGCGGCGGCTGTGCCCCGTTCGAGCGAGCCGCACGGGACGAGGATCACGTTCGACCGCGGGCGGCGGCCCCGGCGCTCTCGACGAGACCTGATCTTCGGCACGAAGGAGCCGCTCGATCGGCCCGCGGACTTCGTCGTGGGCGACCATCACGTCTATCTGCGCCCCCATGCTGCCGTCATTGTGGCGCACGTCGAGGCCTGTGCCGGGTGGACCAGCGCCTCTCGCCGCTGCGCCGAGGGGATCGTCTTGCGCCTGTTTCCCCGGGGCGGCCTGCAGGTCGCCTGGGCGGTCGAGCGCTGCACGAACCATCGGCGCATCGAGCGGCTTTTAACGTCGAGCCGCCTGGGCGTTTGGGGGCAAGGGCCCGGCCATCGTGGTCAGTGCTGCCATCCCCGACCAGCACGACGTCAGTCACAACAAGCACCTGCACGCACCGTCGGGATCGGGAGCGACGACGCTGTTCTCGCCGTAGACAGCCACGGCGGCACGCAGCGCTGCGAAGTCATCGAAGGTCTCCACCATCGAACCCGTCCCGTGCGACCAACGAACTTCGCTCGCCCTCCGCCCGTTCGAAGAGCCAGCTGTCGAGAGCTGCGAGATCGGCTGGATCGTCGACCACATAGAGGGCCTTTTGTTCAGCTTCTTGAGCAGGCCGGGAAAGTGAGCCTCGTCGACGACCTCCTTGTCCTTCGCCGCCCTGGTGATGTCGGCCTTGGCCAGGGTCCACCTTGCTATCGTGCCGCGGACGCCGGTCGCCCAGCGATCTCATCGCTCGTGGCCACGACCGCGTCGGCCATCGTCCGCTGCACCCGCGCCGTGCCGCCGAGACGGCAGCCGCCAGCGTCCTCCGCTGCGTCTCCAGGACATCCAGGGCTTGCCCGGCCAGCTTGTCCGGGTGCTCCCGGTAAAGCCCGTCGCCGTACGCGCTCACGCCCTTGCTGTCCCGGTGCGCGTCGCACAGATTCACCAGCTGAACTGAATCCACCCGTCGGCCTCGTCGAGGCTCAGGCTCTTGTTCGCGACCTGATTTTTGTACGCCTCCCAGCCTTCTCGGTTCGAGGTGTCGGCGTCGACGAGAAAAATCCGTTCGCCCTGCTCGATCAGTCGATCGAGCACGCCATGGTGACGAGCGACTTTCCCTTCGCCGCCCTTGCTGCCCCCAATCACGTGGATGTTCTTGCTGTCCATGGGAGGCCCCTTGGTTCAGATGTCGTCCGTGTCAGGCCGTGGTGTGAACCCCGCCATGCTCACAGCCCCCTTGCGGACCTCCGGAGCGACCGGGTTTTCCGCCGGGCGTCCGCCCGCTCCTCCGGCCGGCCGACTCTGGGTCGCGGCGGTGTGCGTCTTGCCCGTTCCACCTGTCGGCTTCGGCCCGTCCGCGCTCGGCTTTGTCCGTGGGCGGGCAGGTTTCCGGTCGCGAGCTTTCGAAAGGCGAATGTAGCGGGCAAGCGTCGCCCTCGTTACTCGCACTTCCCGCTCCGAAAGAATCGCCGAGATCCGTTCCAGTTTGAATCCGCGCTTGAGGAGGTCGTGGATGGTTTCGCCAAGAAACTCCACCGCCTCGGGATTTGGCACCTCTCGATCGCTATCATCCGGATCGGGTAGCGCGGCCAGCTCGGCCTTGAGCTCCTTCAGTTTCCGTAGGCTGATCATCACGACCACACCTTCCGTGCCCGTTCCGCCGCGGAACGTCCGCCACGGTCGCCTTCGCTCGTGCGCGCAACCTCCTTCCGAAGAGCCGCGCGCGGAATCGGAAGACGCGGCGGCATTGCCCTCAGGGCGGCCCTCAACTGCTCGACAGTTTCCATCGTGTAGTAGATCCTGGCCATCGGTTCCCTCCTGATGTTGACGATGGTGTTGTCGGCGCCGCCCCGGCAGAAGTTGCTTGCCCATCCGTCCGACCACCGCCCGCGATGACGATAGAAGCCTGGCAACCCCCGGCCCCGTGTCGCTCGGGCCCCCAGCGACATCGATCTTGAGCGCACGCGCGACATCAAGACTGAGCCATTGATCATCCGGCCTCCCACCACACACCGTGCGCTGCCGCCGGTCTGGCGAGTCAGGCGCCCTCCCAAGCGAACGTTGATTCGCTTCCGCCGCGCGTCCGGTGCCCGCCTTCCCCGCGTTGTCGACCGGACCGGAAAGGGTGAGGAGGGAGAGAGAAGGACGTAGGGCAAGATAAACGCGTAGGTCGCGACGCGCGCAAGCGCACGTGCTCCCTACGGAAAATGTAGTTCACGCGCTCGCGGCGCGAGTCGCGCGCGAGCCACCAGCCCGCCGGCGCTTCGCTTTCGGCGATTTCACCGCGATTTCTCCCGCCCCAACCGCCCCCCGTCACCGTCGGAGACCCCGTCCGTACGCAACCTCGGCCCCTTGCGCTCGACAACTGGTTCATGCGCCCGAAAAAAACCCGCCCCAAGATTCAGTCGTACATGAGCCCCGAGCTGCACAAGCGCGTGCGTACCTACGCCGCCGCCCAGGGCGCCAGCGAAAGCGCACTCGTCCAGGCCGCACTCGCCGAGTACCTCGACCGCGACCAGAAGGACAACGTCCTCATCATGCGGCGAACCGACCGGCTGACCGGGGCGTCCCTCCGCCACGAGCGAGATCTGGCGGTGTCGTCCGAGGCGTTCGCCGTCTTCGTTCAGCTCTGGCTCGGCTATACGCCCGAGCTTGCGGATTCCGACCGCGACTCCGCCACTCGCAGCGCCCTGCGCCGCTATCAGAAGTTCGTCGACCACGTGGCCGCGAAGCTCGCCGCCGGTTCCCGCCTCGCCAGCGACGTCTTCAGGGAAGAGCCCGCCCCGACCGCCCGCGACGCTGCGGACGCGGCCTCCGGGGACGACAAGGAGGCCGCGTGAGCGGCCGACGCTCATCCGACGATCTGCCGCTCTTTCGGCCGCGCATCGGCGGGCGCGGCGGCCAGATCCGCGGCGATCGGGTGCCAACGCTCAAGCGCGGGGTCCTGCAACGGCTGCAAAGGCTGGAGCGAGTGCCTGGCGCCGGCACACGCAAGGTCCGTCGCGGCCATCCTGTCGCGCCCCACGTGCGCCTGCCGTCAGCGACCAGCCGCCGGTGCCTGGTGAAGGCCCGCTACGTGCGGATGGACGCGCGGGGAGCCGGGGCGGCGCGCCTTCACCTCCGGTACATCGAGCGCGAGGGCGTCGAGCGCGACGGCTCCCGGGGGCGTCTATTCGACGCCCAGGGCGATGTGGATCGCGACGTCTTCGGCGCGGAGATCCCGGGCGAGAAGCGCCAGTTCCGGTTCATCGTCTCACCGGAGGACACCGATGACCTCGACCTGCGGGACTACGCCCAAAGCATCGTCCGGCAGATGGAACACGATCTCGGCCACGAGCTGACCTGGGCCGCTGCCGCCCACCACAACACCGACAATCCCCACGTCCACATCGTCGTGAGGGGGATCGATAGGGACGGCCACGACGTGTACATCCCGGAGCAGTACATGGCCCACGGCCTCCGTCATCGAGCGATGGAGATCGCCACCAATGAGCTCGGGCCGCGAACCGACCTCGACCTCGCGCGCCACTTCACCAGAGAGGCGTCGCGCGAGCACCTGACGGTGATCGATCGACGCCTCGGAGAGCTGGTCGGTGTAGACGGCCGCCTCGATATGGCGAGCCTGGCCGCTGCCCGCTCCCTGCCCCGTCCCCACGCCATGGCTCGCCTGCAGACCCTGGATCGGCTCGGCCTGGTCACCCGCGATTCGCCGACCAGTTGGCGGTTCGAGGAGGGCTGGCAGGATCGACTGGTGTCGCTTGGCGCCCGCAACGACATCCTCGGCCGCATGCACCATGTGCTCCGCGGGGACTCCCGCGCCTACCGCATCTTCGACCCGATCACAGGTGACACCCTTGAGGGCGTTGTCAAGCACAAGGGGCTGCACGACGAACTCGGGACGGAGCTGTACGCCATCATCGGGACTTCTCGCGGCGAGGCCCACTACGTGCGGCTCGACCAGATCACTGCGGACCAGCTCGAACAAGGCCAGCGGGTGCGGGTCAGCTCCATCGTTGACACCTGGGTCAAGGCGCCCGACCACGCCATCGCCGCCTTCGCTGCTGCGAACCGCGGCATCTACGATCCCGTGGCGCACCTCCGCCAGATGGGCCCCGGCCCGGTCGCGGTGGCCGGCAGGCAAGTGGCCCCTGCCGAGGTCATCGCCGTCAACCGCCGGCGCCTCGAACGTCTACAGCAGTACAAGCTCGTCACCCCGCTGCAACACGGCGGCTGGCAGGTGCCACCCGGTCTTGTATCCCAGCTCCGCGATCGCGAGCGTACGCACCCCCGTCACCGCCTTCAGGTCGAGCGGTTCGACCTTGGGCGCGACCTGGAGCGCTGAGTGTGCACCGCCCCGAAAGTCTGTGACGGCGGTGCCGAGCACGTGCGTCTCGAAACGAAGGTCGAGCGCTCGCGGCCGCGCGCCACGTTGGCCAGCAGATCTCCCTCCAGCGCCCCAGAGATCGTACCGGCCGTCGACGCTTGGTCGGTCATGCCTTGGCCCCCGCCCCAGGGCCGCTGCGGGGGCTAGCTGCAAATGACCAGCAAATAAGATCTGCGACGCGCCACGGACGCAAGTTACTTGAATCACTTGGATGATGCGATCTGATGTCGCCCACGGAAGGCGGTATCTGGGGCCAAAGTGCAAATGACCAGCAAATAAGATTCATGCCGTTCAGGCCCAGAAGGGGATGCAGCGGACGTGCTTGCGCATCGACGGGTTCATGGTGACTCGCCGTCCGTGGCATACACTCTGCGCATGGGCACATCCAGTCCGGTGCAGTTCGAAGCCAAGGAGCCGCCGCCGACCGCCGGCACCTATCCACCTGAAGAGTCGACCGTGGAAGAGCGATTCCGGGGGCTGGTCGACGGATGGAAAACGGAAATGAGATCATCGCCATCCTCCGATTTCTTGCGGATGGTCGCCAGCCCTAACTACCAGCGAATCATCGGCATGGGACCCGCGGTCGTGCCGTTGCTGCTCGCGGAGCTCGAAGCTAGGCCCGACCACTGGGGCTGGGCGCTGGAAATGATCACGGGACAAAATCCGGTGCCTCCCGAGGCCCAGGGCAAGATGAAGGCGATTGCCAGCGCCTGGCTCGCCTGGGGCCGCGCCAACCGCCTCATCTGATGCCCCTTCCCCCGGATGTCGAGGCGCGCTTCCCAGGGCTGGCGGATGGCTTCGAGGAAACCAGTCCGGAGGATCCCACCTACAACTGCATCGCTCACGCTGCTGGTGACCACGAGGCGTGGTGGCAACCCGGCGGTGGCCCGTACGTGTACTGGCCTTCAAGGATTCCCAGGAACTACTCGCCAGAAGCCCTTGTGGCGGCATTCAAGACCCTCGGCTATGCGACGTGCACGTCTGAAGACCTGGAGGATGGCGTAGAGAAGGTCGCCATCTTCGTCAACCAGGCCCAGGAATTTGCCCACGCCGCGCGACAGCTGGCGGATGGGTCCTGGACCAGCAAGATCGGGCGACAAGAGGATATCAAGCACAGGCTTCGTCAATTGGAAGGAGCCGAGTTCGGCACCGTGGCGGTCTTCATGGCTCGGCGCCGACACTAACGCCTCATCACCTTGGACTCAGCCAGTGCCGGTAGGCCTCGATCCACTGGGTGCCGGCCGGCTTCGGCGACGGCAGCGGAAGATCCACGAGAGCGATCGCCTGGCGGTCCCGGCCGCGTGTACAGATGGCGATGATCTGGCCACCGTCGCGGAGGTCGAGACTGGTGACGGTGACGGCGGTGCCGAGCACGTTCGTCTCGAAAGGAAGTTCGAGGTGTTGCTCGAACATTGTGAACCAGCCGGTGGCCTGCTCCGAGTCGTCGTAGGCGTCGACCGTTGCCTCCTCGATCATTTCGGCGAGTCTCACCTTGCTCAGGCGGGACGGTGTTGGAGCGCCGCGGGTTTTCGCCATGGCTCTTGGTTTCAAGCGATCGGCCCTCTCATGCGAGTCGTCCAGAACTGTAACCAATCGTAACCAATTGCACCGGATCCTGTACCTATCGCGGCTGATCACCGCGGTCGGCCGATTCGCGGTTTTCGTGGATTCTCCGACGGAGAATGCTGCCGTTCGATCACTTCTTGTGATCAGCCGCGATCAGGACCTCACGGATTACGAAACCGTTGCTCTACCACTGAGCTACGCCGGCGATGGTACTGGAGCGCATGTATGCCGTGCCGCCCGAGCCCGCGTCAAGGAGGTGCCTCGCGCCGTCGTCGGTCGTGCTCAACCGCCGGTCATCACGCGGCCGCA
>JANPFD010000148.1:0-1618 GCA_031423255.1 Myxococcales bacterium | reverse complement strand
GCGTTCACGACCTGCCCGCGCAGCTCACGCACCGATTCGGGGTCGCTGACGTCCAGCATCCGGATCGCCGGAGTGGTCATGCCCTCGACCTTGGCGACATCGGTAGCGGTGAAATCGAGCTGGTCGTCGTGGGCGGTGTTGCCGCGGGTATAGGTGATGGCGACCCGATCGACGAGCGTCGTGTCCATGTCGCCCGCGACGTTGGTGAGCACGACTGCGTTTTCACCTTCGGTCAGCCATGCCGACGGCAGCGGGACGTTCAAGACACCTTGATCTTGCCCCTCGAACTGCACGTTCCCGGCCCGGTGGCCATTGACCGAGACCTCGACCCGGTGCGAGGTGCGGGTGCCTCCCTGCAGCGCCACCTCCAGCAGCCCGTCGCCGGCCGCAGGTACGACGTCATCTAGCTGCAGCACCTGCGTGACCGGCATCTTGTTGACGACCGCGCCGAAGAAATTGTCCTGGTCGCCGTTGCGCAGTGCCGCGAAGTACAGCGAGCGATCCTGGCGGACCACCCGGGACGGAAAGCCCTTCGCCTCGCAGCGCGTGTCGCCCCTCTGGAACACCGGGACGCGCCTGCCCGGACCCTTGCCTTCAACCAGCCAGTAGGTGCGCGTATCGGTGAAGGGGGTATCCGCCCCGTTCGCGTAGAACTCGATCGCGTCCGACCCATCGAAGCGGCCGTCTTCGGCGCCGCTCATTGCAATAGCCAATTCGTTGCCATCGACGAATAGCTGCAAGCGCCGCGGATCGACCGTTGGCGGTAGGCCCGCCTTCACCAGCTCGGGCTGCGTCGCTCGGTACCATCCGTCTTCGCGGATGGCGAGCTTGATGGTCTGTCCCGCCGCCAGCGCCGTCCCTGCCGCCACCGCCGCGGCGCTGGCCTGTGCCGCGCGCGCCACGTGGGGCGCCCGGGGCAGATCATGCTGAAGTTCAGCCTCGCCGCCCGGCAAGCTGGACAGCAGCATCGAGCGGACGACCGCGACCGACGATAACGACGGCTCTGCGTGCGCCACCAGCGGTCCATGCCAGTCGCTCTTTCCGTTGAGGTCGACGTCCTCCAACCAATACGTCATCCCGGGGCGGCCGTGAGGGTCCCACCACGAATACGAGCAGCCCACCGTCAACGGCGTCGCAAGCCCGGCGAACAGCGCCGAGCCCGCGACAAGCGACGGCGTGATCTGCTTACGGGCGCCCTGATCCTCTCGATAGACCCGAAAGCCCAGGTTCTCCACCTCGAAGCCGGTTCGCCACGCCAGCGCCACTCCCGGCTCGCCCGCCGCGCTTCGTGCCGTGAACGACTCTAACTTCACCGCCGTCGTGGGCAGGGCGCCCAGCGCCAGATACAAGACCTCGGTCGCCACTGCGTCGTTGGTCGTCCAGGCCATCGTGAACTGGCCCGAAGCGAGGCTGGTGGTCGCCTCGGCGTCGATCGTCTGGGTGAAGTTGTTCGCCTTTATGAAGGACACGGTGCTCTTGTCGACGTCGTCCTCCTCGGTCGGATTCGCACCGTCTTTCTTGGACATGACGTAGGCGCCGTGCGTCGTCCCGTCCGAAGCTCCAAAACCAAATTTGGAGCCAGTAGTCGCGGAAGCCTGGGTCACATCTTGAAACGACG
>JANPFD010000147.1:0-2064 GCA_031423255.1 Myxococcales bacterium | reverse complement strand
TATAGACGCCGAGCTGGAGCTTGGGTTGGTTGCAGGCTGGGGGAGTGGCCCCGGCCTTCAGCGCAGGCGCCGGAATGTAGGCCCAGCCGAGACGCCCCTGCCCGAGCGAAACCAGCTCGTCCAGTTCTCCCCACCCGGCGCCCTCCAGCTTGCGCGGCGGTGTCAATTCGCGCCCGTCACCGTCGATCTCGGACACATAGAACTCCCAAGGAACGCGCATGCCTTCGTTCTCCGGCTCGCTGAGTCGCTGCATGACTCCCCAGCCCAACAGATAACGGTTGGCTCCAAGCCTGGCCAAAGTGGAGTACGACAAATACGCGGCTGGATCTTTGCGGACCCAGCGAATCACCCCCACGGGCTTCCCGGTCGCGTCCCAGCGGCCGAGGCCGATCGCGGTGGGCGGCTCTTTGGGATACCCGGCGGGCTTGATCGGGCCCTCGTTGCCCACGAGCACGCCCAGAAATCCGCCGCCGTCCGTGGCTACCAGGGCCGAAGCGCCGCCCTTCTCCTTGATCCCATCGAGGTTGGTGTAATGGAACTCCTGTGCCTTTCCGTCCTCGAGGCGGAACACGAAGGAGCCAATCCCGGCGGTGCTCTTCTCGTTGAAATCGGTGCTGCACATGAGCGCGTATTTGTTGGTCGCGCCGTCATACGCGGGGCGATTGAAGGTCGTGTGCCCCGTCCCGCAGGCCCAACTCCATCCGCGCTTCGTGTAGGTCTTGGTTTGGCGATCCATGACCAGGAACGCGTCGGCTTCGTGGCAGGTGCCCGGTCCGTTCTTGCCCCCGACGGTCGCTTTGACGGCGATTCCGTAGGTCCGGGCGTCTTTGTCGAGCCGGAGGTAGTTGTTTCCGTATTCCCAGCTCCCAATAGATTTGTGCACGATGAATTTCTCGGGCTTGGCGCGGACGTCGGCCTCCTTCCACTCGAAAAGCCACATTTCGTCGTTGAGATGACTGCCGCAAACGTAGGGATTGGTCATCCAGTCCGCGTCTGCATGGGTGGCCAGGACGTCCTTGTCGAACCCGGGTGTCTTGCTGGGAACTCTGCACAATGCCCCTACGACTGAACAGTCTGGGCTCGTGGCGATGCCGTGCATCTCGAGGCACTCCTTGAAGCGCACCTGATCGACCACTTTCAAGGTTTCGGACGCCTCGTCGAGCTCGGACACCACGATGGCTCCGGAGCTCGGATCCTTCTGCGGAGGAGGCGCGTCCTTCCCAAGCGTGAGCGAGGTGAACATCCTCGTCTTGCCCGCGGGAGTGCGGCAAGCGCTCGAGTACATGCGTCGCGGCACAATGGGTTTGGGATGGTAGTGAATCGTGCGAACCGTCCACTCCCATTCGCACGCGGTCGGCTCACCATCGGGGAGGTCAGGCGTCAGAGTGAGCTTGACGCCTGCGCTGCGCACGTTGCCCGCCCCGCCGCCGCCATCGGAGACGGCCGAGGCAGTGGACGCGTCGCCGCGCGTGCCGCCTTGGCCTTCGCCGGAGGGTGACCCGGAACCAGCATCCGGCACGCCTGCTCGCCCAGCTGCTCCCGCTCCCGTGCCAGAGGTGCCCGCGGGCTCTCCAACTCGTCCAGTCCCTCCGGCGCCACTACTGGGGGGAGCTCCGCCTCGACCGCCGCCGCCCCGAGACGCACCGCCGTTCGAGCCTGGCCCGTCCCCTGCCTGCCCTGCGCACGAGACGAAGACAACCGCGAGCATCAGCAAAAAGAAGGCGGCAAGGCCGAGTCCTCTCATGGTGTGTCCTCCAGTTGTGGCGGGCGGGGGAGCGAGTTTCCTTGGGAGGTGTCGAGGTTGGGCTCGGCCGAGGTTGACGTCAAGGCCGGTCGAACCCTTCTTCATTGGGCCTCTCGGACAGGGCTTCGTCGCCACGGTAGGCTATAGGACGTCGATGATCCCGCGCTGAGCCGCGACTATGACGGCCTCGGTCCGATCGGCGACGCCCAGCTTGCCGTAGATGCGCTGGAGGTGGTTCTTGACCGTGTGTTCCGCAATAAACAGCCCGGCGCCGATCTCCTTGTTACCCAGGCCTTTGGCCACAAGCTGCAGAACCTCGA
>JANPFD010000146.1:0-5497 GCA_031423255.1 Myxococcales bacterium | reverse complement strand
GGCAGTAATCGAGGAAGAACCGGCGGTGCTCGGGGTCGTCACTCAGGAGCTCCGAGAGGCGCGCTGCCTGGGCCTCGTCGAGCCTACCCTCGGTCTGCTCGGCGAGCAGCTCTTCGAGCTCTTGCAACTTCGTTCGGTCGTTCACGACTCGGCTCCCTGGACCTGGTCTCGTTTAACGCACTGGATCAGAGCCGTGCGCGCCCTGAACAGGAGCTGCTTGAGCGCGTTGGCGTTCAGCCCGGCGCTGCCGGCGATTTCGGCGACGTTCGCCCCCTCAACGTAGCGCTGGCGCAACAGCTCGCGGTGGCGCGGGTTCAGCTTCTCGAGGCAGTGCTGCAGCTGCTGCTGGCGCTCGTCGAACGTGTCAGGCTCGTCGAGCCACATCTGCGCCAGGCAGTCGACGACGTGATCTCCCAGCCGCACCCGCTCGCGTGATGAGCGCTTGCGGTGGGCCATCACCTGGAAATGCGCGACCCGGAACATCCACGCGACGAAGTTGGTGCCCGGCTCGAACTCGGACGCCTTCTGCCACAGCACCACGTTGGTTTCCTGCAATACGTCGTCAGCCTGTGGTGGCTCGAACACCAGCGACAGAATGTAGGCATAAAGCCGACTCTGGTTCTGGGTCAACAGCCGCACCACCTCGGCGGCGCTGTCACCTCTATGTGCCATGAAGTTCATCATGTCATGCGCCGGTTGGCGTAAGCAGATAGCCGAAGCCGGTCCTCCGTTACGGGAGATCAGACAGGAATCGGTGTGACAGCGCCCGCTGTGCCATCTGCTCGCAGGACACTTGCCCCGTAACCGACGTGTTTCTGGACGGGCGGTCCGCCAGGACCTGAGGGCAGGAAGCCGAGGACGCCGCCCGCGCCGCCGGCTTTGCCGTGGTGCTGGCGAACACCGGCGAGGATCCTGCCACCGAGTGGGACCGCATGTTGACCCTGCAGACCTTGCGCTGCGACGGATGCGTTCTGATCCTGGCGCCCGACGGGCCCGACGAGCCGGTGCGCCGCAAGCGCCTGGCCGAGCTGGGGCTGCCGGTGGTTTACATCGATCGCGCGCCGCCCTTCCCCGCGGACGCGGTGCTCACCGACAACCAGCGCATCACCGCCGACGCGGTGAAATACCTGATCGGCCTCGGGCACAAGCGGATCGCCATCCTCGAGAGCATGTTGTTCCACGCGCGTACTGTCGTTTCGCCGGTCCCACGGGCGCGTTGCCGGAAGGGCTGCGCACCCGGCGTTTGTGCCGCCCGAGGGAGATCCCGGCCACTGATAAGCACGCCAGATCCGCGTACGCTCAGACCATGAACGCCAGGATGGTTCGCGCTGTGGTACGGGCCACAGCCGCAGGGGTGTTGCTTGTCGCCGCCCTCGCCCTGCCCGTGTGGGCCCAGGGTCGGTCACGCATTCACGCGTTCGTCGAGAAGCATTGCTTCGACTGCCACGACACCGATTCGGCCAAGGGCGGGCTGGATCTATCGCGGCTGGGCCTCGATCTCGGCGACGCGCTAACCTTCGCGGCCTGGGCCAAGGTGTACGACCGCGTGCAGGCGGGCGAGATGCCGCCCGCCAAGCGGGCGCGGCCTGGACACGGCGAGCGCGATGCCTTTCTCAGCGCGGTGGCCGATCCGCTGACCGCCACCGATCTCGCTCGTGAGGCTGCCGAGGGGCGGTCGACCCGGCGCCGCCTGAATCGCTACGAGTACGAGAACACGATTCGAGACCTGCTGCAGGCGCCCTGGCTGCAGATCAAAGATCTGCTGCCCGAGGACGGCGAGGCATCCCGGTTCAACAAGGTCGGAGACGCTCTGGACGTCTCGCACGTGCAGATGGCGCAGTACCTGACCGCCGCCGAGTACGCCATCCGCGAGGTGTTGGCCGCTCAGGCCACCCGCCCGGAGACCAAGACCGTCCGGTACTACGCTCGTGACATGAAGTCGTTCGCGTCGAAGATGATGTTCAACGAGTTCAACCACAACCCGGCGCGAGCGACGTTTCCGGTGCTGGGCTTCGAAGGCCAGCCTGCCATTCGTGCGGGCACGGTTGCGCTGGTGCGGCCAGACACTGACCCGGCGACGCGCGAGCGCGAAGGCATGGGTGTGGTCGCCAGCGCGTACGAGCCGATCGAGCCGAAGTTCGATCGCTTCAAGGCGCCGCGCGCCGGGCGCTACCGGGTGCGGCTGTCGGCGTTTTCGGTCTGGGTGGGTGCGGCGAAGGGCCCCAAGTGGTGGGAGGCCGATCTCAACGTGGTGGCGCGCGGCCAGCGTCCCGAGCCGCTCATCATCTATTCCGAGCTGCCGCCGCGTCAGCTGCGCCGCCTGGGGGCGTTCGACGTCGGCGTCGAGCCGACGATAGGTCAGATCGACGTCTACCTGCTGGAGGGCGAAACGATTCGCCCCGATCCGGCGCGCTTGTTCCGGTCTCGGCCGCCCAACCCCCACAATCCGCTGGCCGACAAGGACGGGCAGCCCGGTTTGGTCTACCGCTGGCTGGAGGTCGAGGGCCCGCTGGTCTATGAATGGCCACCCGCGGGGCGCACGCTGCTGTTTGGCGATCTGCCCATCAATCCGGTTGAGGGCGCCGCCAGATCCTTCGAAGTGCTGGCGCCTGATCCGAAGGCGGACGCGCGCCGCCTGATGCAGACGTTCCTGGCGCGTGCGTACCGGCGCCCGGTGGACGCCAATGATGTCGAACGTTTCGTGGGCGTGGCGATCCGAGCGCTGGACAAGGGCGCCAGGTTCCTGGAAGCGATGATCGCCGGCTACTCGGCGGTGCTGTGCTCGCCCAGGCTGGTGTACCTGGAGGAGCCGCCCGGACCGCTTGACGGCGCAGCGCTGGCGGCGCGGTTGTCCTACTTTCTTTGGAACTCGCCCCCCGACGAGGCGCTCAAGCTCGCCGCCACTCGCGGAGATCTCGCACGGCCCGACCTGCTGCGCGCCCAGGCGCTGCGCTTGTTGGACGATGCCAGAGCGCAACGGTTCGTCGACGCGTTCCTCGACTACTGGCTGGATCTTCGCCGGGTCGGCAACACGTCGCCGGACGCCGCGCTGTACCCGGACTACTACCTCGACGATCTCTTGCTCGACTCGGCCACGCAGGAGACACAGCTCTTCGTCGCGGATCTGTTGCATCGCGATCTCCCCGCGCGGAACCTGGTGGCTTCCGATTTCGTGATGGTCAACGAACGGCTGGCCATGCATTACGGCTTGCCGAATCTCGACCGGCTCGGCCTGGGCGTGAACCTGCGGCGGGTGTCGCTGCCGCGCGGCAGCCCGCGCGGTGGCCTGTTGACCCAGGCGAGTCTCCTGAAGGTGACCGCCAACGGCACCACGACGTCGCCCGTGGTGCGCGGCGCGTGGATCATGGAGCGCATCCTGGGTCAGCCGGTGCCGCCACCGCCGCCCGGTGTGCCCGCGGTCGAGCCCGACATTCGCGGCGCGCGCACCATCCGCGAGCAACTGGACAAGCATCGCAACGACAAGCTGTGCGCCTCGTGCCACCTGAAGATCGATCCCGCCGGGTTTGCACTGGAAAGCTTCGATGTGATGGGCGGGTGGCGCGCGCGCTACCGGGCGTTGGGTGAGGGCGGCAAGTCGCCACCGGGATACGGAAAAAATGGTCAGCCGTTTGAGTTCCACGACGCCCAGCTGGTGGACGCGCAAGGCCAGCTTCCGGAAGGCAGCAAGTTTCGCGACGTGGTCGAGCTCAAGCGCTTGTTGCTGCGCGACGAGCGGCAGATCGCCCGCAATCTGGTGCGACAGTTGACGGTGTTCGCCACCGGCGCGCCGGTGCGTTTTGGTGATCGCGCTCGCGTCGAGGCCATTCTGGACAGGGCGTCCTCGCATCGGTACGGCGTTCGCACACTGGTGCTGGCCCTGGTGGGCAGTGAGCTGTTCTCGCGCAAGTGAAGCTTCGAAGGAGACACACGATGACGACGTCCCGCCCGCCTGCTCGGTTCACATTCGGTCCCTGGACGCCGTCGCGCCGTCACGTCCTGCGCGGTGCTGGCGTGGCCCTGGTGTTACCCGCGCTTCCATGGTCGAAGGCCGCTTCAGCCCGGGACAGTGCGCCTGCCAAGGCCCGGCCGCCGAACGGCGCGGCGCCGCCTCGCCGCATCCTCGCCATCTGCAACAACCTGGGTCTGGTGCCCGGCAAGTTCTTCCCCACGCAGGCGGGGCGCGCCTACGAGCCCTCGCCCACTCTCGCGCATCTGCAACCTCACCGCGAGGATTTCACAGTGCTGGGCGGAGTGTCCCATCCCGACGTCGACGGTGGCCATCCGGCGGACATCTGCTTTCTGACCGCGGCGCCGCATCCTTCCAGCGGCGGCTTTCGCAACACGGTGTCATTGGACCAGTTCGCGGCCCAGCGCATCGGACACCTCACGCGCTTTCCCTCGCTGACCCTGGGGGTGAATCTGGGCGGCGCTCAGCGAAGTCTGTCATGGACCACAGGCGGCGTGCTGATTCCGTGCGAGCAGCTGCCGTCGGCGCTGTTTCGCCGGCTCTTCCTGCGTGGCAAGAAAGACGAGGTCGCCGCGCAGATCCAGCGCCTTGAGCTAGGCGGAAGCGTGATGGATGCGGTCGCCGATCAGGCCCGCAGTGCCGAAGCGGGGCTGGGCGCGCGTGATCGCGAACGCCTTGAACAGTATTTCACGGGCGTTCGCGATCTGGAGATGCGCTTGCAGAAGGCGCGTGAATGGGAAGACGTTCCCAAGCCGGTGGTCAAGGTGCCCGCGCCCGAGGATCCGCCGTCGCCGCGGGACTACATGCGTAAGACCAAGCTCATGTACGACCTGTCGCGCATGGCCTTCGAGACCGACTCCACTCGGCTCATCACCATCATGCTCGACAGCCTCAACTCACCGGCCATTGATGTCGAAGGTGTCGAGATCAAGGACGGGTACCACAGTCTTTCGCACCACGGACAATCCGAAGCGAAGCTTGTGCAACTTGACGCCATCGACCGCGCACACATGAAGCTGCTGGACGGCTTGCTGACCGACCTTGGCCAGGTGACGGAGGGCGGGGAGCGGCTTCTGGATCGCACGATGGTCTTGTATGGAAGCAATCTGGGTAACGCCAGCACCCACGTCACCACGAACCTTCCGATCATTTTCGCCGGCGGCGGTTTTCGCCACGGTCAGCACCTGATGTTCGATCGCGAGCGCAACTACCCGCTGCCGAATTTGTTCGTGAACATGCTGCAGCGGCTAGGTATCGAAGCCGATCGCTTCGCCACCAGCACCGGCACCATGCGCGGCCTCGAGACGGTGTGACATGGGGCGGTCGCGGCCGCCGGATTCCGGTCGTGTCTGTCGCACGGTACTTGCGACCTTCGTCGCCTTGGCCCTGCTTCACCCGCCGCGCAGCCGGCGCACCTCGCCCACCCGGAGGGTCAGCTTCTCGGCGTCGAAGTACTCAGCCAGCGGGATGCTGTACTTGCGGCTCTGTCCGCATAGCGCCTTCCATGCCTGCGCGGTGATCTCGTTGTTG
>JANPFD010000145.1:0-1662 GCA_031423255.1 Myxococcales bacterium | reverse complement strand
TCTGCCCTGGCCCGCCACGCTGGTACTGAGCCTGCTGCCAGAACCGGCCGCCTTTGCCGCCGGTGTCGCCCGCATCCTGGCGCGGGCCGTTGTGGCTGGCCTCAGCCCTTGAGGAAGTGATCCTTCTCGTGCGCGGTCCGGAAGTGCTCGACCACGCTTTCTTCCAGCAGGTCCTGCAGGTGGACGGGGCGGCGTAGACCTCGAGGTAGGCGGTGGTGTCCGATTTCTGGGTACCTCTTGATGGCGACCGCCACGGCCGCACTCTCGCCAGCACCAGCACCCGGTGCGGGCAAGCGGCCGACCTACGAGCGCAGAAGACCCGAGGACAGCACCCTCCACCGGGTTGTCCGCGAGAACCTCAAGACGCTCTACGCCGCCGTCGAGGACGGCTTCGCGGGCGCGCCGCTGCCCAAGTTTGTGGTCACGCGATCGTCCCTGGCGTTCATCGACGACGAGCGATCCAGAACGAGCACGATCTCGGGTGGCATGCGCTCGAGCTCGAACTTCTCGACCGAGCACCTGTGGCCACCACCGACGTTGAGCAGATCGGCCGGACCAGCGTTGGGGTCATCGGGACCGAGCGTGGCGTCGGGCGATGTGGCGGCAGGCGCGTCCCCACCGCACGCAAGGGCGGCCAGATACGCTGGCACCAGGGCCCAAGCGGCCATCCCGCGCACGCAGTTCAACTGGGCACTCACCTGCGCAACCTTCAGCGCGAGACTAACCCGAGACTAACCCCCGGTAAGACGCCTCCGTCTACTGCGCCCATCGCGGAGCGTTTTTGGGTCTGCAAGGCTGCCCAGGGTCAGCTCGTCGAGGAAAACGGGCTTTCATTGGCTCCACCACCCTGGCGCGGTGGGCCGACCTGCTTGGGCCGTTCCCTGAATGGGTCCAGGTCCTTTCGGATTCCGGATCCACACGACCTCCCGAGACGAGTCCGAAACGCTGCGCTCGACAATCCGTCCGGTGCTCTTGGCGAAGAGATCCCAGGCGCCACCGATCATGGCGGGAAAGACGCCGCGTAAGTCCCCATTTTTCCCCACGCACGCGATTCTCGTTTTCCAGACCTCCACTATTTGCCGATCCGCCTTGTAGCGTCCAACGTCAACCGCGCTGAGCAGGGCGAAGCCAGTGAACGTGGTGTATGAGGCCGAATACGTGGTGTATCCAGTGACGCCATACTCGGGTTTGTATGTGGTCTTGCTCTGAATGGTCGCAGTATTTCCGACGGCGCTCACGTCGCTCGTCGTTTGGGATGACTTCACGCCGGTTTGGCCCCATATCGGAAGATCGTACGTATAGGAATGCTCCCGCGGTTCTCCCATGCCGTAGTCGAGGAAGACGACAACTTGAGCGTCATCAAGCGAAGGCGCCGGCCGAAAGCCCCGAGCTGCAAGTGCCGTTGCAACGTAGCCGGAATACTCCTGGAACTCGAGATCCGTCGGCTGAACTCCGCCCTGAAGTGGCAAAAGCACGTAGCTTCGATATGCCAGCGCATTGGGACCAGCGAAGGAGTTGACGCTTAGGCGTTTGATCAAAATTACCTAGTCAACTCGCGTGGTTGCAGTTCGTAATTCCATTCGCCACGAAATGTGTGCGGTCGCAATGCCAATTCGCCCATCTGCGCCTTTGTGATTTCCACGCCGGTATTGTAGGTCCGCG
>JANPFD010000144.1:0-80945 GCA_031423255.1 Myxococcales bacterium | reverse complement strand
GAAGGAGGGCGCCAACTTCAGCAAGTTGTACACGGCGGACTGGTCGATGGTGAACTCGACGCTGGCCAAGGTGTACCGGGTCACCACCCCGTCCAATTCCAGCAGCGCCTTCGAGAAGGTGATGATGCCTGCTGGGCAGCGCGCCGGCCTGATGACCCAGGCGGGCCGGCTGGCTTCCATCGCCAAGGAAAACCTCGTCGACCGCGAGGACGTGATCAGGCGCGGGCTTTCCATCCGCGAGCGCGTGCTCTGTCAGGATCTGCCGCCGGTCGACGTCCCTCCCATACCCGTCGCGAAGGGGGTGACCACCCGTGAGCACCTGGAGATGATCACCGGTAGTGCGCAGTGTCAGAGCTGTCACAGCCGGATGAACCCGATCGGCTTTGCCCTGCAGAACTACGACGCCATAGGGGCGTGGCGGGACACCGAGATGGGCAAGCCCGTCGACGCGAGTGGCTTCATCAATGGCGTGGCGGGCGGCGACAAGAGGTTCGCCAACGCGGCGGAGATGGGGCGCGTTCTTTCCGATCTGCCGGAGGCGCAGCAGTGCCTCATCGGGCAACTCTGGACCTACGCCAGCAGCCAGAGCTACACCGACGTGGATGAATGCCGGGCCCGGCAGGTCATGGGCGCGTTCAAGAATGCGAAGGGCAACATCCTCGACACCGTGGCCGCCATCGTGGCCGCCGATGATTTTCTGGTCCGCGCCAACGCCAACTAAGTCCGAGGAGGTTCAAATGCCGTATCTGCGTCGACGAGAGCTCCTGTCTGGCATCGGACTTTTTGCCGGAGCGCCGCTCCTGGGCGCCTTGTGCCGGAACATGACCCCGGATGCGCTGGGCCAGACGCTCGTCCGCAAGCGGATCCTTTTTTACTTCACAGAGGCGGGCCTGGGGGAGGACTGCTATTCGGACAAGCTGATGCCCGAGAGTTTCATGCCGCGGGGAAATCCCGACGGCACGATCAACCTCGGGCGTGGCTGGGCGCCGCTCGAGCCCTATCGCAACGAGATGATCTTCCTCCGCGACACCTATCAGCCGTTCAATGTGTTTCCGCATGGGCTCCACTATTTCCTGAGCGCGGCGCAAATGGTTGGCATCCCCCCCGAGAGGTTCGTCTCGAACTCCGCCATGGGCCCGCCGGCCGGCATCTCTCTCGATCGGCTGATTGGTAGGGAGATCGGCAAGAACGACCTGCACCAGTCCATCTCGCTGGGCGGATTTGGAACACCCTACTATGGGGGTCAAAGCTCCGACGGGCCCAATCAGCGCGCCAGCATACTCACCGATCCGGTGAGGGCCTACGCCACCTTGTTCGGCGGCGGCCTGCCCGTGTCGGCCGGTGACCCCGCCGCAACGGCGGCCTATCTGGCCGAGCGGAAGAGCCTGTTCGACGTCCTGCGCGGGGACTTGAGCCGCATCAACGCGCGTCTGGGTGCCCCGGAGCGCGCCAAGATGGAACAGTACGTGGACTCCATCCGCAGGGTGGAGACCCGCCTGGCGGCCCTTGCCGATCCGACCAGGAAAACCATGTGCGCCAAGCCCGCGGCCCCGCCAACGCCGGATTCACGCAACGCCAACCTGGAGCAGGTCGCTGCCTCGATGCTGGACATGGCGGTCACGGCGCTGGAGTGTGGCCTGACCAAGGTGGCGATGATCGGCTACAACTCGGCGTCGCTCGGGTTCCTCGGAGGAAACTACATCGGGACACACGCCATGCAGCACGGCAGCCCCCCGACCGGTGGCTCATCATTCACGTTGCCCGTCGACGAGATGCACAAGCGCTTCTACAACTGGCACGCGACAAACGTGAAAACCGTCCGCGAGCGGCTGGGCGCGGCTCGCGAGGGGAACGGGACGATCATGGACAGCTCGATCATCGCTCCGTGGCAAACCTCCGGCGCCTGGCACCACAGGGGGTGCATGTCCCAGTACGCCTGGATCATCGGCAGCGCGGGCGGCCATTTCAAGAACATGAACAAGTACAAGAGGTACACCACGCCGCACAGCATGAGCGACGTCTTCGTTTCCGTCGCCAAGGCCATGGGTGTGACGCCCCGGAACGCCGCGGGCACTCCCGACCGCTTCGGCGACGAGCAGGCGCCGGGTAGAGAGTTCATCAGCCGTCCCTGGCAGGTATTCCCGACCCTGGTCAACACCGGACCGAACCCGGACCTGACTTGATGTAGACGCCCCAGCCCGGTACGAGGATCCCGTCATTGCGAGCCAGGCGGGCGACGCAACTCGACCACATCGCCGCCTGCACGGGAGGCGGCCAGGGTGCCGCAAGCGGCGCCGATCTCGCTGCCTCCGGAGTACCGGCGCACGACGGGGACGTCCATGCCCTCGGCCAGCGCGTCGCGGAAGGCGCGCAGCTCCTCGGCGGTGGCCGGGCGGTAGCGGCCGGTATCGTCGGTGACGTCGATCAGGTTCAGCTTCACCTTCGTCTTCAGGCCGGCGACCAGGGCGGCGAGCTGCCGGGCGTGCGTCGGGCTGGTGTTCACCCCGCCGATGGTGACGTACGCGAGGGTGACCCGGCCACTGATGGTGGCCGCGTGATCGCGGACCGCGGCCATCAGTTCGGGCAGCGGCCAGCGGCGCTCGATCGGCATCAGCGGCAAGCGGTCGGCGCTGGTCGGCGCGCCCAGGGAGACGATGAGGCGGAAGTGGTGCCCCTCGGCGGTGAAGCGGCGGATCATCGGCACGACCCCCGCGGTCGAGATGGAGATCGACTTGGCCGCGATGGCGAAGCCGGCCGGTTCGGACAGGATGCGCGCGGCGCGGATGACGTTGTCGTAGTTGAGCAACGGTTCGCCCATGCCCATGAACACCACGCCGCGGATCGGGTGCTCGGCCTCGGCGGCGACGTGGCGGATCTGCGCGAGGATCTCCCAGGTGGCCAGGCTGCGGATGCCACCGAGGCGGCCGGTCGCGCAGAAGTCACAGGCCAGGGCGCAGCCGACCTGCGAGCTGACGCAGATGGTGTGCTTGGCCGTCGGCAGCGCCTCGAGCCCGCTGGCGGTGCCGGCGCGGCGGCGGGCCTTCAACTCGCGTGCGGCGGCGGGATCGGGCAAGGGGATGCGGACCGTCTCGATGCGATGCCCGTCCGACAACTGGAACAGATACTTCACGAAGCCGTCGCTGGCGCGGCGGCGCTCGACGACTTCGAGATCGGGCCACACGGCCTGGGCGGCCACGGCCCGGGCCTGCGCATGGGAAACCCCGCGGATCCCCTCGAGGCGGGTCACGCCACCGCGGTGCACCCCAGCGGACACGCGCCGGGCGGCGTCGGCCTGAATCCCGAACGGCGCCAGTGCGTCGCACAGGCCAGCGGTGTCCAAATCACGCAGATTCACGGGAGGAACCACTATGACCGGGGGCGTGACCCAGAGCAATCACCCGCCTTTTTTGCCGTCGCCGACTGTGGGAGAGTGATTGGCCGTGCGCGCGGTTGCCCTGGGCGTCGCTGGATTGGCTCTGTTTTTCGGGGCAGGGCGCGCGCACGCCCAGACCGTCCGGCCGCGTTTCGTGATCCTGGTCGACAGCTCGGGCTCGATGCTGGAGACGAATTCGAATCGTCCGCGCACACACGGCGACGGATCGGTCGCTCATCCGGGATGCGACATCGACGGCAACGGCAAGTACGACGACAGCAAGATGTACCAGGCGAAGGCAGCGGTCGAGCAGACGGTGACCGCCTTCGGGGGCGCGGAGTTCTCCCTGGCTCGTTACCGCCAGCGCGAACTGGGGCAGGCCTGCACGAACTCCACCCAGTGTGTGCCCTTCGTGGGTGGCTCTGGCGCCGTGTGCATCGACGGTCATTGCGGGTTCAACCCCGGGAGCACCACCGCGGACTTCGACGAGTGTATCGGGAGCGAGGCGACCGGCTGCGTCCGCTGCGCCATGCCGGACAACGATCCGGTGCACATCTATTACAACGGGAATGTTTGCTGTGGACCGAGCGATCCGCGCACCGGCCCTTACGGGATCTCGGCCGATGTGCTGGTGCCATTCGTCTCGGGCAGCAACCTCAAGAATCTCCTGCAATGGATCGACGGGCGCGAGGATTTTCCGAACGGCACGGATCGCGAGCTGCGGCCCACCGGCGCCACGCCGATCGGCGGCTCGCTGAACGGCGTGCGCGACTGGTTGACCAACGACGCCAGCCCGGTCGGACCTTCGGCAGGTAGTGTGAACCGCGATGCGCAGCTCGGCTGCCGTGCTTACAACGTCATCCTCATTACCGATGGCGTCGAGAGCAACAACTGCGTCCAGAGCTGCGGGATCAACGGCCCGCTGGCGGCCGATCTGCTGTACCACGGCTGCACCAACGGAGGTCTATGGGACTCGACGGACAGCCGATGCGAGATCAACGGTGATCCGGCCGGCACGCGCGACGTGCGGATCAAGACCTACGTCGTCGGGTTCGCCGTCAACGATGCCTCGTTGAACGCCATCGCTGCGGCCGGGGGCACCGGATCGGCGCTGGTGGCGAACAACGGCGCCGAGCTGACGGCGCGGCTGGGCGACATCATCGCCGGATCCATCCCCACGGAGAGGTGCGATTGCCAGGACAACACCTGCGATGGCCAGGTCGACGAGGCGTTCGGAACCAAGGGACAAAGCTGCACCGTGGGCGTGGGACGATGCAAGCGACAGGGGACATTCGGGTGCAAGGCCGACGGCACGGGCGTGGTCTGCTCGGCGACGCCGGCGGGAATGTGTCCGGCGTCGCCGCTGGTGCTGGGAGATGCCGTCATGGAGGTTTGCGGCGCCACGCCCGGTTGCGAGGCACCCACTGGACAGGACTGCGCCGACGACGATTGCGACGGTCTGGTCGACGAGAACATGTCGTGCATGTGCGCCGCCAAGCCCGAGGCGTGCAACAACATGGACGACGACTGCAACGGCAAGATCGACGACGTCGCGCCGGTGCCGTGCGGGCTGGCCGTCGGCGAGTGCCGTCCGGGGACCACCATGTGCGCGGGCGGTGTCGCCTCGTGCGTGGGCGGCTCGCAGTCGGTGCCCGAGCTGTGCGACGGGAAGGACAACGACTGCGACGGCGTGGTGGATGGCTTCGGCGTCGGCTGCTTTCCCGCCGGCGCCACGGGGTGCACGCTGTCCGGCGCCCCGATCACCTGCGAGGGCGCACCGACGGCGTCCTGGAGCTGTGTGGGCGCCTGCCAGACCGGGATCCTGTCATGCACCGAGGGGCGCTGCGGCAACTGCCTGGGCGCCGTGGTGGCGACGCCCGAGTTCCCTTGCGACGGCCTGGACAACGACTGCGACGGAATGGTGGATGAGGGCTTCGGCGTGGGCACGGCGTGCGGCCCGGGCTTGATGGGCATCGGCGTGTGCCGCCCGGGCGCCTTGATGTGCGACGGGGTGCAGCCCCGTTGCATCGGCGGCCAGGGGCCGATCGACGAGATTTGCAACGGCCAGGACGACGACTGTAACGGAACGCTCGACGATGTGCCGGGCGCCTGCGGCGTCATCCGGGGCGAGTGCCGTCCCGGGCGCTGGCGCTGTGCCGGCACCCAGCCGATCTGCGAACAGACGCCGGGCCCCCAGCCCGAGGTGTGCAACGGCAAGGACGACGACTGCGACGGTCGCATCGACAACGATCCGACGGATCCGGACCTGCGCCAGATGTGCGGTACCAGCGTCGGCATCTGCCGGCCGGGGACGCTGACCTGCGCCGGCGGCGGCAAGATCTGCGAGGGCGGCGTGAATCCGGATCCCGAGATCTGCAACGGCCTCGACGACAACTGCGACGGGATGGTGGACAACTCGCTCTTTGCCCCGGGGCCCTGCCCGCCGCCGGGCCTACCCGCCGGATCGCCGGCGGTCGGCGAGTGCCGTCCGGGCATGAACGTCTGCGCGGCGACACCGGGCGGCGGCACGGGCTGGGTGTGTCAGGGTGGAACGGGGCCACAGGCGGAGGCGTGCAACGGCAAGGACGATGACTGTGACGGCACGGCCGATGACCAGGCGCCCTGCCCGGCGGGAACCGGCTGCGCCGACGGCGAGTGCGCCCCGCGTTGTGGCGACGGCGAGTTCGCCTGCCCGCCGGATCGGGTCTGCAAGGATGGCCTGTGCGTCTACAGCGAGTGCGTGAAGCGGGCGTGCCCACCCGGACTCTCCTGTGATCCCCGGCAGGGGTGCATCGACCGGTGCAGCGGCGTCCAGTGCCCTGCCGCCACGGTCTGCGAGGCAGGGATCTGCACCAGCTGCCAGCTGAGGGGTTGCCCGCCCGGTCAGGTCTGCCGGGGGGCCGTCTGCGGCCCCGACCCTTGCGCCGGAGTGAAGTGCGCCGCTGACAGCTACTGCCTCGAGGGCAAGTGCACGAAGAGCTGCAGCGGCGTGCGCTGTCCGGCCGGCCAGGGATGTCACCTCGGCGCTTGCGCTCCCGACAAGTGTCGCGGCATCGTCTGCGGCAAGGGAAAGTTCTGCGAGGCCGCCACGGGCAAGTGCGTGGCCAATCCCTGCGCGCTCATCCAGTGTGTCCGCGGCGAGGTCTGCGTTCCCGACAAGCAGGCATGCCTGCCCGATCCCTGCGCGGGTGCGGCTTGCCGGTCGGGCGACGTGTGCATCGTGCTCGGCACCGGCGCCGCCGAATGCGTGGACCCGCGCACGCTCCCTGGCTCGCAGGCGGTGAAGGTGGCGGTCGGAGGCGGTTGTGGCTGCCGCCTGGGCGATGGTGACGGACAGGCCGGCGGCCCTGCGGTGATGCTGGCGCTGGGCGTGCTGTTGCTGCGTCGGCGGAGACGGCGGTGATTGGCCGTGCCGCGATCTTCCTCCTGCTGATGGTCGGCTGTCAGGTCCGTAGCCGCGAGTTCGTCTCGCTGGTCGACGGCGGCCGGGGCGAGACGCGCGCGGTGGTCGATGCCGTCGAGCCGGATCTGCCGCCGGGGGCGGAGCGGCCGCCGGATCTGATCAATCCGGACATCCCTGGGTGCAACCCGCGGCCCGAGCAGTGCAACGGTCTCGACGACGACTGTGATCGCCTGGTCGACGAGGACTTCGATCTGAACACCGATCCCGCGCACTGTGGCCGCTGCGGAAACACGTGCCGCTTCGCCAACGCGTTCGCGGCCTGCTCGATCGGCCGCTGCCGCCTGAACGGGTGCGAAACCACCTTCGTGGATCTCGACCGGCTCGAGAACAATGGCTGCGAGTGCGGCATCAGCAACGAAGGCCAGGAGATCTGCGACGGCCGCGACAACGACTGCGACGGCGCCCTCGACGAGGGCTTCGATCTCGACCGTGATCCGATGAACTGCGGCATCTGCGGCCGCATCTGCCAGTACCCCCATGCCGCTCCGATGTGCGGCGTCCGTATGTGCCAGATGGGCGCCTGCGATCCGGGCTTCGTGGACCTGGACCGGAGCTCGCGCAACGGGTGCGAGTACCCATGCACGCCGTCCAACGGCAGCCAGGAGATCTGCGACGGCAAGGACAACGATTGCGACGGCGACACCGACGAGGGCGATCCCCGGGTCGGCATGCGTTGCTTCCCCGAGGGGATGACCGGCTGCGACCCGACCACCGGGAGCTGTCAGGGCAGCTGTGGCTTCGGCGCCTGGGCCTGCGCGGCCACCGGCCTCGTGTGCGCGAACGCGATGCTGCCCAAACCCGACCTGTGCGACGGGCAGGACAACAACTGCGACGGCCGCGCCGACGAGGACTTCGATCTTCAGAACGACCCGCGCTGGTGCGGTTCGTGCACGAAACGCTGCGATTACCCCAACGCCGTGCCCGGATGCAGCGCCGGCCAGTGCACCATCAAGTTCTGCCGCACGGGATTCGTGGATCTGGACAAGCTGATGGACAACGGGTGCGAGTATCCCTGCGCCGTCGACGGTCCCGAGGTGTGCGACGGCAAGGACAACGACTGCGACGGCAAGACGGATCTCGACGACTCGGATCTGCTGTACCCGACCGTGAACTTCTGCAACCAGGTCGGCGAGTGCGGCAAGGGACCGGGCGGCGGGGGTCGCTATCCCGAGCCAACCTTCCCGGCGTGCACGACCCCGCCGGGGGCAGCGCGTCCCGACTGGACGTGCAACTACCCGTCGACCGTGCAGCTCCTCGCGCCGAACCAGGTGCTGGGCGAGGAGACCTTCTGCGACGGCCTCGACAACGACTGTGACGGGAGCGCCGACGAGCACGCGAAGGTCGGGATGGCATGCACCGATACCGGGCTCGGCGAGTGCAAGAAGACCGGCGTCTTCCGCTGCCAGGCGGACCGGGCCCTGTCGTCGCTCTGTGACGTGACGGGAGTGCCGACGCCGCCTGCCTCCGACGAGGTGTGCGACGGTAAGGACAACGACTGCGACGGTGTCACCGACGAGCCGTGGGACACGCAGGCCGGCCTCGGTTACCCGACCTGCGCGGGCGGCGCGGCGTGCAGGGGTGTGCGCGACGATCTGGTGCACGTCACGGCCAGCGGCCGCAACTACTACATCTTCCAGTACGAGGCGACTCGTGTGGACGCGACGATGGACATGCAGGGCAGCAAGGAGAGCCGCGCCTGCTCGCGCCGTCCCACGGCGGCCGGGCTGAAGCCCTGGACCCTGGTGACGCTGTCCCAGGCGACCAGCGCGTGCACGGCCGCCGGCATGCGCCTGTGCAAGGTGACCCGGTCGGTCGCCTGCAGCTCGGCGCCGATCACCGACGACGAATGGGGACTGGCCTGCAGCGCTGGCCTCATCTGCCCCAACGGCCTGCCGCGAACCTACCCGTACGCGTGCAGCTACGACGCCGCCGTCTGCAACGGCACCGACAAGGGTATGGACAACACGGTGGCCACGGGATCGCTGGCGATGTGCATCAGCCCCGATCTGGATGTCATGACCGCCGGTGAACAGGTCGCCTCCGACATGAGCGGCAACGTCGCCGAGTGGACGGACGACTGCCGCGGTACCCTGAACGACGGCACCGGCCGCCGCGTCTACACGCTGCGCGGCGGCTCGTACAACAACCTGGCGCAGGGGCTGCGCTGCGACTTCATGTCCCTGGCGGTCGCCGACAACTTCGCGTTCAGCGACACCGGGTTCCGCTGCTGCTCGTCGTGCGCGCCTGGTCTCGCCGACTGCAGCGGCGCCTGCGTATCGCTGGGGAGCGATTCCGCCAACTGCGGTGCCTGCGGCAAGGCGTGTCCCGCCGGCAGCACCTGTGGTAACGGTATCTGCCGCTGACTGCTGTCCAAGGAGGAAGTCCATGTCCATGCTGAACCGCCTGATGCTGGGAGTGATGGTCGCCCTGGGTGCTGCTCGCGCGCAGGCCGCCGAGCCCAAGCCGAACACGCTGACCAAGGCCGAGGAGAAGGCGGGCTGGAAACTGCTGTTCGACGGCAAGACCACCAAGGGCTGGCGTGGTTACAAGAAGACCGAGATGCCGGCGGGCTGGGAGGTCAAGGACGGCGCGATGTCGCTGGTCAAGTCGGGGCACGCGGACATCGTCACCGTCGACGAGTACGCGAACTTCGAGCTGGCGTGGGAGTGGCGCATCCACGAGGGCGGAAACAGTGGCCTCATGTACCGCGTGGCCGAGACCGACAAGGCACCGTATGTCACCGGTCCCGAGTACCAGCTCCTCGACGATGCGAAGCATCCCGATGCCGCCAAGGGCAAGGAGGGCACTCACCGCTCGGGCGCCCTCTACGACGTCTACCCACCGGCCAAGGATGTCTGCAAGCCGGCCGGACAGTGGAATGCCTCGAAGGTGGTGCTGAACGGCAACCACGTCGAGCACTGGCTCAACGGAGTCAAGGTGGTCGAGGCCGACATCGGCAGCGACGACTGGAACAAGCGCGTCGGCGGGAGCAAGTGGGCCAAGACCGAGGGCTACGCCAAGATGCCCAAGGGCTTCATCGACTTCCAGGATCACGGCGACCTGATCGACCTGCGCAGCATCAAGATCCACGTTCTCAAGTAGGTGTCCCGGACGCGCCGCCTCCGGTCTGCGCTAGCCCGCGCCTATCTGTCCGCGGATCCGCGCAGCCTCGCGCTGGGACGGATCTGCCTGGCGCTGGTGCTGCTGCTGGACTTGGCCAAGCGGGTCCCGGGCCTCGAGACCTGGTACACGAACGAGGGCCTGCTGCCCAACCACACGCTGCTGTGGCGCCCCACGTTTCAGTGGGTCTTCTCGTTCTTCTACATGGCCTCGTGGACGCACGAGGCGGTCCTGGGCTTCCTGTTCTGCGGGTTTTGCTACCTGGCGCTGCTGGTCGGGTACCGCACGCGCACAGCGCACCTGCTCAGCGTCATCTGTGTGCTGAGCCTGCACGGCCGTGTGCTGTTCCTGCAGAACGGCGGCGACGTCGTCCTGTCCGGGCTGTGCCTGTGGACGGCTTGCCTGCCCACGGGGCGGCGCTTCTCGGTGGACTCGCTGCTGGCGCGGCTGCGCGCCCGCCCCGAGACCCATGCTACCGAGCTCGGTGACCGCTGGGCCTGCGCGCCCGACACCCGGCGCGTGGTCTCGTTCGGCGTGCTGGCCCTGGTGATACAGCTGGCAGTCATTTACTTCTTCAAGACCGTTCACAGGACGGAAGACGCGTGGCGCGAGGGCTCGGTGGTGCACTACCTGCTGCACCAGGATCGCACGGTCACCACGCTTGGCCTCTGGGTGCGCGAGCACATGGGTCCGGGGCTCTCGAAGATGCTCACCTGGTCCATGCTGAGCATCGAGGGGCTGGCGCCGTTGCTGCTGCTGTCGCCGATCGCCCGCCGCGGGTGCCGGCGGCTGGCCGTCCTGTTGCTGCTGTCGTTGCACGTCGGGTTCGCCCTGTTCTTGAACCTGGGCCTCTTTTCGATCTCGATGATCGCCTTTTTCCCGAATCTCATCGCCGCGGAGGACTGGCATGCGCTCGGGCGCTGGTGGAAAAGGCGGCAGGACCTGCGGCGCGTGGTGGTGTTCGACGCCGACTGCGGGTTCTGCTTCCAGGTGGTGCGGTGCCTTTCGCGGCTGGATACCGCAGGGCACCTGACGTTCGTGGGCAACGACGCCGCCGAACTGCCGGCCGGCGTGGATCGTGCGCTGACCGACGAGACCATCGTGGTGCTCCATCCCGATGGCCGACGCTGGCTGCGGGCCCGGGGATTCACCGAGATCCTGCGCGCCCTCCCGTTCGGCGCGACGGTGGCCTGGCTGACGCGGTTACCGCTGGCGGACAGTCTCTACGATTTCGTGGCCCGGCGACGCACGGCGATCTCCATCCGCCTCGGCCTCGCGGCCTGTGGCATCCCCGGAACCTCGCTGCCGAGCGCCCCCATCCCCGTGTCGCGTCCGCGCTTCCCTGGCCTCGGCGGCGGCGTCGCGGCCATGCTTGCGGTCGTCGCCCTCAGCCAGGTGCTGGGACCTCGTCAGCCGCAGTGGATGCAGGCCGCGGTCAGCTATCTGCAGCTGTTCCAGGGCCGGGCGATGCTCGCGCCGGACGCGCCGTTCACCGACATGAACGTCTACGTCGATGCCGTCACCAGCGACGGGCGTCATATGGATCCGCTGAATGCGGAGGATCGGTTCTTCCGCGACTACGTCGCGCGGATTGCCCGGCGCACCGATTACCACCAGGCGTTGACCGACTGGATCCTGCGCCAGGGTTTCGTGTCCTTCGAGGCGTTCACCGTCGAGGATGACAGCCCGCCCCCGGGCGAACGCGAGCCACGCAACGTCCGGGTGAAGCGGTTCCTGCGCCATCCACGTTAATCTGTGCGGCATGACAACAGCCGCACTCGTCGCCGTCCTCCTGTTCAACGGCAAGGATCTCTCGGGGTGGGTCAACGTGAACACCGACAAGGACACCTGGAGCGTCCGCGAGGGCCTGCTGGTCTCCAGCGGCAAACCACACGGGGTGCTGCGCAGCGAGAAACAGTACGAGAACTTCGTGCTGCACATCGAGTGGCGGCACATGGAGGCGGGCGGGAACTCGGGCGTCTTTGTCTGGTGCGATGCGGTGCCGGGCGCGAACCGGCTGCCCTCGGGCGTCGAGGTGCAGATGCTGGAGCTCGAGTGGCCCAACCTGAACAAGGACAAGGACGGCAATCCACGGCCGCTGGCCTACGTCCACGGCGAGCTGTTCGGGGCGGGCAAGTCGAAGGTGGTGCCCGACAACCCGCGCGGCGAGCGCAGCATGTCCGTCGAGAACCGCTGCAAGGGCAAGGGCGAGTGGAACACCTACGACGTTGTCGCCGTCGACGGCACGGTGAAGCTGGCGGTGAACGGAAAGTTCGTCAACGGTGTCACCAAGGCCACGCCAAAAAAAGGTTACCTGTGCCTGGAATCCGAGGGCTCGGAGGTCCATTTCAGGAACATACGCATCGTGGAACTGCCCTAGTCGCCCCGCTTCAGATGCACCAGGAGCGCCTGGATGCGTACCGGATCCGCGGGGGTGCTGGGGTACTCGCGATCGGGCGCGCGCTGGAAGCGGTAGGCGTAGGTGTCGACGAAGGGGCGCTTGCCCAGATCGAGGACGGCGTAGTCCTTGAACTTCCCGGCGAGCTGCTCGAACGGCAGGTTGGGGAAGGCCTTCTCGATGGCCGCGCGCGAGGCCTCGGCGCTGCCGCGGCCGGCGTCAATCAGCCCGCGCGCCATGATGTCGAACTGTGGGCGGTGGGTGCCTTTCTCGCCGCCGACGAGATAATGGATGAATGCCCAGGCGGTGGCGGTGTGGCTGCGGCGGAAGTCGCCGTTGCCGGAGAACTCCGACGGTGGCGCGGCGATCATGGCGCCCAGCTCGATCACCCGGCCCGCGGCGAGCTCGGCGGTCGGGCGGGGCAGTCGGTGGCCGTAGCGTGCGAGATCGCCCTGGATCTCCACCGTCTCCAGGTACTGCTCCATGCCGACGCGGAACCAGAGTGGCGCCTTCGGCATGTTCTCCTTGATGAACCGGCGGGACAGATAGGCGGCGGCCTCCTGCTCGTAGTTGGTGCTGTATTGCGAAACCGCCTTGGCGAATCGGTAGTCAGGGCGGTCGTGCAGGACCAGCGCCTTGTCGCGGATGCGCGGCGGGGCGGCGCCTGCGGAAGCCTTGGCGATCGCCTGGCGCTCGGCCTCAGGATCCTCGAACAGCAGCACCTCGATCGGAGCGAGCGCGCTGTTGTAGAAGAAGCCCTGCTGGAGGGCGCCGTGGATGGCCTCGGACGCGCCGAGTACCTTGCTGGCGGTCGCAGCGCGCAACGCAGTGTGCACGACGAAGTGCTCCGATTTCACGGTGCGCCAGTCGGAGTAACCGTGCGAGCAGGCGACCACCAGGAGAACGAGGATCAGTCGCTGCATTTCAGCGGAGCCTCCGGGTCATCGGAGCCTTCGGGCGATCCACCATGTCTTGCCAGGCACGTCGTTCGGTCGCGGTGACCACGGCTCGGTCGCCTCGACGGTGAAACCGGCGGCGTCGAGGGCAGCGCGCACCTCGTCGTCGGCGTAGCAGCGCTCGGTCACCTCGGTCGTCGCACGACCGTGTCCCCGGCGGTCGATCGAGGCGCGGCCGTGCCCGAGGCGGGTCGCGGCATCGAAGCCAGCTTCCATCTGCAGGATCCAGCCGGGGCCCACGTAGGCGCGCGGGGTCTGCCACCATGTGGAGAAGCCGAGCTCGTTGTTGAGATCGAACAGGAAGAGCCCGCCGGGGACGAGCGCCCGGGCCACGGCGGTGCAGATCCGGCCGAGCGCCCCGGTCTGATGTGCATGGTTGAGTGCGTCGAAGAAGGCGCCCGCGGCGGCGAAGGTACCGGGCACCGGCGTTTCGAAGCCGCCGTGAATCCAGGTGATGGTGTCGGTCTTGCGGCGGGCGTGGTCGAGCATGGCTGCGCTGCCGTCGAGGCCGCACAGCCGCCAATCGGGATGACTGCGTCGAAGCGCCACCAGCAGGGAACCGGTGCCGCAGCCGAGATCGAGGAACGAGGGGCCGATGCCCTCGAGCCGGGGGAGCACCGCCTTCCAGAAGGCTCCGTAGCGTTCCTGCCATTCATCGTAAATGGGGGCGAGCGCCGCATAGCTGTCCTCGGCCGCAAGGGCCTGTTCAGGTTGCGTCATCGGACCTGACTCGTGCGCGCAGGTTCTTGGTGGCCCCGCGCGCGGATTTCTGCGCCAGCATGCGCGCCTTCGACCGGCGCGACCGCCGCCGCTTCTGCCGCCGCAGTTTCTCGAACTCCTGTTCGCGTGCGCTGGCTCGGCCGAGGCGCGCCGTCTCGATCTTGTCGGCGAGCAGCTTGCGGGCGATGTACCGGTTCATCCCCTGCGAGCGCTCCTGCTGGCACTTCACCATCGTGCCGGTCGGGGCGTGCCGCAAGACCACGCAGGTGGCTACCTTGTTCACGTTCTGCCCGCCCTTGCCGCCCGAGGTGACGAAGTGCTCGTCCAGGTCCTCCTCGCGAATGCCGAGGCGCTCCAGTCGTTCGCGCAGGGCGCGTGTCTTGTCGGACGAGACCGGGAACATCATTTGGCGCCTTCGTCCGGCAGAGCGTCATCGTCGTCGTCGTCCGACGCGCTGACATCATCCCAGAACCGGTCCCAGCCCTCGCTGGTGGAGGTGAGCGCGATCGCCAGCCCGGGCGAGACGACGCCGTCGACGCTGGATTCGACGTCGTCGAAGCAGCGGACCACCACGCCCACGGCCAGGACCGTGTCCCCGTCGCCGCGCGGGCCCAGCACCTTGACGCGCAGCAGAGCGCCGATGGACCGGGTCTCGGTGGTGGCGGCGAAGACGCCGCCGCGGCTGACGTCGACGCTGCGGCCGGTGAAGACGCCGCGCATGTCGGCGAGCTCGAGCCGCACCTGCACCGGGTTGCGGCGCGAGGTGCGCCGGTCGCGGCCCTTCTTCTCGGTCGGCATGGCTACTGCGGCAGGATCAACGGCACCACCTTACCCCGCGGGCGCCGCCACCGATTCGGATGAGCGTCCATGGCGTGCCTGCAGCGCCGCCTCCAGGAACTTCTTGCCGGCGTCGTCCCAGACGTCGCCGTAGGTCTGGGCGTAGATCAGCGCCTCCTCGCGGCTGCCGGGCGTGGCGCCGAGTGGGTTGTCCGCCCGCCCCCGGAGCTGACGGAGCACCGCCTTGCCGAAGTGCAGGTTGTGCTCGAGGGCCTTGTCCAGTGCCTCGAGGGCCGCTTTCTCGTTGCCCGCGAGGAACTGGGCCAGCGCCAGACCGACGTGCGCCCGGCCCGCGCCCCCTTCGCCCTTCGTCGCATGCTCGAGGATCGGCACCGCGTCGGCGGGGCGATTCAGTTTCACCAGGGTCTTGCCCGCGACCAGCCGCGCCTCGGTCCCGACGGTCCCCTCGTCCACCTCGTACACACGGCTCAGCGACTCGAGGGCCTCGTCGTACCGGGCCTGGTCGTACGCCAGGCATCCGAGGGCGTGGCTGGCGCGGATGTACGGCTGGGCTTCCTTCCGCGTGAAGCCATCCTTGGCCTTGTCGTTCTTCAGGTCTGCTGCCACCTTCTCGGACAGCTTCACGACCTTCGACAATTCGGTGCGGGCGCCGTCGTTGTCGCCGGCCTGCAGTTTTGCCATGCCGATGCCGACGACCGCGTCGACCAGATCGGCCTTGAGCTCCAGCGCCGCCTTGAACTCCTTCTCGGCCGCGCCGGGCCGCCGCTGCTCGACGAGACGCCAGCCGTTTTGTAGCCGTTCATCGGGATCGGGCGGACCCGCGGGCGGCGAAGCCGCAGCCTCGTCCTCCTGCAGGTGGCACTTCTTGTACTTCTTCCCCGAGCCGCACGGACAGGGCTCGTTGCGGCCGGCCTGAGCCAGGCGCGCCTTCGCTGCCTCGGGGCTGGTTTCAACGCTCTTTTTCGGGGCCATGGACCCCGCAGGATACCACCGTCACTTGCCGGACGGCGCCAGCTTCGCGACCATCGCTTGCACCGGTGCCAGCGCCTCTTTTGGCTCCATCAGGCGGATGCCCAGACGGGCCTCGTGCTTCGCGACGACCTTCCCCTTGCCCTCGAAGATCGGCCGCTTCGACATGTCGAAGATGGTCACCACGTACATCGTCCCCAGCGCCACGTTGTCTGGCCCCGGCACCACGAATCCACCGAGGCGGATGTTGAGGAGCGGGTTGTTGGTGAAGTAAGCGGCGGTGATCAGATTCAGCTCGAGCCTCAGGGTCGTGCCCTCGAACTTCACGCCGCTGGAGACGTTGGTGGCGCCCACCAGCGGGCTCGAGCCCATGGTGCGGCCTCCCTGCGGTGACGACGGTGGGGCATCCGCGAAGTCCAGGTTCACCGTCGGGCGCTTACCCTCCTGGGTGTTCACCTCGGTGATCTTTTCGATCAGCTTCTTGCTGTCGGGGTCGAGTTGCTGGAAGCGCAGTCCCATGCCCGACGGAGTCATCGTCGTGCGCACCACCTCGGCCTTGCCCTTGAGCAGCGCGAAGCCGTCCACCAGCGAGAACTCGAAGTCGAGGATGGTGCCGATCGGCAGCGGGTCCTTGGCGGCGATGAACATCCCCGAGCGGCTGATGTTGATCGATTGCGCGTCGACGAAGTCGCTGAAGGTTTGATACCGGTAGCGGAACGGCACGACGACGGACGCTCTCGGCTCACGCGACGCGTAGGCCGGCATTCCAGGGGAACTCGAGGACCCGGGAGGGCGGGAAGGGCGATCATCTGCCATTCGGGGGCCGTCCAGTATACGCGGGCTAGCCGCCTTTCGGGGTCTCGGGCTTGAACTCGGGGGGCAACTGGCCTCCCGAGCCGAAAAAGAACTGCTCGGCCTGTTCCAGCAGCACCTTGTGGGCGTTGGCGGTGGTCAGGTCCAGGCGGTACTCGTTCACGATCTTCTTCGAGAACTCGACCCACATCACCCAGGCCTGCTGGGAGATGGTGTCGTAGATTTTCTGGCCGAGTTCGTTGTTGAACGGCTTGTATCCAAGGCCAGGGAGCTCCTGGCCGAGCTTTGCGCAATTGACCATTCGGGGCATCGGCGCGGATGTTAGCACCCAAGTGGGCTACGGCTCTTGCGAAGCCAGGAGCTGCGGTAGCTCCTTCGCAAACTGTCCCTTGGCAAGGACGCGGGTGCATCCTTTGGCGCGTGCCGCCTCCATCACCTCGACCTTCTCGTGGTCGATGAACCCGACGCGGGGGATGGCCGCCAGGGCCGGATCGGCGGCCAGGGCATCGAGCGCCTCGAAGGCGCGGTCGAGCCGCAGGTCGATGATCACCAGGCGGGCGCCTGCGGCGGCGCGGGCCAGTGCGGCGGGATCCGGTGCGCTCTGCGCCTTGATTCCCAGCTGCGCCGCGACCTCCCGGATCTTCGAGGTGAACAGCATGTCCCGCACGAAGTAGAGGATCATCGCGATAAATTAAGGTCCCGAGCACCCAGTCGACTAGCTACCGTTGCTCCCTTCCGGGCCTGGCGGGGTTCGCTGGTTTTCCGTCGCCCGGGACCGTCTCCTATTTGTCACAGGGCGGGGCGCGGCGCCAGGGGTTTTCAACGCACGCAGTAAGCGAGGCCGGGCACCGAGCTGACGATCGGCATGCACTGATAGCGCGGCGGGCAGTCGCTGTCGCTGCGGCAGACGCGCTGACACTGACCGTCGTCGCACTGCAGGCCGGGCAGGCACTCGCCGAGGTTGCGGCAGCGTCCGCCCAGGATGACCGTGCCCTGCTGGCCGATGCACCGGGCGACGCTGCGGTTGAAGTCGATCTCGCACTGGCCGCCGCCGGGGCAACCGATCTGGGTCACGGGATCGCAGTTGGTGGCGTCGACGAAGGGCCGCTCCATCGGCGGCAGCGCCTCGTACGCCGGGGCGTCGCGCCCGCCGTCCTGACCGAGGTTGCGCGGGACGCAGCCGACGGTCAGGAAAGCGATCGCAAGCCGGAACACGCCTGTCTTACATACCCCAGAAGTTGAAGCCGGCGGTGGCCATCAGCCCCATGGAGTCGCCCGCATGGTCAACGCCGGGGGCAGCCCGGGGAGTAAGATGAGCAGCTCATGAGGTCCGTGCGCGCGGCCTTGACCTTCCTGCTGCTGGCCGTGGCGGCGGACGCGTGGGCGGCCGACTCGACGGCCGAGGGGTGGAAGCTGTTCCTCGCTGGCAAGTACGCCGAGGCGGCGGCGACCGCACGGGAGCAGCTCGAAGGTGGGGGGAACGAGCTGGAATGGCGGGTGCTTCTGGTGCGGTCGCTGGCCGAGGAGGGGCAGCTTCCCGCGGCTCGCAGCGAGGCCAACACGCTCCTGACCAGGCACGGCCAGAGCCTGCGCGCGCTCTGGACCGTGCAGGAGGTGCGGCGGCAGGCCGGCGACCGCCCCGGGGCCCGGGAACTACTGGCCCGGATCCAGGCCCAGGCGACCGGGCGGCGGCTGACCGAGGCGCCCGATCTGGTGGCGGCCGGTCTGGCGGCTCTGCGGCTGGGCGCCGATCCCAAGGCGGTGCTGGCCCATCAGTTCGCGGCTGCCGCCAAGAAGGATCCGCGCTGGCGCGAGACCTACGTGCACGCGGGGCGGCTGGCGCTGGACAAGCACGACGATGCCCTGGCGGCCGAGTGGTTCCGCCGGGGCGGCAAGGCGGTGGGTGCGGACCCTGATCTGCTCCATGGGCTGGCGCGGTCGTTCCAGGACGGGGACCGGCGTGAGTTGCTCAAGCACGTGGACGCGGCGCTGAAGGTGAACCCGCGGCACGCGCCGTCGCTGTTGTTGCGCGCCGAGCACGAGATCGATTCAGAGAACTACGCGGGTGCCCGGGTGACGCTGGCGCGGCTGCTGGCGGTGGACCGCGGCCAGCCGCTGGGACGTGCATTGATGGCGGTGGTCGAGCACCTGCAGAACGACGCCGCGGCCGAGGTGTCGCAGCGGCAGCAGGCGCTGGCGCGCGCGCCCGATCCCGAGGTGGACACGCTGATCGGGCGCAAGCTGTCCGAGAAGTACCGCTTCACCGAGGGCGCGGCCTACCAGCGCAGAGCGCTGAAGACGGACCCGACGCACCTGCCGGCAAAGATCCGGCTGGCCCAGGACCTGTTGCGGCTGGGCGACCACAACGAAGGATGGGCGCTGGCCGAGGAGGTCCACAAGCACGACCGCTACGACGTCGAGGCCTACAACCTGGTCGAGCTGAAAGGGCGCCTGGCGAAGCTGGCGACGTTGCGCGAACCCGGATTCACGCTGCGCATGGACCCGCGTGAAAGTGAGATCTACGGAGCGGACCTGCTGGCCTTGCTGCGCACGGCGCGCGCGACACTGGACGCGCGCTACGGCTGGAAGCCCACGCGGGCGACGCAGGTGGAGGTGTTCCGCGAGCAGGCGGACTTCGCCGTGCGGACCTTCGGCTTGCCGGGTGGCGGCGGTTACCTCGGCGTCTGCTTCGGCAACGTGATCACCGCCAACAGCCCGGCGGGCGCGGCGGGTGCGGTCTTCAACTGGAAGGCCGTGCTCTGGCACGAGTACACGCACGTGGTGACGCTCGGGCTCACCCGCAACAAAATGCCGCGCTGGCTGGCCGAGGGGATCTCGGTCTGGGAAGAGACCCGGCGCGATCCGACCTGGGGCCAGCGGATGACGTCCCGCTACCGCGAGATGATCCGCGGTGGCGAGCTGACCCCGGTGTCGAAGCTGTCGGGTGTCTTCCTGGATCCGAAGACGCCGGAGCACGTGACCTTCGCCTACTTCCAGTCCGCGCTGGTGGTGGAGTTCCTGGTCGAGCGGTACGGCTTCGAGGCGTTGAAGGCCATCCTGCGCGACCTCGGTGAGGGGACCGAGGCGAACGCGGCAGTGGTCGCGCGGACGGCACCGCTGCTCGAGCTGGAAAAGGCCTTCGAGGCGTTTGCAAAAAAGAAGGCGGAGGCGGTGGCGCCCGACACCAAGGCGCTGCTGGCCCAGGCCGAGCAGGCGCGGCAGCGCGGCGAGGCGGCGAAGGAACGGGCGCTGCTGGAGCAGGCGACGTCGACGACGGCCGACCTTCTACCGGCGTACATGCGGCTGCTGGAACTGGGCGGCGACGTTCGCCACGCCGAGGCGGCGGCGGCCGTGAACCCGATGGCGCCCGCGGTGCAGCGGGCACTGGGCCGTGCCTACGAGAAGAACTCCAGCGAAAAAGCGGTGCTGGCCTACCGGCGGCTCTTGAAGCTGGAGCCCGACGACCCGGCGGACGTACACTTCCGGTTGGCCACGTTGCTCAAGGGCAAGGACCGGGCTCAGGCGCGGCGCCACGTGCTGGACGCGCTGGCCGAGGCCCCGCGCTTCCGGCCGGCGCACAAGCTGCTCCTGGAGTTGAAGCCATGAAGATGAAACGACGGCTGATGCTCGCGGGTCTGCTCGGGATGGCAACGCTGGGCGTGGCGCACTCGGACGAGTGGGACGAGGTCGATCGGGGGGGCCTCGAGGAGTGGCCGATGGACCCGGAGTTCCCGGACGACGCCTTCACCTTCGTGCGCATCAAGTATTCGTCGTCGGGTGGACGGCGGCGCGGGGGAGGGGGCTGGGCGACGGATTTTCCGGACGGCGATCTCAATCTCTCGTACCGCCTGCAGCAACTGACCTCCATGAAGGTGAAGCCGCGCGGCAAGGTCATCGAGCTGACGGACCCAGCGCTTCACGACTACCCGTTCATCTACTTCGTCGAGCCCGGCCGGCTGCAGTTCAGCGACGAGGAGGTCAAGGCGCTCCGCCACTATCTGACGTCGGGTGGCTTCATGATGGTCGACGACTTCTGGGGCCAGGACGAGTGGGACAACTTCGAGCAGGAGTTCGCGCGCGTCTTCCCCGAGCGGCGGCTGGTGGAACTGGACATCTCCCATCCGGTCTTCAAGGCGGTCTTCCCGTTGCAAGTGAAGCCGCAGGTGCCGTCGATCCACAACTGGGAACGCTCGGGCCAGAGCTACGAGCGCCCGTGGGAGGCCGACAAGAGCCCGCACTACCGGGCGCTGTTCGACGATCGCGGGCGGATGATGGCCATCGTCTGCCACAACACCGATCTCGGCGACGGCTGGGAGCGCGAGGGCGAGAGCCGTGAGTACTTCAGGCTGTTCTCGGAGCCACTTTCCTATCCGATGGGCATCAACATCCTCTTTCACGCGATGACACGATGATGGAACACGAAGAAGAGAAACAGGCGGTCGAGCAGATCCAGGGGGCTCGGGCGCGCATCGGGATCGAGCTGGGCAAGGCCGTGGTGGGGCAGGGAGCGGCGATTGATCAGATTTTGATCGCCGTGCTGTCCGGGGGGCACTGCCTGCTGACCGGCGCGCCGGGGCTGGCGAAGACCTTGCTGGTGAACTCGCTGGCGCAGGTGTTCAGCCTGAAGTTCCAGCGGATCCAGTTCACGCCCGATCTGATGCCGGCGGACATCACAGGCACCGAGATCCTGCAGGAGACGTCGCAGGGGCGGCGCATGACCTTCGTGCCGGGGCCGGTGTTCGCCAACCTGATCCTGGCGGACGAGATCAACCGTACGCCGCCGAAGACCCAGGCGGCGCTGCTGGAGGCGATGCAGGAGCAGCACGTGACGGCAGCCGGCAAGTCGCACGAGCTGCCGCGGCCGTTCTTCGTGCTGGCGACGCAGAACCCGCTGGAGATGGAGGGGACCTACCCGCTGCCCGAGGCGCAGCTGGATCGCTTCATGTTCAACGTGCTCCTCGACTACCTGCCCGAGGACGACGAGGTGAAGGTGGTGCTGCGGACGACGGCCGGGCCGGGCGAGGCGATTGCGCCCGTGTTTTCGGGCGAGGACCTGCTGCGCTTCCAGCGGGTGGTGCGGTCGGTGCCGATCGCCGACGAGGTGGCACGGTACGCCGTGCGGCTGGCGGCGGCGTCGCGGCCGCGGCGAGAGAATTCCTCGCAGTTCATCAACGACTGGGTCAGCTGGGGCGCGGGCTTGCGGGCGGCGCAGTTCCTGGTGCTGGGCGGCAAGACGAGGGCTCTGCTCGAGGGGCGGTACCACGTGGCGCCTGAAGATGTCCGGGCGCTGGCGCCCGCGGTCATGCGCCACCGGATCTTGCTGAACTACCGCGCCGAAGCGGACAACATCACCGTCGAGTCCCTGATCGAACGGCTGCTCGAAGCGGTGCCGGTGCTCTGATCATGCTCGGCGCGGGGCCGGTGGATGCATCCGCGCTCATGCGCATCCGCTCGCTGGAGCTGCGCGCCCGCATGGTGGTCGAGGGTTTCCGGCGCGGGTTGCACCGCAGCCCCTACCACGGCTTCTCCGTCGAGTTCACCGAGTACCGGCAATACGTCCCCGGCGACGACGTCCGCTTTTTCGACTGGCGGTTGTACGCGCGCACCGACCGCGACTACGTCAAGAAGTTCGAGGACGAGACCAACCTGCGCTGCCACCTGGTCGTCGATCACAGCCGGTCGATGGGTTACGGCGACAAGGCCGCCTATGCGGCCACGCTGGCGGCGACGCTGGCCATGTTTCTCGACGGTCAAGGCGACGCCGTCGGCCTGGTCACCTTCGCGGACAAGGTCATGGAGCACCTGCCGGCGCGGCACCGGCCGGGCCACCTGCGGCGGCTGATGCTGATGCTCGAACGCGCGCCCACGGGCGAGGACACCGCGCTGGGACCGCCGCTGGAGAAGGTGGCGGGGCTGGTGCGCCGGCGGGGTCTGCTGGTGCTGGTGTCGGATCTGCTGGCGCCGATCGACGAGCTGGAGCGTCGCCTGGGGGCGCTGGCGGCTTGCGGGCACGAGCTGGCGCTTTTCCAGATCCTCGACCCGCGCGAGCTGTCGTTCACCTTCGACGAGCCGGCGCTGTTCCGCGATCTGGAATCGGGGCGCACGCTGTTCGTGGATCCGGGGGCCGTGCGCGGTGGCTACCAGCGGGCGCTGGATCAGCATGTGGCGGCGATCGGACAGATCTGCCGGCGGCTCGGGATCGACCACCAGTTGCTGTCGACCGAGGCGCCGCTGGACAAGGCGCTGCTCACCTTCATCGGCGGCCGCGGGCGGCGCCGACGAGGACGGCGATGAGTTTTTTGGCGCCTCTGTTCCTGGCCGGAGCGGCGGTGATCGCGGTGCCCTTGTACCTGCACCTCTTGCGGCGGCGCACGCGGCGCGAGGTGCCGTTCGGCTCGTTGCTGTTCTTGCGTCAGACGCCCCCGCGCTTCGACAGCCGCCGGCGCCTGGAACACCTGGCGCTGCTGGCGCTGCGCTGCCTGGTGGTGGCGGCGCTGGCGCTGGCGTTCGCGCGCCCGTTCTTCGGCCGCCAGATGCCGGCGATCTCCAGCGGCGGTGGCGAGCGCTGGGTGGTGCTGGTCGACGCCAGCGCCTCGATGCGGCAGGGGTGGGATCGCGCCCGTGATGAGGCGGCACGCATCCTGCGTGGACGAGCGCCAGCGGATCGCGTGGCGGTGTTCACCTTCGATGGACGGCCGCGTCCCCTCCTGACCTTCGAGGACTGGGAGGGGCTGCCGATCGACCGGCGCTCGGCCGAGGCCGAGGCGCGGCTGGCGGCGCGTGGCCCGGGCTGGGGATCGACGGATCTCGGGCGGGCGCTGGTGGCCGCGGCGGACGCGATCGAGGACGATCGCACGGCGCTGGGTGGACGAGCGGGTCCGGGGCGATCGAAGATCCTGCTGGTCAGCGATCTGGCTCGTGGCAGTCGCCTGGAGATGGCGGAAGCCTGGCCACCAGGCCTCGAGCTGGTGACCGCGCCCGTGCAGGCGGCGCCCGGCAACGCGGGGCTGGCAGCGCTGGCCAGCATCGATGCCGACGGAGAGGGCGACGGAGCCGTCCGCGTGCGCGTCACCAACTCCGAGGATGCGAAGACGGACCAGTTCGTCGTGGCGGCCGCCGGCAAGAGTCAGGAGATCACCGTGCCGGCGGGGCAGAGCAGGGCCGTGTCGCTCCCGGTGGCCATCGGCCGGCAGGGGCTGGTCGTCGAGCTGCGCGGGGACGGACAGGCCTTCGACGACCGGGTGCACGTGGCGCCGCCGCTGGCCGTCGACGCCCGCGTGCTGTACGTGGGTGGCGACGAGGCGCTCTATTTCGTCTCGCGGGCCTTCCCGCGCACGCCGCTCCGCAATGTCGACGTGGTGGTGCGGCGTCCCGGTGACGCGGACATCGCCGCCGAGGCCGGGCAGGCGCACCTGATCGTCGTGACGGCGCCGCTCGGTGGCGGCGTCGAGGGGCTGCGGCCGGCGCTGGCGCGTGGGCGCACCGTGGTGATGGCGCCGGCGGTGGCCGCCGACGTGGGACGTCTGGCGGGGTCGCTGTCGGTGCGCGATCCGGAAGGCGATCGCTACGCCACCATCACCGAGGTGGATACGACGCACCCGGCGCTGGCGCCCTTTGCCGATCCGCGCTTCTCGGACTTCGGCAAGGTGCGCTTCTGGAAGCGGCGACAGATGGAGTCCTCCGCGGTGCGGGTGGTGGCGCGGTTCGACGACGGCAGCTCGGCCTGGCTTGCGGTCCCGGTGGAACGCGGGCAGCTCTTCCTGATGGCCTCTGCGCTGACGCCGGTCGAGAGCCAGCTGGTGCTGTCGTCCAAGTTCGTGCCCCTCCTGCACGCGCTGCTGGAGACGAGCGCGGGGATCGAGAGTGGGCGGTCACAGTATTTCGTCGGCGACGCCGTGGCGCTTCCGAAAGGAAAGGTCGAGCACCCCGACACTCCCGGCGTGTACACCGTCGAGGGGCGCACCTTCGCGGTGAACGTCCCGCCCGCCGAGAGTCTGACGACGCCGCTGCCGCCCGAGACGTTCGAGCGCTTCGCTGGCACGCGCGTGGACGCGGGTCCCCAACCGCCCGCGGCCATCCGTCGTGCCCACGACGAGCGGCTGGAAGCCGAGCAGGCGCTCCGGCGGCCGCTGCTGGCGGGGTTGCTGGCCTTGCTGGTGTTCGAGACCTGGTTCGCCTCCCGGCGGCGCGAGGTGGCGGCATGATGCTCCAGACCATCCTCGCGCCTACTGTCGCGCGCGTGGTGTTGCGGCGCCGTCTTCTGGCGGGTGCCCTGGTGTTCGCCCTGGGGGCGGCGGCCGCGTGGGCGCTGGGGCTGGCCGCTGATTTCTGGGCCTGGGACTCGCGTCTGCCCTGGCTGGCGCTGGCGTCGGGGGTCGTGGCCGCGGCGTACACGATGGATCGCTGGGTGAAGCGCATCGGGCTCGATCCGACGGCGATCGCCCGGCAGATCGAGCGCGCGCATCCCGACCTGCAGGCGCTGCTGTTGACCGCGGTGGCCGAAGATCGACGACCTCAGGGCGGCTACGTGCAACAGCAATTGCTCCTCCATGCGGTCGAGCGCGCCGCACCGGCGATCTGGGCGCGCTCCGTCGCCCCGTGGGAGCTGAACGTCACGGGCGGCGCGTGCGCGCTTGCGGGCCTGCTGTTCCTGGCGCTGACCGTGCCCGGGTTGCTGCCCGGGCTGCCTTCGCTCCTTCCCGACGAGTACGGCGTCTCGGTCAACCCCGGCCATACCGAGGTCGAGCGTGGCCACGCGGTGATCGTCATGGCCCGCTTCGCCAAGCGGCTACCGTCGCACGTGACGCTGGTGGTGAGGATCCCCGGCGAGGGACCGCACAGGATCGAGATGACCCGCAACCTGGCGGATCCGGTCTTCGCCGGGCAGACGCCCCCGATCCTGGGGGACCGTGCCGACTACACCATCGAGTACGCCGGGCATCGCACGGCCCGCTTCCGCATCGCCGCCTTCGAGCTTCCCGATCTGCGTTCCTTCGATGCGCGCGTTTCCTACACCGGACGTCCGGCCCGCGAGATCAAGGACGTGCGCACCCTGTCCGTCGTGCAGGGCGCCGAGGTGGCGCTCACGGCGCACCTCAACAAGTCGGTGCGCAAGGCCGAGCTCGTCGACGAGCAGGGCAAGGCCACGGCGCTCGGTGGGCGCGGCGCCGATCGGGTCGTCGTGCTGCGGCCGACCCAGAGCGCGCGCTACGAGCTGCGCCTCGAGGACGAACAGGGACGCAAGAACCGGACGCCGCCGCGGCTCGAGATCGAGGTGCACGCCAACACGCCACCGAAGGTGGGCCTGACCGCGCCGGGCAAGGACGCGCGCGTCTCGCCCCTCGAGGAGCTGCGTCTCGAGGCGCAGGCCACGGACGATGTCGGGCTTGCGGCCTGGGGCATCACCTACTCGCTGACCGGCAGCAAGGATCGCGAGCTGGCGATCGGAGGCCCCGGCTCGGAGCAGCAGACGTATCAGAAGACGCTGGCTCTGGAAGAACTGAAGGCCAAGCCGGGCGACGTGCTGGTCCTGTACGCCTGGGCCGACGACGTCGACGGATCGGGCAAGCGGCGCCGCCAGCGCGGTGACTTCACCATCCTCCAGGTGCGGCCGTTCGAAGAGAAGTTCCGCGAGGCTGCGTCACAGGGATCGAGCGACCCGCAAAGCGGTCAGCAGCAGGAGGAGGGCGAGCTCGCCGACCGTCAGAAGGAGATCGTCAACGCCACCTGGCGGCTGTTGCGGCAGGCGTGGGATGGCGCCACGGATCAGCAGCAGGACATCGAGGTCGTGCATGAAGGGCAGGGCGAGGTGCGCGACCAGGCGTTGCAAGAATTGGCGCGCGCGCGGTCGGCCGTGGCGCGCGACGCGCTGACCCGCGCCACCGAGGCGATGCAGCGGACCGAGGCCCATCTCACGAGCGTGAAGCCCGAGAAGGACCGCCTGACCGCGGCCCTCGATGATGCGCGCGCGGCGCTCGCGGCCCTGATGAGCATGCCGGAGGCCGAGCGTCAGGTGACCCGCGGCCAGCGGGAGCAGCGGGGCCGCGGACGGCAGCGCACCGGCCTGGCCGAGCTGGAGGATCTCGAGCTCAAGCAGGAGGAGCACCGGTACGAGACCCGGCGCGAAGCCCAGGCCGAGCAGCCGGACAGCGCCGGCTCGGAGGATCGCCAAGTGCTGTCGCGGCTGCGCGAGCTGGCGCGGCGGCAGCAGGGGTTGACCGAACGGATGAAGCAGCTCGAGCTGGCGTTGAAGGAGGCCAAGCGGCCCGAGGATCGCCAGCAGGCCGAGGCCCAGCTGGAGCGGCTGCGGCAGGAGCAGCGCGATCTGCTGGCCCAGCTGGATGAGGTGGGGCAACAGATGGATCGCCCCGAGAACCGCAGCCGCATGGCCGAGGCGCGGTCCGAGCTGGAGCGGACACGCGGTCAGCTGGAGCAGGCAGCCGAGGCTCTCGGCCGGCGCGAAGCCGCGGCCGCGGCTGGCGCCAGCACGCGCGCCGAGCGGCAGCTGAACGAGACGCGTGACCGGTTCCAGCGCAAGGTGGCCGAACAGTTCGCCGAGGAGATGCGCGAGCTACGCACGAAGGCGGCGGCGCTGGACGAGACCCAGCGGTCGCTGGGCCAGGCGATGGAGCGGGGCCGCGAGCGGGCCGCCGCCGTCGCCCGCAACGGACGGGTGGACGCCGGCGCCGCCGAGACCGAACGCCGCGAGCTCGCCGAGGCGCTGGATCGCCAGCGCAAGAGCACAGCCGAGCTGATGGAACGGATGCGCGCCGTGACCGACGCCGCCGAACCGACCTCGCCGCTGCTTTCGCGGCGGCTCTACGACACGCTTCGCAAGGCGAAGACCGCTGATGTGGAGCGGGCGCTGGAGGTGGCCAGCGCGCTGGTCGAGCGCAACGCCTTCGAGCACGCCGCTCCCGCCGAGCGCGCCGCCGCCAGCGGCATCGGCGGCCTCCGGCAAGGCGTGGACGAGGCGGCGCGCGCCGTGCTGGGCGACGAAGCGCAGGGGATCCGCATGGCCCGCGGCGAGGTCGAGCGCCTGATGCAGGAGGTGGGACAGGAGGCCGGTGGAAGCGGCCCTATCAGCGGCGAAAACTTCCGCGGCTTCTCCGATCGCCTGCGCGACGTCGAGGAGTTGATGCCGGATCAGCGCCTGCGCACCGAGGCTGCCCGCATCCGCGATCAGGCGCGTGCCCTGCGCGGCGACTCCCGCCGCCATTCCGAGCGGCCCTCGTTCGCGCTGCTGCAGGAGAAGCTGATGCGCCCGCTGTCAGATCTGCGCGATCGGCTGTCCGAGGAGCTGTCGCGACTCGAGCCCGGCGACAAGGCCACGCCGATTGATCGTGATCCCGTTCCGGCGCCCTATTCGGAGCTGGTCCGTCGGTACTACCGGAGCCTGGGCGAGGGAAAGTGATCACCTTGGCGAATCCAGGCTGGGCAGGCCCGGCGCTGGGGCTCCTGGCCGTGGGCGCCCTCGTCACGTTCCTGTCTTACAGGCGCACCGGTCACTGGGGGGCCGCCGGTCTCAAGCTGCTGGCCTTCACGCTGGTGGCGCTGTGTCTGGTCGAGCCTTCGTGGAGCACCGAGCGCGCGCGCCCGGGGGCGAACGTCCTGGCCGTCGTCGTCGACGCCAGCCGGAGCATGCGCCTCGCCGGGCGCGATGACCTCGTCCGCGAGACCTTGAAGGGCTCGTGGCTGAACAAGCTGGGCGGAAGCTTTCAGCTCCGCCGCTACCTGTTCGACGCACGCTTGCGCCGCAGCAGCGACTTCACCGATCTGACCTTCGATGGAGAAGCGTCGGATCTGGGGAGCGCTCTGAGCGAGCTGGCCGACCGCAACCGGGGCGCGCCGCTGGCGGGCATCGTCGTGCTGAGCGACGGCAACGCCACGGACGTGCCACGGCCCGCGGGACTGCCTCCGGTTCACGTCGTGGCCATCAGTGGCCGCGCCGCGCCGCCGGACCTGTCGCTCGCCGAGGTGGCAGTGACCGAGACCGCCTTCGAGGACGCGCCGGTCACCGTGCTCGCCCGAGTGGAGGCGTCCGATCACGCCCGCTCCCAGGCGCGCGTCGAGCTGCTCGATGCCGCGGGCGTGGTCGTCAAGAGCGAGCCGCTCTCCTTCACCAAGGACGAGGAATCGGTCTCGGTGCGGCTTCGGTTCAAGCCGCCGAAGCCCGGCGTGGCTTTCTACACGGTGCGTGTGACTGGCGCCAAGGACGAGGCGACGCTTGCCAACAACACGCGCGTGGCCATGGTGCGCCGCCCGCGCGGCCCCTACCGCGTGCTGTATGTCGGCGGCCGTCCCGACTGGGAGCTGAAGTTCCTGCGGCGGGCGATGGACGATGACGCCGAGGTGCAACTGGTGGGTCTGGTGCGCATCGCCCACCGCGAGCCGCGCTTCGCCTTCCGCGGCCGCAGCGGCGAGAGCAGCAACCCGCTGTTCCGCGGCTTCGGCCGCCCCGACGACGAGGCCGAGCGCCACGATCAGCCCGTTCTCGTGCGCATGGGGACGCGCGACGACGCCGAGCTGCGCGACGGTTTTCCGACCACGCCAGACGGACTGTATGGTTTTCACGCCCTGGTGCTCGACGGCGTCGAGGCGGGGTTCTTCACCGCCGATCAGCAGACGCTGGTCGAGCACTTCGTCACCGAGCGCGGCGGCGGTCTGGCGATGCTGGGTGGTCCCGGCTCCTTTCGTCACGGTCACTACGAGCGCACGCCGATAGGCCAGGTGCTGCCGGTGCACCTGGAAGCGGCCGCCGGTGCCGCTCCCGCCGGCCGCCTCGAGCTGACGCGCGAAGGTTGGCTCGAACCCTGGTTGCGCCTGCGCGACAACGAGGCCGCCGAGCGCCAGCGCCTGGAGACGACGCCCCCATTCCGCTTCGTGAACCGCGTCGGCGATCCCAAGCCGGGCGCCACCATGCTGGCGACGTTGCGCCCGGACAAGGGCGATCCCTTGCCCGCCATCGTCAGCCATCGCGTGGGCGCGGGGCGTGCCGTGGCGATCACCATCGGCGATCTGTGGCGCTGGGGCCTGCGCTCGCCCCAGGCTGGCGCAGACCTCGGCAAGCTTTGGCGCCAGACGGTGCGTTACCTGGTCTCGGACGTGCCCGAGCGGGTGGCGGTGCGGGTGGCAGGCAAACAGGTTTCGGTGCGCGTCCGGGACAGCGCCTACAAGGCGGCCGATGATGCCCAGGTGACGCTGGAGCTGACTGCGCCGGACGGCCGCAAGACGTCCCTTCCTGCCGAGCCGTCCGCCGCCGAGCGCGGCCTTTACGACGTACAGCTGGCGTCGACCGGTTCCGGCGGCCATCACATCGCGGTCAAGGTCACGCGGCCCGGCGAGCCCAAGCCGCTCGAAGCCGAGTCTGGCTTCGTCAACGACCGCGACGCCGACGAGCACCGGACCGTTCGCGCGAACCCGGAGGCGCTGGCGGCGCTGGCGGCAGCGACGGGAGGCGAGGTTATCACCGATCTCGATCGCTTCGCCGAACGCCTGCCCGCGCGCAAGGCGCCGGTCTCGGATACCGAGACGCGCCCGCTGTGGAGCCTGTGGCCGATGTTCGCGGCGGCGATGGCGGCGTTCCTTGGCGAGTGGTGGCTGCGGCGCACGCGAGGGCTGACTTGAGGTGGCTCTTCTTGCTGCTCGCCTTGCCTGCGGTCGCGCGCGCAAGCGAAGCCACGGTGGTGCTCGTGGTCGGCGCTCCGGGCGGCGACGAGTACGGAGTTGCCTTCGCCGAGGCGGCGCGCTCGTGGCGGGCCGCCGCCGACAAGGGCGGGGCGCGCTTCATCGGTATAGGCATCGGCCTCGAACCAGGAGGCAACGACCGGGATCGCCTGGCGCAGACGCTGACCCGCGAGATCAAAGCCGGTCCGACGCCGCTGTGGCTGGTGCTGGTGGGGCACGGGACCTTCGACGGCCGCGACGCCAAGTTCAACCTGCGCGGCGCCGACGTGTCGTCCAAGGAGCTGGCCACGTGGCTGAAGCCGTCGCGCCGCCCCCTGGTGGTGATCGACACGGCTTCCGCCAGCGGCCCGTTCATCGCTGATCTAGCCGGGCCGGACCGGGTGGTGCTGACCGCCACCCGCAGCGGCCGCGAGCAGAACGCCACGCGCCTGCCGCGCTTCCTCGCCGCGGCCATCGCCTCGGCTGAGGCGGACCTCGACAAGGACGGCCAGACGTCGCTCCTCGAAGCCTGGCTTTCGGCCGCCGCCCGGGTGCGCGCCTCGTACGAGGAGGAAGGTTTGCTGGCCACCGAGCACGCGCTCCTCGACGACAACGGCGACGGCAAGGGGACGCCCGCCACTTTCTTCGCGGGGGTGCGTCCCGCCAAGAAGCCGGAGGGTGACGCTCCGGTCGACGGCGCGCGCGCCCACCAGTTCCACCTCGTCCCAAGCCAGGCCGAGCGCGCCCTGGCGCCTGCGCTGCGCCGGCGCCGCGACGAGCTGGAGCTGAAGATCGGCGCGCTGCGCGCCCAGCGCGATCGGGTTTCCCCCGACGAGTACTACCGCCGCCTCGAGCCGCTCGCTCTGGAGCTGGCGCGGCTGTATGAACGTTAGTCGATGCCCTTCGATGACCGCGGCCACGACCGCATCGAGCAGCGCCTGGCCGACGTCGACCTCGGCGCCTACACCGCTGGCCGCGCGTACCGCCCCTCGCCCGCGACCTGGGAAGACGAGATGCTGTACTTCCTTCTCGTCGATCGTTTCGCTGACGGCCGTGACCGCCCCGCTTTCGATCTCGCCCGCGACGCCTACCGCGCCGATCGCGCCCCGTGGCACCGCGCCGGCGACGGTTGGTGCGGGGGCACCCTGCGCGGCCTGTTCACCCAGCTCGGCTACCTCCAGGGACTCGGCGTCACCGCCATCTGGGTCAGCCCCGTCTTCAAGCAGGTGGCCTTCGCGCCCAGCTACCACGGCTACGGCATCCAGAACTTTCTGGACGTCGATCCCCACTTCGGCACGCGCCGCGATCTGAAGGATCTGGTCGCCGAGGCGCACCGCCTGGGGATGACGGTGATCCTGGACGTCATCGTCAACCACACGGGCGACGTCTTCGCCTACGCCCCGGATCGTCCGCACTTCCCGGCCTGGGACGGCAGTCGTTATCCGGTGGCCGGGTTCCGCGACTCGCGCGGCCGCCCCACGCTACCGTTCGGCCCCATCGATCTGGCGACGCACCCGCAGGCCTGGCCGGACGGAGCCGTCTGGCCGGCCGAACTGCAGCACCCGGACACGTTTACCCGTCAGGGCGAGATCCGGAACTGGGAGTACGACCCCGAGTACTACGAAGGCGACTTCTTCTCTCTCAAAGACGTGGACCATGGATACCACCTGCGCGCCCCTGACGGCAGGCGCCTCGTCGACCAGTTCGTCCCCCGGCCGGCGCTGGACCACATGACCAAGGCGCTGAAATTCTGGATCGCCTACGCCGACGTCGACGGCTTCCGCATCGACACCGTCAAGCACATCGAGCCCGGCGCCACCCGCGCGCTTGCCGTCGAGGTGAAGGAGTACGCGCAGACCCTCGGCAAGGAGAACTTCTTCCTCCTGGGCGAGATCACGGGCGGACGCGTCCAGGCGTTCGAGCGCCTGGAGCAGACCGGCCTCGACGCAGCGCTGGGCATCGACGACGTCAGCGAGAAGCTCGAGTACCTGGCCAAGGGGTACCGCGACCCGTGCGACTACTTCGGCCTGTTCCGCAACTCGGTGCTGGTCAACAAGGGCTCGCACACCTGGTACGGCAGCCACGTGGTGACGATGTTCGACGATCACGACAAGGTGGGGCGGCGCAAGGCGCGCTTTTGCACCGGGTCCGACGCCTACCAGGCGCTCCCGCTCGCCATGGCGCTGAACCTCCTGACCATGGGCATCCCGTGCCTCTATTACGGCAGCGAGCAGGCGTTCGATGGCGGCGGCGACGACGAGCGCTTCTTGCGCGAGTGCATGTTTGGCGGCCCCTTCGGCTCGCTGCAGAGCACCGACCGCCACTTCTTCGACCCCACGCACCCGATCTACCGGTTCGTGGCCGAGGTGGCGCGCCATCGCCGCCAGCTCCTGCCGCTGCGCCGCGGTCGTCAGTACCTGCGCGAGATCTCCGCCAGCGGGGTGCCGGGCAGTTTTGGCGCCCCGGCGATGGTGGGCGGAGAGATCCGATCGGTCATCCCCTGGTCGCGCATCTTCGGGGGCCAGGAGGTGCTGGTCGCCGTGAACACCGATCTGGGCAGCCGCCGCGAGGTATGGGCCACGGTGGACAGCGCGCTCCACCCGCCGGGTACCCGCCTGCGCTGCCGCTTCTCGACGGAAGCCGCGCAGATCGGACACGAGTTGCCAGTCGAAGCGCGCAATGGCTCCGCCGTGCGCCTGGACCTGCCGCCTGCCGGCTGCGTGATCTTCGAATGATGTGAGAAACTGAGGCATGGTTCGTCGGCTTGCGCTGTGGATGTCGTTGCTCGTGGGCTGCGGCGGTTCGTCCGAGACGCCGCCTCCTCCGGACTCGGGAGTCGCCGCGGACCGTGCCGCCGCGCCGGACTTCATGAGCACGGTCCAGGAGGACCGACCACCCGCGGCGGACATGACTCGCGCGAACGACGGTCCTTCCGACACGGCGCCTGCGGGCAGCAAGGCGATTGGCCCCGCGGGCGGCGACCACCTCGTACCCGGCGCAGGGACCAGCATCCCGTCGGGTGCATTGACCCGCGAGACGGTCATCTCCATCCGGTCAGTGACCGCCGGCTATCCGGCGCTGTCCGCCGACGACACCCTCCTGTCGTCGGTCTATGCCTTCGAGCCGCACGGTCAGACCTTCGCCAGGCCCGTGGCCGTGGCCATCGAGTACAGCGGCGGGGCGGGCGGTGTGGTGACGTTCCTGACCGCGGATCCTGGCGGCACCTGGACCGAAGTGCCGGGAGCGACGATCCAGGCTGCCGCCGTCGGCGCCTCGGTCACCCACTTCAGCTTTTTCGCGGTGACGAAGCGGCCGAGGAAGGCGCTCTGGGAGCAGGTGTTCGGCAAGTGGAACTGCACCGCGAACGGCCGGCCGAACTGGTCGTTCCAGGTCCTCCAGAAGACGCCGTTCGGCACCGCCGCCGACTGGATCGACGGCGCCACGATGGTCACGGGACCCGCGTCGGTGACGCTGACGAACCTGTACCTCAAGACCGTCGACGACAAGCCGTACCGGAACTTCGAGTACAAGGTGAAGACCTCGGAGGTCCTCGACCATCTGCTCGAGTGGACCCTGACCGCCAACGGCAACGCCCAGTACCTGTGTACCAAGGGTTAACCCCTTGACAGGGGGCGTCGCCAGGCCCGAAGCTGCGCGGCATCATGCGGATGATGATCGGTTTTCTGGCAATCGTGGGTGTCGCTTGTGGCAGCAGCGGCGACAAGAAGGACGTCGTGAAGCGAGACGGCGGCGTGGTCGACATGCGCGCCCCCGACTCGAACGTCAGCGTCGACATGGGTGGCGGGTCCGACTCTGCCGCGACGCCCGACCGTCCCGCCGACACCGCACCCGATGGCCAGCCTGACCGCGCCCCCGATCAGGCGCCGCGCGACATGGCGGCACCCGATAGCCCCGCCGACACGTCCACCGCCGCCGATACCTCACCCGCTGCCGACGCCGCGGACGATGCGTCGCCTGCCGACATGTCGATGGCCGCTGATTCGTCGTCGAGCGATGCTTCCGGCGGCTCGTGCGTGATCCCCTGCTTCATCGGTGTTGTGGACCAGTGCATCCCGTCCGGTACTTGCATGACCCAGTCGAATGCCGGGACTGGGTCGAACACTTGCTGGATGAACGGCGTGAAGATCTTGACGACAGTCAGCGGACTCACCAGCAACACCAAGATCACCAAGACCGACGGGACGTCGACTTGCTGGACGATTGATAGCGCCACCACGATCTCCGGCATGACGGCGACCACGACCTTCACCTACAAGAACTCTGGCGGCACCGCGATTGCCACGGGCATGGTCACTGGCAGCACGACGACCATCACCTGCACAGGCAGCGGCGTCACCTACGATCTGGCTCGCGACTGCCCGTCCGGGAACACTTCGGGTGGAAGCTCTTGTTCCATGGGGACCTGCACTCCGTAGCCACGGGAAGAGTGTGGCGGCGCGCTCGCACGCACTTTTGTCCGGATAGACCCGACAATCCTGCTTGTGAAATTGTACGGGTGGTTCGGGATCCTGATCCTGGTGAGCGCGGCTGCGTGCACTGAACCCCGCCAGTATGTTCCGGCGGATGCTGCGCTCTCCGACGCTCCTGCTGATACGCCTGACGCGTTGGGAGACCGCACCACGGAACATACAACTGCCGATGTGCGCTTGGCCGACCTCCCGCTCTCCGATCGTCTGGTGGAAGGAACACCTGACGCGTGTGCAGTCCCATCCGAGTGCTCGGAAGGGCCTGGAGATGGTTGCACCGGCGCGATGCTCGTCACCTGCACACGCAACGGAGTCGGTTGTCTGGTGGCGGAACGGAGGTCTTGCCCGGCGGGGACTGACTGCCGCGGTGCGAGGCCAAACGCTGCGTGCTCCGACAGCACTCCGCCAAACGTCGTGAGCGTATCGCCAACGGCTGGAGCCCGAGGCGTCGCCAGCGGCGCCACGATCGTCATCGAGTTTGACGAGCCGATGGATCAAATGAGAACACAGGCCGCCTTCTTCTGGGCCGGCACCGGCGGCCCCCCTGTCACTTTCTCTTGGGATCCGGCGGGGAGAACCCTGACGGCCAGGCCAAACACAGCACTCGTCTATCAGACTGGCATCGCCTTGGACGTCGCTCCCAGGACCTATTCGTACGTCATCTCGTCGGAGGCCACCGACCGGGCCGGAAACGCCCTCCCTCGATTCTCAGCGGACTTCAGTACCCTGCGGCGAATATCTCTGACGTTGAAGAGCATTGCCTCGTCCGAATTCACTCTGCACCGTTGCATCGAATTTCCAACAGGTCCGAGATACACGTCTCTGGCGGATCGTCTTCAGTCGGGTGACCGCAATCCGAGCACTTGCAGCGGAGAGTGGTTCACCGCCTACCTCACCTTCGATATCTCGCCACTCCCGTCCGAGATCGCTTCATGGGAGAGCGCGAACATGAGGGTCTATCAGATCGGGGTGACTGGACAACCCTATGCCTCGGGCGGTCGACTCCTCATATGGAGCCGGGATGGGCAGTCACCGACGCCGTTCAAGTCGGCCTTGCTGTCGCAAAGCCCCGAGATCGCGTGGAAGCAGGCCGACGTCCTGATGGCAGCGAAAGACACCCACACGAACCGCCTGGCACGGGAGAACCTGTCGCGACATCTGATCGACTGGGAAAACAAGACGGCGCCCGGTTATGCCTCCTTCGCCATGACCGCCACCTCCCCCGACCTGGCGCCGCGTCTGGAGACGACGTTCTTGATCCCGTAACTACCGCGTCGGTTCCCACGTCGTGGTGATGTAGCTCCACGCGTTCCAGGAGTACTTCCCGGTGAGCGGGAACAGGCGGTAGCTCGCGACGAGGGTGACGCCGAGGACGGTCGCCAGCGCCAGGGTGGCCGCCTGCTGCCGCCATCCTCGGCCGAGCAGCCAGATCACCATGCCCGCGGCCAGCAGATACAGCGGCAGCGTCGCCCAGATTCCGCGCAGGCCGATCAGCGTCCCGAGCGAGTTGACCGCGTAGCCCTTCCAGATCAGAGGGAAGCTCAGCTCGAAGAGGGGATTGGCCAGGCCGTCGGGCCAGTGCGGGTACGATGTCGCCGCCGCAAGAAATATCACGCCGCCGGCGATCACGGACCCGAAGGCGAGCACGCGCGTGACGAACCGCTTTCCCGCCACCTCGAACCCCGCCGCTGCCAGCCAGCCGACGAACGGCAAGCACCCGACCAGTTGCCGCGGTCCCGCCGACCACCCACCGCGCGCCATGTACGGCAGCATGGATCCGAGGAACAGCACGTAGGCTGCGATGACGCCCGCGCACACGGCAGCCTCGGGTCCGACCTCGTTCCGCTTCCGTGGATCGTTCGAGATGTGAACGTAGCCGACGATGGCAAGGACCACCCAGGGCGCCAGGATGAGCAGGCCGTTCGACGGCGCCAGCAGCACGTTCCAGAACGACTCCTTGTTCGGTCCGATGAAGCCGAGGAACCCTTTCTCCGGCGCCGTGTCCAGCCCGAAGCCGTAGCTGATGCGCCAGGGCGCGCCGAAGCAAATGGTGTTGTAGGCGGCCAGCGTGGCCAGGCCCGGGATCGCTCCCGCGGAGAAAATGCCGGCATAAACGAACGGCCGCCGCGTCCGCGCCAGCAGGTAGACGCCCAGGATCGCAAGCCCCAGCGCCGCCTGGTAGTCCATCATCGGAGCGAGGCCGCCGACGAGCCCCGCTCCCAGGGCCACCAGCCAGGGGCGTGCGGGCTCCGTGCGCGACAGCTTCACGCACAGATAGAACGCCACGCCCAGGCACACGGCCGCCAGCATGTGCGAGTAAAACAGCAACGAATAAGGAAGTACGGGCGACGCAATCGAATACGCGGCCAGTGCCGCGTTCTGTGCGCGCACGTCGTCCGTGAAACGCGGAATCAACCGATAAAAAAGTATCAGGAACAACAGAGCCGGAATTGTTATGGCTCCGACGCGAAATGCCCATGTCGTTGCGCGCACCGAATTGAGTCCGAAGATCTTGCACACGACGTAGACCGGAATTGCCACGAACGAAGGCCCTGCCGTCTTGTTGGCGTAAAAATGGTGATCGGGGCCCACTGAAAGGTCGTTGGTAGAGACCATCTCGGGGCGCCGCCGATCCAGATAGAAGCGGCCCTCGTCCACGATCTCCTGCGTCAGCAGCACGCGAGGCATCTCCTGGGCGCTTCGCAGGCGATCGAAATACGGGAAGGCGTAAACGTAGATCAGCGCGAAAAGCAGGAAGTGCCAGCGCCCCAGGCGCAGCGAAGCCATGCGGCCACCCTAGGCTATCCTCGCCGGCCGAGGCAAGGCTCCGGCGCCCTGGGGCCTGAGCAGGCGCTTGCTTCTAGCGGATCAGGGTCAGCTTGCCGCTGCGCTTACCCTCGCCGGGCGGGGGCATGTTGCGCACCGAGAGCGCGCAGGCGACCGTGCGCGCCAGGGCGCGGAACACCTGGCCCACGGGCGAGTCGGCCGCCTGCAGCACCAGCGGTTTTCCGGAGTCGCCGCCTCCGCGCACGCTGGGGTGAATCGGGATCTCGGCCAGGAAGGGAACATTCTCGCGCGCCGCCAGGCTCTTGCCGCCGCCGCGCGAGAAGATGTCGTCGTGGTGGCCGCACGAAGGGCAGACGTAGCCGCTCATGTTCTCGACGATGCCGAGGATCGGCACCTCGACGCGCTTCCACATGGCGATCGCCTTCTCGACGTCGATGACCGACACCTCCTGGGGTGTCGTCACCATCACCGCGCCGGTGATCGGGATCAGCTGCGACAGCGACAGTTGCGCGTCGCCGGTGCCGGGCGGCAGGTCGACCAGCAGGTAGTCGAGCTCGCCCCAGGTGACGTCCTCGAGGAACTGCTGCAAGAGCTTGTGCACCATCGGGCCGCGCCAGATGACGGCGCCGCCACGCTCGACGAAGAACCCGACCGACAGGATCTTCATGCCGTGGTGGACGGCGGGCGTGATCTTCTCGCCGACGTCCGTCCCGGCCGTCACCTCGGGATCGCCCATCATCTGGGGGATCGAGGGGCCATAGATGTCGGCGTCGAGGATGCCCACCTTGGCGCCCTCGAGGTGGAGCGCTGCGGCCAGGTTGGTGGTCACGGTCGACTTGCCGACGCCCCCCTTGCCGGCGGCGACAGCGATGATGTTCTTGACGCCGGGCAGCCGCGGGTTCGTCGCCGCGGAGGGGCGCATCAGCACCTTGACGCCGAACTCGACGTCGACCTTGTCCACGCCGCCGAGCTTGCCGACCGCGGCCTGGATCGATTTCGCGATGACGTCGCGCGAGGGGCAGGCGGGGCTGGTCAGGTCGATGCCGATGCGGACGCTTCCTCCGTCGACGGCCACGTTGCGAACCATCCCTGCCGAAGCGAAGTCGAGCTGCAGCGCCGGATCCTTGATCTGGCCGAGGATCTCCCGGACTTGCTCTACCGTGGCCATGGCGTCACCTTATCCCTTGGCGGCCTTCGGGAGAGCGCGCAGGCGGGCCGAGGCGTCGGGGTGGTGCCCCATCTTGCGTCGCTTCACCGACAGGTATCCGGCGTTGTGCTGGTTCTCGCCCACCCAGTGCGAGACACGCTGGGTGACGGGAATGCCCGCCTGCTCGACGCCCTCGACCTTGAGCGGGTTGTTGGTCATGAGGCGCACCGAGCGCACGTCCAGATCGCGCAGCATGGCACCCGCGATGTCGTAGCTGCGCGAGTCGGCCTCGAAGCCGAGCTTCAGGTTGGCCTCGACGGTGTCGGCGCCGCTGTTCTGCAGCGCATAGGCGGCGATCTTGTTGCCAAGGCCGATGCCGCGGCCCTCCTGGCGCAGGTAGATGACGACGCCATTGCCCTCGGCGGCGATCCGCTCGAGCGCTGCGTCCAGCTGATCGCGGCAGTCGCACTTGAGCGAGCCAATCACCTCGGAGGTCCAGCATTCGGAGTGGACGCGCGCCAGCACGTTGGTCTGCCCCGCGAGGTTGCCACGCACGATGGCCATGTGCTCGTTGCCGTTCGGCTCACGGTACACGACGACGCGGAACGGCCCGTGCGAGGTGGGCAGATCGGCTTCGGAATAGCGAGTCAACTCCATCGGGTCTCTACTGGCGTCCTTGGGGTAAACTACGAACCCCCTCCCGGGTTGTCAACGCAGCGTCCGGCTGTCATCCTCATACGACGTTCGATGGCCGTTCTGCCGATCCTCCGCTACCCTGACGCGCGGTTGCGCGAAAAGTCGCGGGAGATCACCACCTTCGATGACGATCTCCGCCGTTTGGTTACAGACATGGCGGAGACGATGTTCGCCGCCGAGGGGGCCGGCCTTGCAGCCATCCAGGTCGGTGTGCCGCTTCGCCTGTTCCTGATTGACGCGGTGGTCGCCGGCAAGCCGCTCACCGACCCGCCGCTGGTGTTCATCAACCCCGAACTCGTCAGCATCTCCGAGGAGGCGCAGACCGGAGACGAGGGCTGTCTGTCGTTCCCCGGCATCTTCGTGCCGGTCAAGCGCGGCATGAGGGCGCGGGTGCGGGCGCTGGACATCGAGGGCAAGCCGTTCGAGGTCGAAGGTGAAGAGCTGTACGGGCGGGCCCTGCAGCACGAGCACGACCACCTGACGGCTCGTCTGCTGATCGACATGGTCGGCCCCGTCAAGCGCGAGATCATAAAGCGCAAGATGAAGAAGGACGCGTCGGTCGAGGCGCAATAGATGGCGACGCTGGTCGTCTCGCGCATCGGTTTCGAAGGCCGCCACGGGGCGACGGCGGCCGAGCGCCGTTCCAGCCGCCGGTTCGAGGCGGACGTCGAGATCGACGCTGCGCTGGACGCGGCGCAGACCAGAGATCGCCTGTCGGACACCATCGACTACCGGCAGGTGACTGACATCGTGGTCGCGCTCGGCAGCGGCGAGCCGCACCGGCTGCTCGAGTCGCTGGCGCGGCGGATGCTGGACGCGCTGGGGGAGAAGTTCCCGTTCGCGGCCTTCCGGATCGAGCTGCGCAAGCTGAACCCGCCGAACTGTGCGGGGCACCCGGCGTATACGGCCGTGCGGCTCGCACGTCCGGCGCGGCCTTAGCCGAGCTTGCGGCCGATGCCGAACTGATTCCCGGCGCGCACCGGGCTTTCGCCCTCGAAGTCGATCTCCAGCATCTTCTCGCTCATGACCGGGCGGCCCGTCTCATCTGACAGCGTGGCGACCAGCTTCTTGCTCTTTGACTCGAACACCTCGCCCGTCGACGGGTAGCCGTACTTGCCGTCGAGGCTGAAGGTGACCCAGCCGGGCTCGTCGCGCAGCGCGAGGCTCTGCTTGTAGCGCGGAGGCATCATCGTGGCGTCGAACAGATGCATGCGCTTGTTGAAGGCGTCGCAGACCCAGAGCTCGGTCTCGTCGGGGGTCAGGCCGATGCCGTGGCTGGGACACCCGTGGCGCTTGACCGGGCCGCGCTTGAAGCCGGGCACCTCGACGCGGTGAAGCTTCTTGCCGGAGCGCAGATCGCCCACCTCGAAGCCGAGGAGCTCGTTGACGTTCACGTACACCAGGGTCTCGGCGCCGTTGACGGTGAACGGGCGAATGGAGGCGGCGAACGGGCCACAGGTGCGCGCCAGCTTGTGCGTGGAGGTGTCGGCGATGGACAGGAGGGGCGACTTCAGGCCGGCCATGTACACCGCCTTGCCCGACGGGCCAAAGATGGTGTTGTGTGCGCCCGATTTCGGTTCGAGCCTGGTGATCACGTCTCCCGAAGCCGCGGCGACCACCAGCCAGTGCGGGCCCTCGAGCGATGGAACGTACAGGACCTTGCCGTCGGGGGAGAGCGCCAGCCGGTCGCAGCCACCCTCGTAGGTTCGGATCCAGACCGGAACATCGTTGCCGAGGTCGAAGGCGCCGATGCGCTTGATGGTGCTGACGTAGACCCTGGCGGTTCCCGCATGGGCGACGATCCCCTTGACGTTTTCGGGCGGGACTTCGGGCTCGACCTGAAACGTGGAAAACCGGCGCGCCAGCTTGTGGCCGCCGTCGATGTCGTACACCAGCATGCCGAGGCCGCCGTACGCGACGTCGTTGCGGACGCCGGGCGTGGCGACGTACAGCAGGCGCTTCAAGCCAGCCCCTCGTCGCATTCGGCGCGGACCAGGTCGTCCACGGTCTCGCGGCGGGCGATCAGCGTGGCCTTGCCGCTGTCCCACAGGACCTGGGGCACACGGCCGATGGAGACATAGTTCGAGCTCATGGCGGCGCCGTACGCGCCGGCGTCGTGCAGCGCCAGCAGGTCGCCCACGTCCGGGCGGGGCAGGACGCGTGGGTCGAGCAGCTCGTGATCGTCGCGCGTGAAGACGTCACCGCTCTCGCACAGCGGGCCGGCGACGACCAACGGCTCCGGCACGCGGCCAGCGCCTGCGCCCAGCACCGAGATGTGATGGTACGAGCCGTACATCGCCGGGCGGACCAGATCCACGAAGCCGGCGTCCACCATCACGAACGTGTGCCCGGCCCCCTTGTCGTTGGCGCGCGTCTTCTTGATGTCGTGTACGCGACAGATCAGCGTCGCCATGCCGGCGACGGCGTAGCGGCCAGGCTCGATCTCGACGCGCAGCGGGCGGCGAGCGACGCGGCCCAGGCGCAGGGCGGCGTCGACCAGCACAGGGCGGAACCAGGCCAGGTCGTAGGCCGGCTTGCCGGGACGGTAGGGGTGGGGGATGCCGCCGCCGAAATTCACCCCCTCCACATCAGGAAAGGAGGGGAGAACGGCCTCGAAAAAATCAACGAGGCGGCGCATGTTCGCGTCGAATTCGCGCAGCTCCGGCCCGGTGCCGATGTGAGCGTGCAGCGCGGTGATCGGCAGCTTCGTCTCGGCCGCCAGCGCGCGCGCCTCGGCGAGCTGCTCGTGCCAGATGCCGTGCTTGGAGGACGGGCCGCCCGTGTCGCACGACTGCACGTGTCCGTGGCCGAAGCCGGGGTTGGCCCGCAGCGCGATGGGGCCGCGGTAACCGGCGGCGGCGAGCTGGCGGATCATTCCCGGTGACCCGACGTTGGGCAGCACGCCCTTGTCGCGCACCACGTCCAGTGCGTTGTCGCGGAGCACGTCGGTCGTCAGCATGATGACCGGCGGCTCGGGACCCGTGGGGAACCCGGCACGCGCGGCGCGCAGCACCTCGTTGCCGCTGACAGCGTCGATCCAGATGCCGGCGTCGCGCACCAGCTCCAGCACCTTGCGCGCCGAGTTCGCCTTCATGGCGTAGCGGGCCTGCAGGTGGGGGCCGTCGGTCAATGCGGAGATCCGCCGCAGGTTCTCGCGCAGGATGTCGGCATCGTAGAGATAGAACGGCGTGCCGACGGTGTCGGCGATGCGCGTCAAGGGGTAGCGGCTGAGATCCATGGTGCAGCCGCGAGACTATACTGCGGCGGTTGCTGCTTCACCTGCTCCTCCTGCTGGCAACCGCCGCCCCGCAACTGACGAAGCCGCCCCGGCTGGTCGAGCAGCCGGAGCCGGTGTACCCCGCCGAGGCGCTGGCGGTCGGACTGTCGGCGGATGTGACCTTGCAGATCGACATCGATGCGAAGGGGCTCGTGACCGCGGTGGTGGTGACCCGGCCCGCCGGTAACGGGTTCGACGAGGCCGCCCAGGAAGCGGCGAGGGCGATGCGCTTCGAGCCCGCCGAGATCGACGGCAAGCCGGGCGCGATCCGGATCGAGTACGTCATGCACTTCCGCCCGAACGTGCGCCCGGTCGAAGCGACGCCCCCGCCGCCGCCTCCTCCTCCTCCGGCGAAGGCGGTGCTGGTGCGCGGCCGGCTGCGTGAGAAGGGGACGCGCGATCCGATCGCCGCTGCCGATGTCACGCTGGTGCGGGCAGGCGACGAGGCGGCAGTCCCCGTTGCCGCCACCACCGACGACGAGGGCACGTTCAGCGTCGAGGGCGAGCCGGGCGGCCACGGCAAGCTGGTGGTCACCAGCGCCGACCACGAGATCTGCGTCCGCGAGCTGGACCTGCCCGCCGCCGGCGTTCCACCCATCGAGGTGCAGTGCACGGTCGCGCGTCGCGACGGCCCTCGCTACGAGACGGTCGTCAGGAAGCCCAGCGAGGGCGCGGATGCGACCCAGCACACCGTCTCGCGTACCGAGATGACCACGGTGCCTGGGACCTTCGGCGATCCGTTGCGCGTGATCCAGACGTTGCCCGGCGTGGCGCGCATGCCTTACGGCCTGGGGTTGCTGGTCATCCGCGGCTCGTCGCCCCAGGATTCGGGCGTCTACGTCGACGGCCACCGGGTGCCGATCCTGTACCACTTCCTGGGCGGCCCGTCGGTGCTGACGCCCGATCTCATCGACCGCATCGACTTTTACCCCGGCGGCTTCGGCGTGCGGTACGGGCGTGCCACGGCCGGCGTGGTCGACGTCGCCACCCGCAGCGAGGCCCCGACGCGCGTGCACGGTGCGGCCGACGTCGATTTCCTGGACTCCTCGGCGATGCTCGAAGGGCCGCTGGGGGGAGGCTTCGGCGGGCAGATCGCGGCCCGTCGTTCCTACATCGATCTGCTGCTGCCCCTGTTCATCCCGCGCAGCGAGGGTTCGAGCACGGCGCTGGTCAGTCCCATCTACTGGGACTACCAGGCGCGGGTGGCGCGGCCGATCGGGAACTCGGGCCGTCTGTCGCTGTTCGCCTTCGGCAGCGAGGACTCGCTGAAGGTGAGCACCTCGGATCCCGAGCGAGGGAACATCGATCTCGGCACGCGCATCGGCTTTCACCGGGTCATCGGCACCTACCTCACGGCCATCGGGCCGTGGACCTCGCGCTTCTCGCCTTCGTGGGGCCACGACCAGTTCGTGTTCACGTCGGGCGAGATCGGCGGGCGCGGATCGGCCCACGTGCTGGGACTTCGCGAGGAGCTGGGGCGGCAGGTGCTTCCGTCGTTGAAGCTGGCGGCCGGCATCGATTCCGAGCTGCGCTTCGACGAGTTCGCGTTCGATCTGTCGCTGCCGCCCGAACGGCGAACCTACGGCCGCACCGAGCGGGTCCCCACCCACATCGAACGGTCGCAGCGGAACATGTCATCGGGCTTCTACGCCGAGGCGCTGTGGGATCTGCGTCCCGACCTGCGCATCGTCCCTGGCCTGCGCCTCGACTGGTTTCACCTGGGAACGGAGGACCGCGTTTCGCTGGACCCGCGCGTGGTCATCCGCTGGGCGCGCACGCCGACCCAGGCCTTCAAGGTGGGGACGGGCATCTTCCACCAGGCGCCCCAGCCGCAGCAGATGGACGCGGAGTTCGGCAACCCGAAGCTGTCCTTGCTGTGGGCCGACCAGTACCACGCCGGCATCGAGCAGGGGATCACCGGGGCGTTGTCGCTGGACGCCACCGTTTATTTTTCGCGGCGGCACGCCTTGCCGATCGCCTCGGCCCGGGAGGTCGACGGTCGCATCGAGCGCTACGCTAGCGCTGGCCGCGGCCGCAGCTACGGCCTCGAGCTGCGGCTCAAGCACGCTGTCAGTGACAAGTTCTACGGGTGGATCTCGTACACCCTGGCTCGCTCGGAAGTGGTGCTGAGCCGACCTGTCGATCCCGATGATCCTCCGCGGCCGTACCGCCCGACCGACTTCGATCAGACGCACAACTTCATCCTGGTCGCCAGCCGCCGCCTGGGCGCCTGGGAGCTGGGCACGCGCTTCCGGGTGGTGAGCGGCATTCCCGAGACCCCGATCGTCGGCGCCACCTACGACGCCGACTACGACCGCTACGATCCGATCCTGGGGCCGCGCAACTCGGAGCGCCGTCAGACGTTCCATCAGCTGGACCTGCGTGTCGAGCGCACGTTCATCTTCGACGCCTGGCGCTTCTCGATCTATCTGGACGTGCAGAACGTGTACAACGCCGAGAACCCCGAGGCGACGCTGGACGACTACCGGTACCGGCAGAGCGCGCCGTTGCGCGGCCTGCCGATTTTGCCCGTGCTCGGGCTCAAGGGGAGGTTCTGATGCGCCCGTTGATCCCTGTCGCTTTCCTCCTGGCGTGCACGCCCGATTTCGAGGATCCATCGACCATCAAGGACTTGCGCGTGCTGGCGATCGTCGCCGACCCGCCCGAGGTGCTGGTCGACGTCGGTGATCTGGCGACGATCGAAACCGTGCCGCCGCTGGCCGAACTGGCGGCGAAGCTGCTGGAGGTGGCAGCGAACCTGCCCGACCCGCCGACGATCATGGTGCGACCGCTGGTGGTGGATCCGCTGGGACGCTCGATTCACTACCGCGTCGTCGCCTGTGGCAACCAGTCGACGACCACCGAGCGCGGCCGGAACATGGGGCCGGGCAACGTGCGCGACACGATCTCCCGGAGCGTTTGCCCCTCCTCCGCGCAGTTCGTCGACGAGGGCGACGTCGTGGCCGCCGCCGGCGAGGCCGAGCTGCCGCTGGCGTTCGCCTTCACACCGACGCGCGAGTTGCTGGTGCGGGCCGTGATGGCCGATCCGCTGGGTCCGATCTTTGGTCTGCCGATCACCATCGAGCTGACGGTTTCGGTGGATGCCGAGACGGTCGTGGCGCGCAAGCGGGTGCTGTTCGTGCCGCGTCTCGAGCCGGACCAGATGCCGAACCGCAACCCGACGCTGCCGGGGCTGACCTTCCGTCGGCAGCGCGAGGACCAGCACGCGCCCTTCGACCCGAAGGATCCGCCGCTCGTCGAGCCAGGGGGAAAGCTGCTGTTGACGCCCGAGATCGAGACGCTCGAGAGCTATGTCGCGCGCGTCACCGACCGCGCCACCGGACGCCTCAGCACCGAGCGCGTCGGCAAGGAGACCCTGCGTTACTCCTTCTTCACCACCTCCGGCAAGTTCTCGCCGCGGCAGATCTCCACTTTGCCGTCGCCGCTGCGCTCGGCGCCGACGGGCTCGCTGACCAGCGACTACCGTGCGCCGACGCTGGAGGTCCCGGATCGCGCGAACGTCTGGGTCGTGAGCCACGACGAGCGTGGTGGCAGCGCGGTCAACCGGCTGTGGATCCGGCTTCGCTAGCCCTGGCCAGATAGGCGTCGATGCGTCCCTGGGCGTCGTCGCCTATCTGCACGAACTTCACGCCCATACCCAGGGCATCGGTGGGAGAGATGGAAACGATCTCGCCCAGCACGAGCACTGGCTGGCTGTCGCCCGGCAGCGTGAACCGCAGACGCACGCGGCTACCGACCGGCAGCGGGATGGTGCGGTCGAGGTAAAGGCCGCCTCGCGACAGGTTGCCGGCGCGGCGGAAGACCTGGCTGGTCTCGCCGATCTCCTCCACCCACATCTCGAGCGGTAGACGGTTGCCGGCGCGGCGGTCCTGTTCGGAGGGTTGATCGGCCATCGACGCCGATCGTAGCGGTCGGAAGGGGGCGCGGACAAGTACGGTATCGTATGAATTGCGTCGAAGACCACACGGCTCGGTCGCCCGATCGGTGCGGTTTGGGCTATAACCCCGCTTTCGCATGAGCGATCTCGTGCAGCTTCGCCGTTCGAATCAGCCACCGGCCTCGACCGGCGCCCGTCTGGCGTATGTCGAGACGTACGGCTGCCAGATGAACATCGCCGACACCGAGATGGTGCTGGGGATGCTGCACCGGGCGGGGTACGGCCGCACCGAGGATCCGGCCGTCGCCGATCTGATCCTGATCAACACCTGTGCCGTGCGTGAGAAAGCCGAGGAGCGCGTCTTCGCACGCGCGGGGGCTCTGGCGCACCATCGGGGCCGCGGCGCGATCCTGGGGATCACCGGCTGCATGGCCGAGCACCTCAAGGAGAAGATTCACGAGCGAGCGCCGCACGTGGACCTGGTGGTGGGTCCCGACGGGTATCGGCGTCTGCTGGAGCACGTCGAGCGGGCCCGGCAGGGCGAGCGGATCGACGACACCGTCCTCGATCGCCACGAGACCTACGAGGGTCTCGATCCCGAGCATGGGATGACCGGCGGCGTGGTCGGCCACGTCACCATCCAGCGCGGTTGCGACAAGTTCTGCACCTTCTGCGTCGTGCCCTACACACGCGGGCGCGAGCGTGGGGCGTCCCCACGGGAAATTCTCCGTCAGACGCGCGCTCTGGCCGACGCGGGCTACAAGGAGGTGCAGCTCCTGGGGCAGACGGTGAACTCGTATCGCCACGAAGACGTGGGGTTCGCCGACCTGCTGCGCACGGTGGCCACCGTCGACGGAATCGAGCGTGTGCGGTTCACCTCGCCGTACCCGCTGGATTTCTCGCCCGCGGTGATCGCGGCGATGGCCGAGTCGCCGAAGGTTTGCAAGCACGTGCACCTGCCGCTGCAGACTGCATCCGACGCCGTGCTGGACCGCATGCGCCGCGGCTACAGCTACGCCGACTTCCGGCGCCTGGTCGGCGAGTTGCGCGCCGCCATGCCCGGGATTGCCATCACCACCGACATCCTGGTCGGCTTTTGCGACGAGACCGACGACGAGTTCGCCGAGCTGGTGGCGGCGCTGCACGAATTGCGCTTCGACAACGCCTTCCTGTTCGCCTACTCGGAGCGCGAGGGGACCTATGCCGCCCGCAAGATGCCGGACACCGTGCCCGCCGAGGTCAAGCAGAGGCGGCTGGCCGAGGTGATCACCGTGCAGCGGCGGATCACCGCCGAGATCCTGGCCGCGCAGGTCGGCCGGCGCGAGCGCGTCCTGGTCGAGGCGCCGTCCCGGCGGAATGCGGGCGAGTCGCTGGCGCGCACCGACACCTTCCGCCCAGTGATCGTTCCCGGAACCGCGCCCGGCACTCTGCTCGACGTCATGATCGAACGCTCGACCACCGCCACGCTGGTGGGGACGCCATGCTCGGGGTGAGCTTCGTCTGCCTGGGGAACATCTGCCGGTCGCCGACGGCCGAAGCGGTGATGCGCCACCTGGTGAAGCAGGCAGGTCTCGAAGCGAAGGTTCAGGTGGACAGCGGCGGCACGGGTGGTTGGCATGCGGGCGAGGCGCGCGATCCGCGCAGCTCGGCCGTGGGAGCCAAACGAGGCATGCCGCTCTCCGGTCTGGCGCGTCAGTTCGTCGCTGGCGACTTTGCGCGTTTCGACTACGTCCTGGCCATGGATCGAACGAACCATCGCGATCTGACGCGCCTGGCGCCCGACGAGGCCGCCCGAGCCAAGGTGCGGCTCTTGCGGACCTTCGATCCCGAGTCGCCGCCGGAGGCCGAGGTGCCGGATCCTTACCACGGCGGCCCCTCGGGATTCGACCGGGTGTTCGACATCTGTGAGGCCGCCTGCCGCGGGCTCCTGGATCACATCCGGCAGACGCACCGGTTGTGAACGAGGTCGAGCGGGCGCTTGGCAGCGCCGTCGTGGGCAGCCGCGCGGTGAGCGGTGGCGACATCAATGACGCCGCCGAGGTGACACTGGCCGACGGCCGCGTCGTCTTCGTCAAGACCAACCGCCGCGCCGATCCGGCGATGTTTCCTGCGGAGGCCCGTGGCCTGGCCTGGCTCGCCGAGGCGCGGGCGATCCGGATCCCGCGCGTGCTCGCGGTGTCGCCGCAGTTCCTGGCGCTCGAGCGCATCACCCCTGGCCGCCGCAAGGCCGATTTCGACGAGCAACTCGGCCGCGCCCTGGCGGCGCTGCACCGGTTCGGCGCGCCGGGTTTCGGCCTCGACCATGACAACTTCATCGGCCGGCTGCCGCAGGTGAACGGGCCGCTGCCGACGTGGCCCGGGTTCTACCGGGCGCAGCGGATCGAGCCGCAGCTACGCATGGCCGTCGAAGGCGGTCTCGCCACCTCTGCCATGCTCCGCGGCTGCGACAGACTCCTTGCGACCATCGACGAGCTGGCCGGTCCTCCGGAGCCGCCGGCGCGCCTTCACGGCGATCTGTGGGGCGGCAACCTGCTGGTCGACGAGGCCGGCGTTCCCTGCCTCATCGATCCCGCCGTGTACGGCGGTCACCGCGAGGTGGACCTGGCGATGATGCGGCTCTTCGGCGGCTTCGGCCCGCGCGTCTTCGCCGCCTACGACGAGGCCTACCCCCTGGCACCCGGCCACGAGGAGCGCGTGCCTCTCTACCAGCTCTACTTCCTGCTCGCGCACGTGAACCTGTTCGGCGGCTCGTACGTGCCGTCGGTCGAGTCGGCGCTGGCGCGTCTCGTCTAGCGCAGCGCGAAGTGGAACACGCCGTTGGCGACGGTGATGGCCGCTGCCGACAGCAGCAGCGCCCGCGTGTTCTTGATCTCGAACGGCTCGATCAGCAGGTCGGTGATGAACAGGACCACGAGGTTGACGATGAACGGAACCACCAGCAGCAAGAGGCCGAACGTCAGCACGACCGGAACGAACAGCAGCGTCGTGATGAGCCAGGCGGTGGCCCAGTTGATCACGCTGAACACCACCGCGACCGCCAGCGCGCTCGCCCAGTTCTTCACCCGGACGCCCGGCAGCACCATCGCCAGGACCATGACCGTCGCCGCCAACAACCCGATGTGCATCAAGGTGTGCATCCATCCAGGGTAACTGATTTTGCGGCACGCGACGCGTCAGTCTGCGGATGTGGCATACTCCGCACCCCCGATAGGGGCAGTCGATGGACCACCTGGATCAGCTCGAACAGCAGAGCGTCTACATCCTGCGGGAAGCCTTCCGGCACTTCGAGCGCCTCTGCATGTTGTGGTCGATCGGGAAGGACTCGACGGTCCTGCTGTGGCTTGCGCGCAAGGCGTTCTTCGGACACGTCCCGTTTCCGCTGGTCCACATCGACACCAGCTTCAAGCTGCCCGAGATGATCGAGTACCGCGACCGTCTGGCGCGCGACTACAAGCTGCAGATGGTGGTGGGCGAGAACCGCAAGGCGCTCGACGACAAGAAGACCTTTCCGGATACGCAACACCTGCCCGATGGGCATCCGGACAAGCTGACGCGCGGCGACTGCTGCGCCCTCTTGAAGACCGCCGCCCTCAAGAACACGCTGTCGGGCGAGTGGCCGCGCAAACGGATGAACCTGAAGACCGGGCAATACGAGCTGGATCGTGACCGTGAGCCCTACGAGGGCGTGATCGTCGGGGCGCGCGCCGACGAGGAGGGCAGCCGCTCGAAGGAGCGCTACTTCTCGCCCCGCGACAAGAACAACGACTGGGACGTCGGCGATCAGCCGCCCGAGTTCTGGAACCAGTTCAAGACCGACTTCGCGCCCGGCACGCACGTGCGCGTGCATCCGCTCCTCGACTGGACCGAGCTGCACATCTGGGAATACATCGAGCGCGAGCAGATCCCGACGGTGCCGCTCTACTACGACCAGGGCACCGGCACCCGCTACCGCAGCCTGGGCTGCGGCCCCTGCCAGGCTCCGATCGACAGCGCGTCCAGGAACGTCGCAGAGATCATCGTCGAGATCCGGAGCGGCAAGCTCAAGAACATCGCCGAGCGCTCGGGCCGCCTGCAGGACGGCAAGCACGGCCTCGAGGAGCTGCGCCGCAAAGGGTACATGTGAGCGACGGTCACGAACAAATGAACATCGTCGTCGTGGGGCATGTCGACCACGGCAAGAGCACGGTGGTCGGGCGGCTGCTGGCGGACACGGGGTCGTTGCCCACGGGGAAACTGGAAGCCGTGCGCAAGGAGTGCGCCCGCACCGACAAACCGTTCGAGTACGCCTTCCTGCTGGACGCCCTGTCGGACGAGCAGGACCAGGGCATCACCATCGACACCGCGCGCTGCTTCTTCAAGACGCCCAAGCGCGAGTACATCATCATCGATGCCCCGGGGCACATCGAGTTCCTGAAGAACATGATCTCGGGGGCCGCGCGCGCCGAGGCCGCCGTGCTGATCATCGATGCCAAGGAAGGGGTGCGCGAGAACTCGCGACGCCACGGCTACATCCTGGCGATGCTGGGCATCCGGCAGGTGGTGGTCTGTGTGAACAAGATGGATCTGGTCGGCCGTAAGCAGGACCACTTCCGCCAGATCGAGCAGGAGTACCGCACCTTCCTCGAGGAGATCGGCGCGGTCAAGCCGAAGCACTTCGTCCCCATCAGCGCGCTCAATGGCGAGAACCTGGCCAACCGGGCACCCGAAATGGTGTGGTACGACGGGCCGACGCTGCTGGAGACGCTGGACGGGTTCATCAAGACACCGCCCAAGATCGACCAGCCGCTGCGCATGCCGGTGCAGGCGGTGTACAAGTTCACCAGCCACGGCGACGAGCGTCGGATCATCGCCGGCCGGATCGAGGCGGGCCGGGTCAAGGTGGGCGACAAGGTGGTGTTCACCCCGTCGAACAAGAGCACCACCGTCCGGTCGATCGAATCGTTCAACACCGCCCCCCGCACCGAGATCGACGCGGGCTGGTCGACCGGCGTCACCCTCTCCGAGGAGATCTACGTGGTCCGCGGCGAGGTGATGTCCCACGCCGAGAAGGCGCCGATCGTCTCCACGCGTTTTCGCACCAACCTCATCTGGCTGGGCAAGAAGCCGTTCGAGAAGGGTCGTGACTACAAGCTGAAGCTGGGCACCGTGGCGACCGCGGTGCGCATTCACAAGATCCACAAGGTTCTTGACGCCTCCGAGGTGAACCGTCAATTGGCGAAGGAGCAGGTGGGGCGTCACGACGTCGCCGACCTGGTGCTGGAGACGCGCACGCCGGTGGCCTTTGACCTCACGAGTGACTGCGAGGCGATGGGACGGTTCGTGATCGTCGACGGCTACGATGTCGCGGGCGGCGGCATCATCGTCGCTTCCGAATCGGACGAGAAGGAAGAGCTGCGCGATGAAGCCCGGCTGCGCGATTTCAACTGGGTCAAGGGCGGTGTCACGACGGTCGAGCGCGCGCGCCGCTACGGTCACCGCGCGGCGCTGATCATGTTCGTGGGCAAGGCCGGCACCGGCAAGCAGCGTTACGCCCGTGCGGTCGAGAAGGCGCTGTTCGTCCAGAGCCGCAACACGTACATGCTCGACGGCACCAACGTGCTCCTGGGCGTCGACTGCGATCTGCACTTCCGCGAGGCAACGCAGGCCGAGTTGGTCCGCCGCTTCGGCGAGGTGGCGCACCTTCTGCTGGACACCGGGATGCTGGTGGTGTCGACCACCAACGCCATCGGCCTGGCCGACTACGGGGCGGTGCAGGCGCTGATCGCCGACTTCCCGAGCGTCGTGGTGGACGTCGATCCTGGCGGAGACAGCCTGGCGCCCTGCGACCTGCGCATCCGCGGCGCCGAGTCCGAGGAAGAGGTGGTTGCGAAGGTCAGCGAGCTTCTGGCCGCGCGGGCCATCACGTCGGTGTGATGGTGGAGGGCGGATTGGTCGAGCGGGAACTGGTGGGTCTGGAGAGCGCTCTCGTCGAGGCGCTGGGCTACGCGCACGTCGGAATCACCGTCTGGATGGTCGAGGGTGGCAAGTACCAGCTCAGCTATGCCAGCGAGACCGCGTGTCGGATCCTCGGTCACCCGGTGGACGTGCTGCGCCGGGAGCATCCGCTGTTCTTCGTGGCCCCCGAGTTTCGCGCCGATCTGGCTGACCGCACCCGGAGACGCCTCGCCGGGGAGGATGTCCCTTCGCACTTCGAGACCGTCGTCCTCACCGCCGAGGGCAAGCGCAAGCCGATCGAGATTGGCTCGGCGCGTACGCCGCATGGCTCGGGCGAGGCGATCATCTCGTTTTTCCGGGACATCAGCGACCGACGTGTCACCGAGGAGGCGCTGGCCCGATCCGAGGCCCGCTTCCGGCTTCTCATCGAGAAGTCTCCCGATGGCATCGTCGTCCTGCGCGAGGGCCGCCTCGTCTATGCCAATCCGGCTGTCGTCAGGATGTTCGGGTACGCGCGCTCCGAGGATCTGCTGGGCCGGTCCATCGTCGATCTGACGGTGCCCGAGGATCGCCCCATCCTCCTGTCACGTCTGCCCGCGGTGGCTGCGGGCGAGTCGATACCGCCGCAGGTCTATCGCGGCCTGCGCGCCGACGGCGGGATCGTGACCGCCGAGATCGTCTCCCTGGCGACCGAGTTCGAGGGGACGTCCGTGGTGCTGGGTTTCGCGCGCGACATCACCGAGCGCGAGCGGCTGCGCGCTCAGGCGATCCAGGCCGACAGGATGGCGACCCTGGGCTTCCTGGCGGCGGGCGTGGCGCACGAGATCAACAACCCGCTCGCCTATCTGTCGGTCCTGCTGCAGTCGCTGGAACGCGAGGTGGGGCCGGCGGCGGAGCCTCGCCTGACGGACGCTCGGCAGGCGGTGGAGCGAATCGCGGCCATCGTGCGCGATCTCCGCACCTTCTCGCGCCCTGATCGCGCGGAGATTGCCTCGGCCGACGTCAGCCGGGTGCTGGCCTCGGCGTTGAAGATGGCCGACCACGAGATCAAGCACCGGGCCGAGCTGGTGACGGCGATCGAGGTGGTGCCGCCGGTGGCTGCCAGCGAGGCGCGGCTGGGCCAGGTCTTCCTGAACCTCCTGGTGAACGCCATCCAGGCGCTGCCGGAGGAGTCCGACGTCCGTCCGGTCATCCGCGTCAGCGCCCGCGCCGTGGGCGACCGTGTGGTGGTCGAGGTGACGGACAGCGGGGTCGGCATGACGCCCACGGTGCGCGCCCGGATCTTCGATCCGTTCTTCACCACCAAGCCCGCGGGGGCCGGTACCGGCCTCGGCCTGTCGATCTGCCGCGACATCATCAATGCCTACGGTGGGGACATCACGGTCGAGAGCGAGGTCGGCCGCGGCTCGACCTTCCGGGTCTCGTTCCCGACGGCCGTGTCGACGTCGCCTGCGGTGGCCGAGCCGCCGGTGGCTGTGCGCGCGCCGCGGGCGCGGATCCTGGTGGTGGACGACGAGGCGCTCCTGGCCATGGCGCTGCAGCGCGAACTGGAGCGTGAGCACGACGTCGCCGTGGCCACCTCCGGCCGCCAGGCCCTCGAGCAGTTGCAAGCGGCCTCCTTCGATTGTGTGCTGTGCGACGTGATGATGGCCGATCTGTCCGGCGTCGACCTTTACGGCGAGGTGAAGCGGCTGCGTCCCGGGCAAGAGGCGCGTTTCGTCTTCATGACCGGCGGCGCTTGCACGCCCCGCGCGACCGCTTTTCTGGAAAGCGTCGCCAACCCACGTCTCGACAAGCCATTCGCCATCGAGGCGGTGGACGATCTGGTGCGCAGGACGCTCGCCGCTTCGGTGTAGAACCGCCGCGTGCCGCCGCGACAGAAGAAAGCGCCGCGCGCCTTCGACTGGCGCGCGGGGATCCAGATCGCCGGCACGCACGTCACCTGTGACACCACGGGATCGATAAGCGACCTGGTGTTCCTGTCGCATGCCCAGGCCCTGCCCGCCGTCCGCCTCGCGCGCCGGCATGCCGGCCGCCAGGAGTTGCTGACCACCCAGGCGACCCTGGCGTTGCTCGGCCCCGTCGGGGAGCGGTTGCGCCCACAGGTGCTGCCGGCGCCGTTCGGTCGTCCGTTCACCCTGGGCGGACTGCGGCTCGAGCTGTTTCCGTCGGGACATTCGCCGGGGGCTGCTTCGCTGCTCGTCGAGTTCGAGGGACGCTCGCGGCTGTATGCGGGCGCGGTCTGCCGTCCGGATCCCGCGTTCGGAGCCACGCCCGCGGAGGTCCGCCGCGCGGAAGCCATCTGCCTGGATGCCACTTACGGCCACCCGCGCTTCGTCTTCCCCCCACGGCTCCATGCGCTGGAGCAGCTGCGTGCGTTCGTCGACCGGGCCCGTGCTGCGGGCCGCGGACCGGTGATCCTGTGCGAGCCCCACGCCGGCGCCATGGATGCCGCATCCGCCCTCGATGGCCTGGGCCTGCGCGGCCATCGGGCCATCGTCGCCACCGCCTCTGCCTATCGCTTGGCGGGCGTGGCTGCGCCTGCCATCGCCCGCTTCTCGCGAGCGCTGGGCGCCGACGAGGTGCTGCTGTGGCCGCCGGGGGAGAGGCTGCCTGTCCTGGCGGCCCCCGCCGTCCTTCTGGCCTCGCCGCTGGCGTGCGATGCCGACGCCGTCGCCCGCCTCGGCGTCGAAGCTGCGGTGCCGCTCACGAACCAGATGGGCCACGCCGGGCTCCTGGCCTATCTGGAGGCGACCGGCGCCCGCGAGGTCGCCCTGCACCGGGGCTTTGCCGAGCCGTTCGCTGCCGAGCTGCGCGAACGAGGCCACGACGCCTACGCCCTCGGCCCTCCGCGGCAGATGGACCTCCTCGGGCCGTGACCCGGGGTGGAACGGGGCCCCTTTCCGGGATACAACTAGGGACCTTGTTGAACCTCGGGATGTCCGAAATCGTCCTCATCCTGGTGGTGGCGCTCGTGTTCCTGGGGCCGAAGAAGCTGCCCGAGCTCGCCTCCGGCCTGGGGAAGATGATCCGGACCGTCCGCAAGGCGACCGCGGACATCAAGTCCGAGATCGAGCTGGACGACGCCATCCGTAAGCCTCTGGAAGAGCTGAGAGAAGCGACGATGCTCCCGCCGGAGGAGCTCAAGCGCCGCGATCTGGAGAAAGCCGCCCGCGAGCAGTACGAGAAGGAGGATGTGGCGCGCCAGGAACAGGAAGCGCGCGAGCAGAACGAGCAGCTGGCCAGGGAGGCCGCCGAGGCCGCCGCGACACCGCCCTCCGACAAGACGGTGGCGATGGAGTCGCCGAGCTACCTGGCCGACCCCGAGGTCCCGGCGGTTCCCCCGCCCCCCGCGCTGGCGATGCCCGCGAAGAAGGCCACCAGCGGCCTGTCCGACTCGACCATGCTGGGCACCCCGCCGCCGATCGGGACCGTACCCACCCGGCCGCTGGCCAGCAAACCCTCCAGCCCGCCCTCGGGTGCGCCGCGCCTGCCCCCTCCGGGTCTCGGCGGCCGCACTCTGCCGTCGCCTCCGCCTTCCGTGAAGAAAGCCTGACCCGGTGAGCCGACCCGAGGAGGCCGACGAGACGGCGCTGCCGCCTTCCGACACAGCCGAGACCCAGGCCCTGCCCCCGATAGCCGAGACCGATGGCTCGGACGGTGAGCCGCCCCATCCCGAGGACGAGGCGCTGGACGCCAAGCGGATGTCGCTGCTCGAGCACCTGGCCGAGCTGCGCGTTCGTCTGCGCAACGCGGCCATTGCCTTCGTCGTTTCCCTGCTCGTTTCGTTCTTCTTCGTGCAGCGATTCTTCGTCGTGCTGACGAAACCGATCTGCAACGGCCTGGTGGCCGCGAAGTACGAGTGCGCCTTCAACTACACCGGCATCACCGAGCCGTTCTGGGTCTGGATGAAGCTGTCGATCGTCGCTGGCATCATCATCGCCGGGCCTTTCGTGTTCTGGGAGCTGTGGAAGTTCGTCGCCCCGGGCCTGTACAAGAAGGAACAGAAGCTCGCCGGGATGGTCACCGGTGCCACGGCTGGTTGCTTCGCGGGCGGCGCCGCCTTCGGCTACTTCGTGCTGGCCGAGCCGGCTGCCTACTACATGGTGAAGCTGGCCGAGGCACCCGGGGTGCAGATCAACCCGATGCTGAAGATGGACGAGGTGGGCAACTTCCTGATGCTCATGCTGGCCGGCTGCGGGGTGGCCTTCGAGCTGCCGGTGGTGATCGCCATCCTCGGCTGGATCGGCCTCGTCTCCGCGAAGGGTCTGCTGAAGTTCGACAAGTACGCGCTGGTCCTGTCGGTCGTCGCCGGCGGCATCCTCACGCCCAGCACCGATCCTTTCACCCAGATGCTTCTGGCTGGCCCGTTGTTCGTGCTCTACAACGTGTCGATTCTGGTGGTCTGGGCCATCGAGCGTGCCCGGAGGAAGAAGCAGGGCGGCGGCGACGCCCAGTACGAAGGCGACGTCGGCGACGTGCGCTAGTCTAGCGGGCGTGCCGTTGTAGGGGCGCGACCGTGGCTGCATCGGGGGGCTATGTGGGCCACCGGGAAACCGGGGGTCTCTCCTCGACCCGCGAATGAGCCCGATGTGAATCAGCCTGATGCGCCCGACGCGAATCAGCGTCGCGCGGTCGTTCGTCGCCTGGGTGTGCGTGCCAGATCCACCACCAGGGCGTGGCTCTTCGAGGGGACGGTGAGCCGCCTCGTGGCGGCGGTGAAGCCTGGCTTGCTGAAGGTCAGCCGCTGCACGGTGCCCGATCGCCAGGACATGGACAGCGGGGTCGTGCCGACGACACCGCCGGCCTGGTTGCGCACCGTCGCGCCTGCCGGGCGCGTCTTCAGTTGCACGGTCACCAGCGTGGGCCGGCTCGGAGCCTCCCTCTCGGGCGCCGGCCGCGGCGGCTGGGCGGCCGGGGAGGGTGCAGGCTCGGGCGCGGCGAGTGTGGCCGGCTTGTCGACCTTCGCCTCGCGCAGGACCGGGACCGAAGTGGCGATCTGCTTCTTGCCGATGTTGACCAGCCGCCGGGCTGTCTGGGGCGAGACGGCGTACAAGGTGCCGCCCACGACGGCCGCCAGCAGCACCAGCGCCGCCAGCAAGCCCCCGATTCGCCCGCCCAGGCTCGCCCGCCGCTTCGGCGCCCGGTCGACGCCCGCCTGCGCCGTCTCGCTTTCCAGCGGCGGCACGAATCGTGTGTCATCCAGCGCCAGCTCGGTCCGGTTCGGCGTCTTCAGCGCCACCGTGTGGTTGCCGGACGCGCGCGCCATCTCGTCCACCTCGTCCATCGGTAGCCCGTGCGCGAGCGAGAGCGGCGGCACGCCATCCTTGCGTCCCAGCTCGTCGAGGTACCGCCGCAGCTCGCTCTGACCCGCCGACGGAAAGCCGGCGCGTAGCACGTCCTCCACGGCGCGCATCATCTCGTCGGCAGTGCCGTAGCGCTCCGACGGGAGCTTCCGCATCGCCTTCGTGATGACCTCGGCGATGCGCGGGTCGATCGATGGCTCCGCCTCCTGGGGCGGGGCGAATTCGGCGTCCTGGATCTTCACCATCGTCTGCAACTCCGACTGCGCCTCGAATGGCCGCTGCCCCGTCGTCAGCAGATACAGGAGCGTTCCCGTCGAGAAGATGTCCGAGCGCCCGTCGATGGTGGCGCCCGTCGCCTGCTCGGGCGACATGAAGTCGAGCTTGCCCTTGATGACGCCCGTCTGCGTCCGCTCGCGCTTGCCGAGCGCCTTGGCGATCCCGAAGTCCGTCAGCTTCACCTCGCCCTCTGCGGACAGCAGCACGTTCTGCGGGCTGATGTCGCGGTGGACGATCTCCAGCGGCTTGCCGTCGCGGGTCTTGCCGTGAGCGTAAGCCAGCGCCCGGCAGACCTCGGCCACCACGTACAGGCAAAGCCCCGGCGGCAGCGGCAGGTCGGCCCGGTACGCGCGCATCATCGTGCTCGCCAGGTCCCAGCCGTCGACCAGGTCCATCACCAGGAAATAGCGGCCGCCCACCTCGCCCAGATCCAGCACCTGGACGATGTTCCCGTGGCCGAGGCTCATGGCGATGTGCGCCTCATCCACGATCATGTTGCGGAAGTGCGGATCCATCGAGAAGGCGGGGAGGATCCGCTTCAGGATGACGGTCCGCTCGAATCCCTGGGCGCCGGTCTGGGTGGCCAGGAAGATCTCGGCCATGCCTCCGTCGGCGACCTTCTTGAGGATCGTGTATCGCCCCGGCGACAAGCGGGAGCGATGTTAGCCCGAGGCTAACCCCTAGTCAGTTGCCGATTCGATCGCCGCTACCCACTGGGGCTCGAGCTCCGACTGGGTGCGGTCCTTGTTGCCCGCGTCGATGCGTCCGTCGATCGTCCGGCCGTCGAGCGAGAGGGTGCCGCGCCGACCGGTCGAGGAGGTGGCATCGGAATGAGGAGTGCGAAAGAACGCTGCAGTGGACACAGTGTCGTCCAGAGATGCACGGGGCGGGCCAATCACGAAATAATGTGATTTCGCGTAGTTGAAGCCCGTCTGGTGGGAAGAAACCTGCGCAGATCACAGGTTGGAGCCGCGTAGGCGGACACGCACCTACCAACGCGATGCGCCCTTTCGGTCCTGGTTCGACCGCTATAGAGTGGGCGACCGTTCGGGAGGGTTCCGGATGACTCTTGTCCCTCGTCTCTGGTTTTGCGCGGCGGCGGCGGGAGCATTGCTTGCTAGCTGCGGCGCCAAGCCGGTCAGCCTGGACGACGCTTGCCTGCACGCCGCGGAGGCACGCTGTCAGAAAGAGAAGGACTGCACCAACAACTGGCAGGTCGGCCGCGACCACGGCGACGAGGCGACCTGCCTCGCCGAACACAAGCAGATCTGCATCGACAGCGTCTTGCGCGACAAGAGCGCGAACACCCCGCAGCGCGAGGACGCCTGTGCCGGCGCCATGGAACAGCAGACCTGCGCCGAGTGGCTGACCCTCGGCAGCCCGCCGGCATGTGAGTCCGCGCGCGGGCCGCTCGCTGACGGCGTGGCTTGCGTCTCCAACAACCAGTGCCTGTCCCAGTATTGCCCGGTGGCGAACACGGCGGTGTGCGGCGTCTGTACCCGACGCATTCCCGAGAACGGAATGTGCGCGAGCAGCACAGCTTGCGAGTCCGGCCTCGTCTGTGTGACCCCGGATCAGGCGTCGTCCATGAAGATCTGCACCAGGCGCCGCCAGAAAGGCGAAGCGTGCAACGCCATGCGCGGCTGCGACCAGGGGTTGAACTGCGTCGGCGTCGTGGGCACGGCCGACGGCACCTGCCAGCCGCTGGTGACGACGACGGGCCAAGCATGCGACAGAGCCCGTCGCACCCTCAGCGACTGCGACAGCCGCCTCGGCCTTTTCTGCCACCCGATGGCAATGGTCTGTCAGGTACGGCCGCTGGTGAGGGCCGGTGAGGTCTGTGGCACCATTGGCGACGTGATGGTCAGCTGCCTGGCGGGCGGCAACTGCCGCAAGGCGAACAACATGGCGAGCACCCCGACCACGTGCATCGCGCCCGGTCTCCCCGGTGGCTCCTGCGTGACCAGCGACAGCCCCGCCTGCAGCCAGAATCTCCGCTGCGTGCCCACCGTGATGGGCATGACCGCGGGCTCATGCCAGCCCCGCGACTACAGCACCTGCGGGATGTAGTCGCGCCCGTCGCTCAAATCTGCGAGTACGCCGTCGGCCGCAGCATCAGGTCCGTGATGTTGGACAGGATGTCCGCGTCCGCGTAGCCGGGCGTCGACTTCAGCTTGGTCCACTCGGCGTCACTGCGGAACGTGGCCCATGCCTTCTCGCGCGCGGCCATGTCCGGGAAGGTCAGCATGTACGTGAAATTCGGCAGGCGCGGACCGATCACCGTGCGGCCGAAGAACACCGGGGTGAGACCCACGCGGCGGAAGATCTCCGTCTCACCCAGCTTGGTGAACATCTCCATCTTGCGCGCGTGGGCGGGGCCGCCGGGGCTCTCGTACGTGCGCAGCTCGAAGATGCGTGGGCTCCTCGCCGGTGCCAGCAGCTTCGGCATGTGCGGGAACGCTTGCAAGAGCGCGCTCTCCATCCGCCCGTACGCTGGCTGCGTGGCCGGCGCGCCGTGGAACGCCGCTGCCGCCGCGCCTTGCGTGTACGCGGGGTTGCTCTGCACCGTCGCGTGCGCCGCGGCCATCGCCGCCGGTGACTCGTAGGGGATGAGCAGGTGCAGCGTCGGCATCTCGGGTCCGACCATGGTCTCGAAGACGCCGATGGGACCGGCGCCCGCCTTGCCGAGCGCGGGCAGCATCACCTCCGCGAGGAAGTCGTTCACCACCTTCGCTTGCGCACCGATGCGCAGGCGGATGGTGCGCAGCTCGTACCACTCGGCGGTGGCGCCTGGCGCCTTCTTCTTCTCGGGCGCGCCCGCGGCCATGGCCATGAGTCCTCCATTCAGAAAGTGGCGCCTTTGCATCATGGCCGATCCTTATACTCCCACTGCTCCCCGAAGAAACCGGCGTCGGCGATCTTGCCCGGGTAGCGCGAATTGGGCGGCGTGCTGATGTCGACGATCGCCCAGTCCGGCAGCTTCGGCACCTGGCGCGCGTTGTTCAGGTAGTCGTACTCGCGGTAGGTGAAGCCGCTGTTCAGCACCACGTAGCGTTTCGGGTTCAGCGGGTTCGGGTAGATGGCGACGAGCGCGTGCTTGTCGGCCGCGTAGCTCTTCTTGCCGGCGGTGATCCCCTCCTTGGTCCAGCGGATCGGCAGCTTGTCGGCGATCTGCTTGAGGATCTGGTTGCTGCCGGGATCGCCCCACAGGATCAGGTTGTGTTGCGCGATGTCCTCGGGCGTGACGTCGATGTCGCGCTTGACCCGCGGTTCACCTCTGAACTGGTGCCGCCACTCCTTGATGGCGTGCATCTGCTCGGCCGTCACCCAGGCGCCGACGGGCTTCGAGAAGGGGGCGCCCTCTGCCACCGTGACCATCAGGAAGCTCGACAGAAACGCGTCGTCGATGGGCCCCTGCAGGTCATGGCGCTTCTGCAGGGCCGCCGCCGGCAGCACGCCCGCAAGCCAGCGCGTGCCGCTGCGGTGGAAGGAAGCCGTCCACGACCGGTCCGACATGGGCGCGGGCGCGGGCAGCTTCTGTCCGTCCAGACGCACCGTCGTCGTGCGGCCGAGCGCGAAGGGACAGCGGCCCGCCGTCATCGCCAGGGTGATCGCCGTGACGTTCTTCGTCGCAACTTGCACCTGCCCATCGGCGACTATCTCCGCCTCGACGCTCGCCTTGTCCCAGTGGCGACCCATGGCATCCACCGTCACCCACGCCTGGCGGTTGTACTTCAGCGTCGGCGTCGCCAGCGACACCCGCCGCGGGGCCGGATCGCGGCCGCGCACGGCCAGAGCATCGACCAGACGGTTGACCACCAGCACCGAGTCCGCGTGATAGGCGTGCGCGGTCTTCGGGCCGATGATGTGGGTCATCGGGATCCCGACCTTCGCCAGGACGCCGGCCATGAGATCGGCCGCCTGCTTCTGCTTGTCGATCTCGCCGCTGTAAGCGACCAGAGGCACGTTGCGGAAGTTCTCGGCGTACGCCGGGGCGTCGTACATCCCCCACAGCTTCTGTTCCCACCAGCTTGGTTTCACCACCTCGTCCTGGAACACCTTCAGGAACTCGGCGGTCTCGGCGAAGCCAGCCCCGGGTGCGGCCGCCGCCCAGTCCGAGGCGTAGTGCGCGGCGAGTTGCCAGGTGGTGGCGCCGCCCATCGAGAAGCCTCGCACCACGACGCGGTCCTCGTCGATGCGGAAGCGGCGCTTGACGTCGGCCAGCGCCTCCAGGAAGTCGACCTCGCCCGCCAGCTTGCCGGCGTTGCAGAAACGGCCGTACGGCTGCAGGAAGAAGGCATCGGGGCGCAGGAACTCCTTCTTCATCACCCCCTGCGTGGTGGTGTTCACCAGCTTCAGCTCGGACAGCTTCTCGTCGCGGCCGTGAAACCAGGCGTCCAGGCGCCAGCGCTGCGGCGACGTCGGGCTGAAGGTCGGCGGGATGAAGAGGCCGTACGGCTGGGTCGATCCGTCCAGCGCAGAGATGTATCCCAGCGCCGTCGGTCCCGGCTGCACGAGCCACGGCGTCTTGCCCATGCCCAGTTCGCGGGCGCGCGCGCCGCCCACGACCAGCAGCTTCTTGGCCTGCTCGATGTCCGCGGGCGCGAAGAACTCGCCGTGATCCAGCGCGATGCGCACCGCCTGGTAGTAGATCTCCACGTCCGGCAGGTGGGGCACGGCCGCCGGATTCTTGCGCAGCCGGCGGATCTCCTGCGCCAGCGTCGAGAGCCCATGCTCGAGCACCTTGCGTTCGGCGTCGGAAACCTCGATGCCTGGCGGCGGCACCGGGCGCACGTTGTCGGGGATGTTGTCGCGCGGACCGTCGGCGCGTGCCGCGCCGGCGAACACGAGGCCGAGCAGGAGCAGAAGGCGAGAGGTGTTCACGCCGCGCAATTTAATGGCTAGGCTTCGATGGCGGTACAGGAATCGGTGACGTGGCCTCCGGATTTGCCGAAGGTCTCGAGAGGCAAGCCCACGGCGCGTAGCAGGCTCAGGAGCACCTTGCTGGTGTTGTCGCCCTCGGCGCGATGGTGGACGCTCGGATGGCGTAGCTTGCCGCCCGCCCGCCCCGCGACCAGGATGGGGTAGTCCTTGATGCTGTGTGGGCGCCCCTCGGCCAGGTCCGAGCTGGCCAGGATGGCGCACCGATCGAGCAGGTTGCCGGCGCCGTCCGGCGTCTCCTTCAGCCTTTCCAGGAGGCGGGCGAACTGCTTCATCGTGAAGACCGTCGCCGCGTGTACCAGCGGCTGCTCCTTCGGCTCGTCGTGGGTCAGCTGATGGTGCCCGCGATCCGCGCCCACCTGCCAGAACACCGTGCCGCCGACGCTGCCCGAGAACATCAGCGAAAAGACGCGGGTGAGATCGCACGACAGGGCCAGCGCCACCACGTGCGCCATCGCCTCGCTGATCTCCTCGAGCGGCTCCTTGCCGCCTTCCTCACCGCCCGCCTGCGGCCGCTTGCCTGGGCTGCACTGCCGGGGCCGCTTCCAGTCGGTCACGAGGCGCTTCTCGATGCTGCGGACGTTGTCCAGGTGCTGGTCCAGCCGCCGCAGATCGCCCGGGCCGACCTCGCGTCGCAGGTCCCGCGTGTCCTCGGCGACGACGTCGAGCACGCTCTTGCCGAGCCCGCGGTTCCGGGTCACCGCCCCGGATGGCGCGAACAACCGATCGAACGCCTTGCCCGGGTCGTACTCGGGCGGGCAGGGGTTGTCGGGCCCGCGGTGGGACAGGTACTGCAGCGTCGTTCCCTCGCCGTCCGTGACCCTCCGCGAGATCCCGAGCTCGATTGACTTGAAAGGCGTGCGCCCCGCGAAGCTGTCGGCGATCACCTGATCGATCGACGGCTGGCTGAACGTCGACGCGTAGTTCGAGCTCGGGTGCGGCTGCGACACCATCGGCGCGCCCGAGAGGATCCCGACGGTGCCCCCGTGGTGGCCGCGCTCGTTTCCCGTCAGGATGTGCATGCCCGAGACCACGGAGACGTAGTCCTTCACCGGGTACAGCGGTCCGAGCTCGTCGGTCAGCGTCCAGCCCGCGCCCGTCTGCTTCGGCGTCCAGCGATCCAGGCGCACGCCGTTGCCCCAGAAGAACACCCCGAAGCGTTTCGGCAGCGGCACGCCGCCCGCGAGGGCCTCGCCGTTGCCGTCGAGCATCGCTTCCAGGGGCGGCAGCGCCACCGACACGGCCGCCCCGCCGACGAGCCCCTGCAACATCCGGCGCCTGTTCATCATCTTCATCTTCATCCTCAGGGCGAGAGCTCCTTGCCCTGCAGGATTCCGTGTGGCCGGGCCCTGTCCAGTGCCGCCACGTAGCGGAAGCCACGGCTCTTCACCACGTTCAGCACCAGCGACCCGAACCGGTATCCGTCGGTCTCGAGGGAACGCGCCAGCTCGTCCATCAGCGGCTCCTCGCCCTCTTCCTCGAGGTGGCCCATGGCGAAGCGGAACAGGTTGCGCGCCAGACAAGCGCCCACCTTGGGGCTCTTGCGCAAGAGCGTCCCCAGCTCGGCGGCGTTCTTGAACGGCACGCCGTCGAGCTCGCCGCTGGTATCGATCGGCAGCCCGTTCTCGCTGGTGCGGTACGCCCCCAGGCCGTCGAAGCTCTCGAACGCCAGCCCCATCGGGTCCATGGCTTTGTGGCAGCCGTTGCACTGCGGGGAGGTGCGGTGCACATCCAGCTTCTGCCGCACGGTGCGCGGGGCGTCCCCGTCATGGTCCTCGGGCAGCTTGGTGCTGACGTTCGGCGGCGGAGGCGGCACCGCCTGGCACAGCAGCACCTCGCGGATGAATTTCCCGCGCCTGGTCGGCGACGACGCCGTCGGATGAGCGTTGAGCGCCAGGAAGCTCGCGTGCCCCAGCACACCGGCGCGCTGCGCGTCCCAAGGCAGCTCGATGCGTACGAAGGCCTCGTCGGCTGCCGGCGCGGGAAGACCGTACAGCTTTGCCAGCTCGCCGTTGACGTACGTTGCGCGCGTATCGAAGATCTCGCGGAAGTCGCGCTCGGGGTCGAAGGCCACCTCCTCGATCACCTTCAGGGTCTCGGTGCGCATCGCCTTGCCCAGCGTGTTCGATGCCTGCTTGAACGTGGTCCGGAACTGCGGCAGCCGATCCAGACGCCGCAGGCGCAGGAGCTCGACGAAGAACGCCTCCAGCGTCTGCCGCGCGCGTGGCGAGGCCAGCATCCGCTCCGCCTCGGTGCGCAGCCCTTCGTCGGTGGACAGCGCCCCGATGGCCGTGGCATCGAGCAACCCGTCGTCGGGCGGCCCCCCCCACAGGAAGAAAGAAAGGCGCGAGGCCAGCTCGAAGTCGGTCAGCACCCGGCGCGTCGGATCGCGCGGATCCGGGGTGCCGATCTCCACGCGGTACAAGAACCGCGGCGACTGCAGCAGGGTCGACACCACCAGCTCCACCGCCCTGGGCAAGTCGCGCCCCATTCTCTGCCCCACCTTCGTGTAGCGGGCGATCTCGTCGCGGGTCAGCGGTCTGCGCCAGGCCCGCCGGCCGAACTTCTCCACAAAAGTGGGCAGACAGCCGGGCGAGGGCGCGCACGAGAGCCACCGCCTGCGGAAGTCGGCGTCCGCCAGCGCCTCGGCAGCCACGCGGGTTGCCGCGCTCGCGAACTGCTCCGTCGCCCGCGGCGACAACGGAATGCGCGTCGCCCCCACCGCCGCCGAGCCGCTGATGAGCGTGTCCGGCTCGATGTCGTTGGGCAAAGTCACCTTGCCGCCCAGCAAGTCGCGCAGGCTACTCCGGTATTGCGAGACCGTCAGCCGGCGCAACCCCGCCGGCGCCGGCACGAACTGGGGCGTTGGCTCGGGCGGGACCTGCGCGCCGTCATCGATCCAGCGGGCGACCAGCGCGATCTCCGCTGCGCTCAGCGCATCGGCCTTGAGCGGCATGGGATCCTCGCCGCCTTCACCGCGCAGGCGCTGCACGAGGTAACTTCCCTTGCCGTCGCCTGGGGTCACGGACTTGCCGCTGATTCCGCCCTCGAGGAGCGGGGCGCCCCTGTCCAGGCGCAACCCCCCGCTGGCTTTCTGCTTGCCGTGGCACTCCACGCAGCGCTGCTTCAGCATCGGGAGCAGGTCGCGTTTGAAGTCGACCGGCTCGGCCGCCCGCGCCCCCGGCGCCCACGCCGCGACGAGCGTGAGCCACGAGGCGAAGAGAACGAGACGCCGGGACAGCATCGTCGACACATGGCGGCAGACGCCGCGACTACTTCCCTATACTACTAGAGGTGCCGCGCGCCCGTTGGCGACAACCTGTTCATTCGCCCTCGTTGGAGACGAACGGCGTCTGGTTGCCGGTCACGTCCGTGTTCGCCGCCCCGCCGATCCGGCGCCAGGTCCCGAGGATGCCGTCGCAGTCCATGTCGCTGATGGCGTCCGCCGTGAACGAGGCGGCACTGCCCGTCCCCGCGGCCGTGTAGAGGGGCATGAAGTTGTGGGCATCGCTGATCGAGTAGCTCAGCCCGATCCAGACCGGATCCGTGACGTACACGGTCGCCCCCGCGGCGCAGCGGCTCGTCGACTGGCATCCGCACTGGGTCGTGGATTCCAGCGCCGCCGTCGGTCCGGGAAATTGCGGCTCGAGGACCACCCCGCTCGGGTCCGTGTGGTCGACCGCGTAATAACTGGCCGCGCCCGCCCAGATCTTGTTCAGGTGGCCGATGGCCTCGGCGCTTTTCGCCTTCTTGGTGTAGCGATGGAAGGCGGGAATGGCCAGCGACGCAAGGATGCTGATGATCGCCACGACGATCATCAGCTCCACCAATGTGAACCCACGGCTATTGTCCGACCGCATCAGGACCGATCCCTTATACACGCAACCGACGTGCCACCGCCCCAGAAGGGACGAATGCCAACCGCTATGCGTGGTTGAGCCGGTTCGACGTGGTCATCCTGACGGCAAAAAACGTCAGCATGCGCGCCGTGACGGGCAAAAATGGGGAACCCAGGCTCCCACGTCACCGTCACGGACGCCATCGTGGCGTCCCGTTTCCGATCGGTGACGGAAGTCAGGCCGGACCCGCGGGTTGTCGATGGCATTGCCGTTGCTTGTCTGTCTTCCCCAGGGGCCCAGGGGCGGCATGAACGAACCACGATTCGACGTCGAGCAACCCCCCGCAGCGACCGTCCGCTTTTACAGCGACGTGCTGCGGGCGCTCCTCGACTCCGGCGTGCCTTTCCTGGTAGGCGGCGGTTTCGCCTTCAGCCAGCACACGGGCATCGCGCGCTACACGAAGGATCTCGATCTGTTCGTGAAGCCCGACGACGCCGAGTGGGCGCTGGGCACCATCGCCGAGGCCGGGTACCGCTCCGAGATGATCGCGCCGCACTGGCTGGGCAAGGCGTTCTGCGGCGACTCCTTCGTCGACCTGGTCTTCAGCTCGGGCAACGGGGTGGCCATCGTCGACGACGAGTGGCTCCAGCACGCCGAGGAGGCCGAGGTGCTGGGGACGCGCGTGCTGCTCTCGCCCGTCGAGGAGATGATCTGGTCGAAGGGGTACGTGCTCGAGCGCGAGCGCTACGACGGCGCCGACATCGCGCACCTCATCCGCGCGCGCGGCGAAGGGCTCGACTGGGAGCGCCTGTTCCGCCGCTTCGATCCGCACTGGCACGTGCTGATGAGCCACCTGATGCTGTACCGCTTCGTCTACCCGTCGCACCGTTCGGTGGTGCCGCGCTGGGTGATGCGCGGCCTGATGGGGCGGCTGATGCTCGAACTCGAGAGCGAGGTGCCCGACCGAGCCGTGTGCCAGGGGACCCTGCTGTCGGCACGCCAGTACCTGATCGACGTCGAGCGCTGGGGCTATGCGGATGCCCGGCTGGACCCAGGCGTGCAGATGACCCAGGCCGATGTCGACCTTCTCACCCGATCCATCCGCGCAGAGGAGGCCCGTGCCCGGGGATGTGTTGAGCCTGGCGGCGCTGGGTGATCTGCACTGCACCCGGAAGTCGCAGGGGGTGCTGCAACCGCTGTTCGCCCAGGCGGCAGCGCGCGCGGACGTGCTGATCCTGTGCGGTGATCTCACCGACACCGGCACCGTCGAGGAGGCGCAGGTGCTGGCCGACGAGCTCGGGCGCGCCGTGAAGATCCCGGTGCTGGCGGTCCTGGGGAACCACGACTACGAGGAGGAGCAGCAGACCGAGATCCGCCGCATCCTCGGCGGCGTGGGCGTGGTGGTGCTCGACGGCGAGATCCACGAGGTCGGCGGCGTCGGCTTCGTGGGCGTCAAGGGTTTCGGCGGCGGCTTCGGCCGGCGCATGCTCGAGCCCTGGGGCGAGCCGTCGATCAAGCAGTTCGTGCGCGAGGCAGTGAACGAGGCGCTCAAGCTCGAGTCCGGGCTGGCGCGGCTGCGCACCCGCCGGCGCGTGGCCATCCTGCACTACGCGCCCATCGAGGGCACCGTCACCGGCGAGCCGCGCGAGCTCTACCCGTTCCTGGGCTCGAGCCGCCTCGAGGAGCCGCTCGACCGTTACGAGGTGACCGTCGCCTTCCACGGCCACGCCCACGGCGGCGTGCCCGAGGGGCGTACCCGTGACGGCGTGCCGGTCTACAACGTGGCGGTGCCGCTCTTGCGGCGACTCTTTCCGGATCAGCCGCCGTTCCGGCTGGTCACCGTGCCCCTCGGCGAGGACGAACAGGTCGCACTACAATAGGCAGGTGGCCGAGCCGGAAGACCCCGAGCTGCCGAACGGCCTCGTGGCCGTGGGCGGCGCGCTCAACGCCGAGACCCTGCTGCGCGCGTACCGCAGTGGCATCTTCCCCTGGTCGTCCGATCCGGTGATCACGTGGTGGTGCCCGGACCCGCGCGCGGTCATCGAGCTGGACGGGTTCCAGCCGTCGCGCAGCCTCCGCAAGGCCATCCGCCGTCACGGCTGGACCTTCGCCGTGGACCGGGACTTCGTCGGCGTGATGCGCCGCTGCGCCGAGCCGACGGACGAGCGCCCCAGCACCTGGATCACCGACGACTTCGTGAACGCCTACGTCGAGCTGCATCGCCGCGGCTTCGCCCACAGCGTCGAGGTCTACGAGGGCGACGAACTGGTCGGCGGCCTCTACGGTGTCACCATCGGCGGTTTCTTCGGCGGCGAATCGATGTTCCGCCGGCGCAGCGATGCCTCGAAGGCCGCGGTGGCCCACCTGGTCGAGCACATGCGCGCGCGCGGCTTCGTCCTGCTGGACGCCCAGGTCCCCACGCCGCACCTCACCAGCCTGGGCGCGGTGCAGATCCCGCGAGCGGACTACCTGCGACGTTTGCGGCTTGCGCTCGCCCTGCCGACGCGGTTCTGATCCCTCGCATGAAGGCCCGGGTCGTGCTGTTGCTTCTTGTCGCCGCCTGCGCCGGCCAGCGCGCCAGGCTGTCCCCCGCCACCACGGATCCGGGGGCGGCGGCCCTCGGCCTGCAGCTGGCGCCTGGGTTCCGTATCGCCCAGTTCGCGGACGGCGCACTGGCGAACGATCTGTACGCGCTGGCCATCGACAGCCGCGGCCAGGTGGTGGTCAGCAGCAAGGGGTGGATCAAGCGCCTCGTCGACCGCGACGGTGACGGCAGGGCGGACGAGGCGCCGGTCATCGCCACCACCAAGTCCGGCAGCATGGGCCTGGCCTTCGTCGACGATGATCTCTACTCGTTCCAGGATGGCGGGTTGTGGCGCTATCCCGGCGGTGGAGGGACCCCGCAGAAGATCCTCGACGGGGGGGTCAGCGAGCACGGCGGCCACATCCTGCGCAAGGGCGCCGACGGCTTCCTCTACCTCATCGGCGGCAACCAGACCGGCTTCAAAGCCGAACAGGTGAACGCGCCGCGCTCGCCGATCCGGCGTCCCGAGTGGGGAGGCCTCATGCGCATCTCGCCCGACGGCAAGACCCGCGAGATGCTCTCCGATGGCCTGCGAAATCCTTACCGCTTCGACTTCACCGCCGACGGTGAGGCGATCGCCTACGAGGCGAACGGTGAACGCGACGTCTTCTTGCCCTGGTACCTGCCGACACGCCTGTTTCATCTGGCGCACGGCGGACACCATGGCTGGCTGATGCCGAACTGGCAGCGCAGCTTCGCTCGCCCGGACGACGCGCCGGATGCGATCCCGATCCTGCGCCGGATGGGGGAGGGCTCTCCGACGGCGACGATCTGCTACCGGCACACGCAGCTGCCCGAGCGCTACCGCGGTGGGTTGTTCCTGGCCGACTGGACCTTCGGCCGGCTGTCGTACCTGCCGCTGGGCCGCGCGGGCGCCACGTACGCGCCCGGCGAGCTCGAGGTGATCCTGGAGGCCGTCGGCACCGAGGGCTTCGCGCCCAGCGACGCCGCCGTCGCGCCCGACGGCTCGATCTTCCTGGCCATCGGTGGCCGCGGCACGCGCGGCGCGGTCTATCGGCTGTGGTGGGCCGATGGCGCCGCGGAGAAACCCGCGTCGCCGCTCGATCGGGTGCTGCGCGCGCCGCAGCCGCTCGACGCCTGGTCGCGCGCTGTCTGGGAGCCGATTGCCCGCAAGCTCGGCCCGGCTCCTTTCGTCGAGGCCGCCAGCAGTGACCGCGTGGACGCCCCGAGCCGCGTGCGCGCCATCGAGGTGCTGACCGAGCTCTTCGCCGGCATCCCGCGCGAGGCGGCCCCGGCCCTGGCCGCAAGCCCGGTGGCGGACGTCCGACGCCGCGTCGCCTGGTCGCTCGGCCGCAAGCCGTGGCCGAGCGGCGAGGCGCTGCTCCTGGCGCTGGGGCGCGATCGCGAACCGGCGGTGAAGACAGCCGCCGTCGAGGCGCTGGCCGATTCGTACCCCGACGCCCCCGCGTTCGCCGCCCTCGTCAGCGAACGCCTCGGCGACAAGGAGGACAAGGGCGACAAGGACGGTCGCACTCGCCGCGCCGCCACCTGGGCCGCATCGGTGTTGCCCGACGCCGCCTGGCGCGACCTCGTGGCCCGCGCCCCCGACACCGGACCGTTGCGCCGTCTCGGCGTGGCTCTGGCCTCGGCCTGGCGCCTGCCCGACGGCCGCGCGCAAGGGTTCGCCAGCGCCCCCGCGGCCCAGCGCGACGCCGCCATCGAGACGGCGCTCGTCATCCTGAAGGACAAGCCCACGCCCGAACTCGTCACGTTCGCCGTACGCATCCTGGTGCTGGCTTTCGGCGACTGGAAGATAGACGGCGCGCCCGCCGAGGTGTTCGTTCCCTACAACGTGCGCAACCCGCCCCCGGCGGCAGTGGCGGCGCGCATCCTCGACGTCACCGTTCCCCTGTTCCCCACCGGCGACGCCCGCACCGACGAGGAGCTCGCGCGCCTCTTCGCCGTCCTCGAGGCACGCGACCCGAAGCTTCCGGCGCGCATCGCCGCCAAGTGGACCCAGGCCAGCGCCACGACGGCCGACCTGCACTACCTCATCGTGCTGGCCCGCCTGCGCGGCGCCCGTCCCGCCGCATTGACCCGTCAGACCGCGGACGCGCTGTTCGCCATGTACGGCAAGCTCGGCGTCGGAGCCCAGCGCATGCTCCAGAACTGGGAGTTGCGCGTCGTCGAGCTGCTCGGCGAACTCATCGCTCACGACGCGCATCTGGCTCCCGTGGTGGCCCAGCACGCGTCGCTCGTGGATCCGGCGCAGCTCGCGCTCGCGGCGGCGTTGTCTCCCGCACACCGGCTGCAGGTGGCGCGCCGCCTGCTGACGCTGCTGCCCCCGAAGGGCAAGCTCCCGTTCACCGAGACCGTGCTCTCCCTCATCGGCGAGCTCCCGCCCGCCGAGAGCCGCCCGCTTCTTCGCGACCGCTTCGCCGACGAGGGACTGCGCGACGCCGTGCTCCTGGCGCTGGCGAAGAAGCCCGAGGCCGACGATCGCGCGCGGTTCCTCATCGGCCTCGGCTCCTTCCAGGCCGCCACCGTCGACGCCTGCCTGCGCGCTCTCGACGGCCTTGGCCGCAGTGGCTCGCCCGACGACGCCATCGCGCTCCTGCGCCTGCAGCGCCGCCTTCTCGGCGACCCCGCCGCTCGACCACTGCGCCAGCGCGTGCAGGCGCTGCTCGAACGCGAGCTCGGTCACGCCTTCAAGATCGACGAGCGTGGCACGACCCGAGCCGATCTCCAGCAGGCGTACCAGCCGCTCTACGACTGGTTCGTCGAGCGGCACCCCGACGCTCGCAAGCGCCTCGGCGACGAGGGCGAGGAGGATCCGGCAGCCTTCGCCGGGCGTCTGCGTGCCGTCCCCTGGACTGCCGGGGATCGCGGCCGTGGCGAGACGGTGGCGCGCGCCCGAGCCTGCCTCGCCTGCCACGCCGGCTCTCACCCGTTCGGCCCCACGCTGGCCGGTTCCGCCAAACGCATGTCCAGGGAGGACCTGATGGCGGCCATCGCCTACCCGAACCGCGACGTGTCCCAGGTCTACCGGCCGCTCTACGTGCAGGTGAAGACCGGCGAGAGCTACAACGGCCTCGTCGTCTACCAGAGCCCCGACGTCCTCATCCTGCGCACCGGCCCCGAGACCTCCGTGCGCCTCCCAGGACCCGAAATCACCGTCCAGCGCCACGCCGAGGGGTCGCTGATGCCTGCTGGCCTGCTCGAGGGGCTCTCGCCGAACGATCTGGCTGACGTCTATGCCTACCTGAGGACCCTCGAATGATCCTTCTCATGCTCCTCGCGGTCACGGAGCCGCCGCTTCCGCACCTCGTCGGTCACCGCGGCCTCCCCTACCACGCCCCCGAGGACACGCTGGCCGGCTACGGCGCGGCCCTCGATCTGCGCCTCGGCATCGAGATCGATGCGCGCCGTACCCGCGACGGCAAGCTGGTCTCGGTCCACGACGCCGACGTCGCGCGCACCACCGACGGCAAGGGCAAGGTCGACAGCCTGACGCTCGCCGAGCTCAAGCGCCTGGACGCCGGCGGCTGGTTCGACCCCGCCTACGCCGGCGAGCGCATCCCGACCGTCGAGGAGGTGTTCGCGCTCGTGAAGCAGCGCCGTGCCATGGACGCGCTCCTGCTCGTCGACCTCAAGGACCCCGACACCGAGGCCGAACTCGTCAAGCTCGCCGTGCGCAGCGGACTTCTGTCCCAGGTGGTGTTCCTCGGACGCACCAACGCAGACCCTCAGGTCCGTCGCAAGCTGCGCGCCGCCCACCCGAAGGCGCAGGTCACCGTCGCCGCCGAGACCGCCGCCGACCTCGCCGCTGCCCTCGAGGCGCCCGACGCCGACTGGATCCTGCTGCGCTACCTGCCGACGCCCGACGACGTCGCGCGCATACACCGCGCGGGCAAGCGCGCGCTGCTCGCCGGCAAGATGGTGTTCGCCTACGACCCGAACGTGTGCCGCGGCGCGGTCGAGGCTCACCTCGACGCGGTCCTCACCGACTTCCCCCTCGAGTGCCGCGCGCTCGGGCGCAGCCTCAGACCGAGGCGCTGACTTCCGCGGCGGGCTTCAGCTCGCGCAGCGCCGATGTCGGGACGTTCAGGATCACCGCGTCCCCCGCAGCATGCACCAGAGCCACCGGTATCTCGATGGTCGCCGCCTGGAACACCCGGTGGGTGGCGCCCAGTTGCTCCGCCGCTTCGCGCCGCAGCCGGACCCGGAACGCCTCGACGCGCCACGTCTGCCCGTCGATCAGAAGCCCATCCACCTCTCCGATCGCTCGCCCCGTTCCGTCGATGACGGCCCGCCCCCGTAGCTCCTCGTCGAACGAAATGCGCATGCCCGTAATCATGGGCACCGCTGGCTACTTGGCGAACGCCTCGGTGCGCGCCGTGCCTTCGGCTTTCGGCATCTTCACCCCGATCAGCGCCGCCATCGTCGGAGCCATGTCCGCGGGGCTCGCGGCCTGGTCGTACGTCCCGGGCTTGATCCCCGCCCCGTAGAACACCAGCGGCACGCGCTGGTCGTAGTCGTTGGTCGACCCGTGGTTTGTGCCCAGCGCGCCCTGGATCCAGTTCGGCTTCGGCGACACCTGGATGTCGCCGCTGCGCCCCGGAAAGTAGCTCAACGCCGCCGCCTTGCGCAGGGGGTCCTTCGCCTTGCTCGGATCCGCGATCTCGCTGCTGTCCAGCGCCTCCGCCACCCCCGCCGTCTTCTTCACCGCCGCCAGCACGCGCCCGATCGCGCCCTCCTTGGCCGCCAGCTTGTCGTGTACCCCAGGCTGCAGGTAGATGTCGTTGCTCTGCAGCTGGGCCACGTGGTCGCCGGCGCCCAGTTCCACCGTGATGGCCTCGTTGGTCCGCTTGCGCAACTCGCCCGCGTTGATCCGTCCCGCGTCCTTGCCCTCGGCCTGCAGCTGCTCCGGGATCATCGCCACGCCGTGATCGGCGCTCAGCGCTATGACGTAGCCGTCCTTGACCTGCGCGTCCAGCACCTGCAGCAGCGTCCCCAGCACGCCGTCCAGCCGCGCCAGCGTGTCCTGCACCTCGTGGCTCCGTGGCCCGAACGAGTGGCCGACGAGATCCGTCATCGAGAAGCCGACCGCCAGCAGGTCCGTGCTCGCGCCCTGGCCCAGCTTCATCTCGCCGATCGCCGTGCGCGCCAGCTGCCCCAGGTACTCGTCCGGAAGCGGGCTACTGCCCCACCGCCCCAGCCCCGGCCCGGCCTTCAGCGGGTGCGGGAAGCTGTTCGACCAACCGCCGCCCGCCTTCTCCCCGACCGCATCGTCAGCGAACTTGTACGCCGCCGCCGGCAGGATCTTGTCCCAGGGTGCCCCGATGGACGCCGACATCGGCCGCGTCTCCACCAGCTTTTGCACCCAGTGGGGAATCGTCGTGGTGAACGCCGACGAGGTCACCCAGGTCGACGCCTCGAACCACATCGTCAGGTCAGGCTTGTGTCCCGCCATGTTCGTCGCCGACCGCGCCTTCAACGAGAACGACACCACCCGCGACTTCGGCGACAGCTGCGCCTGCATCTCGTCGCCCAGCGTCGGCACCATCAGGTTCTTCGAGCTGTCCCCGCCCATCGTCTTGGCGTTGCCGATCGCCACCAGCGGCGCCGACTGATCATCCGTGCACTCGATGACCTTCTGCCGCTCGCGGTCGTACCAGGTGTTCAGGATCATCCCGTGCGTGTGCGGGTACGCGCCCGTCCCCAGCGTCGCGTGCCCCGGGCAGGTGACCGTGTTCAGGTACGGATACCGCGCGTTCTTGAAGTTCGCCCCCTTGTCGAATATCCGCTTGAGGCCGCCCTTCCAGTGGGCCCCGTACCAGTCGAAGTAGTCCGCCCTCATCTGATCCACCGCGACAAGCACCACCAGCTTGGGCGCCTTGGCCTGGGCCAGCCCGCCCACCAGGAGCGATGCAACGATGACGAGACGCGACAGCGTTTTCATGCGGTCATCGTTATACCGCGCCCCCGACGCTTGCGTGTACCCACCTGCCCGCGTTATTGAAGGCGCCATGAGCAGCAACGACCAATCCGGCGTCACCGAGGCCGCCTGCATCGGCTCCGGCTTCGGCGCTTTTCTCGGCGGCATGGTGCTGGGCGCCGGCGCCGATTTCCTCCAGCTGCCGATTCACTCCATGGCCGCGTACGCCACCGGCGCCGTCCTCGGCGCCATCGCCGGCTACGTCGCCGGCCGCGTCGCCGCCAGCTTCATCCTGAGCTGACCATGCTCACCCACTGCGTTTTCTTCTGGCTCAAGGACGACCTGCCCCCCGCGCAGAAGCAGGAGTTCGACGCCGGCGTCAAGGCGCTCACCACCATCCCGTCGGTGGTGCACGGCACCGTCGGCAAGCCCTCGGCGACCGACCGCCCGATCATCGATCGCACCTACGACTACGGCCTGATGGTCGTGTTCAAGGACATGGCCGGCCACGACGCCTACCAGGACCACCCCACACACACACCGTTCCGCGACGTCGCCAGCCGCTGCTGCAAACGAATCCAGATCTACGATTTTGAGTAGCCGAAAGAGTCTACGACCGGTGGTCCCAGGGTCCGGTGACGATCCACAGCGCGATCATGAAGCGGGCTGCGAAGACGAACATGCGAACCAGCATCGATGACACCGTGAGTCCTGTTTGTCCTTTCAGCAAGCACTGTGCCCGCCGTCAAGTGCGCGAATCCCCACTCCCGGCCCAGCGCGCCGTCTGACATTCCTGTCGCGTCCCCGGCGCGACGGTTCTGCCCGCTACCCCCTCGGATTTTCATCGTTCCCCCCGCGCAGACCCGCATGGCCGCTGGAACAATCGCCCGGCACGCCCGTTGCTCAAGGCATGCCCCATGCGCACCTCGAAGCGAAGCCTGGTCCTGCTCCTCGTCCTCTGCTCCTGCAACGGCGGCGGTGACGGCCAGCCGAAGCCCGGAGATACCGACTTCACCACCGAGGAGCGCGAGGGCGGCGGCAGGTTCGCCGGCGAGCGCGCCGGTGGTTTCGCCGACAGTGCCGGCGCACCCGGCGCACCCGGCGCACCCGGTGGCCGTATGGCCGACGTGCAGGAGGCGGACATCTACCGCGTCTCCGGCAACCGCCTCTTCTACCTGAACACCTACCGCGGCTTCCTCATCTACGACCTCACCGACCCCAAGAAGCCCGCCAAGGTCTCCCGCCTCCCCGTCTTCGGCCACCCGATCGAGATGTTCGTCGAGGGCAACACCGTCCACGCCCTCCTGCGCGACGCCCTCTACCTCACCCAGGCCCAAGGCAAGCTCGAGTTCGCGCGGCACAACGTCTCGCAGATGGTCTCCATCGATGTCAGCGACGTCGCCCACCCCCGCGTCATCAAGACCACCGACATCATCGGCCAGCTGCGCGAGGGCGTCTCCCGCAAGATCGAGAACACCATCTACGTCGTCTCGTACATCCCGCAGCACTATTCTTGGGACTGGAACTTCCCCGGCCAGAAGCCTGCGCAGAAGGAGCAGGCCTGGGTCTACTCCTTCGACGTCGCCGACCCCGCCCACCCGCGCAAGGTGCAGGAGCTCAAGCTCTTCGAGGGCGGCAGCGTCGAGATCAATGATCGCACCACCAGCATCTCCCGGACGTTCTCGGGTGTCGCCATCTCCGCCACCTCCAACGCCCTGATGGTGGTCGAGAACTGGGACGCCTGGGCGTACTCCACCGGCGGCCGCGACGACTACCGCGGCTGCGGCTTCGGCGGCAACAGCCAGCAAGCGATTGTCTCCGTCGTCGACGTGAGCGATCCCCGCGGCGCTATCCGTCTGCACACCCGGTTCGAGACCACCGGCCACCTCACAGATCAGTTCAAGATGACCTACGTCTTCGACCCCGCCAGCAAGGCCGGCACCTTCTACGGCATCTTCGCCCGCCAGGAATGGTCGTCCTCCAATTGCCAGGGCACCTCCACCGTGCGCAACACCCTCGAATCCTGGGACGTCACCAACGGCGCCAGGCCCGCCCGCCTCGGCAGCCTCGCCTTCGGCAAGCCCAACGAGACCGTCCGCGGCAGCGCCTTCGACGTCGACCGCAAGGTCGTCTACGCCATCACCGCCCGCCAGATCGATCCCCTCTACGCCCTCGGCTTCGCCGACCCCCGCAACCTGAAGGTGCTCTCGGCCATCGACGGCCTCTCCGGCGACATGAACGTCTTCCGCCTCGTCGGCGACAACAAGTTCCTCATCGGCATCGGCCAGGACACCAGCGCCACCTGCACCGGCTTCGTCGGCCAGGAGTCCTGGCAGAACACCAAGGTCGCCGTCAGCGTCATCGACGTGCGCGATCTGTCACGCATCCGCCTCGTCCAGCGCCAGTGCGTCGCCGTCAAGAACGCCGCCTTCATCGGCTCCGAGATCAACCAGAACCTCGATCAGGCCCACAAGATGATCGGCATGCACTCCGACGGACAGGTCAACGCCATCACCGTGCCCGTCTACTATTACAAGAAGGCCGGCCGGAACAGCAACGACAACGACGACTGGGGCTGGTACCGCTACGAGACCGCCGTCGGCATCATGGCCTGGGACCTCGATCGCTACGACGACCGCCTCGCCCCCACCCAGCAGACCGTCCTGCAGAACTTCGGCACCTTCGTCCACCCCGACGGCCAGGTCCGCCGCTCGATCGTCTTCACCCACCAGGCCTCTGGCCGCCGCATGATGGTGAACCTCTCCGACACCCACATCTCCGTCGCCGACCTGCAGGACATGGCCAACCCCCAGCTGCAGTCCATCGTCGAGGTGGCCCCCTACCAGGCCCAGGTCTACCGGTTCGGCGATCACATCGTCGAGTACGTCGAGTCCGGCCCCGCTCACCTGCGCGGCCCCGGCGGCCTGACCGAGTTCCGCGTCAAGCCCGCCGGCGGCGACATAGAGGACCGCGCCCCCGTCGCCACGTTCGCGATCGGCCAGGTCCAGCGCGTCCTCAAGCATGGCGACAACCTGGTGCTGTTCCGGATCCGGAGCGGCGACCGCGGCAGCCCCACGCCAGCGACCGAGGTCCTGGTGATTGATTTCAGCAACCCCCGCAACCCCCGCGCCGCCGGCAGCGTGCGCGTGCCGGCGACCACCCTGCCGTACTACCGCTACTGGTGCGGCCCATCCTGGGGCGGCTACTGGTTCGGCGACGTCAGCGACTGGGCCGAGACCACCAGCGGCTTCGTCTTCCTGTCCCACGATTACCATCCCAGCGGCGACTTCCCGAAGCTCACGTTCCTCGACGTGCGCGACCCCAGCGCGCCCAAAGTCGAAGAGGTCGCCTTGCCGGCCGGGTCCCCCTGGAGCCTCATGGGCCTCGTCTCCGATCCGTCCCAGCCAGGCGGCTTTTTCCTCTGGAACCGCAACCGCATCGGCGAGAGCCGCTTCAAGTACTACGCCGAGCGCTGGGAAGAGGACGGGGCAGGGAAGTGGTCTTCCCAGAGCGCCGTCAACATCCCCGGCCATCTGGTGAAGACCTGGGTCAACCCTCGTGGCGAGCGCATGTTCCTGACCCAGGACCAGACCCACCGCATGGTGAAGTTAGACAGGCAGGGCAGCACCTGGCGCTCCGACATGCGCCTCGGCCTGCTCCACCAGATCGAGCTCGGCGGCCGCCCCGCCGCCCAGTTGCTCGACCTCAAGACCTTCACCGACCAGCAACTCGGCGCACTCGTCCTCGATGGCGACCGCCTGTTCCTCAACTCACGCCCCGATTATTTCTACGCCTATGCCGAGGGCGGCCCCGCCGGCACCGCCGCAGCCGCCGGCGGCCAGCTCATCCCCCGCTGGGACCAGGTCTCCGACCGCCTGACCATCTTCGACCTCTCCACCGGGAAATTGAAGCCCACCTACGACCGCCCCCTCCGCGCAGTCGGCACCCAGATCATGGGCACCTACCGCGGCAACCTGTTCTTGAACCTCTCCGGCGACGGCATCCTCGTCGTCGACGTCTCCAACCCCACCGCCCCCGTCGGCACCCGCTTCCTCCGCACCCTCGGCCACGCCACCCACATCGAGTTCGCGAACGACGACGCCTACGTCGCCGCCGGCCACTTCGGCGTCTACCACCTCGACCTTCGCGACCCCTCCCAGCTCGCCATCGACTGACCGCCGGACGCCCGTCCGGTTTTCGTCCCGCCCGCCCGCAGGCTAGTTGGGGTAGAGCGTTGGCACGCCAATCGCTGGTGTGCCGCCATGATGGACAAGCCGACCGACCCGCGACCCGCCCTCCAAATCGTCCGCCCGGGCGACGGCCCTGCCGCCGAGCCCGACATCCGCCCGACGAGACTTCTCGACCGCGTCCGGCACCTGCTCCGGGCGCGCCACTACTCCGCCCGGACCGAGAAGGCCTACGTCGGCTGGATCCGCCGATTCATCCTGTTTCACGACAAACGCCATCCCAGCGAACTCGCCGAACCCGAGATCACCAAGTTCCTCACCATCCTGGCTACTGAAGGAAAGGTGAGCGCCTCCACCCAGAACCAGGCCCTGAGCGCCCTTCTGTTCCTGTACAAGGATGTGCTCGGCCGCGACCTGAGGTTCCTCGCCGACATCGTTCGCGCCAAACGCCCCGAACGCCTCCCCGTCGTGCTCTCTCGCGAGGAAGCCAGGGAACTCCTCAACCACCTTAACGGCACCTACTGGTTGATGGCTTCCCTGTTGTACGGCGCTGGCCTCCGCCTCACCGAATGCGGCCAGCTCCGTGTCAAGGACGTGGACATCGTACGCCGCGAGATCCTCATCCGCGACGGCAAAGGCCGCAAGGATCGCGTCACCGTCCTGCCGCTGAAGCTGGTCGTCCCGCTCCAGGAGCACCTCGCACACATCCAGCGCCTTCACGACCGCGATCTCCGCAAGGGCGCCGGTTACGTGGCCCTCCCCGACGCCCTCGGGCGCAAGTATCTCGCCGCCAGTCAAGAATGGGCGTGGCAATGGATCTTCCCCGCCGCACGACACCACATCGATCCGCTCTCCGGCGAGACCCGCCGCCATCACATGCATGAATCCGCACTCCAGCGCGCCGTCAAGGAAGCCGCCCGCGCCGCCGGCCTCACCAAGCCCGCCTCCTGCCACACCCTCCGCCACTCTTTCGCCACCCACCTCCTCGAATCCGGCTACGACATCCGCACCATCCAAGAACTCCTCGGCCACAAGGACGTCAGCACCACCATGATCTACACCCACGTCCTCAACAACGGCCCCTTCGGCGTCCGCTCCCCCCTCGACTGACCCGATCTATCTCGCATCCCCTCCTTCGCAGCCTTTCCCCCCACTGTGCCCCCTTTCCCGCCGTCCCCGCCGTCTTTGCCCCTTTTTCCCTGGCAGCTTTTCCCCCTTTCCACCGCTTTCCCTGCACCCCCTCCCGCCCCCCGCCCCTTCGACGCCATCCTTCGCAAGCCCATCGGTTTTCTACGCAAGTTGTATAATCAATAGTTAGCCAGACGGATCAGGCGGCGTGCTTGGTAGGGGGCGTCCAGTTCAGTCGCGGGCGCTTTCTGGAAGCCGCGCAGTCTCGGAGGAAGAGGTTGATC
>JANPFD010000143.1:0-5359 GCA_031423255.1 Myxococcales bacterium | reverse complement strand
TATGGTCCTCGCCGCCGGATGCGGCGGGAGTAGCGACGGCATGTCGACTAAAGACGCCGGCACCGACATTGGGGTGCCTCAAAAGCCGGCCGCTGCGCTGAAGATCGATCCAACCAGCGGAGCCTCTGGTTCCGTAGTGGTGGGCAAGCCCGGGACGACGCCTGTCGAGTTCACCGTGTCGAACGCGGCCGGAAACCAGACCTCCGGGGCCATCAAGGTTGAAATTACCCCCGCGGGTGAGTTCACGTCCACCGGCTGCAGCGGCATGACCCTCGCGGGCGGTGCAACCTGCAAGATCGCGGTGTCGTTCAGTCCAAGTATGGCCGGTACGCGCACCGCGAGCCTCTCGGTCAGCGCCACCCCGGGCGGCGCGGTCAGCGCTAGCCTCTCGGGTACGGGCCAGTCCGAAGCCGCACCCCGCATCGTCCCAGAAAACGCCAACTTCGGCGATGCAGCGGTCGGCACCATGATGGGCCCGGCCCGGATGTTTACCATCACGAACCCCGGTACCGCTCCCGCCATGATAACAGTTAGCGTGAATGGCGGGGACTTCGTGCTGACCCCCGGTTGCGCGACGGCGGTCCCGGCCGGCATGAGCTGCACGGTCACCGTCACTTTCCGTCCCATGGCCCGCGGTGTGAAGCAGGGAACGCTGATCGCGACGACCACCGCTGGCGTCGGAACGGCCGCTCTCACGGGCAATGGTCTCGACCCAGCCAGGCTCGTGGCCGCCCCGGCGATGGCAGCAATCGCTGGCACCGTCGGTACTGTCAGTGCGCCGCTGAGCATCGGGGTCGCTAACACCGGCGACGAGCGCACGGGGACCATCTCGGCCGCCCTCACCGGCGCGAACGCCGCGGACTTCATGATCGCCTCCAACACCTGCGCCGCGCCTCTGAACGGCGGCGCGAACTGCACCATCACGGTCACGATGCGAGCCGGTGCCGCCGGCGCCCGCGTCGCCACCTTGACCATCGCCGGTATGCCCGGTGGCATGGCGGTGGTGATGATCGCTGGTACGGCGGTGACTGGCGGGACCCTCAGTCTCACGCCGGCGACCGGAAACTTTATGAGCGTCACTGTTGGCTCGCGCAGCCCCGCCCAGGCGTTCACCGTGACCAACACCGGTGGCACCGCCACGGCGGGCGCGGTCACTGTCACCTCCAGCAGCGGCGACTTCCAGATCATCTCCAACACCTGCGGCGCCCCTCTGGCCCCGATGGGCACCTGCGCGGTTAGCGTAGTCTTCGCGCCAACGACGGCAGGCGCTGCGACCGGTTCGCTCACCGCTTCTGGCGCAGGTAGCGCAGTCGCGGCGCTCATGGGCACTGGCGTCTCTGGCCCGGGCCTCAGCATCACCCCGAAGAGCAATGGCTTCGGTTCGGTCGCACTGAACCAGAAGAGCACTTCCGTCGACTTCACGGTGACCAACACCGGCGGGGCGGCAACCGGCGCGCTAACTACGGCCCTCGGCGGAAGCGCTGCGAGCCAGTTTGAGATCGCAGGCAACAACTGCAACGCGTCTCTCGCAGCGGCCGCGACCTGCACCGTAACGGTGCGCTTCGCCCCGACCACGAACATGCCGGCTGACAAGGCCGCCACGCTCACGGTCTCCGCCGCCCCCGGTGGTTCGGTCACAGCCGACCTTCAGGGCGCCGCGCTGCTGAATCCACTCCTAACATGGGCTCCGACGTCGAATAACTTCGGCGGCGTGGTCGTCGGTCAGGCCAGCACGGATGTCACGTTCATCCTCACCAACGGCGGCATGGTCGACACAGGGATGGTCGCGATCACCCTGGCCGGTGTCAACGCCGGCGATTACGAGATCGGCAGCAACGGCTGCACGACCCTCGCCCCAGGCGTTTCCTGCGGTGTCGTTGTTCGCTTCAAGCCGACCGCTCTCCTTGTTCGCAACGCATCCCTGCTCGCAATGGCGGTGGGTGGAACCGGCTCGTCGACTCTGTCGGGCACCGGCCTGGCGCCCCTTGAGTGGACCCCGGTGATGGCGGACCTTGGTATGGCCTCGGTCGGTGGTGTCATGGCGTCCCAAAAGACGCAGGCCTTCACCCTCACAGTTCGAGCGCCCCTCTCCAACGTGGCGGCCTCGATTCCCGTCGGCTTCGCCGACTTCGCCATCACCACCGCCCTGGCCGGGTGTACTGGCTCCGCTGCGGTCGTCGCCAATATGCCTACCACGTGGCTTGCTGCCGGCAACCTGAACCCCGCCTGTACGGCTACCGTCACCTTCGCGCCCCAGGCGCCGACTGGCGCCCGGACCGGAACGCTCAGGGCGCTTGCGACCGGTGGCACCATGGCCGACGCGTCCCTGACCGGTACCGCGATTGGGCCGCTCGAGATCACGCCCAGCCCAGCGGACTTTCTCAACGTGGCGGTTGGCACCCCGACGGCCAAGACCCTCACCGTCAAGAACAACAGCTCGTCTGCCACCATCACCGCCCTGGCCGTCGCCCTGGGTGGCGCGAACGCCGCCGAGTTTGAGATTGCGGCCAACAACTGCCTGAGCGTCGGGACGCTGCAGCCGAACAACGCTGGTGGCACCAACCCGCTGTCTAGCTGCACTGTCACCCTTAACGCCAGGGCCACTTCGGTCGGCGCCAAGATGGCGACTCTCACAGCGAGCGGCACCGCCGGTACGGTGCCTGAATCAGCTACCGCCAACCTGGTCGCCAACGCGGGTGTGGGCGCAGCACCGACGATCTCGCCCAGCCCGGGTGCCTTCGGCGACGTACCGCTGACGGCCATTGGGACGGTCACCTTCACCATCTCGAACCCAGCCGCCGCCACCGGTAACCTGGCCATCATGACGCCCACGACGAGCGCGGGTGAATTCACGGTCGGTACCAACGGCTGCGTTGGTGGTCTGAATCCCCTCCCGGCAGGCCAGTCGTGCACCCTCCAGGTAAACCTGACGCCGACTCTGCTCAACGGTCTTGGCGCCCGCTCCGATACGCTGAACGTCCCCACGAGCAACGGCCTTTTGACGGTGCCCTTGACCGGAAATGGTATCGCGCCGCTCGTTATCACGCCGCTTACCCGCGACTTTGGCAACAACGTGATCGATGACGTGACTAACGCCCCTAACGGGATGTTCACGGTCACCAACCGTGGCGGCGCGAACATCAACGTTGTCACATCGGTTCAGGCGGGCACGGCCCCCAACGCCGATGCCTGCCCAGGCGCGGGCTGCGACTTCAAGGTAATCACCTCCTGTGCGAGCCCGCTCGCTCCGGGCATCCCGTGTACGGTGTCGATCAACTTCGTGCCCAACCTGATTGGCCCGTCCACCGGCCTCCTTCGTGTGGTCGACTCAACCACTAACGCCGTCGCGCAGGCGACGCTCTCGGGAACCGGCGTAGCGGATGCCGACCTCATCATCGAGAACGTGCCGCTCGCGATCACGAGGAACTTCGGTGATATTCGCCTCGACAGCGGTGGCAGTGCCAGCCAGACCTACCGAGTGAAGAACCAGGGTGGCGCTACAAGCGGAGTTTTGACCTTCCTTGATGCCACAACCGGGAAATTCCAGATGCCCATCGTAGGCTGCGGTAACGCGTTCGAGGTGGTCACGGCCGGCACCACCTGCGCCAACGGCGGATCGGCGCTGGCCCCGGGCGCAACCTGCGACATCGTGGCTCGTTTCAACCCGACCACGGCCCTTTGCGCAGGGCCCGTCGCTGCCAACGCCGCTGACCTCTTCGTGACCGCGCCCAAGAAGGTCACCGGAACCACCAGCACCGCAAAGGTCACACTCAGCGGGGCCGCAGTTGCTCTGGGGTCTGTGTACATCGAACTTGCTGGGCCCCCTGCTCTCCCGGGTCCCGCCAACATGGGTGAGACCTTCGTAGGCGTTGCAGCTCCGACCGTGACCCTTCGTGTGGTCAACAACAGCCTTACGGATCGCACGCTCAACGCCGCGCCGGTGGTTACTCCCGCCAATACCTACTCTGCCCCGATCGGTGGTGGGACGTCCCCGTGTGTCTTCACCGGTGGCGGTGCTACGGTACTAATGGCTGGCGGCGGGTCCTGCACCTTCACCATGAGCCTGTTCCCGACGGCCGGAACTCCCGGGCTGATTGGCGGCACGGTCACCCTCGGTACCACCGGTCCGACGGTGGTTGGCGGCCTGTTCGGGCGCATCAAGAACGACGCAATCATTCAGATCACCCGCCCCGGCGCCAACGGCGACTTTGGTGAGACTCAGCTAAACACCGGGAACCCCGCAACCCAGACCTGGACCCTGACCAACGTGGGCGAGCGCGACTCGGGTGCCCTGGCGGTCCTGAGGGGCGGGGGGAGCCCGAACGAGTTCACCGTCGTCAACGCAAGCAGTGACTGCATTGGAAAGATCCTAACCGTGGCTGGTACCTGCAACATTGTGGTTCAAGCAACCCCGACCGCCACAGCGGCCGGCGGCCAGGCGCTGGCTACGTTGACTGTCTCGGGAACGCAGGTAGTGGGCTCGCCGGTGCTTGTGGCCAACCTCAAGACGACCGCAGTCAACGCTTCTGACCTGTCCTTGGACGACAGTGGCATTGCGTTCGTGCCGCCGGGATCCTACTTCTTCAGTGCTGGTGGTGCAGCAATTACCACCCAGGCTCTGAGTGTCCTGTCGTCGAAGACTGTGCGGGTGTTCAACGCGGCAAACGGCATGCGAACGGGTCCCCTTTCGATCACCCTCACCGGCGCCAACCCGACCGAGTTCACGGTCACCGGCTGTGGCAATGCCACCACCGATGGTCTGACCGGAACTGGCCCGACTAGCACCTGTAACCTGACCCTGAATTACACACCCCGGACCATTGGGTCTCACTCAGCGGTCCTGACGGTGCAGGGAACGCCTGGCGGCAGCGAGACCCTGATAATTCAGGGCGGCTCGACCCCGAGCGTCCTGCTTGGGACGACGACGCAGGCCTTCACGAACAACCAGGAGTTCGACTTCATCGTCACCATCGCCGCCGGAGCGACTGCGCCCACCGGCCCGCTCCAGATCACCATCACAGGGACCGACGCGGCGTCGTTCCCCTTCGTGAACACGCTGAACTGCAAGGACACCTCGCTGGACAACGATGTCTTGACGCTTGCGCCCAACTTGAACACCTGCACCGTCCGGGTGAAGTACCTTGGCCCCACGGCTGCAGCGCGGACCGCTACCCTGACCGTCTCGGGTAGCGTTGCGGCTAACACCGCGACCGCGGCTCTGACCGGCAACTAGCCGAAATCAGACCGAATCTAAGGCCCGGGTGCTCCCAAGCACTCGGGCCTTTTCTTGTGCGCCCATCATGGGCGCTGTCTTGCGGGTGCAAGTCCCGCCGAAAGGAGACCATCCTGAACGAAGCGA
>JANPFD010000142.1:0-1205 GCA_031423255.1 Myxococcales bacterium | reverse complement strand
CCCTCGCCACCGTCAAGCGCGGTACCTCGCACGACGAGGTCGCTGATCTGGTCGAGGGCTTCTTCACCCCGTCAGCCACCGACTCGCACAACCGCGAGATCATCATCTCCGACTACGACAAAGAACCCGACCTGCTCGAATCCGAGATCCGGGAAGGCTAGCCCAGGCCCGCGTAGTCGAGCTCCGCAGCACAGCGATTTTTCGCACATCAATGCGCGGCAGCCGATATCCTCCGCAGCGGCATGGCCGTCGGTGGCATCCCGGGTCCGGGCCCGTTCCGCGGCTTCGTCCCGTACGACGAAGCCGGCGCGGCGATATTCTTTGGCCGCAGCGCCGAATTGCAGGTGCTGGCGGCGCAGGTAACCCGAGAAGCCGCGCGCGCCACCGCACTCACCGGCGAAGCCGGCGTCGGCAAGACGTCCTTGCTTCGCGCGGGATTGGTACCCCTCCTGGCCAAACAGGGCGTACTCGGGCTTTACGTGGGCGCTTACCACACCATCGATCAGGAGCTCTGGCAGTCGGCCAGCCGCGTGCACGCCGAACCGCCGGCGTCGGGCGAGAACGCCACTGACTACCTGGTGCGCCTGGCGCGCGCGTCGAGCGGGGGCACCCTGCTCATCCTCGACCACCTGGAAGATCTCCTGCGCGATCCCACCGGTGCGCCCAAGCTGGCCGAGCTGGGCGAAATGCTTGCGACAGCCGCTACCGCCGCTGGTCCCCGCCTGCGTTTCCTGCTGTGCGCGGAACGCGGCGCCTTCCACTTGCTCGACCGGCTGCAGCTCACCTCGGGTCTGTCACCGGCGCCGCAAAGCTGGACCGAGCTTGGCCGCCTGGGCCAGGAGCAAGCGGCCGACGTGATCGAGAAGACCGCGCTGCAGACCGGCACGTTCTTCGAGGCTGGGCTTGCGGCCGCGGTCGCCGGCGACCTGTGTCGTCGCGGTCCGTGTCTGCCTCTACATCTACAGATCGTGGCGCGTACTCTGCTGGATCTGAGGCTGACTTCGCTGCGGCGCTATGAGCGCAGCGGCGGCGCCGATCTGCTGATTCCGTTGTTCTTCGAGCGCCTGGTCGGCGAGGCGGGCGGCCGTCCCGCGCGCCAGGTCTTGATGGCGGTGGCGGCGTCTCCGATCTGTCGCGCCGGTGAGCTCGCGGTGCGCACGCGCCTGCCCCGCCCTGTTGTAGACCAGATCCTGTCCACCTTCGTT
>JANPFD010000141.1:0-1756 GCA_031423255.1 Myxococcales bacterium | reverse complement strand
CTGGGGAAGGTAAGCCAGATCTTGAGCCCAGCGATGCCGGTCGAGCGCATCTTCGGCCGCGACGGTGCGCCGGCCTCGCAGCGGCTGATGCACGCGCTGAACCAGGGGCCATGGCTGGTCGACTACATGGGTCACGGCTCGGTCGAGGTCTGGCGTAGCGATCTGTTCACCGCCCAACAGGCTGCCACGCTGAGCAACGGGCAACGCGCGCCGATCTTCGTCAACATGACCTGCCTCAATGGCTTCTTCCAGGACGTGTACACCGAGAGCATGGCCGAGGCCTTGCTGAAGGCCGAGCATGGCGGAGCGTCGGCGGTCTTGGCGTCGGCGGACCTCACCCTTTCGGGCAACCAACGGACATTGAACGAGGAAGTGGTCACCCGGCTGGCTGCTGCTACCCAGACCCTGGGCGAGGCCGTTCGGGACGCGAAGCTGGCAGCGGGAGAGGATGCCGTCAGCCGCACCTGGATCCTCTTTGGCGATCCCGCGATGCGGTTGGGCGGCAAGCCGGAAGGCGAGCCATCACCCGCGCCGGCTGGGGCCGGAATGAAGGCGGCGCCCAGCCCGGCTGGAAGCGGCTGTGCATGCAGCTTCCGGTCCTCGGACGGTCGCACGCCGATCTTCGGGGCCGTCCTGGTGGCATTGGCCATTGCCCTACGCGCGCGGACCAGGCGCGGGGGCAGATCGTGACAACCGGCAGGCCGGCGTGGCCAGTTGCGGTCTCGAGCGGTGTGGTGCTTTTGCTGATTCTGCTGGCCGATTCGGCCCACGCCGATAGCTTTTGGAAGGTCGGCAGCTTCACCAAGGCGACCGCCACGGGCAGCCAAACGGTGGCGCATGGCCTGGGTGCCACTCCCAAGGCAATGATCTTCTGGACGAGGTCGAAGACGAATTCGACGTTCAGTGCCAATTTCTCATTTCACCTGTCATTCACAGACGGCACCAACTCGTACTCGCTCGGCGCGGCTGGCCTCGACAACACGAACGTAACCCTCAACGAAGCTCGCAGCCTATACGCGAAGCTCTGGAGGATTATCGACGACTCCCGTAACGAGCTCGCGGCGGCCACATTCACTAGTTGGGACGCGACCAACGTCGTGATGAACTGGACTGTGAACACCGCGAACGCGGACGTGATCCACTACATCGCCATGGGCGGCAGCGACATCACGGCGAAGGCGCAAAACTGGTCGTTTCGGACATCGACCGGCAATCAGTCCGTGACCGGGACCGGCTTCAAGCCGGACGTCGTGCTCATATTTCACCAGGGCCCCGACAGCGATAGCAACCTTCCGTCGGACAGTACTGACTCCTCGGTTATCGGCATGGGAGTCATGGACGGCAGCGGCGACCAATGGGCGTACTCAAGCTATATGGAAGATGGTGGCGGTGGCGGTACCAGTCAATCCCAGCTAACGAATGCGTGCTTGGTCGCGACGGACCTTACGCCCGGCTACGACAAGAAGGCCAGCTTCGTTTCGATGGACACTGACGGGTTCACGATCAACTACTCAACCGCCAACGGGATCCAGGGACAGGTGGTCAGCCTGGCGCTCAAGGGGTTGAACGTATTGCCGGGCTCTTTCAACAAGAGCACGGCGGCCGCCACCGCGACTCAGACCGTCACGGGCATAGGCTTCACGCCGAAGGTCATGCTTTTTGCGTCGTTTCAAGACACGACCCAGGCCTCCGCGACTACTGGCTCCAAACTGGGGTTTGGAGCTTCGGACGGGTCCACGCACGGCGCCTTCGCCTT
>JANPFD010000140.1:0-31322 GCA_031423255.1 Myxococcales bacterium | reverse complement strand
TGCTCGACAGCGAGGCGAAGGCACTGCGTTTCTTCGACGCCTTCCTCCGCCACAGGGTGAAGGCCGCCCGCATTCGCATCCACGGCGATCTGCACCTCGGCCAGGTGCTGTACACGGGCAAGGACTACGTGGTGATCGACTTCGACGGCGGACGGGACCGCTCGCTGACCGAGCGCCGCCGCAAACGGACCGCGTTGCGTGACGTGGCCGGGATGATCCGATCCTTTCACTCGGGCGCTTTCAGCGTGCTGTTCGGCTCCGAGACGGTGAGGCCGGAAGATCGCGCGCCGCTGCGCCCGTGGGCCGAGCACTGGCAGGCGTGGACATCGGCCGCGTTCCTGCGCGCCTACGACGAGGCGACACACGGCGCCCCCTTCATCCCCCCCGACAGGCCCGGCCTGTCCCTGCTGCTCGAGAGCCTGATCGTCGAGCGCGCCTTTCTCGATCTGAAGCAGGACCTCGAGCGCCGCCAGGGGATCAGCATTCCGCTGCACGCGCTCGTGCATACGCTCAGGCTTTGATAGGTTGGCGGCATGAACTTGCCGCCGGGGAGCCCCGGCCTGCCGCTGCTCGGTGAGACGCTGGACTTCTCGCGCAACGGCTTCTCCTTCGTGGACGACCGCCTGAAGAAGCACGGGCGGATATTCCGCACGCGCATCCTGGGACGCGACACCATCGTCATCTCCGGCCCTGACTCGTGCGTGCCTTTTCTCGATGGGGACAAGCTCCAGCGTTCGGCCAGCATGCCCCCGCACGTCCAGGCGCTGTTCGCCGGTCGCAGCCTGCCTCTCCTCGACGGAGATCTTCACCGCGAGCGCAAGCGCGGGGTGCTGCGTGCTCTCGACGCGGCGGCGCTGGCCACGTACCTGCCGACGATGGAGCGCAAGGTGGCGGCGGCGCTGGCACGCTGGTCGGACTCGCCCCAGCTGCGTCTGGTCGATGCGTGCAAGCGTCTGGCGCTGGAGACGATCTGCGAGAATATCCTGTCCTTGGACGCTGGCCCGGTCACCGAGCGTCTCAAAAAGGATTACGACACCATCTCCAAGGGGTTGCTGGCCATTCCCGTGGCCTTTCCCGGCGGCGCCCTGTGGAGAGCCTTCCGCGCACGCGATCGCATCCTGCGCGTCCTGCGCGACGAGGTCAGGCGCCACGAGAAGTCGCCGATCGATGACGGCCTGTCGCGCATGTTGACGGGCGAAGGGGCCATGGATGCCGAGGCCGCCGTGCTGGAGCTCCACCACCTCGTGGTCGCGGGTTACATCATCTTCTCGCCTTTCACCTTCGCCATCATGGCCCTCGACCGCCATCCCGACGTGCGCGGCAAACTGGAGGTCGAGATCCGGCGTGAAGCACCCCCGGGCGCGCTCACGCCTGCACTCCTGGCTCGGATGCCCTACCTCTTTCAAGTCGTCCGGGAGTGCAAGCGAATGGCCCCGGTCCTTCCGGTGATCTTCAGCAAGGCGAAGATCGAGTTCGAGTTCGGCGGATACACCATCCCCAAGGACTGGATGGTGCTGTGGGCGGTCTGGGCGTCGAACCAGGACACACAGTTTGCGGCGCCCGAAAAATTCGACCCCGATCGCTTTTCACCGGAGCGCGCCGAGGACAAGAAGCACCCCCACGCGTTGACACCCCAGGGCCCGGGCGCCGAGATGAGCCACCGCTGCCCGGGCGTCGACTACTCGACGGTCTTCATCCAGACCTTCCTGATTCACCTCCTGCGCAGCTACACCTGGGAGCTGCCACCGCAGAACCTGGAGCTCGACTGGAGCATCACCCCGCCCGAGCCGGGGGACGGCCTGGCGGCGAAGATCCGGCGGCGGAAATAGCCCGCCACCAGCCGTAGACACCGTAGAGAAGAAGCGGCGAGAAGATCAGCGTCTCCGTCGCGGTGACGATGATGCCGCGGGCCGTGGTGAAGCGTTCGACGAAACCCTCCGTGGCCGGCAACGGCCGCCAGGGCGCGAAGAAGCGCACCTCGGACAGCGGCCAGAGCAGCGCCGGTCCCAGCCCCGCGGTGGTGAGCGCGTCGAGCAACCCGTGGCTCATCGCCACCACCACGGCGAACAGAAAGAGCCGGGGACGCCGGCTGCCGGCGAGCGCGATGACAGCGGCCACGACCAGCGCCAGCAACAACGAATGGGTGGCGCCCCGATGGCCGAACGGGTGCTCGTAAGGCACGCCGAGGTTGTAGCCGATCATGTCCAGATCGGGCGCCAGCCCCAGGGCTGCGAACCCCGCCATCAGCTTCAGGCACCGTCCGGGCGGCGCGCTCCGGTCCCACAGGCTCCCCGCCGCCATACCGACGGCCACATGACCGATGGTGGGCATCGTTACTTCAGCGCGCCGCGGATCCGGGCGATCTCCGCCGCCACTTCCTTGCAGCTCTGCGGACGATCGGTGGCGTTCTTCGCCATCAGCTTCATGACGTAGTTGTCCAGCTCGACGGGGATCTTCGCGTTCTTGGTCCGGGGCCGCTCGGCCTCCTGGGTCATGTGCGCGAGCAGGATGGGCATCAGCTCGTCGCCATCGAAGGGGCAGATGCCCGTGAACATCTGGTAGCAGATGATTCCCATCGAGTAGATGTCCGCCAGGTGGTTCACCGAGCCGAGATCGTTGATCTGCTCGGGCGCCATGTACTGCGGCGTGCCCGCCATCATGCCGGCGCGGGTCAGCCCCTTGCCCGAGTTGTGGCGCTTGGCGATGCCGAAGTCCATCACCTTCACCACGTCATCGCTGGTGACGAAAAAGTTTTCCGGCTTGATGTCGCGGTGGACGATGTTCCTGTCGTGGACGATCTGCAGCGCTGTGCACGCCTGCTCGAAGTAGGCGAGGCCCTTGACCAGATCCATCGGCTTGCCGTCCATGACGTGGGACAGATCGCCGCCCGACAGCAACTCCATGCTGATGTACTTGTGCTCGCCCCAGGTGCCGAGGTCGTACATGCGGATGATGTTGGGATGGTTGAACTGGCGCGACAGCGTCACCTCTTGCTTGAAACGCTGGAGCAGCGTCTCGTCCGCCGCCGTCACCGACAGGAACTTGATGGCGACGGTCTCTTCGAGCTCGAGGTCCATCGCCCGGTAAACGGCGCCCATGCCGCCCTGCCCTATCTTCTTCTCCAGGCGGTAGCGGTTGTTCACCACCGCCCCTTCGACCAGCGCCGCGGCCCCCGTCGAGAATTCCCCCGTCGGCGACACCGGCTGCACGACCGGCGCCGGCGTCACCGGTGCCGGCGTGAGCGCTCGGCCGGCACGCGCGATGGTGCCGGCGCGGCCCTGCGCGTGCGGGACGGACGGCAGATCGGGGAGATCCGGCAGGTCGGGCAGCTCGGGTAGGCCGTCTTCCTGCTCCGACCCCAGCGCCGCTGGCGGCGGTGTCTCGTGCCGCGCCACCGCGTCCCGGAACGACACTTCCTCCTGATAAATCTGCTCGATGGCCTTCGTCGAACCGCGGCTCTCGGCGTCCAATCCCTTGAGCCGCTGCGGCACGTCCTTGTACCCCGGCTTCTTCCCCAAGAGCTTGCGGTAGCACTCGCGCGCGTTGTCCGGGAGCGCGTGCTTCTCGTACAGCCCCCCCAACCGGTAGAAGGCCTCGGCCTCGCGGTCATCTTGCGGCCCCGTGGCCACGAAGCGAGCCAGGAGGTTGTCCACCTCCAGATCCATCCGGTTCAGCTCCTCGGCACAAACGACGGCCAGCACGCACGCCTCGCGGAACCGGGCGTGGTCACGGGGCGCCTTGACCAGCATTTGTAGCGCCTGCGCCGTGTCGCCTGCCTGGCGGAAGCAGAACCCGGATTCGACGACCGCGCCCGATTGGTGGTAGTACGTGGCCGCCTCGGGGATGCGTCCCAGTTGCTGCGCCATTCGAGCCGCGTTGCCGTACTGCTTGATATGAACGTACGCCTCCAGCGCCGACTCCAGCTTTCCGGCCGCCTCCAGGGCCTGCGCTCCCCGCAGGTTGCTGCCGGTGGCGTCGGGCGCGGCGCCGTGCGCTTTCATCGAGGCGGTGGTCTCACCCTGGGCCACCAGCTCCACGACGCCCGTCTGCGCGTGCTCGACGCGCGCCGCGTTCGCGTGATCACCGACGCTGCGGAGCAGCTCCACGGCACGCGCGCGCTCGCCTAGGATCTGGTAGAGCTCGACCGCCTGCCGCACGTCACCGCCGCGGCCGAAGCAGATCGCAGCCTTGAGGCCGGTCTTGCGCTTCTCGGCATCCAGCGTGGAGGGCCGCTGCCGTCCCGCCCAGCCGATGCTGGCGAGCAAGACCTTGGCGGCGTCGAGGAACTTCCCTGCTGCCACGTACAGGCGGGCCGCGTCCTCGGCAGAACCCGCGCGGGCGTACGCCCCCGCAGCGCTGTCCAGCTGCCCGCGGCGTTCCTGCGCCTGAGCGAACTCCAGCAACTGTTTGCGTGTGGCGACCTCGTCCCTGCCAGCCAAATCACTCCTCCTCGGGCAGCTCCGAAGCCATGCGCCTGAGCTGTTCGGGGAGATTCGCGACCTTGACGCCGTCCTCCAACGTGATGAGTCCTTCGCGGATGTACTTGAGGATACAGGAATCGAGGCTCTGCATCCCGGTGCCCGCCTCCGCCGCCTGCAAGTACCCGTCGATCTGGTAGGTCTTGTTCTCCCGGATCAGGTTCGAGATACCGACGGTCTGCAGGAGGATCTCCATCACCGCGACGCGCCCCTCGCCCGAGGCCCGTTTCACCAGGTGCTGGGCGACGACCCCCTTGAGCAGCACCGACACGATGCCGCGCACCTGCTCGCGCGCCTCGTCGGTGAACACATCGATGAGCCGGTCCGCCGCCTTCGACGCCGAGTTGGTGTGCAGCGTCCCGAATACCAGCACGCCGGTCTCCGCCGCCTGCAGCGCCGTGTGGATGGTCTCGAGGTCGCGCATCTCGCCGGTCACCAGCACGTCCGGCGACTCGCGCAGGCTGGAGCGAAGAGCGGTGGAAAAGCTCTCCACGTGTCGCCCGACCTGCCGCTGGGTCACCACACCCTGCTGCGGGCCGTGCACGAACTCTATCGGATCCTCGACGGTGATGATGTGCCGGTTCGACGTCCGGTTGATCTCGTTGACGATCGCCGCCAGCGTGGTGGTCTTGCCCGATCCCGTGGGACCGCTGATCAGCACCAGCCCGTTCTGCAACTGGGTCAGCTTCTTGATCGCCACCGGCAGCTTCAGCTCTTCCATGGTCGGCAGGCGGTTGGGAATGATCCGGAACACCGCCCCCATGCCGCGCGCCTGCTGGAACAGGTTGCAGCGGAAGCGTCCCGCATCGCCCAGTTCGTAGATGAAGTCGATCTCCTGATCGCGGTCCAGTTGCTCGCGTTGCTGCGGCGTCAGGATCTCCAGCAGAAAGCGGCGCGCATCGCCGTCGGAGAGCACCCGGAAGTTCAGCGGCACCAGATCGCCGTCGTGCCGGATGAGCGGCACCGTCCCCGAGTGGAAGTGAAGATCGCTGGCGTGCTGTTCGACGACCAGGCGGAGGAAGGAGTCGAGGCGGGCCATGCTCTAGTGCGCTGGCGATCCGGCCGCCCGCACGGCCACGGGTGGCTGTTTCCCCTCCTCCGCCTTCCCCTCGGTGGTCATACCCACGCTGACTTCCATGTTCTTCTTGTTCTGCGCCTTCACGTACGCATCCTCGGAGCTGATCACACCCGCCTTGTAGAGGCGCTCCAGGTCCGAATCCATCGACTGCATCCCCGCGTCCCTCTGGGTGGCGATGACCGATGGGATCTGGAAGGTCTTCTCCTTGCGAATCAGGTTGGCGATGGCGTCGTTGTTGATCATGATCTCGACGGCGATGGCCCTGGCGCCCTCCTTGTCCTTGCGCTTGAGCAGGTACTGACACATCACGGCCCGCAGCGTGTCCGCCAGCAGCGACCGCACCTGAGGCTGCTGCCCCGGAGGAAAGGCGTTGATCAGGCGGTCGACGCTGGTATCCACCGATACCGTGTGCAGCGTCCCCAGCACCAGGTGACCGGTCTCGGCAGCGGTCAACGCGAACTGGATGGTCGGCAGATCCCGCATCTCGCCCACCAGGATGACGTCCGGGTCCTGGCGCAGCGTCGCCCGCAGCGCGCTCTCGAAGGACCGGGTGTGGGTCCCGATCTCGCGCTGGTTGAGCAGCGACTTCTTCATCCGGTGGATGACCTCGATGGGATCCTCGAGGGTGACGATGTGCCGCGCGGTGCTGCGGTTGATGTGGTCGATGATGCCGGCCAGTGTCGTCGACTTGCCCGACCCCGTCGGTCCACCCACCAGCACCAGACCGTTCTTCAGCTCGGCGAAGGTCTTCACGACGGGTGGCAGCCCCAGTTCCTCGAGCAGCGGCACCTTGTCCTTGACGATGCGGAACACCGCCGAGACACCCGCCATCTGCTGGAAAACGTTCGCCCGGAAGCGCAGCGCCTCGGCCTTGATCTCGAAGGAGAAGTCGGCGTCCTTCAGGTGGGACAGGTCCTGCACGTGCTTCGCCGACAGGCAGGGAAGCAGCATCCCCTTGATCTGCTCGGCCGAGAAGATGTGGTTCGCCAGCGGGGTCACCTTGCCCATCTTCTTGATGTACGGCCGGTGCCCACCCGCGACGATGAGATCATCGCCCTCGGCTTGCGCCAGCGCGATCAGCAGCCGCTCCAGCAACGAGTAGGCCTTGGCCGCCCCCACCGCCGGGCCGGGTGTCTGGATGGCGCTGTTCCACTTCATCAGCAGCTCGTTGGCCCCGCTGCGCACCCGGTGATCGCCATCCTGCTGCATGGGCGTGACCAGCTCGATCTGGGCCGGATCGTTGATCAGCTTGAGCGCTTCGAGAATCACCAGCCGCATGTCGGTATCCGCGGCCTCGATCAACGCAGCGATCGGCGCGGCCGCGGCCTGTGCGCCCATGCGCCCCAGCGCATCCACGCAGACCCGCTGCAACTCGGGCTGCTTGTTCAGCAGATCGACGAGGTAAGGGATGGCGCGCGCGTCGTTCAGCGTCGCCATGACCTCCACCGATCGTTCGCGCACCCACCAGTCGGTGTCGGTCTGCGCGGCGCGCACCAAGGCTCCGAGCGCCGCGGGATCCTTCACGCGATCGAGGGCGTCGACGGCATACCGTCTGACGACGTCCGAGGGATCCTGCAGGTAGGCGACCAGGTGACGCGTCAGCTGCCGGCCGGCCATCTCCACCAGCGCGTCCATCACGCGCTCGCGCACCCACCAGTCCTCGTCGCGCAGGTGCCGCAGCAACTTGGGCGCCATCTCGCCGTTCGGGTCGCCGACCTTCTTGGCGATGTCCACGGCCATGCGGCGCACGTTCACGTCCTTGCTGCGCAGCAGCCAAAGGATGGTGCGGGCGATGTCCACCTTGCCGGCCAGCGCCAGGCTGGTCAGCACCTCGCCGGCCCTGGTGCGGATGTCGATCCGCTTGGTGTTCAGCGCGGACACGACGATGGGCAGCACCTCGTCGCAGCCGATCGCCTCGGCCGTGGCCAGCACCGCCATCCGGACCGAATTGGGCCCTTCTCGCAGCTTGCGCTCCAGCGCCTCGAAGACGCGCGGCGAGCGAAAGCGCTTCATGCCCTCGATGACCGCCTTGGTCATGTTGCCGTTGCCGGCATCCAGCAGTGGCCCGACGTACTCGAAGAAATCGTCCTCGCCCGCGAGCTGGCCGACGCAAACCACCGCCTGCATGGCGATCCGCTCGACCGGATCCGTCAGGGCCGGAGCGATCGCCCGCGAAGCCGCCGGCAGATCCTTGGCCATCAACTCGGCGTTGCCCAGGTGCTGCAGGGCAACCGTCTTCTCGTGCACGTTGCCGACCAGGAGCACCTGCGACAGCGCCGGGATGGCATGCTGGCGGCCGATGCTCACCAGGGCGTCCATCGCCTCCATCCGGCCCTGGAAGTCCTTCTGCCCACACGAGGTGGTGAGCGCCTGGAAAACAGTGGTGCCACCGATCTGCTTGAGGATCTGGGCCGCCATCTTGCGGATGCTGCCGTCGGGCGAGCGGACGAGGCTCGCAAGTTCGGCGTGTCCCTCGACGTTGTTCACCTTCGGGATGAGCGGGATGAGCGCCGACGCCAGCACGGGATCGCCCACCTTGAGCGCACGGACGTAGGGCACGAACAGCGCCTTGTCGGTGCATGGATCGGCCAGCTTCGCGAAGACGTAACAGCGGTTGCGCTGGTCGCGCGAATCGCCCGGCAGCCCCTTCATCGTCAGGATGGCGAGGAGACGCTCGATCTCCTCGCGATCGATGGGCGCCGCCTCGGCCAGCAACGCCTGGATCTCGGTCGGCCCCGGCCAACCGGCGGTCTTGAACCTGCGCTGGAGTTCCCTGCTATCCATCGAGCAATGGACGCGCGGCCAGGGGTTCGCCCCCGGCCTTGACGCCCATCGCTATCATCGGAAGACGCGCCCAATAACTACAGTTTTTCGCCCAGATGCTGGTCCGGCTGGCGATCGAAGTCGTCCTTACACTGCAACGAGCAGAAATAGTACGTCCGACCCTCGTGGTCGGTGCTCGCGGCCGCCCGGGCGATCTCCACATCCATGCCACAGACCGGGTCCTTCGCCAGGAGCGCGGTTTCTCGCCGATCGCCAAAGACTACCCGGCCGTCGTCGTATGAAGTCTCCATACCTACTGTCTGAGTCGTCCTTGCGGCGGTTCAAGACCCGGGGGCGCTTTTCACCTCGCGCCGCGGCTTCTTGAGGACCTCGTTCGCCGTGACGCCCGACAGCACCTCGGCCTTGATGCCATCCGACAGGCCCAGCTTCACCTCGCGGCGCACAAAGGTGTCGGGCCCGGTCTGGACCTCCACGAAGCGCTTGTCGCCGTCGAAGGTGATCATTCCCTCGTCGATGGCCAGCACCTGCGCCCGCCGGTCGAGGACGATCTGGGCATTGGCGCTGTAGCCGGCACGAACCATCACTCCCTCGGGCGGCCGGAAGGCAGCCTCGATCTCGAATTCGGTGGTGCCCGGGGTGGCCAGGCTCTTGGGCGCGATGTGTTCCAGCGTCCCGGCGAACTTCCGGTCCTCCAGCGCACCGATGACGATCTCCACCGGTATGCCCTCCTTCAACTTGCCGACCTCGGACTCGTCGACACGTCCCCGGAAGATCATGTCGGTCAGATCGGCCACCGAGGCGATGGTGGTGCCCGCGTTGAAGCTGTTGGCGTTGATCACCGAGCTCCCCTCGCGCAGCAGCACCGACAGCACCGTCCCTTCGACCGTGGCTTCGACGCGCGTGGATGAGGCGCGCGTCTTGCCCACCGCGCCCTCGCGCACGAGGCGCACCCGGGTCTCCGCGGCGCGCAACTCCTCCTTCGCCAGATCGTGGTCCCCGCGCAGCTTGTCCAGCTCGCCCAGCGCGGCGGCACCCCGGGAACCCAGCGTCTCGGTGCGGTCCAGCTCGCGCCGGGCCCGGGCGGTGTTCAACTTGGCGGACTGCAGCCGCAGCTCGGCCTCGTTCAGATTCAGCACGTCGGGAATGATCTGGATCTCGGCGATGAGATCCCCCTTTTTCACCCGCCGCCCGGCTTCCACGTAGAGCGTCCGCAGGATGCCGCTCACCTTCGGCTTGATGTCGATCTCCTTGCGCGGCTGGATGGAGCCCGACGCCACGACCTTCTTCACGATGTCGGTGACCTGCGCCTTGCCGGTCTCGACCACTTCGGGCTTCGGTCGGGCCTTGTTCCACAGAAAGGCCAGCGTGCCGCCGAAGAGCGCCAGCACCACGACGGCCACCAGTACGGGAACGAGAGACCGTGCTTTCATTCGTGCGCCAGCGCCTCGACAGGGTGGATGGCGACGGCGGAGCGGGCCGGAGCCAGACCCGCAAGTCCGCCGGCGATGGTGAGCACCAGCGCCGCCAGCAGCGCCTTGCCGAGATCGATCTCGGGTCGGATGACCAGGCCTTCGCTGGGCATGTGATCGACGATGCGAGCCACCAGCTCCAGCACACCGACCCCCACCACCAGGCCCAGGTAACCGGCGACGGCCGTCAACACCGTCGCCTCGGTGACGATCTGGGCGACGATCGAAAACGGGGGCGCGCCGATCGCCTTGCGGATCCCGATCTCGCGCGTCCGCTCGGCCACCGCCACCATCATGATGTTGCTGACCCCGATGGCCCCCGCCAGCAAGGTCAGGATACCGACCACCCAGGTCAGCACAGCGATACCGAGGAACAAGCCGTTCACCTTGCGGTATTCCTTCTCCAGGTTGAAGCCGCCGATGGCGCGCGCGTCGTCGGGATGAACCCCGTGGCGCGCAAACAGCAACGTGCGCACCTCCTGTTCTACCTCGATCGACGAGCGGTGGGGCGACACGAGCAACGCGAAATAGTCGATGGTGGGCCCGCTGCCGAACGCCCGGGCGAAGGTCTCCCGGGGAATGAACACGCGCGCAGAGGGATCCCACGACCCCGCTTTGCGCGAACCGAACACGCCCACCACGGTGAAAGGAACGTTCCCCACGCGCACCGTTCCGCCGATCGGGTCCTCACCTTTGGCGAACAGAGCGTCACGGACCCGGGTCCCGATCACCGCCACCTTCCGGTGCTCGCTCTGGTCGACGGGGTTGAAGAAGCGGCCGGCGTGCATCTCGAGGCTCTCGAGCCGCGGATGCTCCGGCACGACGCCGGTGACCTGGAAGCTCTCGCTGCGGTCCTTGTGCGTGACCACGTTGGCGTTGAACCGTCCGCCCATGTCGTTGCGAGGAGCGACGAGTTCAATCCCGGCCACGCGCGACTGGACCGCGGCGAGGTCCTCCAGCGTCAGCCGGATCTGACGTCCGGGCTGGCGCCCGCGGTACGGCTTGCTGGTGGTTCGCGGCCAGATGAACACCGAGTTGGCCGCCCAGCCCGAGAACCCGGCGCGCGAGCCGTTCTCCAGCCCTCGCGAAAAACCGAGCATCGCGATCAGCATGAAGACGCCCCAGAAGACGCCGCAGGCGGTGAGGATGGTGCGCAGCCGGTTGCGGCGCAGCGCCTGGAAGACCTCGAGCCAGTGGTTGGCGGTGAACATCATTCCACCCGTAGCGCCGCTATCGGGTTGATGCGCGCGGCCCGCAGCGCCGGGAACAGGCCCGCCGTCACCCCCGCCAGCACCAGCACCAGCGTCGCGCCCAGCGCCACCTTCAGGTCCACCTCGGGACGCAGGAAGAACGGCATCGGCGGCAACAGGCGCTGCGCGAGCGCGAGTGTCCCCACGCCCGCCAGAAGCCCCAGGTAGCCGGAGGTGACGGTCACCAGCAGCGCCTCCTCGACGATCATGGCCACGATGGTGGCGGGCGGCGCGCCGATCGCCTTGCGGATGCCGATCTCCCGCGTGCGCTCCTGCACCGAGATCAGCATGATGTTCGATACGCCGACGACTCCCGCGAGAATGGTACCGAGGCCGATGATCCACACGAAGGCGCGGATCGCCTTGAACAGCTTGCTGACCTCCTCCGCCTGCTGATGGTTGTTGGACACCCAGACCGCCATGTTGTCGTCGGGGGCAAAGCCGTGGCGCGCGGCGAGTTGCCGCCGCAGGTTCTTCACCGCCGCCCCGGTCGCCTCGGCGCTTGCGTCACCAACAGTGAAAGCCATCTGATCCAGACGCTCACCCCCGGCGAACACGATCTGCGCCGCCGAGGCGGGGATGTAGACGCGCAGCGACTCCTCTTCCTCGCTCGGCTCGTCGAACACGCCGACCACCTGGAAGACCGCGGTCCCGACGCGCACCGTGGCGCCGATGGGCTCGGCCCCGCCTGCGAACAGCTGCTCGCGCACCTTGACGCCGATCACCGCCACCTTGCGCCGGTCGCGCTGATCGGCGTCGTTCAGGTAGCGGCCCCGCACCATCACGGACTTTTCCATCATCAGGTGGTCCGGCAGAACGCCCCGCACGCTGAAGACGCCGTGACGTTGTCCATGCACCAATGGCAGGTCGCCGGCGCTGACACGCACCGTGGCCCACTCGACGACGGGCACCTCGTTGCGCATCAGGGTGAAGTCCTGGTTGGTGAAGCGCACCACCTTGCCGACGGGCTGGCCCTTGTACGGCTTGGTGAACCGGCGCGGGCTGACCCAGACGCTGTTGGTGGCGTCCCGCGCGAACTCGGCCTGCACGCCGTTGGACAGGCCCTGTCCCGAGCCCAGCAACACCACCAGCATGAAGATCCCCCATGCCACACTGAGCGCGGTCAGCACGGTGCGCAGCCTTCGCCTCCAGAGGACCTGGAGGATCTCCCGCCAGCGGCCAGACATTTTAGATGGGAACCCTGGGAGGGTTCCCAAACCCTCCCGCGATGAACTCCGCCCGGCGAAGCCGGGCTTCGTTGCACGCGATCACGTGCGACGACGACGACGGAGCAGGGCCATCAGCGCCATGGCCAGGGCGAGGGGCGCGCCGGTGGCGGTCCGGCCGATGGAGCAGCCGCTGGAGGTGGAGCCGGATTCCTCGAGGCGGGCCTGCGCGCGCACCGACACGGCGTCCAGGCCGTCGAGCTGCTGATCGAAGTATTTCACGCGACCGCGGGCGATGGTGATGGGCTCTCCGGTCGAGCCGATGAGCTGCACGCGCCTGGCCGCCGGCAGGCCCCTGGCGTAGTTCATGTCCGGCGGGCCCTGGAACGGCTGGAAGGTTCCGGGGATGCTCACCCGGTCGCCGTTCTCGAACGTCAAGCTCACGTTCGAGACCCGCCCGTCGGAAGCACATGTCCCGGTCCCCTCGGCGGTGTGGATGTTGCTCACCGGCTTCAAGTCAGGATTGAAGTCGAACAGCGGATCGCGGGTCATCTCGTCGGGCGACACGGTCGTGAACAGGCGCGTCAGGTACGGCTGCTTGTCGATCATCTCCTGCGCGTCCTTCAGCGGCGTCACGACGCGCTCGCCCAACTCCTTGATGAAGGCCGCCGCGTCGAACAGCTGTCCAGCCAGCTCGCGCTGGTAATTCGCGATGCGGTTGTAGAACTGGGCCTCGGTGACTCCGGCCTGCCGGACCGACGCCGGCATCGGGATGTACTTGCGCAACAGCGACTGGATGATCGGATCCCGCGGCAACTGAAGCTGCAGCATCGCCTGCACGAAGCGCACCGGATCGGTGATCCCCTGCAGGCGGGTCAGGTCATAGCGGCCCGGGCTCCAGAGGTTCTGCCTGAAGCGCGCGGTGTCGCCGGCGAACTCGGTGACGAAGCCGCGCCCGGCGGCGTCGTTGATGGCCTCGGTCACCAGCGCCCGGTAGTTGGAGCCGTTGCGGAACCAGTCGATGCGCGCCGGGTTCAGCTCGACCTGGAACCAGTTGCGCGGAACGGCGCGGTGCTTGCCCAGCACCAGCGCGTAGATCGGCATGTCGGGTATGGCCGCGATGCGCGTCAGTACCAGAGGCACACAGGTTTCGCCATGATTCATGTCCAACACCAGCGGCTGGATGTCCCCTACCTGCGCGTCACGTTTGAGCTTGATGGCCACGAAGACGAACCCTTGCTTGACGTAGTGGCCCAGGGCGGCCTCGGCCGACGGCGGCTGCGCAAAGCCGTTGTCGTCGAGCCACTTCTTCAACTTCGCCGACTCGTTGGCCGAGACGACGACGTAGTTGTAGGGACCGACCTCTCCCTTGTCGATCACCTCGACTCCGCCAGGCGACGCCGTGGGACTGCCGCCGGCCAAGTCCTCCGCGGAAACACGCCCCCCGCAGCTCCCCCCGACGAACTTCCAGTTGACGCGAAACTGCGGCGCCGTGGCGGCCATGAGCGTCGTGAACACCTGCTGCACGCCGACGCTGATCTTTCGCGGCGCGGTCATCACCGGCACGACCCAGGCGAAATCCTCGGCGGCTCCCTGATACTGGACCTGGATGTACGCGCGGACACCCAGCTCGTCGACCGAGAACAGGATGTACTCACCCGACTGATCGATCGGGACCTGCTGGCAGAAGAATCCGCCACAAGCAGCGGCGGGGGTCGGGCGCACGAGACCCAGGCAGATGGCGGCGAGCAGCACTTTTTTCATGGTGATTCCTCAGTCTCTCATGGTTCACGCCACGCGGGAGACGCTGGCATCCTCGTACACCTGACCGTCCCGGATGCGGATGATGCGGCGGGCCCGGGCGGCGATGTGCGACTCGTGGGTGACGACGATGAGCGTCAGCCCGTCCTGGTTCGCCTGCTCGATGAGCTCCATGATCTGGAGCGAGGTGTTGGTGTCCAGCGCCCCGGTCGGCTCATCAGCCAGGAGCAGCTGCGGCTTGCCCACGAGGGCGCGCGCGATCGCCACGCGCTGCTTCTCGCCACCCGACAACTCCGACGGCAGGTGATCGGAGCGCGCCTGCAGGCCGACCTTCTCCAGGGCCTCGGCGGCCATCGTCCGGCGCCTGCGGGTGGAGATCTGCCGGTATTGCAGCGGCAACTCCACGTTCTCGAGCGCCGTCTTGTACGGCAGCAGGTTGAACGCCTGGAACACGAAGCCGATGAAGGTGTTCCGGTAAAGCGCCGCCTTGGCCGCCGACAGGTCGCGGATCAGTGTCCCGTCCAGGCGGTACGACCCCTCATCGTAGTCGTCCAAAATGCCGAGGATGTTCAGCAGGGTCGACTTGCCCGAGCCGGACGACCCCATGATGGCCGCGAACTCGCCCTCCTCGACGCGGAGATCCACGTCGCGCAGCACGGGGATGGCGCGGTCGCCGATCCGGTACGACTTGTTGACCCGCGACAGCTCGATCATCCGGTCCTCGAGGGCCTCTAGAATGGCACGAAAGCCTACTCAACGCGGATGGGTTAAGATCGGTATAGCTGGGTGGTGAAAACGATTCATGGCGCAGTTCTGGCCACGGCAGCTCTGCTGTCCTGCGCAGTTCCTCACCGCCCCACCTCGTTGACGCCACGGCCCGAGCCGTCCGTGCGGCGGCTGACGCTGGCGCAATACCGCAACACCGTCACGGATCTGCTGGGGCCCGGGCTGAAGATCCCCTCACTCGAAGAAGAGCCGAAGACGGGCGGATTCTCCACGACCGGCGCCATGCAGGTGGCCACCTCGTTCCACGGCGTCGAGCAGTACGTCGAGGCCGCCGACTCCCTGGCGCGTCAGGTGTTCGGCGATCCCGAGCGGAAGAAGACGCTCACCTCCCGACCCGGCTTCGTGGCCTCCTTCGGCGCGGCGGCGTTCCGGCGTCCTCTCACCAGGGAGGAACGGCGGCGGTACGAGGCCATGGACCCGCGCGTGGCGGTGACGGCGATGCTCGCCTCGCCCGCCTTCATCTATGTCACCGAACGTGGCGACCCCAAGCCGGACGCGCACGGCCGCTACCGGCTGACTAGCTACGAGATCGCCACGCGCCTGTCGCTGTTCCTCTGGAACACGACGCCTGATGCCGAACTGCTGGCGGCCGCCGCGCGCAACGAGCTGGCCGGCGATCAGGGCGACCGGAATGTCCGCAAGCACGCCCTGCGCCTCCTCGTGTCCCCCCGCGCGCGGCAAGGCATGCGCGACTTCTTCGACGAGTCGTTCCGCCTGGCGGATGCGGCCGCCATCCTCCGGCCCAAGCAGAAGTTCCCCGACTTCAATTACCGCTGGGGCAAGGCGATGCGCGAGGAGACCCTGCGGGTGCTGGAACGCAACCTGTTCGACAGCCGGACCGATTTCCGGGACCTCTACGTCACGCGCGACACCTTCGTGAACGGCGACCTGGCAACGCTTTACGGCGTGGACATGCCGAAGGACGCTGACTTCCGGATGGTGACGCTGCCGGCGGGACCGCGGCGTGGGCTGCTCGGTCAAGGCGCGTTCCTGGCGGGCACCTCGGGCGTCGACAAGACGTCGCCCACGGCGCGCGGCAAGTACGTGCGCGAGGTGGTCCTGTGCGAGGACGTGCCGGCCCCGCCACCCGAGGTCGACACCAACCTGCCGCCGAGTCCCAAGGGCGAGAACCTGACCGTGCGCGAGCGGCTCGAGGACCACCGCCAGGACGTCGGCTGCAGCAAGTGCCACAAGTTCATCGACACCATCGGTCTGGCCTTCGAACGCTTCGATCTGAACGGCGGTTACCGCGAGACCGAGCTCGACAAGCCGATCGATCCCAGTGGCGAGCTCGACGGCAGGACGTTCGAGGACCCGGCGGCGCTGGGGCAGATCCTGGCCCAGGATGAACGCGTGCCCCGCTGCATGGTGCGCAACCTCTACCGCTATGCCACCGGACGCAGCGGCGAGGACGAGAGCGAGCCCACCGTCAACGCCCTGGCCGCCGCCTTCAAGGCCTCCGGATACCGTCTGTACGACGCCGTCGTGGCACTCACCACCAGCGAGGGGTTCCTGCATGTCGACTAGCCTGTCCCGCCGTCGCGTGCTGCGCGGCATGATCAGCGGCGTCCCGCTGGCCATCGCCCTGCCTCGCCTGAACGCGATGCTCGACGGCAACGGCGTCGCCTACGCCAGCGGCAAGCCGCTGCCGCGCCGGTTCGGCGTCTGGGCCTTCGCCAACGGCGTTCATCTGGACCGCTGGGTTCCCAAGGAGACCGGCACCGCCTGGGAGTTGCCCGACGAGCTCACGCCGCTCGCCGCCATCCGCCCGCACGTGTCCGTCGTCAGCGGGATGGATCTGCCGTTCGGCGGGCGGCCGCACGCCTCCGGCAACACGGTGCTGATGACCTCGGCGAACCTCAAGGGCGTCAACGACAACACGTACACCGCGCGCCGTCCGTCGATCGACCAGCTGGTCGCCGACGAGATCGGACGCGATACCCCGCTGCGGTCCATCGAGATCGGCGTCGACGACGGCGCGCCGCCCGAGAAAGGGACGGCGTTCCACTGGTGGTCGCACAACGGCCCGAACAGCCCGAACCCCTGCAGCTACGACTGCCGCGAGGTTTTCGCGCGCCTGTTCCGCGGCGGCGTCGTGGGTGACGTCGATGCCGTCGCCGCCGCCGAGCGCGAGCAGCGGAGCATCCTCGACGCCGTGCTGGTCGACGCTCGCGCGCTGCAGGGGGGACTGGGCCTCGAGGATCGCCGACGGGTGGATCAGCACATGGACGGGATCCGCGCCATCGAGCGGCGCATCGTGCGCCGCAAGCAGATCGTCTGCACCGCCCCCGAGATATCCGATGACCTGTTGATCGGCCCGACGAACGGCATCGACTACGAGCCGCGCGGCACGCGGGTGAACCAGGTGATGGCCGAGCTCCTGGCGATGGCGCTGTCGTGCGACCTCACGCGCGTCTTCACCTACCAGCTGGCCAAGCCCGGGTCGCGCATCGGCGTCAACCGCCTCGGCTTCCGGCGCTACCACGACATCACCCACGGCGAGCCAGGCGATCAGCCCATGTGCACCTCCGCGGTGAAGTTCTTCCTGGAAGAACTGGTGGTGCTGGTCAAAGCGCTCGAGCGCGTGCCCGAGGGTGGCGGCACGCTCCTCGACAACTGCGCCATGCTGGCGGCGCCCGACTGCACGAACCCCAAGGCCCACGGCCACAAGGACTTCCCGATGATCGTCGTCGGCCACGGCGGCGGAAAGATCCGCACCGGCGTCCACCACCGCGGCAAGGGCGAGAACGCCTGCGCCGTCTTGCTGTCGCTGGCCCGCACCACCGGCGCCAAGGTGCCGACGTTCGGCGAGGGCACGGGCCAGATCAGCGCCGGGCTTCCTGCCATCGAAGTCTGACGGTAGGCTCGGGGGATGTACCTCCTCCTCGGTCTGTGGGCGTTCTGCGGCTTCTTCGTCGCGGGCAGCAACTCGAAGCTGACCAACAACGCTTCGCAGGTGGTGCTGCTGCGCAACGGGACTCGCACCGTGATGACGATGTCCAACGACTACCAGGGCCCGCCCGAGAACTTCGCGCTGGTGGTGCCGGTGCCTGTGGTGCTGAAGAAGGAGGACGTCAAGACGCTCCCCTTCGGCGTGTTCGACAAGGTGGACTCGCTGTCGGCGCCGCGCCTGGTGGAGTACTGGGAGCGGGATCCCTGCGCTCCGCGATACTACGAGCTGACAGACTCGGTGCGACGCGGGATGCAGCCCCCGTCGGCCGCAACCGCCCAGAGTCGGCTCGGCGTCACGGTCGAGGCTCGCTTCACCGTCGGCGAGTACGAGATCGTGATCCTGTCCGCGCGCGAAGCCAAGGGCCTCGACACCTGGCTGCGCCAGAGCAAGTACAGCATCCCGGCAGGAGCCGACGCCGCGCTCGCCCCCTACGTCCGCGAGGGCTCGAAGTTCTTCGTGGCCAAAGTGGACATCGCCAAGGTGAAGAAGAACGCGCAGGGGGTGGTGCAACTGTCGCCGCTGCGCTTCGCCTACGAGGCCAACGAGCTGCGCCTGCCGGTGCGCCTGGGTCTCCTCAACAGCAGCGGCAAGCAGGACCTGATGGTGTACGTCCTGCACCCGAACAAGCGCTTCGAGGCGGCGAATTACCCGAACGTCTTCATCCCCACCAACATCGAGGTGGCCGACGAGGTGCGGACAAACTTCGCGTCGTTCTACGCCGAGCTGTTCGACGCCACGATCGAGAAGATGGGGCGTAAGGCGATCGTCACCGAGTATTCCTGGGACACGAACTCGTGCGATCCCTGCCCGACGCCGCCGCTCGAGCCGTCGGATCTGGCGACGCTGGGTGACGACATCGCCACCGGCGGCGCCCCCGTGCCGCGACGTTCGCGCGGAGGCGCCGGCTACGTGCTGACCCGTCTTCACACCCGCTACAGCGCCGAGACGCTGTCCGAGGACATCGTCTTTCGCGAGGCCAAGCCGGTCACCGGGGGACGCGCGAACTGGAACGGCACCGCGGGCGACGCTGGCGCGCAGGTGGTCGCCGAGGGCATCAACAACTTCCAGGGGCGCTACATCATCCGCCACTACTGGAGCGGGCCGGTGGCGTGCAAGGACCCGCGCTGGAACGAATGGGGCGGCCCGCCCGACGGACGCGAGCCGGGCACCGCCGTCGCCAAGGGACTGGCGCTCGCGGTGCGCGGCAAGATGAAGCTGCCGTCGGTCGTGCGCTCGCCGGTGCCGCTGCTCGGGATCCCCGGCAAGCGGCCGCCCCGGCGCTAGCATGCTGGCTGTCGTGGTCGTCGTCGTCGCGGCGGTGGGGGCGACCTTCGCGGGCGATCCCGACATCGGCCCGGCGCTGCTGGGCCCCGTCGGGCCTTCGACGCCCGAGGTGGCGGCCGAGGTGCGCAAGCGCGGCTTCTGGGCCGGCCGCGCCATCGGTGACGAGGCCTGCAACGGCTGCCACACCGACGCGGCGGCGCAGTGGCGGACCTCGGCGCACCGGTTCTCCTCGTTCAACAACCCCTACTACCGCCTGGCGACCGAGGCGTTCCGCCGGGACCGCGGCGCCGAGTCCGCGCGCTTCTGCGGCAACTGCCACGAGCCAGTGCTGGTGGCGACGAACCAGCTCGTCGATCTCGATCCGGCGACCCCTGCCGCACAAGCAGGCATCACCTGCGTCTCCTGTCACGCCATCGAGGCCACCGACCTCGAAGGCAACGGCCGGTACCGGAACACCGCTGGCCCCTTCCGGATCGAGCAGCCGTTCCACAGCGCACGCCTCCGCCCCGCGCTGATGACCGGGAGCCGCTTCTGCGCCACCTGCCACAAGGTCGGCCTGACACCCGAGGTGACGACCGACGGCTGGCGGCGCGGGCAGAACGACTACGACGCCTGGCAGGCCAGCGCCGTCGGCGGCACCGGCGCGCCCTCGGTCTTCCGGCCCGCGGAGACGCGCGTCTGCCAGGATTGCCACATGCCGCTCGAACCTGCGAGCATGACCGAGCTGGGCGCCAAGAACGGGATGCTGCGCTCGCATCGTTTTTTGGCCGCGAACAGCGCCCTGCCCCACCTGCGCGGCGACGCGGACGCCGAGGCCCGCGTGCGCGCCTTCCTGCGCGACCGCGCCTCCGTCGATCTCGTCTGGATCGACGGCCGCCATGTCGACGTCGTGATGCGCGCCCGCAACGTCGGGCACCGGTTCCCCGGCGGCACCAACGACTCGAACGAGGTCTGGCTGGAGGTGAAGGCGTTCAGCGCGAAGGGGCGCCTGCTCGGCAGCTCGGGCGTGCCCGACGCCGCCGGTCGCCTGCCGGCGGACACGCACCTCATCCGCGCGCAACCGGTGGACCGCACGGGAGATCCGCTGCGGCGGCGCGACGTCCAGCACCTGCGCGGCGTGGTGTTCGACACCTCGCTGGCACCGTCGGATCCGCAGGCGGTGCGCTACGAGCTGCCGGCGAGCGCCGCGCGCGTCGAGGCCCGGTTCCTGTACCGCAAGTTCTCGCCCGACTACGCCGACGCGGCCTGCACCCTGGTGCCCGACGCGGTGGTGCGAGCGCGCTGTCGGGCGATCCCGATCGTCGAGGTGGCGCGCACCACGGGCGCACCGGGTGGCAAGCTGGACTTCCGTCGCCTGCTCGACCACGGCCTGGCGCTGGCGGATGCGCCGGCCGACAGGGCCGAGCAGGCGCGCCAGGCGCTGCAAGCGGCCCGCGATCTGCAGCCGGATCGCCCGGAGCCGTGGCTGGGACTGGCGCGGCTGTCGCTTCGCCTGGGGCAGACCGACGAGGTGGTGACGTTCGCCACCGAGGCCGAGCGCCGGGCCCCCGATCATCCTGCGGCGCCCTTCTTGCGATCCCTGGCCTTGCTACGCGGGTACCGCTTCGCGGAGGCGAGGCCCGCGGCCGAGCAGCTGGCGCGGCTGCTGCCGGGCGATCGACAAGGGTTGCTGCTGCTGGCCCGCTTGCGTGGCCTCACCGGCGATCCCACGGGCGCGCTGGCCGCGGCTGACGCCACCCTGGTCATCGACCCCGAGTCCGAGGACGCTCACCTGCAGCGGAGTCTGTCTCTGGGCCAGCTCGCTCGAACCGCGGAGGCCGCGCAGGCCGAGGCGCAGTTCCTGCGGTACCGCGTCGAGACAGAGACCGATCTGACGCTGCGCCGTCAGTTCCGTGCACGTCACCCCGCCGTGGCGGACGAGTCCGAGCCAGTGCACACGCACACACTCCGCTGACTGGTCCGCGGTCGCGGACGGCCTTAGGTTTCCTCCCGGAGACCCACATGTCCACGACCACGGGAACGATGAATCCGCCCCGGATAGGGGGCTCGCTCGACCGCGTGCGGACGAGCGCGGGGATCCTGGCCGCGGTAGCGGGGGCAATCACGGGAATGCTGACCATCTACGAGAAGGTCAAGACCGAGGCCCGCACGTACACGGCGGCCAGCTACGAGACCCTGGCGCCGCAGCTGAACCAGATGAACGAAGCGCTGCGACAGCTCGAGGTCGAGAACCGCCAGATGCGCCAGGCGTTGACCACCCGCGCCACGCCGATCCGAGTGCGCACACCCACGAAGGCACATGCGGCGCCGCAACCATCGCCTCCTCCGGTGCCCGCGGCCGAACAGCCACAGGGGAAGGACCGGCTCGACGAGTTCCTGGGCACCGTCACCCGCACCCGTGAAGCGGTCGAGGCGGTGCGCAAGGTGCCCGAGAGTTTCAAGACCGTCCTCGAGCAGCGGCAGAAGTAGCCGGTTTTCGTGGTATGGGCAGGCGGATGCCCGCCGCCACGAATCCGAAGAAGAAGTCGCTCATGCCCTCGGGCGAGCTGAGGCGCAAGCTGCGCGGGCACGGCCATGCGTTGAGTCCGCTCGTCCAGATCGGCAAGGCGGGCGTGACGCCCGAGCTGTGCAAGCAGCTCGCCCAGGCGCTGTTCGACCACGAGCTGGTGAAGGTGCGCCTCGGCACCGAGATGCCCCAGAGCCGTTTCGAGGCCGCCGAGAAGCTGGCCGAGCAGCCAGGCGTGCAGGTGGCGCAGATCCTGGGACGGACGATCCTCCTCTACAAGCGTCATCCGCACCAACCGAGGTTCGAAGGCCGATAAGCCCGCCCATGCAGCTGGTCGTCGCCGAAAAGCCGTCGGTCGCCCGCGATCTCGCGCGCGTGCTGGGTGCCCGCGGCAAGGGCCGGAGCTGCCTCGAGGGCGACGGCAGGGTGATCACCTGGTGCATCGGCCACCTCGTCGAGCTGGACGAACCTTCCTCTTACGATGCCCGCTGGAAGGCGTGGCGCCTCGATACGCTGCCGATGATCCCCGCGCGCTTCAAGCTGCGGGCCGTCGCCTCCACGCGCGATCAACTGAAGGCCGTGAAGGATCTGCTGACGGACCGCCGCTTCACCGAGGTGGTGAACGCCTGCGACGCCGGGCGCGAGGGCGAGCTCATCTTCCGTTACGTCTACGACCTGGCGGGCAGCAAGTTGCCGATCCGCCGCCTGTGGATCTCGTCGATGACCGACGAGGCGATCAAGGCTGGTTTCGCCGCGCTGAAGCCGGGCAGCCAGTACGAGCCGCTGGCCGACGCCGCCCGTTGCCGCTCCGAGGCCGACTGGCTGGTCGGCCTGAACGCCACCCGCGCCGTGACCGTCCGCAACCGCCGCGGCGACAACTCCACGCTCTATTCGATCGGCCGGGTGCAGACGCCGACGCTGGCTATCCTCGTGGAGCGCGAAAAAGCCATCCGGTCTTTCATCCCGCGCGACTACTGGGAGGTCCGCGGCACCTTCGTCACCCCCGGTGGCGACACGCTGCCCGCCGCCTGGACCCGCGGCAAGACCACGCGCCTGGGAAAGACGGAGCTGGCGCAGGCGGTGATCGACAGAGACACACCCGGGCCCGCCATCGTCGACCGCGTCGAGCAGAAGAAGTCACGCGAGCCCCCCCCGCTGCTGTTCGACCTGACGTCGCTGCAACGAACGTCGAACAAGCGCTTCGGCCTATCGGCGCAGCGCACCCTCGAGATTGCCCAGGCGCTCTACGAGTCGCACAAGGTGCTCACCTACCCCCGGACCGATTCGCGCCATCTGTCGGGCGATCTGGCCGGCGAGCTGCCGAAGATCTTCCGCGCCCTCGGCCAGGTGCCCGACTACGCCGCATTCGTCGACAGACCGGTGGTGAAGACCAAGCGGATCTTCGACGACAGCAAGGTGCAGGACCACCACGCCATCATCCCGACCGGCAAGCCCGTGCGCCTGGACGCCCTCGACCGCGACGAGCGCCGCGTGTTCGATCTGGTGGTCCGGCGATTTCTGGGCGCGTTCTACCCGGATGCCGAGTTCGCCAGCACCGAGGTGGTGATCCGCGTCGGCGCCGGTGAATTGTCGACGGGACGGGACGAGCGAGATGCCATCCTCGACGCGCTCCCGCCACCGCCGGATCGCTACGTCGCCCGCGGTCGCGTCCGCCTGGAGGCCGGCTGGCAGGCGGTGTCCGGCTTCGGCGACGGCGAGGAGCCCGAACCGACCCTGCCCCTGGTGCGCGAGGGCGAGGCGCTCACCGGCAGCTACGCCCCGCAGTCCCGCCAGACCAAGCCGCCGCCCCGGCACACCGAGGCCACGCTCCTGGCCGCCATGGAGACCGCGGGCCGCCAGATCGACGACGATGAGCTGCGCCAGGCCATGAAGGACACCGGCCTCGGCACGCCGGCCACGCGCGCCTCCACCATCGAGACGATCCTCAAGCGCAAGTTCGTCGAGCGCCAGGGCAAGACGCTGGTGCCCACGCCGCTCGGGATCGGTCTCATCGACCACATCCCCGTCGCCAGCCTGGCCTCCGCCGAGCTGACCGGACGCTGGGAAGCGCGCCTCTCCAGCATCGCCCGCGGCAAGGAGACCCGCGCCGCCTTCATGCAGGACATCGCTCGTTACGTGCGCGAGGTGATCGACGCCGTACGCGGCATCCCCGGACGGCCGGCGCCGGCGCCCGCCGTCGCCGTCGCCGTCGACAACGGCCTCGATCTCACCTGCCCCCGCTGCAACGAAGGCCGCCTGCTCACCGGCAAGCGCGGCTGGGGCTGCAGCCGCTGGCGCGAGGGCTGTCCTTTCATCATATGGTTCGAGACCGCCGGCCGCAAATTGACCGAGGCGCAGCTCAAGGAGCTGGTGGCGAAGGGCAAGACCCGCAAGGCCAAGTGGGGCCGCCTGGTGCTCGACGCGCAAGCCACGGGCGGCGCAGCTCGCGTCGAGGCGGTCTAGCTGCCCGAATCCAGCGCCACCTGAGCGGCTATCGCCATCACCTCGTCGCGCGACAGCTTGGCCCCGGCTCCCGTCGACTCGAGCGCCACCAGCGTCGCCTGCGCCAGCCTGACCAGCAACGACGTGAACCTGAAGACGCCGACGTCGGCCCCGCCGTTCTGCAACGCCGCCGCGTACTCCCCCGCCCGCTGCATGTCCTGCCGGGCGAGCGTGAACACCGATCCGATCTCCACCGCCGCGGGCAGATACACCCGCCCCTCGCGCGAATCCGACCGCGCGTCCTTGAGGATGTTGACCAGCTGCAACCCCTCACCGAACTGACAGGAGCGATCGCGCAGGTAAGCCGCCGAGGGCGCCAGCCGCGGCGCCTGCAACAGGAACAGCTCCGTCAGCATCTCGCCCACCACACCCGCCACCAGGTAACAGTAGTTCCGTAGATCCTGCATCGACTGCAACGCCAGCCCACCGCTGCCGTCCATGCGGCCGGCGAACTTCGCCATCCCGCGCGCCGTCCGCAGCACGCCCAGCTTCAGCACCTCCCGGCTCGGCGCCCCCAGTGCCTGGTAGGCCTGGACCACCAACGGAATCGCATCGAGAAGCTCCAGATAGCCGGGGTGCTCCAGCGGCCGATCGCGCGCGCAGCGCTCCTGCAGCCGCCGCGCCCGCCCTTCGTCGCACGACTCCAGCACCTCCGCGAACTCTTCCAGGGCCGCGATGCGCACCTCGGGCGGCCAGAGCGTGGCGTCCTCGAAGGTGTCGACGATCCGGAACAACAGATACGCGACGCTCACCTCTTGCCTGGTGGGCTCCGGCAGCATCGGAATCGCCAATGCAAACGTCCGGCTGGTCTTCTGGAGCAGATCCCCGAGCTGGTTCATTTCCCAGCGCCGTGTCTTACCACGGCTAGCGCTACGGCGGGCTGAAGGCCATCGAGTCGATCTTCGACGCCTCGAGCGGCGGGAACGTCCGCAGGGCCATGGCGCCGGATGCTGGATCCACCTTCGCCAGCGCGTCGTCGGTGCCCGCATTCGTCACGACGAACAGCGCGCCGCCGCCGGCCGCACCACCAGCGACGATGTGACGTGGTTTGGCGACGGCGATCGGGCCGCCGGCAGCCAGGGTCGCCACGTCGACCGGGACGACCTGGTTCGCCGGATACATCGTCAGGTACACCTTGCCGCCGATGGCCACCTGCTCGTCCAGGTCATCCGAAACGCCCGGAACGGCCACGCCGGCCGACACCGCCATCGTGCCTGGGTCGATGCGATAGGCGGTGCGTGTGCCCCGGGACGCGCCACCCTCGTACAGCCCGAACAGGATTCCGGCGGGCGTGTACGTGGCGTTGCTCGTGAACGAGATGGCGCCCACGCGCGACTTGACGACCACGAAGGGGCTGAACTGCATCGTGCCCAGATCGAACGCGACCAGGCCGACGTCGGTCCCCGCGACGGTGGTGCGCACGCACACCAGGTAATACGCGGTGTCGCTGGCCGACCTGCCCTCGCACTGCAGGCCCAACGGGACCGGAATCTCGGCCGCAGTGTTCGTCGCGGGATTGTAGACCACCAGCACCGACGAGTTGCGATCCCCCAGCACCCTGCCGCCGCCGACAGTGCGCAGGTTGGCGGACTGAGCAATGACCTCGGTCAGCGCGTCGCTGCCGAGACCGATCGAGTACACGCGCGCCATGCCTGCCGCGTTGAACTTCTTGAAGTACACCGCCATCGACGTCGCCTGCAGACCCGAAGCGCCGCGATCGAGAGTGATACGCCGCAGGATCCGTCCGTCGCGCGCGTCGATGTCGTAAAGCGGACCTGCATAGACGTAGACGTGTCCTGATGGCCCGCCCGACCACGCCGTACCGCCGCTCCCTCCCGTACCGCCGCCCTCACCACCTCCACCGCAGCCGAGAGCCAGGAATAGCGAGGCGACAGTCGCAAGGGTCCGCATCGCGCGCTTATACCACCACGACCCTCCCGCCATTGCGCGCGCGCTCGGCCGCGAGGCGGGAGACGAGAGTGACCAGGTACGCCGCCGCTTCCAGCGCCGTGACGGGCCTTGCCTCGGACAGAAGCGCCACCGCGGCTGCGCCAGCCGCGGCAGGAGCTGTTCGTCTACAACTACCGTCTTCGTCGTCGGTCACAGTCCTGCGTCGTCACGGGCGCCCCGTGCTCAGCCAATGGCGTGTCGCCGCGATGTCCAGCACGTACGCCGCGACCATCTCCGTTTCCATGGCGTCCGGCAAAGCAGACTGGAACTTGCTCAGACGGAACGGCGGCACGCGTGCGACGAGCTGCTTGCGCGTCTCGGCCGAGTCGTAGAACGCTGGCGCTGAGACCTTGGCCAGCGCCTCGTCGATGGTGGCGTGATTGACACCGTCGCCGCTCAGCCGCAGTTGCAGGTTGTCGGCGATGACCTTCCATCCCGTCACCATCTCGATGGCGTACCTCAGGGTGTAGTTCACACGGCCGCCCGCGAAGGTCCAGACGCGCGCAAGTCCGTCTTCCATCTGAACTGCGAACTTCCCACTGCGCTTCAGGAGGTCGCCCAGGGCATCGCGACGTTCGCGGATGGCCGCAACCGCCCGCTCATCCGCATAGGAATACAGGGTGTCGTTGGTGAGAACCCGGCGCATCCGCTGACACAGCTCGAAGCCCAGGATCTGCGGCAGATAACCACCCCAGCTCGGCTTCTGGCCACGCGGAGCCTCTCGCACCCGCACCGTCCGCTCCTTGTGATTCACCTGCTCGACGGTCCAGGCCCGGCCGGCAAGAAGAAACGAGCTCATCTCCTCCACGAGCCGATCGACGAAGTCCTGTTCCAAAGATCCGAGCTGCTTTCCCGTGCTCGTCTCCACCCGGTACAAAACGGGGCTGGAGAACACGGCGTACAGCTCCATGAAGTTCTTTCGGCCGAAGATGCGTTCCGCCTTCATACCCATGGACAGCAGACCGCCAGCCTCGAACAGGAAGTCCTCCGCCTTCATGTGCTCGACCAGCTGATCGAACTCCTGCCGTCCGATGCCCTGGAAGTCGGGGACGCGGCTGATCTGTTCCCAGCACTTCTCGGGACTGATGGCGCCGAACTGCAGGGTCATCGCCAGTAGCTGGTGCACGAGCACCGGCCAGCAGCGCGACTGAACAGCGACGTGCTCGACCCAGCCCTCCCGCGCCAGCTCGATGATCGCCACCGCCTGGAGGACGTCGTCGGCCGCCTCGCAGTAGAAGGTGGTGTTGGCGACCTGGCCGGCGCGCCGCCCGGTGCGTCCCATGCGCTGCAAGAACGACGACACCGTGCTGGGGGCGTTCGCCTGGAACACAAGGTCGAGATCGCCGACGTCGATGCCCAGCTCCAGGGTGGAGGTGCAGACGATGGCCGCGTTGGTGCCGTGGTGAAACCGCTCCTCGGCCTCGCGGCGCTCCTCCAGGCTCACCGAGCTGTGATGAACGAAGACGTCCACCCCTGCGCCCCTCATCCGTTCGGCGACCGACTCACTCAGCGCGCGGCTCTGGCAGAAGAACAGGCTCTTCTTCCCCTTGGCTTCGGCGCCCGCGTCCGTGGCGATGTCAGCAATGGTGTCCCGCTGGTGAACGACGACCTGCCGCTGCGAGGGGTTCTTGGGGGGAGTGACGACAATGCCCTCGCGGGACGAAGTCCCCTGGAGCCACTTCAAGATGGCGTCGGGGTTTCCCACCGTCGCCGAGAGGCCGATGCGCTGTAGATCGTTCTGGCTCGACCGGGTGATTCGCTCAAGGACCGACATCAGGTGGGCGCCCCGGTCCGTGCCCGCCAGCGCGTGAATTTCATCGATGATGACGACCCGCAGGTCCGGAAACAGCCGCGCCACTGGCACCCGGGGCGACAGCAACATCACCTCCAGTGACTCGGGCGTGGTCATCAGCAGGTCGGCCGGGTCCTTGACGAACCGGCGCTTGTCGCCATCGGCGCTGTCGCCGTGCCAGACGAACCGGCGCAGACCAACCATCTCGGCGTAGGTGCCCAGGCGATCTTCCTGATTGTTGAGCAGAGCCTTGATCGGGGCGATGTACAGCGCGCCCACCCCCTCGGACGGTCGCTCCATCAGCCCGGCGAGCACGGGGAACACCGAGGCCTCGGTCTTCCCTCCGGCGGTCGGCGCCAGCACCACCGCATTCTTGCCGTCGAGGATCGCCTGCCCGGCCAGCTCCTGGACCGGGCGCAGCGAGGTCCAGCCGAGACGCGAGACGATCGCCTCCTGCAACCGGGCCGGAAACCGCGCGAAGGTGGTCACGTCAGAAGGTCAGCTCAGGGTAGCCCTTGTCGTCTTCCGGCTCGCGGTCGTAGGGCGGCAGCTTTGCGGCCCGCCGGCGCTCGTCCTCGTTCAGGTCGCGCAGCTCGATCTTCAGGTGCGTGGCCGGATCGAACTGGGGTTGCTCGACCACCAGATCGAAGATGCCGACCAGCGTCCGCAGGAACTGCCGCGGCACCACCCCGACGTCACCGGCCAGGCCCTTGCTGGTCTCGTCGATGAGGCCGTTGATGAAAGCGGGTGACACCTTCTGCTCGACCAGGGCGCGGTGCTCGGTCGGGTACAGCTCGCGCAGCTTCAGCGCCACCTCGCGCAGCCGGTTGGCATCGAACGGCTTCAGTTCGAGCTGGGGTTGCTTCAGCGGCGCCATTCCCGCGTGCGACTGGAACTTGATCCGATCGTGCAGCGGCTGAAGCCCCATCACACCCCGCTTGTCGTCGAAGAAGTTCGGCGTCCCGGTGAACACCCACAGAAGACCGTGGTAGCGGTCGGCGCCGTCGATGATCTGGCGGATGCCATTCAGGGACTTGCCGCGCACGTCGTGGCGCATGCGCAGGATCGTTTCGGCCTCGTCGATCACGATCACCAGACCCTGGTACCCGGCCGCCTTCACGATCTCCAGAACGCCGTGCAGGTAGTCGAAGGCGTCGCGGCTGGAGATGTCGCCCTTGATGCCCGCCCGCTTCTTCACGTCGGCCGCCACGTTGGCGCTCCCCGCCAGCCACGACAGCAGGGCCGTGGCCTCGTTCGCCTTCCCCTCCTGCTTCAGCGCGAACACCGTCCGCAGCACGCGCGCCATGTCCTCGGGCACGCGCCCCCCGGTGCGCGACGACAGATCCGCCTCCAGCTCCTTGGCCACCCGGGCGTCGAAGTCCGGGGCGCCGTCGTCCGCGCCTCCTTCCACCAGCCGGGCCTCGATCTTCCCTATCCAGCGGTCGACGATGTCGGCCAGCGCGCCGCGCGGACACGACGAGGTGCCCAGCTCCTGCATCACCTTGCGGTAGACGTCATCGAAGCGATGGAAGTGCAGATCGTTGTCCGAGACGACGACGAAGCTGGTGGCGAAGTCCCGTTCCTGGGCGTCCAGCACCGCCAGGCGCGACAGGAACGTCTTGCCGCAGCCGTAACCGCCGCGCAGGAACTTGAACACCCCTTCGCCGGACTTCGCCAGATCCAGCATCCGGTGGACCTCGCCGCGCTGGCGCTCGATGCCGACGGCGATCGGCTCCAGGCCGCGTTCGGGGACGACGCCGGATCTCAGACGATCGAAGACATGCTCGACGTCGCGTCTCGACAGGGTGGCCATCAGCGGTCTCCGTCCCGAAGGTAGCGTTTCTCGCCGGCGCCGGTGTCGATGCGGACCCGGAACGGCAGGAGGCGGACGTGCTTCTCGAAATCCAACGAGAACTTCCGGAAGGCGCGCGAGGTCCCCAGCATGTGCGTGATCTCCGTTTCGGTGATGGCGCCGTGTTCGCCCAGGTGCACGAACACCCGGCGCAGTGCCGGATCGGCAAAGGCCGCCGCCCACTCGGCGCTCTCGACGACGGACACGGTTGTCGGCGCCACCCCGGAGCTGGTTGCGGAGTAACTGACCGCGAACAGGCCGTCGACCCGCAGCGGCGGGATCACCTGCCCGGCGTCGGGCACGACGATCTGCAGGTTCACGCGCCCGTCGTGACGGCCCTCGATGGAGAAGAAGATCTCTGCATCCTGATCGGCGACCGGAAGCTCGACCCGGTTCCCGATGGCGGGGCCCCCGGTCGCTTGCTTGACGACGACGCGCAGGTCCTCTCGGCCAGGCACTTCGAAGGCGACCGTCAGCGGCGGTGCGTCGCCGAAGCGCAACATGCCACTTTGCTCCTTCTTGCGCTGGACCCGGACCCGGATGCGGTTCACCCCCAGCACCTCCTCACCACGCTCGGCCCGGATCTCGTAGGCGCCAAAATCAATCGGGTCCGCCTTGGGCCCGACCCGCAGCACCGGGATCACCCGTTCCTGCAAGGAGTTGCCGCCATGGACGAAGGTGGCTCCGGTGACCGGTGTGGCGAATACAGCGGTGTCCTCCCGGAACAGCAGATACCCGGCAGCGGCCTGACCGCCGGGATCGTCGTAACCCAGGGACGCCAGCGACACGTTCACCATCCCGATCTCGGCCCGCGCCTCGTCCGCCAGCACGAAGCGGCGCGAGGGATCCCGCCGCGTGCCGTACTTCGCCTCGGCGGTGGTGTCGTCCTGGAGCAAGAAGCCGTGGTCCGAGGTGATGACGAACTGGCGCACACCCGCCGATTGCAGGTTGTGCCAGGCCGCTTTCAGCTGCTGCAAGACGTGGTCGAACGTGGCCAGCCCGAGATTCGCCTCGCCGGCGTCGTCGATCTCCCTGGAGTGGACCAGCACCAGCTTCGTGCCGCCGATGCGTCTCTTCAAGGTGGCGACCGTGTCGCTGCAGACGGTGGCCAGGTCCAGGACGTGCGCTGTCTCGTTCATGCTGCGCATGCCCATGGCTCGCGCCCGGTGGGCCGGCGCCTTCACGGCGTATTCGCCGGCACGGAAACCGCCGAATCCCTTCTTCTCGGCCAGGGTCATCCTTCCGTCCTTCACCAGCGGCGCCAGGGCGTTCATCCCGACCGAGGTGATGGTCGGTAGCTCGGCGAACCTCGCGGTCAGCTCGACCAGGCCGTCGACCTTCCGCAGCTCGTCGGCCAGCTCCGCCGCCATCTCGAACCGCAAGGCGTCCACCAGGAACAGCGCCACCGTCCCCTGGCCCACCAGTGGATGAACCACCTGTTCGAACAGGGTTCGCTGCTGCAGTTCCGCAGGGGGCAAGAAGCCGTGCTCGCGGCAGAACCGGGCGAAATCGCGGCCCAGGCGGTCCGCCCACTGTCGATAGAGACGCCGGACGCGACCGCTCACCTCGGTCAGGGGCACGAAGTGCGGCAGGTCGGGCTTCAACTTGTCCGCGCAGAGCTGTCCGAAGCGCCGGTGGGCGGCGTCAATGCGCGCCGCCGTCGCCGCGTAACGGTCACGCACCTCTTCCCAGTGCGATGCATCCTTCAGCG